>CALUQX010000006.1 GCA_944323045.1 Candidatus Gastranaerophilales bacterium | reverse complement strand
GACTCGTTTCACTCCGTCCGTGCGCAAATTCGCTAGTCACTTAATCACTTTTGTAACAACCGTTCACTGTTCACCGGCCACAATTCACAGAGAACCTGTTCGTCGAAACGACGGCACCCTACGACTCTCTTTGTACGCATTTTTTTGACCCCTCACCAAGTTATGACATTGCCTGCACTTCTTTAGCAGTCCCACAGAGTGTAAAAGCGGACTTGTCCGCCCCTCAAGGGGCGAGGAAAAAGCTGGCGTTGCCTGATTCATGCAACCCGCTTAATCACCTAATCACCTGTCTTGAATTTGCTCCACGCTCACGGAGACTCGCCTAAGGAGCTCTGCTCCAGTCGGCTCGTTCCGTTCGCTATCCGGACTCGTTTCACTCCGTCCGTGCGCAAATTCGCTAGTCACTTAATCACTTAATCACCCAATGCAACAACCGTTCACTGTTCACGGTTCACAGGTCACTGAATAATCCTTATTTTACATAATTCAGCAGAGTTCTGACGCCGACACCGGTTGCTCCTGCAATGAGTTCCTTTTGCGGTTTTTCAAGATATGCTGTTCCGGCAATATCAATATGTGCCCACTTGACATCTTTTACAAATTCCTGCAAAAACACACCTGCGGCTGATGCTCCGCCGTATCTGGATCCTGTGTTTTTCATATCAGCAATATCAGATTTAAGGCTGTCTTTGTATTCCTTGAACATAGGCAGCTGCCAGAATGTTTCACCTGAATCTTTTCCGGTTTCAATCAAACGTGATATCATATCTTCGTTGTTGCCCATTATACCTGAGGCGACAGTTCCGAGTGCAACCATACATGCGCCTGTAAGAGTTGCTATATCAATGACTTCGTCAATTCCTAATTCGCATGCAAAACATAATGCATCAGCAAGTGTCAAACGACCTTCTGCATCAGTATTGTCTACTTCAATTGTTTTGCCGTTTTTCGCTGTGAGTATATCACCTGGTTTGTATGAACTTCCTGATGGCATGTTTTCACAGGCAGCTATAATACCGTGAACTTCTGCATCCGGCTGTAATTTATTTAATGCTTGCATTACCGCTAAAACACATGCCGCACCTGACATGTCATCTTTCATGGTTAGCATTGATGAAGGTGGTTTGATATCAAGTCCGCCGGAGTCAAAACAAATGCCCTTTCCTATAATTGCTATTTTCTTTTTAGGATTTTTACCGGTATATTTCATATGGATGAATTTAGGCGGCTGTACACTGCCCTGCGCAACTGCTAAGTAAGCCCCCATACCCATTCTTTCAATAGCATCCCTGTCGTAAACTTTGGTTGTTATACCGTCTAAATGTTGTGCAATATCCGCAAGTTTAGAAGGTGTTGCAAATTGTGCCGGTTCATTAGCAAGATCTCTCGCAAATTTCATGGCTTCACCGAAAATTATACCTTCATCAACATCTTTTTGTGAAAATCTTGCGAATGTAATTTCGTCAAGATGTTCAGCTTTTTCTGATTTATATTTGTCAAAAGCATAATCTGCAATTAATGCACCGATAGCGGCAGATTTGCCGTAGTCACAATTGATATCAAAATCAAAACATGCTTTTTTCGCTTTGATTTGTTTTAATTTTTTGACTGCTTTTGCAACAGCTTCACGAATTTTATTTGCGTCAACTTCTTCTTTTTTACCTAACCCTACTATTAAAATTTTATCAGCAGGGATTTTGCCAAATGTGTGTAAAAGATATGTTGTACCGAATTTTCCTTCAAATCCATCTTTTTCCACTGCATAAGTATTTGCAAGTTCTTGTGAAGTTTTTTCGCCTTCAAATTGTCCGATTACAAGAACTTCTGTTTTAATGTCCTTTACCTCTTGTGAAACTTTAATTTCCATTGTCTCTCTCCTTTTTTCACGGAATTATTATAGCACTTTTTCTTGAAGTTGTAAATTGTAATTTTTATGTATCAAAATTTTAAATGCTACTATACAAAATGTTATTTGCATGTTATGATATTGACAAATGTAGTAGGTAAATATTTTTGGATTATATATGCAATAAATCAAATATTTGAATAATACTTTAAATAGGAGAACTCGATAGGCTATATGTATCGGGCTATTGTATATATTATTAAAAAATAGAAAAGGATAAGGTAAAAAACTTTATGGACTATTTATTAATTGTCGCGATTATTGTGGTAATAGCCTTAGTCGCAATGCTGTATGTCCAGCAATCCAAAATGAAAAGTGTGTTAACTGACACAGAAAAAGACCGTTTAGCTTTAGAAGAGAAAGAAAAAATCCTTTTAAAGGAAGCAAAAATCAGAGCAATAGAAGAGTTGCAGCAGGACAGAGAAAAGTTAAACGAAGAAGAAAGAGAACGCAGACAGGAACTTGCAAGACAGGAACAAAAACTCGCCAAACGCGAAGATATGCTTGAAGATAAAATTCAGGAATATACTGATAAAGATTTGCAGGTTCAGCGCAAACTCGATGAACTTCTTGAAAAAGAAGATTATCTCGCTGAAATTGTTCAAAAACAGACAACAGAACTCGAAAGAATTTCCGGCATGTCCGCTGAAGAAGCAAAAACAATGCTTTTAGACCAATTAAAACATGATCTTGCTCAGGAACAAATGCAGCTTATCAAAGAGAATGAACAAAAAATAAAAGAAGCAGCCCTTGAAAAATCAAAAGAAATACTTTCAACGACAATGCAAAGATGCATGATTGAACAGGTTGTAGAAACAACAGTTTCAGTTGTCGCACTGCCGAATGACGAAATGAAAGGGCGCATAATCGGGCGTGAAGGTCGTAATATCCGTGCATTAGAAACGCTTACAGGTGTTGATTTAATTATTGATGATACGCCTGAAGCTGTTGTATTATCAAGTTTTGATCCGGTAAGACGCGAAATTGCAAAACTGGCACTTGAAAAATTAATCGTAGACGGTCGTATTCACCCTGTTCGTATTGAAGAAATGGTTGAAAAAGCACGCGAAGAAATTGACAGAAAAATATGGGAAGAGGGTGAAAACGCCGCTGTAGATATGGGAGTTATGGGACTTAATAAAGAACTTGTTAAAACTCTCGGACGCCTGTATTACAGAACAAGTTACGGACAAAATGTTTTGAAGCACTCGCTTGAAGTAGGACATATTGCAGGCATGCTTGCCGCTGAGCTTGGTGCTAATGTTGCGGTTGCAAAGCGTGCAGGGCTTTTGCATGATATAGGTAAAGCAGTAGACCAGACTCAGGAAGGTACGCATATTCAATTGGGTGTTGAACTTGCAGCCCGTTATGGCGAACGTCCTGAAGTTATTCACGCGATAGAAGCACATCACGATGATGTTGTTGCTAATACTATTGAGGCTGTTCTTGTGAAAGTTGCAGATGCTATTTCTGCAGGCAGACCGGGCGCAAGACGTGATACGCTTGAAATTTACATCAAACGTCTTCAAAAAATTGAAGAAATAGTAAACAGTTATGACGGTATAAAACAATCGTTCGCTGTTCAGGCGGGTCGTGAGGTTCGAATCATCGTAGAATCTGAAAAATTTGACGACCTTGCTTCTCAAAAACTTGCCAGAGATATAGCAAAACGTATTGAAGACGAACTGGATTATCCGGGACAAATCAGAGTAACTGTTGTTAGAGAATTCAGAACTACTGAAATAGCAAAATAGATTATGTGGGCAGTATTCTTACTGCTCACATTTTACTAAAAGGAATATAAATATGTCAGGTGATGAAAATTTAAAAATATTATTTTTTGGAGATTTGGTTGGAAAACCGGGACGCTATCTTGTGCGTGATTTTCTGGCTGAACCTATTGCATTCTTGCCTGACTGCCATTTAGATATCGAAAATACTTTTTGCATTGCTAATGTTGAAAATGCATCTCACGGATTTGGATTAACCACAAAAAATTACAATGAAATATCCGAGTATGGAATAGACTGTATGACCTCCGGCAACCATATCTGGGATAAAAAAGAAATTTTTACCTACATTGATTCTGCTGATAAACTCGTAAGACCAATTAATTATCCTGCGAATACTCACGGGGCAGGGAGTCGTATTTTTGAATTCAACGGGCTTAAAATAGCTGTGATAAATGCGCTCGGGCGTGTGTTTATGGCGCCTGTGGATTCACCGTGGAGTGTTGTGATTGATGAAATAAAACGCTTAAAGGAAATTACTCCGATTGTTATAGTAGATTTCCATGCCGAAGCAACAGCAGAAAAAATTTGTTTTGCAAAATACTGTGCAGAACACGGGGTAAGTGCATTTTTCGGTACTCACACTCATGTGCAGACTGCCGATGAACAAATTATTAATGGAATGGGATACATTACGGATGTAGGATTTTGCGGTGCATTTGACAGTGTAATAGGTATGGACTATAGCACTTCTTTGTCCCGTTTTACAACCTGTGTACCTGAACGATATGATGTAGCTGACAGCAGCAAGTTACAGTTGAACGCTGTAGAAGTTGAGATTACTCCTTCTGATGGTCGTGCTGTCGTTATTAAAAGAATTTTTTGTTGTATAGATAAAAATGAAAAGGAAGAAAGGACATGAAGACTGATTTACATATCCATACTTTGTATTCAGACGGTGTATTTTCGCCGGAAAAGATTGTAGATACGGCAATTGATGTTGGTCTGCAAGCTATTGCTCTAACTGATCATGATAATATTCTGTCATATCAGGTTGCCAGAGATTATATGAAAAAAAACAATCTGGACGATAAAATAGAAGTTATTCAAGGAATTGAGGTCAACACTCTGTATAAGAATTATGAAGTCCATATTCTTGGCTACTTTATGAATACAGACGATAATGATTTTAAAGAATTGCTAAAGACCCAACAGCAGGCAAGAATTAAGCAGACAAAAGAGATTATTGCGCTGCTTGCCAAAAAAGAAGGTATAAAACTAAAATTTGAAGATATCAAAAAACAGGTTGCAGAAGGCGGCAGTATCGGACGTCCGCATATAGCAAAAGCAATTACAAATGCCGGCGGGACAGGCAGTGTTATAGAAGCATATGCAAAATACATACACGACGATTCACCTGTTTATGTGCCGAGAAAAACAGTTTCTCCGCACGACGCTGTTGAGGTTATTTATGAAGCCGGCGGTGTCCCTGTAATTGCTCACCCGCATGATATTGATATTGCTGAAGAATTAATTAAAGACCTGATGAATTACGGTTTACGAGGCATTGAGGCATATCACAGAAAGCATTCTCCGGCATGTGTGGAATATTTTTCATCAATGGCAGAAAGACTCGGGCTTATTGTGACAGGCGGGTCTGATTTCCACGCACCTAATATTATGAACGGGCAGATTATTCTGGGCAAAAACTTCGTTCCTGAATGGGTTTATGACCAGTTAATAAGAGAAAAGAAATTAATAGATATGGCGTAGTTATGGCAAAGAAAAAATTTTGGCAGGTTGAATATTCAATAACATTACTGATATTATTTGCAGTAATTATGCTTGTGATGCCTGTTTCTATACAGAATAAGACGCAGGCAATGTTTATTTCGCGCTGGAATGAGCGTTATAACAGAACAGATTATATGTTCTCTGTAATAAATACTCACATATCTGACGATATAATAAAAAGTTTTACTGATGCCAAAACTTCCGCAGAAAAGGAACAGATTCTGCTTGCACTTGTAAAGCCATATTTGAGAGTTAATACAGATATTAAGCCGCCAAGACGTTACAAGCCGCGCTATATGAATAATGCAAAAGTTTATTCTGGGCAGACATATTACTTTGACGATTTTTATTTTGCAGAGAAAAAACTCATTGTTGGTATAAAAGATTTGAATAATACCGGATTAGACAAGCCGATGTTTATAATGATGTTTGATATAAACGGCTTATTACCACCGAACAAGTGGGGAAAAGATATTTTCGGCATAAATATTTTTGAAGGCGGCAAAATTGAACCATTTGGAGCTGATATGAGTATGGACGACCTCCGTCAGGATTGTTCTCCGGAAGGTACTGGAATAGGCTGTTCATATTACTACAAGATTGGCGGTGGCTTTGATGAGTAATATTAAATCGGTTTGCGTGTTTGCCTCTTCCTGTGATTTTCTTGATAAAGCTTATTATGATGATGCGGCAGAATTTGGCAGACTTCTCGCGCTTAATGGAATGTCAATGGTTTATGGCGGAAGTTCGCTGGGAATGATGTGGGCTTGTGCCTCTCAGGTAAAAGCAAATGGCGGTAAACTTTACGGAGTAATGCCGGAAAGACTGTATAATATGGGTGTATCCACAGATGAATGTGTGGAACTTACAGTTACCCCATGTATGAGAACACGCAAAGCAAAAATGGACGAGTTGTCTGATGCGGTTGTTGCTCTTGCCGGTGGATTCGGTACGCTGGAAGAATTGTCCGAAATGATTGTGCAAAAACAGTTAGGCTATAACAATAAGGCTATTGTTATTCTTAACACAAATGGTTTCTATGATAATCTGCTAAAATTCTTTGAAGATATATGTCTCCAGAATTTTGCAAAAGTTGATGCAAAAGGGCTGTTTTTTGTAGCCGGTACGCCTTTTGAGGCTATTGAGTATTTAAAAAATTACAAATGTGAATTCAAAGCTTTGACAAAAGAAGATTTGTATTCGCGTTAATCATTGAGTGTTTTTACAAACTTATAGATTAGTCGGGTCAAATCCTCATTTTCATTGATAATTTTTTGCAGTTCATTTTTTATGTCAGTGATATTTTGAATGTGTTCAAATGAGAACAAATCTTTTGCTTTTACATCCAAAACTTCGCATATTTTTTCAAGGTTTTCAGGTTTTGGATAGGAAATGCCATTTTCGATTCTCCAATAATTTGCAGGATGAATATTAAGATGCTCTGCAATTTCTTCCTGAGATATTTTTCTTTGTTCGCGAAGTTCTTTTATCCGCTTGCCAAGTTGTTTTTTTATTTCCATATGATTATTTAATACGAAATTAAAAAAATTATACCAAATATAATTCAAAGTTATAAAAAGACAGTTGTTGAAACCCGCTTAAAACGTGCATATTCTCTTGTTAACCAGGCTATTAGACTCTCAGAGATTGATAACGGTCCAACAGAAAGCTGGGATACATTGGGAGCGAGTGAGACTTCAACTGCTACTTACGATGATATGCTGGCATGGTATAATAAGTATTTAAATAAATATCTTAAATCAGTGAAAATTGATAAGTCTGAGAGGAGTGAGTCAACGGAAACTCTGGTTGTATATCTTGCGGATGGCAGCGCTATAACGTTTGCTAATTATATTTATGACGTTTGGGTATATATATACGCAAAGGACGTTAACAATCCTGATGCCAGAAATGGAAGGGAAAAATTTATGTTCAGATTTAGTCCCGTATTACTTGAAGATCAAATAGGTGATGAAAGATTTAAATATGTTAAGGCACCTGGTTTAGAACCATATACAGCATTCTGGGACGGTACTTTAGAAGGATTATATGATAACAGCAATAATTATGCTTGTACCAAAGACGGGGCTGGTGCCTTCTGTACCAAATGGATTCAAATGAATGGCTGGAAGATACCGGAAAATTATCCGTTTAAATTTTAGACGTATGTAACATAAAATTCCAATTTCAGATATCGTCGGGCTAAGTCTCTGTCCCTTTTTCATATTATGTCAGAATAAATCACTAAGCAAGGTCGGGCTTCAGCCCGACGCTTACAAAAGCCCGACCATTGCATTCTAGTATTTCAACATTGAAACAATCTTTGGCGCATCTGTTAATTTTTCGCGTCCGTTTAAATCGGTTAATTCAATTAAAAATGCTATACCTACAAGATTTGCCCCTGTTTTTTTAACGAGTTTGCAAGCTGCTTCTGCAGTGCCGCCGGTTGCTAATAAATCGTCAACAATCAATACATTAGCGCCCTGAGGAAATGCGTCTTTATGTACTTCTATTGTATCTGTGCCATATTCAAGTTCATAGCTTTGTGAATATGTTTCTGCAGGAAGTTTATTAGGCTTTCTTATAGGAACAAAACCTGCCTTCATCTTGTATGCCATTGGCATGCCGAATATAAACCCGCGGCTTTCAATCCCTGCAATATAATCAATTTTTACATCTTTAAATTGATCACAAAGATAATCCACCATTACAGGCAGAGTTTCTGCATCTTTCAAAGCAGTTGTAATGTCGCGGAATATAATCCCTTTTTTCGGAAAATCAACAACATCACGGATTTTATTTTTTACATCATCAATTGTTAATGTACTCATTATCTTTCTCCTTTTTCAGCTAGTATTTGTTTTAACTTTTCTGTATATTCAAGTGTGTAATTTTTTGTTCGCTCCAATTCCTTTTTGATAAATGCTTTGATACTTGCTTCTTCTTCCATAACAAGTCCATGTGCTGTTTTTCCCCATGTCATGTCTTTTTTTCTAAACAGGATTTTAAAACATATGAAAAGTACAAGCGGGAACCAGAGTATGAATAAATAAATTGAAGTTTCAAGCGCTTCAAAAGTTGCATCAAGCCGCGGCATAAAATCATACCGTCTTAGAGCGTATCTTGCGGCAAAGAAAAAGCCAAACCCTATTATACATCCTACAAATATGGAGGAATAAAGCGTATGCGGCGAAGCATCACTCAATATAACTTTAAAAATTCGAATAATTATTTCCATCAGAAGCCACATAGGCATGATGAATTCTGAAATGTAGGCGACCATATCAATTTTGGCAACCGGAGACATGTCTTTTGAACGCAATGCAGCACCGGAATATTCAAGATATCTTCTGATAGTACCTTCCAACCAGCGTCTGCGCTGCCTGAATAGCGGCTTGATATAACAAATTCCTTCTTCATATACAACAGCGTCAAGACAAAATCTTATGTCCCAGCCTTTTATGTGTAGTCTTGTTGACATATCCAAATCATCAACAATAGTGTAATTGTTCCAGCCGCCAATGCTTTCTATTGCCTGACGCTTAATGAGTTCACCATTGCCTCTTAGTTCTACAGCACCTTTTACAGAGTCGCGGCTGACCTGAAAATGTGCATCCATTGTATATTCATTGTTCTGACATCTGGTTAATAAGTTTTGATTGCGGTTTCTGATAACTTTTCTTGCTTGAACAGCCCCGACATCTTTGGGTTCAAGATGAGGAACAAGTTTTGACAGAAAATCAGAGTCAACTGTTGCATCAGCATCAAATACAAGAATCGCTTCACCTTTAGCAAGTTTAAAAGCATCATTTAATACGGCTGATTTACCAGGAAATGCATCATGCGCGCGGATAAGAGCATGAACTTTTTCATATTTCTTTTCCAGTTCAATGATTATTTGTGCGGTATTATCAGTGCTTCGGTCATCAATTACAATAACTTCAAAGTTCTCATAATCCATGTTTAAAATGTTTTCAACAGTTGCAGAAATAACGCTTTCTTCATTGTGCGCCGGTATTAAAACTGATACGAACGGTTTGTAATCCGGATTTATAATCTGCGGATATTTAGTAAGCTGACGCGTTCTAATTTTGTAAGCCAGACTGGAAAGCATTGCATAAATAAACATGCATGCACAAAGAAAAGCAAGTCCCCATACTGTATTAAAATAACTCTGGAAGATGTATATGAAAACACCCAGCCCAAAAACTATTGTAAATAATATTATGCGATCTTTCATGCTTTAACTTTTTATACTCCCATATAAAGAAAAAGTTATTCCCTATTAATTGTATCAAAAATAGACAGAAAATGATTCATAATATATATTTTTCTTTACTTTTTGTATAGAATCAAGCGTAATTTATTTAATATATACACTATTCAGATGTTTTTATAGCTAAAAATATGTTTACAAAGCTTAAAATACTTGCATTATAAAGTTATTTGCATATAATAAGAAATGTACAAATAAGAGAAGGAGTTTACTTATGAACAAAGAAGAATTAGTACAAGAAATTGCTAAACAAGCTAACGTAACACAAAAAGAAGCAGCTGAAGTATTAAGCGCATTAATTGATACTGTACAAAAAGCTGTAGCTAAAGGTAAAAAGGTTACATTAGTAGGTTTCGGTACATTCGAAAGACGTGAAAGAGCAGCTAGAATCGGCAGAAACCCACAAACAGGTAAAGAACTTAAAATCCCTGCTTCAAAAGTTCCTGCATTTTCTGCTGGTAAAAGATTTAAAACTATTGTTAACGGAAAATAGTTTTATTTCAAATAGTTTGACCCGCCAGATATGGCGGGTCTTTTTTAATATTTATTAATATTAGGGCGAATTCAGGCAAAAATTATTATTCAGTCGTTTTATGAAAAAGAAAAAGGAGTTTTCAAATTATGTCATTAACACCTATTATGCCTTATTGTTGCAATGCACAGGCTCAGAGAATCTGTACAACTAATTGTTTTCCGTCAGCACCTCAACAAAAAGCTCCAGAAGCTTTTGAAGGTGAAGGCAAAATGTTAAAAGATTTGTATGATAATTATATGAAAAATGCCGGCGGATACCAGATGATTAACGGTCAAAGAGTTCATGTGACAACTGTTTTGCATACAGATACCAGAGCACAGCAGGCAGCTATTGCAATTGAAAAACGTTTGCGTGAATTAGGTGAACTTCCTCCATTTCAGCAGCCTCAACAAATGATATACTAATGACTTACAGCGTTTGATAGGATTAAGTTAATAAGTTTCTTTCTAATCACTGAGTCCAAGATCACGCAAAAGTCTTTTATTATCCGCAAGATGTGCTAGTTTATCATCTTCAAACGGGTCAATCATGCCGTTTTCAATAAGCCCGTTAACTATATCATTGTGTGATGTATTATCAGGGTCAGACAGAACAAGTTCTGTGAAATGTTTAATATCACATTTTCTTTCATACATTTCAACTGCTTTTCGTGTTAAGTTATCAAGAAACACATTCTTGCCGCTGTTGTATTCAAGCGGATTTGTTGTGCCGTCTGCAAATTTTCTGTTCATTCTATTAAATTTTTGCGCTAATTTTTCAAATATCATACACATATCCTCAATCTTATTATACATAGTTTCTAAATTCTGGCTATCAATCTTTAGATTTATATTTATGGATAGTTATGTGCTTGATTATAACTTGTATTTGGAGTAATATAAAGCCATTGAATAAAGAAAAGAGGTTTTATTATGCTTGATATTAAATTAATTAGAGAAAATCCTGATAAAATTAATGAATTGTTAAAACGCCGCAACCCTGAATTGTCAATTGATGAAGTTATTGCAATTGATGTTGAACGAAGAAAAGTTCAGACGCAGGCTGATGAATTGCGTGCAAAAAGAAAATCAGAATCTCAAAAAATAGGTGAGTTAAAGAAGAAAGGCGAAAATACAGACGCGATTCAGGATGATGTACGTAAACTCGGTGATGAAATAAAAGAACTTGAAGAAAAAGAAACAGAATTGGATTCAAAACAAAAAGATTTACTTCTTCATATTCCGAATATCCCTGATGAAACAACACCAATCGGTGCCTCTGAAGACGATAATGTTGAAGTTTATAAATGGGGTGAACCGCGTAAATTCGATTTTGAATTTAAACCACACTGGGATATTTGCGAAGCCAAGAATCTTGTTGATTTTGAACGCGGTGTAAAATTATCTCAGAGCCGTTTTACTTTGTACCGCGGCAAAGGTGCAAAGCTTGAACGCGCAATTATCAATTTCTTTTTAGATGTTCACACAGGCGAACAGGGATACGAAGAAATTTTGCCGCCATTTATGGCAAATGCGGCAACTATGACTGGTACAGGTCAGCTTCCAAAGTTTGCTGAAGACATGTACAAATGTGTAGATGAAGATTTATATTTAATCCCGACAGCAGAAGTTCCTGTGACTAATATTTATGCTGGTGAAATACTTTCTGAAGACCAGCTTCCAATGTATATGACAGCATACACTCCATGTTTTCGCAGGGAAGCAGGTTCTGCAGGAAAAGATACCCGTGGCTTAATTCGTGTTCACCAGTTTAATAAAGTAGAACTTGTAAAACTTTGCACTCCGCAGACAAGTAAGGATGAACATGAAAAATTAACTGAGGATGCTGAAAAGATGCTTCAGATGCTAGAACTTCCTTACAGACGTGAGGCACTTTGTACTGCTGATATAGGATTTTCAGCAAATAAATGCTGGGATTTGGAAGTATGGATGCCGTCTTACGGAACATATAAGGAAATTTCTAGCTGTTCAAATTACGGAGATTATCAGGCTCGCCGTGCAAATATCCGTTACCGTGACAAAGAAACAGGTAAGACACAGTTTGTACACACTATCAATGGTTCCGGTCTTGCTGTAGGTAGAACATTTGCCGCAATTATTGAAAACTACCAGCAGGCAGACGGCTCTGTTATTATTCCGGAAGTTTTGAGAAAATACACCGGATTTGATAAGATATAGATAGGGTTCTGTGACCTGTGAACGGTGAACAGTGAACGGTTGTTGCATTGGGTGATTAAGTGATTAAGTGACTAGCGAATTTGCGCACGGACGGAGTGAAACGAGTCCGGATAGCGAACGGATTGAGCCGGCTTGTGCGTAAGCACAATAGGCGAAACTCCGTGAGCGTGGAGCAAATTCAAGACAGGTGATTAAGTGATTAAGCGGGTTACATGAATCAGGCAACGCCAGCTTTTTCCTCGCCCCTTGAGGGGCGGACTAGTCCGCTTTTACACTCTGTGGGACTGCTAAAAAAGTGCAGGCAATGTCATAACTTGGTGAGGGGTCAAATAATGCGTACAAAGAGAGTCGTAGGGTGCTGTCGTTTCGACGCACCGGTTCACTGTAAAAGGCACTAAGGCACTAAGGGGCTAGGGCACTAAGTAGTTACGACAACAGACAACGTGGGATATCCACATTGTCTGATTAATTGTAAATACTTTACTCACATTACTCACTGCACTCACTTTACTCACCCCATTAAGAGGCTCTGCCTCTTAATGGTCAAGACAAACCGCGAGAGAGTCGCTGTAGTTGCGACCGAAGCCGATGTAGTCCCAGAACGTGTAGGCAGAGAGGAAGTGGCGGAGGTACGCGCCTTTGCTGCTGTACTCCTGCCCAGACCAAACATAGAACTTATCAGAATATGGTGAGGCTGAGAGGAATTGGGAGGCTTTGGTTGTGTCTAGCGTAAGTCCACTGCTTATATCCTCTTGGGCGCCTATTGTACTATCATGGTTATATACATATGTAGCTAGTTCGCCTAGCTGTGCCATGGTTGGCATATTATTTATTCCTCCGCATGCCTTGACTGCGCCTGCCCAATAATCACTACTGAAGTAACCACACCATTCCTTCTTGTTGCCATAGCCTGCATCTGCTATCTGTTCACATTCCTCTTTGTTTAGAGCACTATATCCGGTATCAGGGGCAAGTATCTGGCTTATGCAAAACCCTAGTTCTTCTTCAGGTAACAAGCATCCAGTTACACCGGCTAGTTGGGTTACATTTGCGTTATGGGCAATGTCTTTACCGTTTGTATTCGGATTTTTGTTGCCGGAGACATCGTAAAGTATCGCCATGCTGTTACTCGTTGCGCTAAACTGGTTATTAAATGGTTCTTGTGTTGTGTTTGGATTATAGGCAATAATCGCATTTACGCCATTTGCGAATTGAACAGCCACTGTTTCTGGGGGATTGTCATCGCGAGTTTTCCAGTCAAGACCAAAGCTTTCGGCTGTCTTGATTTGGGACATATCAATCGGGTCTTCGCCTTCGTTCCAGATTACTTCTTTGTTAAAACACTTTGTAATATTGTTATTGTCGCATACTCTTGTAATCTTTATGTACTTCTTTAATTCGTTCACAAAGTCCATGGTGTTTGAGTAGCCGGCTAGTTTTTCTTCTGTGTTCATTTGTCTTGTGGCGACCTCAAGACGTTTTTCAAAGACGCTTTGTGCTGTACCCCATGCCTTCTCGTTGTAATTCCTAACGAGGCTTGGTATCGTTATCGCCGCTACTACACCGATGATTGCGAGGGTGATTAAGACTTCTGCCAAAGTAAACGCGGCTTTTGGAAAAGTGACTAAGTGAGTACAGTGAGTCTGGTGAGTACCGTTGTTTCTGGAATGGGTCTGAGCGGTTGATTCGTTGATTTTTGTATTAGTTTTCATTTTGACTTGCTCCTTTCTGCTGTATTATTCATAAGCGATTTGTCCTTTTTTAAAAAATGTCAATGACACTGATTTTTTATAATGTCAGTATAGCTGATAATATAAAAATGGACAAGTCATTTTTATTAAAATTTGCAACAAATCTTAAAAAATTACGCAAAATGAAAAATATAAAGCAGGATGATTTTTTGGCTATAGACGGCATTTCACGTTCAACTATAGCTATGGTTGAAACAGCAAAAACTGACATTACACTTTCAAAACTTAAAATAATTGCAGATGTTCTTGGAGTTGAACCTAAAGAGTTACTTGATTTTGAATAAACAGGTGGGGTAGAAGTACCCCCATAAGTTCATATACATATCTCAAATGAATAGCTGACATCAGCATATTTAATCGCAAATAATAAAAATAGGGGCAGGTAAGACCTACACCCTATTTCTCTCATTATATTTTATGCTTAATTATATGTCTCTATATGAATTTGCAAATTTGTCAGTGTAAACTGTGTGCAGCAATTCATGAGCCTTATGAGAATTTGGATGTTCCAGATATTCCTGATAAAGTTTCTGAATTGACGGATTCATATGTGATTTACGTAAAGGAAGTTCTTCATCTTCTTTGTAAAGCCCTTCAGCACGTTCTGCTTTAATCTTGCTGTCATCGCAGCTTCTTGGCTGACCGCCGCCGTTTATGCATCCACCAGGGCAAGCCATAACTTCAAGCATCTGGAATGGAGCTGTGCCATTTTTAATTTCTTGAATAGATTTTTCAGCCTCTTTTAATGTTGAAACGACCCTTACAACGAGTTTTGTACCTTTTAAATCAAGTTCAACATCGCGGCAGCGGTTTGTTGTTCCGCGTAAAGGTTTGAAATCAACATCTTTAAGCTGTTCTCCGGTTGCAAATTCATATGCTGTACGAACAGCAGCTTCTGCAACCCCTCCTGATGCACCAAATATTGTACCGGCGCCTGTGTATTCTCCAAACGGTGAATCTGCTTCTTCCGGTTCCAGCGCACTGAAATCAATACCGGCGCTTCTTATCATTCTGCCTAATTCCTGAGTAGTCAGAACATAATCTGTATCAGGTCTGCCATTTTCTGTTAATTCAGGACGCTTGCATTCATATTTTTTAGCTGTACAAGGCATAATTGCTACTACAACAAGATTTTCCCGTGTAACATTGAAATGTTTCGGCACAAGATTAACCAGTACCGGTGACAACATTGACATTGGTGATTTACAGCTTGATAAATGGTTCAGCATATCAGGGTGGTGATCTTCAAGATACTTAACCCAAGCCGGACAGCAGGAAGTAAACAACGGTAAATTTTTACCTGTCTTCAATCTTTCTAAGAATTCTGTTGCTTCTTCCATAATAGTCAGGTCAGCACTGAAATTAGTATCAAATATCAGATTAAACCCGATTTTTCTTAGTGCTGAATTCATCAGCTTTATAGTATTTTCACCTGCCGGAAGTCCAAACATTTCGCCCAGCGCAACACGGGTTGCAGGAGCCATTTGAACTACTACTGTTTTTTCAGGATTAGTAATTTCTTTCCATACATTTTCAATATCAGATTTTATTGTCAAAGCGCCGGTCGGGCAAACAGCCGCGCACTGACCGCAATTTACGCAGTCTACCTGTCCGAGTGGTCTGCCATTCATAGGTTGTACAACTGTTTTAGACCCGCGATTTGCAAAGCCCAATACTGAATGTCCCTGAAATTCAGAACATGCTCTTACGCACGCACCGCAGAGAATACATTTATTCGGGTCTCTTACAATAGATGGACTACTGTCATCAACCGGCAAATATTCTTCAATAGGTTTTTCCGGATATCTGATTTGTTTAATTCCGTATTCTTCTGAATATTTTTGCAATTCACAATTGCCTGATTTTTCGCAGGTCAGGCATTCTTTGTCGTGGTTTGCGAGTAAAAGTTCCAGAACAGTTTTTCTGATACGTCTTGTTTTTTCTGTATTAAGGTGAATTTTTAATCCGTTTTCCGGCGGCATTGTGCAGGAGGACTGAATACCTCGACCTTCAACTTCAACAACGCACATTCTGCAGGCGCCGAAGGAGGTTAAATCCGGACGATAGCAGAATGTTGGTACATTCATGCCGGCTTTGCGGATAACTTCTAATAAATTAGGTTCGTCTGTAAATTCAACTTCTTTTCCGTCTATAAATAATGTTTTTTTATCTGTCATTTTAGGTTTCCTTTATCTTTTAAATAAGGCACTAAGACTGTAAGGCACTAGGGCACTAAGTATTTACTTTTAATTTAATTACTGTGTAAGTTTAATAATAACCGCTTATATACTACTTAATGCCTTAGTGCCCCAGGAACTTAGTGCCTTTTGCGGATATTTATAAATACACGCGTAATACTGTTATTCTAATACTATCGCCTTGAACGGACAATTTGTCAGGCAGGCTTCACATTTAATACATTTAGATTGATCAATATGATGAGCCTGTTTAACTGTACCTGAAATTGCTCCAACAGGACAAACTCTGGCACATTTTGTACAGCCTTTGCATAAAGATTCTTGAATAACAATCTTTTTCATAGCCGCACAAACACCTGCAGGACATTTTTTGTCTTTGATGTGCGCAATATATTCATCTCTGAAATATTTTAAGGTGGACAATACAGGATTTGGAGCTGTTTTACCGAGCCCGCAAAGTGAACCTTCTTTTACAGAATGAGCAAGCTCTTCCAGTAAATCTAAATCCTTCATTTCACCTTTACCTGCGACAATTTTTTCAAGGATTTTAAGCATATTCTTAGTACCTTCACGACACGGAACGCATTTTCCGCAGCTTTCGTGCTGTGTGAAGTTCATAAAGAATCTCGCAACTTCAACGATACAGGTGTCTTCTGCCATAACTACAAGACCGCCTGAACCTACCATTGCTCCGGCTTTAATCAGGTTGTCGTAATCCATCGGTATGTCAAGATGCTCTTCAGTTAAACATCCGCCGGAAGGTCCGCCGATTTGAACAGCTTTGAATTTTTTACCGTTTCTGATACCGCCGCCGATATCAAATACAATCTCTCTTAATGTCGTCCCCATTGGAACTTCAATAAGACCTGTGTTGTTAACTTCACCTGTCAGTGCAAATGTTTTTGTACCTTTTGAAGTTTCAGTACCCATTGACGCAAACCAATCTGCACCTTTTAACATAATAACTGGCACGTTAGCAAGCGTTTCAACGTTGTTAATCAAAGTTGGACGACCGAAAAGCCCTTTGTTAGCAGGGAAAGGAGGTTTCGGACGCGGCATTCCGCGCTCCCCTTCAATTGATGCAATAAGTGCAGTTTCTTCACCACAAACAAATGCGCCTGCGCCTTCTTTAATATGAAGGGTGAATGAAAAATCACTTCCCATTATATTTTTGCCTAAGAAATGTCTTTCTTCAGCATCTGCAATTGCTTTTCTAAGGCGTTTAATTGCAAGCGGGTATTCTGCACGAACATAGATATAACCTTCATCCGCGCCTATTGCAAATGCTGCTATAGCCATACCTTCAAGAAGTTTGTGCGGGTCACCTTCCATAATACTTCTATCCATAAATGCACCCGGGTCACCTTCATCCCCGTTACATACAACGTAAGATTTTCCGCCTCTGTTTGCAGCAGTAAATCTCCATTTGCGACCGGTAGGGAATCCGCCGCCGCCTCTGCCTCTTAAACCTGACTTTTCTATTTCTGCAATTACAGCTTCAGGATCATTTGCTTCAATTACATTTGCTAAAGCTTCATAACCTCTTACAGCAATTGCTTCATCAATACATTCAGCATTTATATGACCGCAATTTGCAAGTGCTGTTCTTGTTTGTTTTGCATAGAAATTAATGTCTTCATTTTTGTGAATATGTTCATGAGTTTTAGGATCTGTGTATAAAAGCCGTTCAACCGGTTTGTTGTTTCTGATGTGGCTTTCGTAAATTTCTTCAACATCACTTACCTTAACTCTTACATAAGTTACGTCTTTATCAGGAATAATTACGAGTACACCCTGTTCACAAAAGCCGTGGCATCCTGTCGGAACAATGGTCATCTTGTCGTAATCTGTCAGAATTGATACATCTGCTCCGAGTTCTTTGAACTTTTCGATTACTTTTAATGAGCCGTTTGCAACGCAGCCTGTTCCGGCACATACAAGAACTCTAAGCCCCTGTTTTTTTATCTCTTCCTGAGCCTTTTTTTGTTCTTCTCTTATGTCAATGTTTAAACAAGTTTTTTCCATATTAACGTTCCTCCTTCAAAAGAGTATCCAGAACTATATTAATTGCATCAGAAGTCATCTGCGGATAAACTTTATCGTTGATGACAACAACAGGAGCAAGCCCGCATGCACCGAGACAGCTTACTGTTTCTAATGAGAAAAGACCGTCTTCGGTTGTCATGGCGCCATTTGTCAATTCCAGTTTATTCTTAATTGCATTTAATACAGGCATTGAGCCTCTAACGTGACATGCAGTTCCATCGCAAACCTTAATTTCATACTTACCTTTAGGTTCAAGCGAGAACTGTGCATAAAATGTAGCTACCCCAAATACTGTTGCAGGAGAAAGCCCTTCTATTTTTGTACCTACATAAATCATTGCATCTTCAGGTAAATATTTGTAGACATCCTGAATCTTCTGCAAAATAGCTATTAAATTAGATTTTTTGTAGTCATAAGACGCCAAAATCTCATCTAATTTGGATGTGTTAATTTTATGATGATTTTCTACACTCATCTTGCACTCCTCTAATTGTATTGACCTTAATAAATCATGCTATTATTAACCCACAAAAAGCATAATCTTAATTAGAGTATCGCACAAGAAGATTATAAAAGCAAGAGTGTAAGTTAAACATTTTTTATAATTTCGCTAATATTTGTATTTAGTGCCCAGGCAATATTGATAAATTACACCATGTGGTATATCTAATGATGCTAACCAATTCAACAAGTCATGTAATAATACTCCAATTAATCCACAAAATTCAGGATTCGGCTGTACAGCATGGATTATACAGCACGGCAACATGGACTACCTGCATTGCAGTGATCTATCATGAGGCGGCAAGCATAAATGTGATTAGTTATTCTTTTTTCCTAAACTTTTTACCATATCTTCAAGGTTTCTGTAGAAGTTGCGCAAAAATGTATCTTCAACTGTCTGCACGCCCTGTCTGATTCTTTGAAGATCTTCACCATGGATAGGCACCACAACTAAGCGTTCTCTTTGTTTAGGATAAGTTACATCTGTTTTTGCCGGTACTAACCTTTCTACTGATTTATTAGTCAAAATATCAGTAAGTACAACATTTAACTTTTCAGCCGGTTCGTCTTCAAACCCTTTTGGCATACCGTCACGGGATTCAAATACATCAACGCGGACACCTTTTGATTTTGCGTAGTTTGCAATGCTCTGTCTTGCTGTGTAAAGCTGGCTGAATGAATCACCATATGTGTTTACGTCATGTATTTCTACAAAATTTGAAATTTCTTTTTCCTGTTTTAAAATTTTTCGGGTATCAATTCTTTTTTGAATGTTTCCCATAATTCTGTTTACGTTCATATAACCTCCAATTTGTTCCACTGCTGCACCAAAAACATGTAAATATAATTTTTTGCCTCACAGCGAACAATTCTTAATAAAACTAAATAATTTTTGCGCAGTACTGATTTATCGGGCAGATATCGCATTTGGGTTTCTGCGGTTTGCAGACATTTTGTCCGTGCGTGACTATCAATGTGTTAATATCAATCCAGTATTTTACCGGTAACTTTTCACGCAGGGCAAATTCTGTTTCTTCTGGATTTTTTGTTTTTACATATCCCATTCTGTTGAAAATCCTGTGAACATGCACATCAACACATATTGCAGGTTTATTAAACCCGCGTGCAACTGTCAAATTCGCTGTTTTTCTTCCTACCCCGTTGAATTTTACAAGTTCTTCAATAGTATCAGGCACTTTACCGTTATGTTTTTCTACTATTTCTTTTGATAATTCTATAATTTGTTTTGCCTTGTTCGCGTAAAACCCAACAGGATAAATCGCCTTTTCCAATTCTTTTTCATCACATATGGCAAACTCTTGAGGAGTTGTGCCGAGTTTCAGCATTCTTAATGTCGCCGGATATGTTGTTTTATCATTTGTTCTAAGACTCAATATGCACGCAATCAATACAAGAAACGGATCATTGAACGAATCCATTAGTCCTACAAACTCACTTTTCTGTTGTTTTGCGTCCTTTAAAAGTTCTACAACCTTATCTATATTTTTGTCATCAAATGTTTCAGGCATCAAGAAGTCCTTTCACATCAATGGATGTTTTTAATTTTAGTGCATAAATATTGTTATAATTTAGTTCTTGCAGTTTTACGGCATCTTTCTCTGTTACAACAATATTTCCTGCAATATTTTTCACATCATCTTCTGAATATAGATGATGATCATCCAATGCAATTTTATTTACCACATTATAATTGTCTAAAAAAGCAAAAAACTGTTCCGGCTGTCCAATTGCGCTGAGCGCGGTTATGCTTGAGCCTGAAGGCAAAACATCCCCTGTTTTAATATTATAAACAATATCCGGTTCTGTTTTGCAGACAAATGCAGGTTTGTTTAATTTTTTACCCATAATTCGAGCATATTTTTCAGCGCGGGCATGATTTGTGGATTTACTTACTATAACAAGTTTATCGATTCTATTGAACGCCTCTGTGCCTTCGCGCAAAGGTCCTGCCGGCAGCAGCTTTTCATTGCCAAATCCTTTTACACTATCCACTAATACAATATCTAAATCTCTATGAAGTTTCCTGTGCTGAAATCCGTCATCAAGTATAATATGCGTTACTCCATAATGTTTGACGGCAAATTCGGCAGCTTTAAATCTATTTTTGCAGGTGATTACAATTGACTTTGTATTTTGAGAAAGCCAGTAAGGCTCATCACCAGCCATCTGCGCATCATAGTAAATTTCACTTCCGTCAGAAATTACATTGATATTTTTATTAGAGAGTCTGCCCCCATAGCCGCGGGAAAGTATTGCTGTCTTTTTGCCGGAATTCATAAGATAATTAGCAATTTCTGCAACAACAGGTGTTTTACCAACTCCGCCGGTTGTGAGGTTACCCACCGAAATGACATATGCATTAACTTTTTTCGGTCTTAAAATATTATTATCATAAAGCGTATTTTTTAATCTGCTGCCGCATCCATAAAAGCAGGAACAAAATTCCAGCAGTCTCAAAAAAACACCTCTGGCATTTTTATCGTAGTGTATTTTAGTTATTTCCGTCTTAAATCCCATAATATTTTATCCGCAGAACTTAGAACATTAATCTGAACAGTAAGAATCTTTTGTTAAGTTTTTCAGAGAATTTTTTCAGATTGGAAGTTGTTTCAGATGTATTATCAATAATTTGTTCAAGTTCAGTTTTATTTTCAGGCGTAAGTTTGTTAACAGCTGCAAGTGTCTTGGAGATGTCGCACATTGCATTATTAACATTGTTTACAGCTCTTGTTAAATCTTTTTTAAGCTGTTCGTCTTGAGTTAAAGAATTAATATACGCGCTTATTTCATTAATGTTGTGTGTGATAGCGCGAATGTCTTCAGCCATTTTTTGTGCTTCAGCATCATTGCCTATAATCTTATTCAAATTACGTGCAAGCTGGTCAACAGAATCTGCCGTTGAGTAAATTGTTGTTTTGAATTGCGGATCTCCGATTATATTGTTAACATTTTCCGAAATAGTATGGAAATCGTTAGCCGCCTGATCCATCATTGCCATCATCTGTTCAATATCGCCTTTTGAAGAGTCGATTAGTTCATTAAGTTTGGTCATTGTTGAACTTGTTTGTGAAGTTAAACTGTTTATATTTGATACAGACATTTTAAGTTCTGCAATGACTTCATCAGATAGCAAATCATTGATTTTTTTGTTTGTTTCAGTAAGTGATTCAGCAGCTTTGTATTGCCAGTCCATGAAATCCGCAATTCGCATAGGTTCAATAATTGTATAAGGTGATGTTTGCTTTGGATAAGGAAGGACAACATCATCAAGAGTTGAAATTCTTAATTTATATGAGTCATGGTCTTTTATAATACGACCTTTTAAAAATTCCGGTAATATAAGTCCCGGTAAATCAACTATATAATCAATTTTATAAGCATAATTTGTATCAATATTTTCTTTTACATTGTAAGGAACAACCTCTTTTGAAACAACTTCAATATTGGTAATTTGTCCTACATTGTAGAATTTATCGTCCAATTTCATCTGAACATAGTCATCTTTGTACAGAATGTTACGATTTTTCATAGGAACATAAATAGTTCTGTTTTTCGGCGGCGTAATTTCAAGGAATAATTCCCCTATAAGTCCGCTCTGTTGGATTGAAAACATGGATGCTTTAGGGATAGTAATTTTTGGTTCGGTAATAACAAATTTTACTTTAACATGACTGTTTTCACCGTTAATAACCGGAACAATTTCTTCGACCTGCCCAACGCGAATCCCCATCATTTGAACACCTGCCCCCGGGCGCATGCCGTTAACATCCGTAAACTGTACTTCAATACGCTTTGCAGAGGAAAAAGCGCGACCTTTTACTTTGAATACAATTCCAACAAGTAAAATTAAAGCTATAAGCGTTAAAAGTCCAACTTTAAAGGATGACGAAAATTTCATTTAGTTACCTTCCCTCGCAATAACTATTTACAGAATTATGGTAGCAGAAAAAATAAAATCTTGCAAATGTTGTTAATGTAATTAGAAAAAAGGGTTGAAATTTTTGGGGCAATATGTAATAATGGAAGTGTGGATATTTGTGAGGAATTTGAATGGCTGCAAATTGTGCAACAAAAGAAGAATTTATAGTAGGTTGGGGTTTCCATCCCAACAGAAATAATATAGTGCAACAAAATTCCAATGGATGTGAAAATTTAGGCGGCGAACATAAGGCACTCACCACAGCCACGAATGAGGCTGAAACCCGCATGAATAGTGGATTTGCGCGGGGGGGGGGGTATCTAACTTCAAGCCCCACAAGGCTTTCAAGGCACACGAAGTGTGCTCTTACACTCAGACTTCCGCTAAAGAAGTGCGGTCAACGCCAATTATGTCATCCCGCAACGTGTTGCGAGCAGAGGGCGGACCAGTCCGCTCCTACACTCAGACTTCTGCTAAAGAAGTCCAGTCAATGCTGGTTATGTCATCCCGCAACAGGTTGCGGGCAATACCAACAGAAATTTCCGCCTTGCGGGATCTCAAACAAAAATTCGACACAAGTTAAAAGCTTGTGCTAAAGTATATAAATTTTCAAAAAGTTGACTATCAGATAGAAAAAAGACGCTAAGTACGTATCAGAAATATAAAAAAGAAAGGTAAAAATTTATGGAACAGAAAACAAAATCAAAAAAGCTTATTAATCACGTAGCGACAGAGCCGTTATCATGTCCTCCCCTCAAGACTCTGCCGAACAAAAACAATCCAGTGGATTGTTTTTGTGAGAGGAAACCGGAATTTTCAATTCCGAGGAGGGGGCGTAAACGCGCAGCGTTTACCTTGGCAGAGGTGCTAATCACATTGGCAATTATCGGCGTAGTTGCAGCGATAACAATCCCTTCACTAGTTAAGAACTACAACGAGAAGGCATGGAGCACCGCTCAGGATGTGTTTACGAAACGCTTAGAAGTCGCAACGCGTCAAATGAACACAGAAGAAAAACTTGCTGGCTACTCAAACACCATGGACTTTGTGAACGAATTAAAGAAGTACATAAAGATTACAAGAGTATGCGACAATAACAATATTACCAAGTGTTTTAACAAAGAAGTAATCTGGAACGAAGGCGAAGACCCTGTAGATATGTCAACAATCAAGAATGCCGCAAGCTTAGGTCAGGATGACTGGGATACGGATACAGTTGCGGTTCAGTTTGCAAATGGCGTAAATGCTATTATTGCTTACAACCCGAATACAACACAGGAACCATTCAATAATCAGTTTAGTGCAACCTCAAACAGCATGGCGATATTATATGATGTCTCCGGCAATAAGAATCCGAACACAAACGGTAAGGATATTGGCAAGATTAACGTTGAGAATTTGGCTGGCGTAACCGGTTGCATGATACCAGAACTAGCAGATACAATGTGCATAACACAGATACTAGCCACGAGAACAGGGTATAGCGCATTAACCTATGCAGAATGTACAGAGGCAAAGGATAAAGGCGAAATAGATGTTCAGTATTGCTACAACGGCAATGACTACTGGGCAGGCGCAGTGAAGGCATGCGGCGGAACAAGTAACATGCCGACAGAATCCCAATTAACGGCATTGGCAAACTATGTATACAACAGAACTGACCTTACAACTGGTTATACAGGCGGCTTAGCACTAGATACAACCAAAGCATCTCAATTCCTCTCAGCCTCACCATATTCTAGTTCCTTCTTTGTTTGGTCTGGGCAGGAGAACAGCAGCGACTACGCGTACGGCCGCGGCTTCCACTCTACCTACACGAGCTGGAGCAGCTTCGCCCGCGACAGCCACGCACTCGCGGTTTGCTTAGGTGATTCCAATTAAGAGGACTAATTAAAAAAGACGTTAGGACGTTAAGACGCGTCTTGGATTTGCCTGTCGCATCGTTCGCGAATAACGAGTACGCTTACGCTTTAACTCTTCGCTCACTCGCTCTCCACGCTCACGGAGTCTCGCCTATTGTGCTTACGCACAAGCCGGCTCGTTCCGTTCGCTATCCGGACTCGCTCGCTCTGCTCACTCCGTCCGTACGCAAATCCGCTAAGACGATAAGTTCGTTAATAAAAATAGGGCAATTAGGGAAATTCCACATTGCCTTATTTTTTGTAAATACTTAGTGCCTTACCCCCCTAGTGCCTTAGTGCCTTTTGAATGGCAAAGCAAGATTCAAGCGTTGCCTTATTTTTATTAAATACTTAGTGCCTTTTATGAGTCAATGTGGATATCCCATGTTGCCTGATTCACCTCTCCGAGGGGGAGGTCACAACACTTAACGAACGTATGTGAGTTTAGTGTTGTGGGTGGGGGTTGGTCATAGGCGTATTTAGATTAGCTGTGGCTGTTATGAAACAATTGGCTGGATTGCTTCGCATTCGCTGTCTTGGATTTGCTCCACGCTCGGAAAGTTTCGCTTTTGAACCTGCGGTTCAACTCCGCTCAATTTCCTCGCTATCCGGACTCGCTTTGCTCCGTCCGTACGCAAATCCGCTAGTGCCTTAGTAACTTCTGTTTCTGAGATCGCGCAATAAATGCGCGATGACATGGAGGTGTTGGCTGATTAATGTAACCGCTTAATCACCCAGTCACTTAATCACTTTTGTAACAACCGTTCACTGCTCACAGAATAAGCGCCCACCGCCAAAAATTTGCTAATCATTAATTACTTTGATTTAACAAAGTAATCGTCTTTAGGCTTAAACTTGCTGTCGAGCATTTCATCTAATTTGCTGTGGTTATACATATTATCAGCGTCTTCTGCCCTTTTACAAACTTTTTCTATAAATTTCATCGGACTTCTGAAAAGTCTGCCAAACAAACTCTCTTCAAAATCTTTGCTATATTTACTATCGACATGCACTGAGCCTGAAAATACATTATTAACCATTTGAAATCTGACATTAACGTTCTTATTCTCAAATTTATCGATGAGTTTTCCAAGTTTATCAACTTCTTTGTCAGTTAATCTTCTGTTTCTCAGATAATTTCGCGCCTCATTGCTAATTCTCATTGACATACCAAAATTTTGATTAGATACTTGATTGTTAATTTGCATAATATTCTCCTTTGGCAGTTATAAAACAGCTAATATTATTTTTTGCTACAAATTGCAACATAATTTTACAAATATCTGTTTTTAGGGCATAATAAAACTAAAAGATAGCTAAGGAGTCGGAATGTATAATTTCCCGTTTGAATTAGATGATTTTCAAAAACAGGCATGTGATCTTATAAATGAAGGCAAAAGCGTTGTTGTGTGCGCGCCGACAGGAGCGGGTAAAACCGTTATAGCAGAACATGCAATACATAAGGCTTTGGAAGAAGGGACAAGAATTTTTTACACAACTCCTTTGAAAGCACTTTCTAATCAAAAATACTATGATTTTGGCGAACGCTACGGCACTGATAACGTAGGACTTCTCACAGGAGATACTTCAATAAATAGAAGTGCGCAGATTGTTGTTATGACTACCGAAGTTTTTAGGAATATGCTTTATGGTACAAACTTCGGGGCTGTTGCGGATAATCTTCAGAATGTCCGTTATGTTGTGCTGGATGAAGTTCATTACATGAATGACGAACAACGCGGCACTGTCTGGGAAGAGAGTATTATTTACTGCCCTACCAATGTACAAATTATTGCGCTCTCTGCAACTGTTGCAAACGCTGATGAACTCACCGCATGGATTAATACCGTTCACTCTCGCACAGAACTGGTTAACACTGATTTTCGACCTGTGCCACTGAAATTCTATTATTTTGACAGTTCACAGCCAGACAGACTTCTGCCGCTGTTGACGCCTTCCGGTCAACTTAATAAAAAAATCAAACCGGAAAAGAAAGTACCTTACAAAAGCCGTAATAAGCAGCGTTCTTATGTAAAGGATATTGTTCGCAATCTTGCGGAAAATGACATGCTGCCGGCTATTTATTTTACTTTTTCCCGCAAAAAATGTGATGAACAGATGGAAAAATGTGCCACCTCTTTAAGTCTGGTAACAAGGGCTGAGCAAGCACAGATAAGACAATTTGTGGATGAATATATTGCTGAAAATCCGCATCTTTACGGCAATAAACACATTGAATACCTGCTTTGCGGAGTTGCCTCACATCATGCCGGACTTTTACCGGCATGGAAAAACCTTGTGGAAAAACTGTTCCAGAAAGGACTTATTAAAGTTGTTTTTGCGACCGAAACTCTTGCTGCGGGGATTAACATGCCTGCACGCTCTACCGTAATAAGTTCTACAAGCAAACGCACAGACAGCGGTCACAGAATGCTTACTGCAAGCGAATTTTTGCAGATGTCCGGTCGCGCTGGTCGTCGTGGTATGGATGAAGTCGGTTATGTTACTGTTGTAGGAACCCAGTTTCAGTCACCAGAAGAGGTTGCGGAACTTGTATTAAGTCCTGCCAATCCTCTGGAAAGCCGTTTTTCACCGAGTTATTCAATGGTATTGAATCTATTACAGCGTTTCAGCCTTGATGAGGCAAAAGAATTAATTCTAAAAAGTTTTGGATATTTTTCATCCGGTTCCCGCCTCCAGCCGCTTTTAAAACTGGATGAGGCTTATAATGCGGAAATTAAAGCACGCGAGTTTGCCTGCCCGCATAAACTCTGTGACGACAAATTTTTTGAATATAACAAATTGCGTAATATCTATGTTCAAAACCGCCAGACTTATAAGAAGATATTAAAGCAGGAAAAATCAAAGCACAGACCGCTTTCTGATGAAGTGATTAAATTCGGGCAGGAAACAAAAGAAATGCTTGCTAAAATGCATGACTGTGCATGTGACAACTGTAAACTTTACAAAAAACACGCAAAGAATATTGAAGTTATTGAGCGTTTAAAGGTTAAACAAAACAAATTAGCAAAAGAGATTGAGCGTCAGCGCGATATTTTCTGGAACAAATTCCTTGCGCACCGTTCTGTTCTGGTTGATATGGGATACATTGTTGAAGATTATCCAACTGCTAAAGGTATCACAACAGCACAGATACGTTCAGAAAACGAATTATTTATTGCGGAAATCATTTTCTCCGGTGTATTAGACAATCTTACTCCTGCACAGCTTGCGGGTGTTGTTTGTGCTATAACAACAGAGGATTTGCGTATTGATATTCCTTACAGACCTTTTTCTGAACCTATTCGCAAGACTTTGAATCTAATCAGAAATATAAGACGTAAAGTTGAAAAAGTCCAGAATCGCTATCAAGTGGAGGCGCCGATGTATATAAATCCTTATTTTTCCTCAATGATAGAATTATGGGTTGAGGGCGCTGAATGGGAAACAGTGACCGAAGATATTGACATGGGTGAAGGTGATATTGTGCGTTCATTCAAACGTGTTGTTGATGTTTTGAGACAGTTTACGACAATTTCTAATGTTCCTGAGGCGCTTGTCTTTACGGCAAGGGAAGCTATTGAAAAGATTTTGCGTGAGCCTGTAGATGTGGATTAGGCTTTTGGTGCGCAGTCGTTGATTAGTCTTCTACATACTCCATAATATCGCCGACTTTGCAGTGAAAGTATTTGCACAGCTTGTCCAGCGTGTGCACACTGATGTTTATGTTTTTATTGTTCCGAATGTTAGATAGTGTTGCGGCGCTTATTCCTGTAGCTATACGAACCTCTTCGGCGGTTTTTCTGTGCTGCCATATTAAATCATCTAATTTAAAAGTTATCATAGTATTAATCATAATAAATTTATTAATAAGTTGACATAATTTAAATCATGATATAAATTATTTATAATTAGTAATTAATTTAATTAATAAAACTACAAGGAGATTACGTATGAAAAAAATTAAAGCATTCACTTTGGCGGAGGTACTCATAACTCTGGCCATCATTGGCGTAGTGGCAGCGATAACGATACCAAGTCTAGTTAAGAACTACAACGAAAAGGCATGGGCAACTGCAAAAGATGTATTTGAAAAACGCCTTGAGGTTGCCGCAAAACAATTGAACACAGAAGAAAAACTAGCCGGTTACAATTCGACAATGGATTTTGTAAACGAATTAAAGAAGAAAATCAAAATAACCAATGTATGTGATAGCAATAATTTAAGCAAATGCTTTGAAAGAACAATTTTAACAGCGGACGGTCAGGAAGTGGACGCTGCGAATTTAAAGACATCCGCCAAACTTGCCAAAGAGGATTGGGGCACAGAGACGGTTGGTGTACAATTTGCTAATGGAATAAATGCCCTAATTGCATATAATCCACAGACCGACCAACAACCATTCAATAATCAGTTTAGTGCGACTGAGGCAAGCATGGCAATATTGTATGACGTATCTGGACACAAAAATCCGAATATCTTGGGTAAGGACGTAAATCAGAACGCAAATGTGAAAAAACTTGGCTGTATGATTAAGAAAGATCTAGTAGGCGGTATGTGTATAAACAAGTTACTAGCCCCTGGAACAGGGTATAGCCCGATGACATTAGAGGAATGTAATCAGGCAGTATCAGAAGGCAAACTGGGGATAAAAGCATGCGGAGAGGAAATTGATTATTGGGCAGGTGCAGTAAAAGCCTGCGGTGGGGTCCAAAACATGCCAACAAAGGAACAGCTGGGACAATTGGCAACCTACTTATACAATTACGATGGCACAATAGGTGCTCAGCAAAATGTAAGCGGAATAAGCTTAGACACAACAAAAGCTTCGCAATTCATCTCAGCCGCACCTCGCCCAGACATGATCACTGTTTTTTCAGGTCAAGAGGTTAGCTATTTCTACGCCAGCGCTCGCCAATTCTGGTATAGCCTCTCTGACTCTGTCTGGGGCTACCGCAACGGCGACGACTTTCTTGCGATTTGCGTAGGTGATTAATTTCCCAATTTCCAATTCATGCGATTTTTCCAGCAAGAGGCAGAGCCTCTTGCTGAAGTGACTAGGTGATTAAGAGGATTTCAAAATGAGGCAATGCAAGAATAGAGCGTTGCCTTATTTTTATTAAATACTTAATGCCTCAGTGCCTTAGTAACTTAGTGCCTTTTATGAGTCAATGTGGATATTCCATGTTGCCTGATGTTTTCTTGTCATCGCGCACTTGCGGATTGCGAGCAGAGCGGATTTGCGTACGGACGGAGCAAAGCGAGTCCGGATAGCGAACAGATTGAGCCGACTAAGCCGCAAGGCTTTTAGGCGAAACTCTGTGAGCGTGGAGCAAATCCAAGACACGTCCTAACGTCTTATCGTCTTAAAAAAACAACCAATCGCCTGTTCACCGGTCACAGCTCACAGAGCCCCTATCTTAACAAAATGATGTAAAACCGCCGCCTGAACTGCATCCGCCTGATGATGCCCCGCAGGATGCCGTGGCTCCGCCGCTGAACCCGCCTGTACTAAGTGTTGATACGGCATTTGAAAAATCACTTAAAAATCCCCCGCTATATGCAACTGTTGTTCCCTCTGTACAGTCTGCATACTGTGCGTAATTTACTGAAAATGGATTGCTTGAAGAAAATGAATCATATGTGTTTACTGAAAAGTAATCAAAAGCTGAATTCATCGCAAGTGAACCCGCTGTTTCTACTGTTTTTGCAGGTCTTGTGCTTTCTGTTTGATTAGCTCTGCTTGAAGATTTACTTGTAATTCCGTTCATTATCTCTTGCTCCTTAATCATCTCGTGCTTACATTTATATAAAAACTTCCTCTCTTTTCTAATTTCAAGCATGGCTGGATTTGTAACATTTGTTTACATATTCTTCAATACTGAACTACAGATGTCAATTCGCTTATTTTCTGCATAAATTCAACCTATAGAATTATATTATTATAATCCGATAGATTGATGTCCAAAACATCTCAAATAATTATGATTAGTATGTAAGAAGATTAGGGGAAAAATAAGTTGAAAAGATTATTTTTGATATTTTTAATAGTTATACTTAACACATCGATACCGGCATTTTCGGCGGAAAATTATTTGAATTCGGTTGTGCTGGAAGGCGTTGATAACACTTATAATGTAGTATTGCGCTCAGATGCACCGGCTAAAGTTAAAAAATCCGTTAAATCAGCCGATTCTATGGAACTTACTTTGAAAGGGGTTTCTGCAGCAGGAAATGTTAACACTCTTTATAAAAATACAACTAATGCAAACGGTATTATTGTTGAAAAGGCTTCTAACGGCGAAGTTAAAGTATATATCAATGCAAAAAATATAGCTGATGCCAATGTAATATTTAACACGCCTAATTCTGCCCCAATACAGGTTGGCGACAGGTTTGCAAAAGAAAAATTAACATGGGCGTTGTGTTTATTTGCTTTTTCTGCATTGATGATTCATCATCTCAAATCAAAGAACAGAAGAATTGTTAAAAAACTTAATATGCGCGACAGAGAAATTGAGTTTTACAAAGCGGGAATGCCAAGTCTTAACTACAAACTCCAGCGCAACTATGTAAGTCTGCCATTTAGAAGTGATGTCAAAACTCTACGTGAGTACCAGAATTTGACAAAAGTCTAGCTTGGGTCAGCAAGTAAAAAATAAAAGTACCGTCTGTAACTATACAATATTTTTAAAATATTCTGTTATAATATGCTCAATTGCTTTTGCGGAAGTCCCATTTCCGTAAGGATTTTGGGCTTTTAATCTGGTTTGCGTAAATTGTTTAGCAAGAACTTCTTCTGATTCTGATATGATTTTTTCGTAATCTGCCCCGACAAGTTTGGAGACACCTGCGTCAATGCCTTCCTGACGTTCAGTTTCATAACGCATTACAAGAGTCGGGCAGCCGAATGACGGGGCTTCTTCCTGTATTCCGCCGGAATCTGTCAGTATCAACTTTGCGTGTTTCATCAGATATACAAGATTTGGATAATCAAGCGGGGCAAGCAGCTTAATATTCTCGTATTTGTTAAGTCTTGTGTATATTTTATCTTTTACATTTGGATTTGGATGAACAGGTATAACAAAAGTATGGTCAGAATATTCCATAACCAGATGTTCTATTGCATCAAGTATTCTGTTAATCCTTTCCCCGTGATTTTCGCGGCGGTGAACGGTTATCAATACAAGTTTATCATTTACGGAAATACCATTTTCTTCAAAGAATCTCCCTGCCGCCTGCATAGTTGCGTCAGAAAGGCAGAAAAGCGCATCTATTACAGTGTTTCCCACTACAAAAATTTTATCGCCGTCAATATTTTCTTTCAGCAAAGCCTGACGATTTTTTTCAGTAGGCGCAAAATTAAGTTCCGCCACACGGGAGGTCATCTGACGCATAACCTCTTCAGGAAACGGCTCATAAATATCATATGAGCGCAGACCGGCTTCAACATGGAACACAGGAATTTTTCTATAAAAACTAGATAATGCCCCGCAAAGAACAGTCATTGTATCGCCCTGCACTATTGTGGCATCAATTTTATTTTCATTATACACCCTATCCAGTGCAGTTAATATACGCGCTTGAACTTCTGAAAGCGTTTGGTCAGGTCTCATTACATCGAGGTTTATGTCTGCCTTCAGACCAAAATACTGCAATGTCTGATTTGAAAGTTCCTTTTGCTGTTCTGTATTGCATATAATTACGTTATATTTCTCTTGATGTTTTTTAAGTTCCAGAATAACAGGGGCAAGTTTTATTACCTCCGGACGTGTTCCAAAAACAAATAATATATTACGTTTGTTCATAGCTTTAACTTTAATATAAAAATATTTAAGATGCAATTATATACCTTATAAAATTGACATGTCGGGCAATTAAATTCTTCAATGAATATCTATAATACAGGTATGAAAGGAGCGCTAACAATGTATGAATTATATATTTTGGAGACATGTCCATATTCACTAAAAGTTATGCACTATATGGATGAAAACAATATTCCGTATACAAAGAAAAATATACGCGAAGGTAGTAATCTTGATAAATTAATAGAGCTAGGAGGCAGGGAACAGGTGCCGTTTTTGTATGATACGGATAACAATATTTCAATGTATGAGTCTGACGAAATTATTAATTATGTTAGTAAAGAAAAGTAGGTAGAAATGTTTTATAATAATTTTAAGCAAAGTCAAAATGATTACAACACATGTGTATCCAGAGGCGTCTGTTCAATTTCACCGGATATTACAGCATTACAGGAAGTTATGTTTGTGATGCTCAGGGCGCTTGCTTATTATGTGGTTAAACTGGAGCTTCTCGGGGCTAAAAATGACAGGATTAAATTGGATATGGCGTATAATCTTGTATATTTGTCCTCACTTCAAGAGTATAACGATGAGCAGATGCTAAAAATTATTAATAACATATTCTCAAATTTTATTAACACTGAGCGCCTTTATAAATCAATATGCGATGAACGCGGCATGAATTTTGACAAATTCAACCCGCCAATTAAGTTTTCAAATAATACTGAATTAAATAAACTTATAAGAGAAGGTGATAAAGCATTTAAGAACAAATATAAGGGGCAAAATAAGCAGGTGAAAAATTATGCAGAAATTTTGTTCTCTGTACTAAAATCACTTGCCATGCTTATACAGGAACTTAACGATAACGGAATTTGTATTGATAGCGCCAATAATGAAATTATACGTGCATTAAATCTATATAATCAACAAAAACTTGATGAAGAAAAAATTAAATCTTCAATATATGAAATATCAGACCTGTGTGCAGAACTTATGAAACGATTAAATGAAGTCAAGGTAGAAAAATTCGGTGAGATTATAGAAAAAGAGGTTTCGCAGTCAACGACACCCGGAAAAGCCATTCTTGTTTCAGGAAATAATCTTTCTGAGTTAAAAGATGTTCTGGAGACTGTTAATGATAAAGAAATTGATGTCTATACCAATGGAAATCTTCTCATTGCGCATGCTTATTCTGTATTCTCAGATTATAAGAATCTTAAAGGGCACTTTGGCAATGGGGTAGAAACTTCTGTTCTCGATTTTGCAACATTTCCGGGCGCAATACTGCTTACTAAAAATGAAGCACACAATGTTGAATATCTCTATCGCGGCAGAATATTTACGACTGATGATATTCCGCCAAAAGGTATAGCAAAACTGGATGCCCGCAATCTGGAACCGCTTATAGAAGGAGCACTTACTACAAAAGGGTTTACGCGCGGTCAGAGCCGAAAGTCTGCAATAATCGGGTTCAGTTGGGATAAAATTGAAAAACTATTTAACGATATATCAACAGGTCTGACGGATGGAAAATATAAGCATTTGTTTATAGTCGGACTCTCTAATCCTACAAATTCTCTGGAATCATATTTTGGTGAGTTTTACAGAGCATTGCCACCGGACTCTGTTGTCTTGACATTTTCATATTCAAGAGCAGGAGAAAATATATTTACATTGAATGTCGCTAATGATTATACACTTGTCACTATGCTTTTAACACGCCTATTTGACATTATACCTGTTGACAGCCCGAATGTAACATTCTTTTTAACGCGTTGTGACAATGCAGCTTTTGCAGGCATGATAAGACTTCACAGGCGCGGGGCAAAAAATATTTATATGTCAAACTGTCTTCCGACAATAATGAATCCGACAACGCTTGATGCATTCAAAAAGTTGTACAGCATAAATAATATGACTTCTGCCCGCGAGGATCTTGATAGAATATTGGGTTAAAGTTTCCACGGATAGTCATCAGGAATTTTCCAGTTATTTAGCTGGATTATTTTAGTTGCGTAGAGTTTATTGGTATATAAATCCTTTTCTTCAAGATACACGCATTCATCATTATCATCTTTGACACATTCGGCGGTTAGAGAATCGCCGTCAGCAACGTAATGCAAATTTGACACATATGGTTCAAGTCCCTTATCCAGGTAATTTTTGTGTGAATATTCAATATCAGGATCGGTGCCAGTTGGATAAAAACCGAATCTAAAACATTTACTTGCGGTATATTTTTCATGTTCTTTCAAATATTTAGCATCTATACAGTAGATATAGTCTGTCGCTCTGTGTCTAATTAGCATTGCTGAGCCGTCAGTAAAATAGACATTGTATTCGTCTTCGTCCTTTATTCTTTTATCACTTTTTATATAATTATTGAAATATTTATTATAAAATTCTTCTTTGCTGTCTGCCCACTGATTTGTAGGAAAATTCCAGTTCTTTTTATCGCCGTTGTCAATTTCAGAGCGGCGTATAGCCTCATTCATAACTGTGTAAAATTTCAGCAATTTAGTTTCTACGACTTTTTTCTTGTAGGAGTGGATGAGATTTGGGATGGTCAATGCTGCTACAATCCCTATAATTGCAAGGGTTATAAGTACTTCAGCAAGTGTAAAAGCGTTAAATTTTCTTGACATATAATGCCTCCATGAATGGTGTTAAACTACTCTTTTATTATAAGGTATTTAACTACTTATTGCAAGTATTTTAATGGGGTTAACTTATTATTTCTTATAAATACTATTAATAATAGGAGTAAATATGCAAAATCGTATTTGTAAAACACTTGGCAATAATATTAAGCGGATTAGAAAAGCTAAAGGACTGACTCAAGACCGTTTAGCGGAATTACTTGGAGTAGAAATCAAATCGTTGAGTTTGATTGAAACAGGCAGAGGGTTTGTATCCGCAAGAACCCTTGAAAAACTTACAGATGTGCTTAATGTCACTGCCGCAGAACTATTTGATACTGACGACAACAAAGAACCTGAAAAAATATACAACAGTATCCTCTCAAATCTTGAACTAATAAAAAATAATGCAGATAAACTTGAAACAATAAACCTTGCAATAAAAAGCATACTCTAGTTTTATTATGTTCACAAAAAAAGCCGCGTGATTTATAAAACACGCGGCGTGAACGTATAACACGAAAATTAGTATCTATAATGAGCGAAAGCTTTATTCGCTTCAGCCATTTTATGAGTATCTTCACGTTTTTTGCATGCTGCACCTGAACCGTTTGATGCATCAATCAATTCATTTGTTAATTTATCAATGAAAGATTTGCCGTTTCTTTTCTTAGCAGCTTCAATAATCCATGAAGAAGCGAGTGCAAAACCTCTGTCAGCTTTAACTTCGATAGGAACTTGATAAGTAGATCCACCGATACGTCTTGCTTTAACTTCTAACAGTGGAGTTGCGTTAGAAAGTGCTTTCTGGAATAAATCCAGCGCTTTTTCATTAGTTTTTTCTTCAATTCTTGTCATTGTTGAGTAAAAGATTTTTTCAGCCAATGACTTTTTACCGCGTCTCATAATTCTGTTAATGAATTTTGAGATATCAACGCTGTTGTATACCGGATCAGCTAAAGGAACACGTTTAGCTGGTTTAGAACGTCTAGACATTACTTCTTACCTCCTTTAGCCTTAGCATTTTTCTTAGCACCGTATTTAGATCTGCTTTGTGCTCTGTTAGCAACACCTGCAGTATCTAAAGTACCTCTGATGATGTGATAACGAACACCCGGAAGGTCTTTAACCCTGCCGCCTCTGATAAGAACAACACTGTGTTCCTGCAGATTGTGACCGATACCTGGAATATATGAAGTAACTTCATAACCGTTAGTTAATCTAACCCTTGCAACTTTTCTTAAAGCTGAGTTAGGTTTTTTAGGGGTAGTTGTGTAAACCCTTGTGCAAACTCCGCGTCTTTGCGGGCAATCCATCAAAGCCGGAGATTTTGTTTTGTCAGTTAGCTTTTTGCGTTCTTTACGAACAAGCTGGTTAATTGTAGGCATTTTTTTCTCCTTATTATTAGTAACATAATCGGCAAAATCATAATCCTGAAACCCTTACGCATTCCGGTTATGACGGGACTGCCGGACATTTACAACTCATTCACAAACACTGTTTGTTATGTCCCTACGTCCTATTTTTGCCTCACAGAGCCAAAAATCCAGCACGAATATTTCAGCCAAGTGTAATATAATTAAACTACCTTCATGACTCATTGTCAATAGGGGTATCCGGATTTATTTTTTCAATTCTTGCCAGAGCTTCTTCCTTTGGATATATTTTGAGGAGTTTAAATATATTGTAGGCTTTGTCGTGATCATAGCGAACCCCGTCATATTCTGTGCGGGTAACAACGTGTTCAGCGCAGGTTGACGCTTCTTCTGCTGATAAATCAGTCAGAAGTCTTCCGATGAAATTCATTGTCGCAGGTGAATAGTATTCATTGCAGAATCTATCTTCTAGCACGCAGGAATTCATCATTTGCTCTACATCCTCTGCAGGGTATCTTTTTGCAAGTTTGAACCCGTCTTCAAACAAATCATAATTGACTGATTCATTGAAATTTCTATCCTGTAATTTTGCGGTATTTGCGACTGTAGCGGCGGTTTTTATATCATAATGGTCAAGTTTTTTCTCCAGTTCTTTTCGTAATTTTCCGTTTATAGTTCTTTTTCCATAGCGCGTTAACTTAATTGCATCCATATATATATCGTTGTTACCATGCAGCTCTATATTATTAACTATGGCATAATGTTTCATCATTAGCTCATATGCATTTGGCTGCAAAATATCTGTATTAAAGCACTCATTTGTATCAAAATATTCATCTTTATTAATAAGATAATCAGGATTAAACGGATAATAGAACTGTTCTCTTACCGGTTTTATGTCGTCTTCGTCGTAACTGGAGTAATCGTCAGTTACTTCATCGCGTCTTTTGTCAAAAAGTTCATCATTGCGAAAAATTATATCCGGAATACTTATTTCATCTTCTTTTTCAATATCAGATTCGTATAATCTGTCAGAAAGTGTAAATGTTCTTGGTTTGCTGTAATTTTGTGTATAAACAAGTTCAGAATCAGACTGGTTGACCGGTTTATTGCCGGTGAAACGTAATTGCTGGTGCGGTTTGTACGCACTGTTAAATGATATGTTGTGTATTTTCATGAGACCTCAACTATTATTTATTAGTACATCATAAATAATGTAAAAAACGAACAAAAAATATTTTGCGCAGAAAATTAAGTTATTAAGTTAATTTAAAATCGCCGTTCTTTTTAATATGTTCGACCAGTCCGCCGTCATTAAGCATTTTAATCATAACAGGCGGCAGCGGCTCAATAGGAATGATTGCGCCGTTTGTCAAATCATTCAGGATGCCTTTTTCAATATCCAAATCCAATTCGTCACCGGCATCAATTGCATCAGTATCACATTCAATAGCCAAAAGTCCGATATTTATTGCATTTCTGTAGAAAATTCTGGCAAATGATTTTGCGATAACAGCTCCAACACCGGCAATTTTAATAATTTGCGGAGCATGTTCGCGCGAAGACCCTAAACCAAAATTTTTGCCGCCGACAACAAAATCACCTTTTTGCATTCTGCTTGCAAAAGTCGGGTCAGCATCTTCCAGAACATGTTTTGCAAATTCCTGCAAATTAGAACGCAAATGGAATAATCTTCCCGGTGCAATATGATCTGTAGAAATGTTGTCTCCGAATTTAAAAGCCTTACCGCGCATAACCAATCTCCATCAAATAGTGTATTTCTGATTATACTATACAACAAAACAAGAAAATATGCTATAATTATAAAAAACAGGCTTAATATTATTAAGGAGTTTTAATAATGCTATTTGATAGAAAATGTAAAATTACATATATATGCCACGGGGCAACTATTTATTCAGACGAATACAGATTCTCTGATGCGGAACATTATCCGCCGCTAAACGAGGCAGGTTATGAAGAAATGGAAAAAATATGTGAGTTTTTGAAACAGCGCGGAGTCAATAATGATAGAATCTATGCATCGCCTTCTTTAAGAACTGTTCAAAGTGCCGAATTGGTAGCCAAACTCTATAAAAAGGAGTTCGAAATTATAGAAGATTTGCACCCGAAATCTTGCGGTGTCTGGAACGGGTTAACTTTTGACCAGATAGAAGAAAAAAATCACGCTTCTGTCGAAGAATCTTTCTTGAATCCTGATAAAAAACTTTACGGAGAAAAAGAATCATGGTCTGATTTTATCACGCGCGTGGAAAAATCTATTGATAAAATAGTTGCAGACAATATTGGCAACAGAATAATTATTGTTACACACCCGGAGGTTATTCAGGCTGCTGTTTGCAGTGCAATAGGGCTTTCTCATGCTATGGTTGGCAGAATATATGTTAGAACTGGTTCTGCTACACAGATAAGCTATTATGACACATGGGCAAGTCTTAAATATTCCGGCTGTGTTCCTGTTTAATTATTATAAAGCAGACGATTATGTTCCTTGATTAGAAAATCTTTGCCCGGACGTAATTCTATAAAGTCCCATGGCAATCTGTCTTCAAGGTTAAAGTCATTATAAGCGTAATAATCTGTGTTAATGTTATGCAATTTTGCGGCGGATTTAAAAGCACCAATTTTCCCGCCTTTTTTGTATACATCAATAAGAAAATCCGTAAAACTGCCATCCCCGCGCGAAAGCACAGCCTGCCAGTAATCCCATTTTATGCTGGAAACAGATGAAGAAACTCCGAGTTTGTGCAATTCTTTTTTTATAAAATTAGACTTGTCCTCAAGTGATTTTGTTTTTTCTCTGCCGCACCATTGAAAAGGCGTATGCGGCTTAGGCACAAAACTCGAAAATCCGAAAGATATATCAAATCCTTTAAATTCTGTTTTTAATTTTTCAGCGAGTTTGATTATTTCGTCTAAATCTTCTTGTGTTTCAGTTGGCAGCCCGAGCATTCCGTAGAATTTCAGACCCTTTAGTCCATTATCACGTGCAATTCGAACAGCGTTAAAAATCTGTTCTTCTGAAACATTTTTATTTATTACCTTACGTAAGCGTTCACTGCCCGCCTCAATTGCAAGCGTAGAATTTTTCTGCCCCGCTGCAACAAGTGTTTTTACTACATCCGGCGTAATAGCGTCTACTCGTAAAGATGAAACACTCATCTCAATTTTTTCGCCTTTTGAAATCCTGTCATAAATATATTTACAAATATCTTTAAAATGCGGATGAGCGCTGATTTGTGCTCCTAAAAGCGCAATTTTGTTGGTCTTGCCAAGTCCCAGATTAACAACATTGATTAATTCTTCATAAGGCATAAATCTTAATGGAAGATTCAAATATGACGCCAGACAAAAACCGCATCGGTTGGCGCATCCACGGGAAACTTCCAGAATAAATGTATTCTTAAAAAAGGCGCCGTCACTCAAAATAGGAGTATAAATACACTCAGAAAGTTTTTTAGTTAATTTATTTATCGTCCGACTGCCGAATTTAGGGACATATACCCCTTCAAGCTTTGATAGCTCTGTCAGGACATAATCCCGCGGTTTGCCTTTATTACAGCGGCATATTTCCACAACCTTTAAATTTACGTCTTCACCATCACCGATTATGACAAAATCAAAAAAATCTTTGTAAGGCTCAGGATTCGCGCTGACAACAGGACCGCCGGCAAATACAAAAGGATGCTCTTCACTGCGTTCACTGGATTTTAGCGGTATGTCAAATCGTTCAAGCATTGAAAATATCGTCAAAAAATCAGTGTCAAACGAAAAAGAAAATCCAAACAGGTTGATGCTCTCTTTATGCAATACTGTAGTTTTGGTATCAGAATAAATTCGTTCAACATTAACATCTTCAAGTTCATCAATACTTTTAAACATCCACAAAAATCCGAGAGATGACATGGCAAATGAGTATGGACCTGGAAACGCCAGCCACATATTAAAATCAGCATTCTTTGTATGTATTGCAGGATATAAAAAAGTTTCTTTATTCATCGGCTGTCACTTCATTATTATTGTTAATCGGCATTATGTACAGTTCATCTATTAACACACAAATTGTTGCGGCAATAGCTGGTGATAAGATTACCCCCCAGAATCCTAAAAACTGCTCAGCAACAAACAGCGCCAGAAATATCATCAACGGATGTAATGCCATAAATTTGCCGAATAAAACCGGTCTGACAACATAATTTGATAACTGTTGAACAAGAAAGAACCCGAGGATAGCAAGTATAATTTTTACTGCACCGAGCGGGTATGCAACTAGTAAAATCACAGCCAGCGCAATTGTAGGTCCTAAAAGCGGAATAATGTCAAGAACACCGGATATTAATCCCAATAACACAGAATATTCGACACCTAAAACCATCAGTACAATACTTGTCATAATACCGACAGCTATCATTGAAAGTATCTGTGCTCTCACGTATCCGCCGACTTTACTGCTTATTGATGTCAAAATATGATTTGCTTTTTCCCGTAGTGTAGAAGGGAAAAATTCCAGAAATTTGTTCCTGAGGTAAGTTTTATCCATTAAAATGTAATATACAATCATTGTTAAAGCAATTGCAACAACGAGAAACTGAAATACCCCAACCGTTATATTCCAGCTCTGACTGAAAACGCCGTGCGCAAACTGTGATGTTGATGATGAGCCTACAATAGAACTGAGGTCAAACAAATCCGCAAGCCTTTTGCCGTGGAATTGGAAATTCATTAAATAATTTGTTACAAATTGTAACTTTTGCGGGAAATAAGTTAAGAACGTACGTATTTCTTTGTATGCAACAAAAAATATCGGGATAAATACCGCAATAACTGCTGCAATTCCACCAAATACAGCAATAGCAACTGCCCACTTTCGTTTCATATGCTTTTCCAGCTTGTTTATATAAGGAACAAGTGCACATGCCATTACATATGCCCCGAAAAACAACATTAGAATTCCGGAAATTTTGGGAATAATAAATAGTAGTGCAATAACAAGTACTGCGAAAATTATATACTTACTTGTGAAATAATTCTTAATCATTGCATTTGCTCCTTTACAATTTTACACAACATATTTTAGATTAAATATCTCCAAAATGCAATTAATCTGATATGTTAACACAATTGTAACAAATTGTTAACATATATTATATATTAGGCAATTTAATAAAGAGTATATACTTTATATATTTAAGAGTATAAAGACGAGGTCGAGACATGGGTTTTTTAACCAGTAATTTTTTAAACTTAATACTGACGCGTGAGCAGAACAGACTGCAACGCCGTCTCACCTCTGTTATGTCTCAAATGAGGACCGCACAGAAGCAGTCTCAAGCTGTTGAAAAAAATATTAACAACTGGATGCGTACGCAACAGAATATGGCACGTGCGACTATGAATCAAAGTATATTTACTAATCAGGCCAATGCACTTAGAGGTGCAGGGTTCACTGTTGATGCAGCATCACTTATGAATAATCCTGGTGCATTTTCTTCTGCTTTATCATCACTTAATGCTACACAGCAGCAAAGTATCAACAATACTATTCAGCAGCAGAATATGCTAACTCAGTCAAGCTTACAGACATATCTTGCAAGCATAGAACAAGAAGCAGAATTGATGAAAGAAATGCAATTAGAACCGCTGAAGGATTTAGAATCTGATCTTGAAGTTGAAAAAGCTAACATTGAGGCAGAACTTGAACTCAACAAACAATGGAAAGATGGTGCAAAAGAAAATATTAAGAGCGGCGCCGAAAATCTTAAACCTAACTACGGCAGCGGAGGATAATATAAATAACATAAAAGGCTCCCAAACGGGAGCTTTTTTATATTATTAGGTGATTAAAGAAAGTGGGTTGCCGTAGTGATTAAGAACGGTAGGGTGCCGTTGTTTCGACGCACAGGCTCACTGTGACCAATATATAAAAGCGTACTAGTCCGTCTGTTCTCCGTTCACATTTGAGACAATTGTTGCGCCTTGTTTTTCAATTACTGTATCAAAAATTTGTGCTTTTACATTCAAATCAGCCCACGTATCTCGCACAATTGACTTGATTTTATCCAGTCCTTTACCGTTTGAAACTACTAAAATAGAAGGTCCGGCACCGCTCAAAACAGTACCTATTACATTTTCATCGTGCTTTAAATTTGCAACAATTTTTTCAAGCCCCGGTACAAGTTTTGTCCGATAAGGCTGATGTAATCTGTCTTTTAAAGCAAGTTTCATAAGTTCAATATCTTTTGTGTGAACGGCATGGACAAACATCCCCATGCGTTTTGCATTGAAAACAGCGTCAGCCATAGGCACTTCCTTAGGCAGAACAGAACGCGAAATATCTGTAGCGAGTTCATAATCAGGCACACAAACAGTCAAATGCCACTCTTCAGGCCAATCCAGTTTTCTGTAAACAATACTGCCGTCATCTTCTTGAGATGTGATAACAAGTCCGCCGACAATCGCCGGAGTTACATTATCCGGATGTCCTTCAACTTCTGTCGCAATTGATAATAGTGCCGTTTCATCAGCGGGTCTGCCAAGAAGTTCGTTAGCTGCAATAAGACCCCCTACGATTACTGATGCGCTGCTGCCAAGTCCTCTGGCTATAGGAATTTCAGATTGTATAGTTATTTTCAGTTCACTCGGTGTCTGTCCGATAGAATTATACAAAAGTTCTACAGCCTTGTATACAATACTGTTTTCGTCCATTGGAATATGTTCCATCAACAATTCATTCTCAGAACTTTCCGCAGCCAATACGTTAATCTCAATCCCTGTTCCCGGCAAAACGGTTTCTTCAATAGTAATTGTATTATATATAGGTATCGCAAGCCCCATACAATCAAATCCGGGTCCTAAATTCGCCGATGTTGCCGGCACTTTCACGCTTACTTTCATCTTTTTCCTCTTTACTTTCCATATATATTATAACAGAAAAAAATTTTATAAAATATATTCCGCCAAACACTTGACAAAATATGAAACATCGTAAATAATATAAATGTAGGGCGAAGCCATTAAGACTTTGTCCAATTATCTTAACGGCTTGCTACGCACCCTACGGTTTTAATTTTAGTGCTATTACTGTTAGTGAAAATGCAAGTAATAGCATTATTATTTTATCAACCATAGTGACAACCTCCTTTCCGTCCAATTTCTACGTAAATTGCGTGTGACGGAGAAGCTGTGTGCTTGCCCTACATTGTTATTATACAATAAATAATATATTCGCCAAACACTTGACAAAATATGAAACATGATTGCGCGCACGTCATTGCGAGCGAACGCGAAGCAATCCAGCTTATTCCATTATTTCATAATACAAATCAAGCCATTCGGGATTATTTATTTCTATCAAATCTAATTTTTTCCGTCTTGAGGCGCCTTTTAATTTCTTCTCTCGTATTATTGCCTGTTCTATATCATCAAAAATTTCATAATATCCTAATTTGTCAATATTATATTTTTTAGTAAATCCTCCGATCATTTTACTCTTGTGCTGATAGACTCTTTGAAGTAAATTAGAGGTAACACCTACATAGAGAGTTCCATTTCGTTTATTAAAAAGAATATAGACATATCCACTCATTTTTTACCTTCGCATTCGCTCGCAATGACTCAATTATTGCATTATATTATAAATGTAAAATATTTGCCACACATCAGAATTTATGATATAATATTAATATTATGTACGAACTATATCCATATTTTACAAATGACGGATCAGTAGGGCTGTTTAGTCCGGAGGCTGATGACATATACCACTCTAGTTATGGCGCATTAACTGAGGCATATGAAAAATTTATTTTGCCCGCAGATTTGGAAGAATATTTTTCAACGCATCGTGATGTAAAAATTCTTGATATCTGTTTTGGAATCGGTTACAATACAAAAAGTTTTTTAAATTATTTTTTAGAAAATATTTTACCAAAAAATTCTGAGAAAAATATTATAGAAAATTCATCTATCGCGCCGATAGATACTGATAATATTAAATATAACGAAACGATAGGTACCGATAACGTATCATGCGAAAATTCAAAGCATGACATGTCTGCGAAGAGAAATAAATTATCTGAAGATTTGAATAATGAAAAATCTTCAACAGAATTTCGCAATTTTCAAACAAGCCAGAAATTTAAAATTTTTATAAAGGCAATTGACACTGATAAAAATCTTGCATTTCTATCACCATTTTTCGTGACTGGCAAAAAACGGTTTAACAACAAGGATATGAATTTTCATCAAGAGAAAATCGAAAAAATGATAAAATTGGCAAAAACAGCAAATCTGCCCCAAATATCTATAAAAGATGAAGTTAACATAATTTTGCTCTACAAAATCCTTGAAAATCACCCTGAAATTTTGCAAGATGATGAATTTTTGTCCTTGCTGACCTGCAAAAAATACTCCCGATATTTTTCAGCTTATATGAGGCGTTTTTTCGAAAGTTACAGATGGCAGGGGTGTAAATATACCCTTTTAAGGCATTTAGGCGCCTATTTACATAATATATATTATCGGTATATATCAAGGCGTCATAAAAAGGCACTGAATGCCCTGAAAATGCTTGATTTTAATTTCGACCTAAAAATTGATGATGCACGTAAAATTTTAAAGGATGATAATAACACATATAATTTTGTATTTTTAGATGCCTTTACGCCGGCTAAGTGTCCATGTCTTTGGACGGTTGATTTTTTCAGACTGCTTTATTCGCATCTTGAGGGTGACGGAATGATTTTGACGTATTCAAACGCTGCGAATATCAGAAGCGCATTTCTCGAGGCAGGATTTTATGTTGGTAAAATTTATAATGAAACAGCGGGCAAATTTACCGGCACAATTGCTGTGAAAAATAAATCGCTTATTAAACATGAGCTTTCAGAATACGATTTAGGGCTTTTAAAAACTAAAGCAGGTATATTTTATCGTGATGAAAATTTAACAGGGCAAAATGAGGCGATTATCGCGGCTCATAATCGTGAGGTAGAAAACAGTACAAGAATGTCGAGCTCAAAATTCATAAAACAGTGGAAGAAGGTTGAAAAATTAGATAATTTTATCTAAAACATCTTTTTCTGCTTGGATTTCTGCATTAGCTATCAATTGTTCTTCATCCACTGTTGGTTCATAATCAAATATTTCAGCAAGACCTATATCAGGTATAACTATTATTTGTTTTGACATTGCGTACCTCAAATACTCTTTAATATATATTTTAATACAAACAAAGTATGATAATATATATTTATCATAAAATATTATCAGTATCTATCTAAGCGATATACGAATTAAATAAAAATCAATTTTCTTCTGTGATTTTTTTGAGGACGATTTCGTAGCCGAGAAGTTTGGCAAAGAATTCCGCGTCATCAAAACGCAAGGTGCCTAAACGCATCTTGTGCGAAAGCCCGTCGGGTGAGAACTTTTTAGTACCTTTTTCTGATGCAATTTGTGCCAGTTCTTTTAATGTCATACACTCTTTTGCCAGTAATATTTTTACAAATTCTCTTGCAGTCATACTTACCTCTTGAGTTATTTTACAAATTATTGAGCGTATTGACAATTTTTTGATAATACATTACTATTAATGATATATTACTCAAAAATGAGATTTATGTATCACTTTATTAGTCGTAAAACTTAATATGGAGGAATTATTATGAACAAACTAAATGCATTCACACTTGCGGAGTGCAGGCTAGCCAGCACCAACAATCAGGTTCCCGCTAAAGCAGCGTTCACACTCGCCGAGGTACTAATCACCCTCGCGATAATCGGTGTTGTTGCAGCATTGACTATACCTGCAATTGTAAGAAACTATCAGGAGCGCGCATGGAGTACAGCTTCCATGGTGTTCCAGAGAAAACTTGGTGAAGCGTTAAAAGTAATGAACACCCAACAAACTCTTGCAGGTTATTCGACAACCGAAGATTTTGTTAATGAATTAAAGAAGCATATTCGAATAACAAAAATTTGTAAAAATGATGATATAACTTCTTGTTTTGAAGATAAGGTTTACTGGGGCGCAGATAAAGAAGAAATTGAAATGGAAGGAGTAAAGAGAGCAAGAAATTTTGGTAAAGAGGATTGGGGGACTGAGACTATAGGTGTCCAATTTGCTGATGGGGTTTCCGGTATTATAGCTTACAACCCGGAATGTTCTCAAGATCCATATAATAACACCATAATAACTACTTCAAAAGAAGGAATTGGAACAGATTGTTTGGCTATGCTGTATGATACTTCAGGATATAAAAAACCAAATACACAATTAAAAGATTTACGTACATTAAATGTTCAATCTTTAGACGGGTCAGACTGTGCAATAAAAACCACAAATGGTACTTGTTATACTACTCCTTTCGTACCTGTGCCTGTTACTTCTATTGCCGAATGTGAAGGAATTAAAGATGAACTTGGTATAAAAGATTGTTGTCCAGAAAGTCATTGTGCCCAATCAGGTAGACCATATACCGACTATTGGGCAGGTGCAGTAAAACAATGTGGTGGTGTAAATAATATGCCAACTCAAAGCCAATTATATCAAATTTCTTCTTTAGTATATAAATACAATTATAGTAACGCTAATAATGAATATTATTCTGATATCGCACTTTCAATGGGGCTACCTGCCTCTCCAGTATTTGCAATGTGGACTAAGGAAGAACGAAATGCCAATGCCTCAAAAGTCCTAGGATTCTTTAATGATGGACCATCTGGAGGAACAACAACTTCAAGATGGAGTACATATTTCGCTGTGTGTTTGAGTAAATAGACACGTAGAACTCGTAGACCAGTAGACCTGTAGGGTGCGTCGTTTCGACGCACCGCATTATTATTCAAATTCTAAATCTTTAATGTTTCTAAAATCACACCAATCTTCATCATAAAATTTTAATTTCACAAACTTATAAAATGATGAATATTGCCAATCTTTTGCCCGCTTAACATAATTATGTTTTATCGGATTATAATGTATATAATCCATATGCTTATGTAAATCTTCTTCATCTCGTATTATATGATCATAAAATCTTCTTTGCCAAATGTTTCTTTCTTTGCGTTTAATTCGACTTGTCGTTGTTTCAATTTGAGATTCAAAATTGTGTGAAAAATATTTTTTAATACTACCTATAATATTTGAATAATTTCTATATTCATTCAACTGCAATATAATATGAAAATGGTCGTCTAACACAACAATTGCATAAATTTCAAACCCGTATCGGTCAATTGCCCTTTTTAATGATTGTTTGAATAAGTTGATATTTTTTAATAAAATATATTGTCTATTATATGTAACAACTGTTATAAATACATAATCATATTGTAAATAATATCTTCTATAATTAGGCATAATTAAGTTATATCATGAGAAAAATTGCTACGTCAAACAATTTGGGTACAAATATTTCGGTGCGTCGAAACGACGCACCCTACATGTAGTGAACTAATAATATTATAGAATCGTTTGTAATTTGACATTCATATATCATTGCATATTTATATATTTGGTGTGCAAAGCGATAGAACTCGTAGGGTGCGTCGTTTTGACGCACCTATTTTATAAACATTTATTAAACTATTGCCGTGAGCGCGCAAAAATACTAAAATATATAACATGCAAAAATATGATGTAATAGTGGTTGGCGGCGGGACTGCAGGCTGCGCGGCTGCCTACACTGCCGGCAAACTCGGACTTAAAACTTTATTAATCGAACGCAAGGTTCATTTAGGCGGAACAATTACTTCAGCACTTGTTATTCCGATTATGAAATCAGGTAATAATCAGATTAATACGGAATTTCGTGAGGCGCTGACGGCTGAGTTGCGTGAACTTGGCGGTCAGACGACATTTCAGGACAATTCCGGCTGGTTTAATCCAGAACTTACAAAAATTGCGCTCGATAACCTGATGCGAAAAGCAAATGTTGAGGTCTTTTTTGATACCCACATTATAAGTGTCAAAATAGAGGACAGAAACATCACCCGCGTCAAAATATCCAAAGAAATATTATCGGTATCTACCGATGAGATAGATATGGAACAAAAAAAGTTATCGGTATCTATCGGAGCGAAATATATAATTGATGCAACAGGAAATTGTGAAATCGGAAAAATAGCAAATTGTAATTTTCTTGAAAAGGATAAAGAATTTCAGCCGGTTACTCTTCGTTTTATGATGGGCGGAGTTGATTTAGAAACTTTTGCAAAATGGCTTGCAGACTACGATAAAGATAGAAATGTCTCGGTTGTTGAAAATATAGACGGCTACATTCATCTTTCTACTGCCTACACATGGGACAAGGACAAGAACTGGGCGCTTAAGCCGCTATTTGATGATGCAGTGAAAAACAAGGTATTAAAACGCTATGATACCAACTATTTCCAAATATTTACAGTGCCCGGAATGCCTGACACCGTGGCGTTTAACTGCCCGCGGGTAATTGATTATAACAACTCACTAGAGGTTAAAAGTATCTCAAAAGCCCTGCTGCTGGCGCGTCAGAACATATACAGGTATCTGATTTTCTGCCGCAAATACTTTCCGGGGTTTGAAAACGCCTATATTTCAAACATCGCAGATATGCTCGGGGTAAGGGTTTCGCGCAGAATCAAAGGTAAATACATTTATACTGTTGAAGATTTGAAAAGCGGCAAAAAGTTTGAACATCCTGTTGTTATTTCAAATTATCCTGTTGATGTCCATTCTAACAAGAAAAACTGTTCAACACTCAAAGCATATAGTGATTATCAGCTTCCTATTGAATCTTTAATGTCTGCTGATATTGATAATCTTTTTGTTGCGGGCAGATGCCTTTCTGCTGATTTTATGGCGCAGGGCGCGCTTAGAGTGCAGTCAAGTTGTTTTTCAATGGGAGAAGGCGTTGCCAAATACATTGCAGCAATACTTAAGCATTAGTTTCTGAATTTAATTTAGCCTGAAGTGATTGTGCAGCGTTCAACAGCGGATCAATTGTAGGTGAATACGGCGGGGCGTATGTCAAATCGTTATTAATAAAATCATCCACAGTAAGCTTTGCAAGCAATGCTGTCGCAAGTGTATTAATCCGTTTGTCTGCATCTCCGGCACCTACAGCCTGTCCGCCGATAAGACGTCTTGTTTTACGGTCAGCCACAAGTTTCAATGTAATATTGTTTACATCTGGCATATAACCGACTTTATCGTTTTTAGTGACAGTTACAGATACAGGATCAAAACCGAGCTGAACAGCTTTTTTCTCGCTCAATCCGGTCATAGACATTGTAAATCTAAGGCAGCGCGTGACGGCTGAACCTAGTACACCCGGAAATTTATCTTCAACTCCGCAGGCGTTCATTGCCGCACATCGACCTTCTTTGTTGGCATTAGAACCTAATGGCAGCCAAATTCTCGTATCGGAAATAAGAAGATTTTCGTCGACACAGTCGCCGCAGGCGTAGATATCCTCTATATTAGTTTCCATTTTCTCATTAACCCGTATTGCGCCTGTTTCGCTCAATTCAATACCGGCTTCGCGTGCAATATCAACGTTTGGAACAACTCCTGCACAAATTACTACCATATCAGTGTCAAAGGATTTGCCTGAACCTGTTCGTACCCCATTGACACCATTTGTATCACCGGAAAATTCAGTTGCAAGTTCAGATGTTAATATCTCAAAATTGCCGTCATTAATTGAATTTAGCTGTTCAAGTATTAACTTTGACATGCATTCATCAAATAGAGACATTATTGTAGATGAAAATTCAAGCAGGGTAACTTTTACATTCTGTTTTACAAGAGCTTCCAGCATTTCCATGCCGATGTATCCGCCGCCGATTATTGTTGCATGTTTTGATTTTAAAGCCTTTTCTTTAATTGCTATAGCATCTTCAATTTTACGTAGTGTAAAGACATTTGGCAGATTAACATTTTTTATAGGTGGAATAAATGGTCTGGCACCTGTTGCAATAATAAGTTTGTCATAATCAACAAGAAATGCTTTCTTGTTGTCCAAATCTTCAATCAAGACCTGCTTGCAGTAAGGCATGATTTTTGCCGCACGGCATTTCAAATGAACATGGACTCCTTGCTGTTCGAATTCCTCAGGAGAACGCACTAAAAGCATTTTGTAATCATCAAAATTACCTTCTATATAATATGGCATTCCGCATGCTGAATAAGAAACATGCGTGTCATCTGTGTATAAATTAATTTCAGCATCAGGCATTAATCTGCTAGCTTTTGCTGCTGCTTTGGCGCCTGCTGCAACGCCTCCGAGTATAACAATTTTCATCATAAAGGTAATATAACAATTTTTTCAAAATTATGCAATACCTGACTAATTTAAGCCTGAGGTTGATAAAATTACCCCTTTCATAAATTCACAGTATGCATCTACATCTGCTTTATAATCTTCGATTTTTTCAACCAGATTTACAATTTCAACAATAATTTCTTCGTTTTTTAACTCATTATACATGATAGCACACTCCTTATTCCGTGACCTGTGAACGGTTATCTGTGAACTGTAGTTTCATATTGGAAGTTTTGTGAAACTGTCTCCCCGAATCTGATAATACAGTTCACTGTTCACCATTCACACTTCACTCTCTATATATCGACCTCATGCAAATTAATCTTTAAGAAATTTCATCATATTTTTACAAATGTTTATTTTTCCGCTATAATTTATTCAAATAGTTTAGATAAAGGGGAGAATAATATGACAACACAAATTTTGGAAGCACAAAAGGGCAAGATTACCGAACAAATGGAGTATATAGCGAAGAAGGAAGGCGTAACGCCTGAATTTGTGCGTGAAAAGGTTGCACAGGGACGTGTTGCAATACTTAAGAATAATAGACGCGATGATGTTATTCCGACAGCAGTTGGTGAAGGAATGACTGTTAAGATTAACGCTAATATCGGCACATCAATGGAGCGTTCTAATGTTGAACAAGAACTTGAAAAGGTTAGAATTATCGAGGCAACAGGGGCAGATGTCCTGATGGATTTGTCAACCGGTTCAGACATTGACGGAACAAGAAAACAGATTATTGCAGCAACTAAACTTCCGATTGGTACAGTACCTATGTATCAGGCAGGCAAAGAGGCACTTGATGAATTTAAAGATATAGCAAAACTTTCAAAAGACAAACTATTTTCTGATATAGAAAAACAGTGTCAGGATGGAATTGATTTCATAACAGTACACTGCGGCGTTACAAAGTTTGTTGTAGACCAGCTTGAAAAACAGGGACGTGTAATGGATATTGTTTCCCGCGGCGGTTCAATGCTTGCAAGCTGGATTAAGGCAACCGGCAAAGAAAATCCTTTGTACGAATATTATGATGAGTTACTTGAAATTGCACGCGAATACGACTGCACACTTTCACTTGGCGACGGTTTAAGACCTGGCTGTATTGCCGATGCAGGTGATCGCGGACAGGTTGCAGAAACTCTTGTTCTTGGTGAACTGGTTAAACGCGCCAGAGAAGCCGGTGTTCAGACAATGGTCGAAGGTCCGGGGCATGTTCCGCTTAATAAAATTCCTGCAATGATTGAAACAATAAAAGTGCTTACTGATTATGCGCCGCTTTATGTACTTGGACCTCTGGTAACTGATATTGCACCGGGGTATGACCATATAACTTCTGCTATCGGCGGAACACTTGCCGCTATGCACGGTGCTGACTTTTTATGCTATGTTACCCCTGCTGAGCATATAGGACTGCCTGATGCTAAACAGGTTAGAGAGGGAATTATCGCAAGCAAAATAGCAGCGCATTCGGCTGATCTTGCAAGAGGCAATAAGGCAGCTTATCAAATGGATTTAGATATGGCAATTGCGCGTAAAAATCTCGACTGGAATGCTCAGCGCGCAGCAGCAATTGACAAATGCACGCTTGAAGACATCGATAATGGTGAACCTTGTACAATGTGCGGCAAGTATTGCAGTGTTAAAATTTTCAAAGAATATTTTAATGATTGTAAATAATTAACTGTATATATAGCAAAAAGTCCTTTCAAGAGTTTTATTACTCAAGAAAGGACTTTTTAGCATGCAAATTCAAAATACAAATAATTATCAGACCGCATTTCAGGCAAAATTTTTGCATAGCAATGACTTAAAAAGAGTTGCAGACTATGCAGTAGAGCATAACAAATTCGCAAAACTCAATCAGGCACGCAAAAACATTGACAGTGCATTTTTATTAACACGATTAAAACTGAATATATCACAAAATTCCGACGGATATCCTGTTGTTAGTTTTACAAGGTATGTGCCAAAGAAAAATGTGAATATTGCCTATTCAATGGATGATTTTGCAGAATCAAAAACAACCTCATTCACAGCCTCTCAAAAGATGAATCCACTGAAATTCGCGTTGGAAAAAATAATTAAACTGGGCAACGGCGCGCCGAAAAATAACATGTTTAAAACAGTGGTAAAAGATTAGTCAATTTCGTTGTAGACGAGTTTTTTGCGTAAATTCCACTGTATCAGTGTAAGAACAAGAATTATTACAAAAAGCACATAGGCTAGTGCGGATGCTTTGCCGATATTAAAGTATTCAAATGCATTTTTATAAATTGCATAAACCAGTACGTTTGTGCTGTCCAGAGGTCCGCCCTCAGTCATCAAGTATATTAAATCAAATATCTGGAATGAACTTATTGTGGTGATAATTACAACAAAAAATGTTGTAGGTGCAAGCAACGGCACTGTAATGTTTTTAAATACCTGAAAATGATTGGCACCGTCAATTCTTGCTGCTTCAAAAAGACTCTGTGAAATACCGCTTAATGCTGACAAAAATATAACCATGTTGTATCCGATGAGTTTCCATACTGAAACAATAATTAGTGCAGGCATGGCAAAATTAGCATCGTAAAGCCAGTTGATGTGCAGATGCAGAATCTGGTTTAACAGTCCTATATTCGGATCAAAAATCCACTCCCAGATTACTCCGATAACTATCATAGGTGTAATAAACGGCAGAAAATACGCAGTTTTATAGAATTCTGCACCGCGAATCTTTGAATTCAATATTGCAGCAAGTATTAGCGGAATAATCACCCCGAATACAGACGTTGAAACAGCAAAAACAATGGTATTAATCAGTATTTTATAAAACAGCGGCTCATTAAAAATCTGAATATAATTATTCCATCCGACAAATTCAACAGGATTCAGCAAATCCCATTTTACAAAACTGAGTCCGAATGAACAAATGACAGGTATAATGATAAATATAAGAGTTCCAGCAAGTGCAGGCGCTATAAATAGTGCCGCTGCAAATGCCTGATTATTAAGAATTTTAGTTATAAATTTTTTCATTATAGCCGCCGGTTGTAACTGATTTACGTTCGTGTTACTATCATACCATAAGTTAATGATTAGGGAGAAATATTAATGAATAAATATGAACAGGCATTTGGCAAAAACGATATACGCGGCATTTACTGTCAGGATATCACGGAAGAATTGTTTTACAATGTAGGGCGTGCATTTATAGAGTATTTACATAAATATTCGCTTAAAACGCCGGATAAAATTACGGTTACAGTAACCCGTGATGCCAGAACTCATTCACCGTCACTTGCTAAAGCATTAATATCTGGTGTTGCATCTGCCGGCGCAAAAGTTATTGATTTAGGGCTTGCGCCAACTCCAATCGGATATTATTCAGAAGCTACAATGCCTGAAGTTACAGGTGCACTTATCATAACAGCAAGCCACAACCCTAAAGAATACAACGGGCTAAAAATGACTTATAATAAGCAGACGCTGAATGAAACTCAAATTAGAGAAGTTAAAGAAATTACACTCAAAAACTGGACTGATAAAGTTGATATGTGCGGTTTGGCAGAAAAATTAGATATTATCCCTGTGTATATCGACGATATGAAAAGGCGCTTTGGCACTATTGGAAAAGGAATAAAAGTAGTTGTGGACAGCGCAAATGCAACAGGCGGCGTTGTCGCCCCAAAATTGTACCGTGAACTTGGATGTGAAGTTGTTGAATTATTCACAGAGCCGGACGGAAATTTCCCTAATCACCACCCGAATCCTAGTGATTTAAAGACACTTGATACTATAAAAAAGGTTGTAGTTGAGGAGAAAGCAGATTTAGGCATTGCTTTTGACGGCGACAGCGACCGAATCGGTGTCATAACTTCTGACGGAACAGCATTGACCGGTGACAAACTTTTACTTATTTATGCAGAAGATTTAATTGACAGCGGTGCAGAGAAACCTACAGTCGTATCTGAAGTAAAGTGTTCTCAAGTTTTGTTTGATACTATAAATAGTCTTGGCGGTCACGCTGTTATGTGCAAAACTGGTCACGGTTATATAAAAGAAAAAATGAAGGAAACAGGAGCTGTACTTGCCGGTGAAATGAGCGGTCATACCTTCTTCAAAGACAGATACTTTGGCTTTGATGACGCAATTTACGCAGGCTGCCGTATAATAGAGATTATAGCTAAGCACAAAAAGCTCAATCCTGAATTTAAAATTCAAGATATGCTAAAGCCATTTGATGCAGTATGCACCTCTCAGGAAGTTCGTTTTCCTTGTCCGAATGATAAGAAAAAACAGACCCTTGAAAGATTCAAGCACTGTGTTGAGGCAAATAAAAATATGTTTGGCTCAAGCATTAAAGAAATTGTTACGCTGGACGGTATGCGGATTGTTTTTGACGGCGGTTTTGCACTGATTCGCCAGAGCAATACAGAACCAGTGTTTACGCTGCGTTTTGAAGGCAAAACAAAAGAAGAATGCGAGCGCTTTCAAAAATGTATGATTAACTCGCTTGAGGAATGTTTAAAGTAAAAGGATAATTTTATGGATAAGATAACAAACACCAGCCCGAATTTTGGCTCAAAATATTTATTAAAAGGCGGACTAAAAGAGATAAACCAATTAAGAAATGAAATAATTCCTACATTCAAGCTCGTCACCAAATCCCCTGTATTCCCTATTAGTACTGACGAATATTTTAAAGTGCCGATGCGAAAATCCGTTGCGGAAATTGCAAAACAAACAGGCGAAGGCGGTGCTGAATGGCTTGTGCAAAACGCTGAACGAAATTACGGTGTGAAGGTTAACCTCAAAGACAATAATGATATATTTGTTTTCACCGGTAAAGATACGCTTAAATTAGGAAAATTTATGAGGCAGCGCCAAACACTTGCCGGACAAATCAAAACTCAATTTGAAATATTTAAAAATGCTTTGAGTTTGACTTTTGCTGAAACACCAAAACATATTACTAATCTCAAGTTTCTCAATAAGTATATAGAAAAAGAACAAAACAAATTCTATAAATTTGCCTCAAAAGACTGTAAGAAGGTTAACAACATGCAGGATTTGCTGGTAAATATGGCGAAAGACAACTACAAGTAGTTAAAAATCGAACAAATCCTTAAGCGGAATGTTAAGAACTTTTGAAATTTTGTAAATGCGCGAGAGTGGAATATCTCTATGCGCATTTTCAATATTGGCAATATAAGAATTGTCAGCATCGATTTCAAAACTCAATTGTTCCTGAGTCATGCCGCGTTCTTTGCGTAATTGTCTTATTCGTTGTCCGAACTTTTTATGGAATACTTTACTCATTTTTTTAGCCATAAACTAAGATATATCAAATAATATTGACAAAAGTATTGCTATTTTGGAGATTATATGTCATAATAAGGCATGTAGTAAGGATTTTAAGGAGGTATTTTTTATGAATACAAGATTAGGGAAAGCATTTACTTTAGCAGAAGTTTTAATCACTCTGGCAATTATTGGTGCGGTCGCGGCGCTGACAATACCAAATCTTGTACAGTCATATAAAAAGAAAGTCGTTGAAACAAAACTTCTTAAATTCTACGTGAACATGCAAAATGCTGTTAAATTATCCGAAATAGAAAACGGGGATAAAAAGAACTGGACTATTCAGAATAACGGCTCTGTAGAAGAGTTTTATCTGAAATATTTTGCTCCATATTTAAAGACTCTTAAATATGAAGTTATAGATAATATGGTATATGTATATTTTGCAGATGGCACAATTTTTAGAATGTATGCAAATGGCGATACTACAGTCGCTGCGCAGGGAGCACTCTTAATTAACGGAAAAGCTGTGAATAATGAGTATGCTGGCAAAAATTCATTTAACTTCTATTGGGGACCTGCTCAGACAGAGTTGAGTGGATTTTGTGAAAATCCTATCCTAAATTCATATGATAAAGGCTGGGTGCCGTATTTATATTGGGAACAGAGGCACTATGATGATGAGCGAGGCTGCTCACAGATAGATGTTCCAGAAGATAAGGAAGAATTTAGAAATATTCTAATAAATCAAAAGAATTATGGTTGTAAACATCAGGAAGGGCTGCATAATGGTGCATACTGTACTGCACTCATTGAGATGAACGGCTGGAAAATTCCGGATGACTATCCTATAAAGTTCTAAAAGCCAGCCGACCCGTTATGTAAGTTTTAATATTTATTAAACATTTTGACAACAGCATTGATATCAGCTATAATGTAGAAAACATTAAATATACGAGGTATCTGATGAGAGAACTTTTAGAAAAAGAACGACGCATAACTGTAATTCCGCATGACTTTAGAAATGCCAATAAAGGCACAATTACAGAAGTAACTCCAGAAGGATTTACAGTAGAACTGGACTATGATGCGATTGGAATGCTGAAACATAATTATTGTGAATTCTATACGCAGACACAATACGGTACATTGTTCTTTACTTCATATCCAAAAGAAATTAAAGACCGTACAATCCGTGTTGCCAGTCCTGCAAAACACAAGTTCTTGCAAAGACGTCAGTATACCCGTATCAAATACATTTATGATTTAGATCTGAAGCACGGCGACGAAGTATTCCCGATTAAAACATTAGATATCTCTGCCGGCGGTATGAAATTCAAAACTAAATCCAACATCAATATTGAACATGAATATACAATCACTCTGCCGCTTTCAGAAATTCAGTCAGTAGAGTGTATATTCTCGCCAATAAGAATTGAAAAAAATAACGAAGGTTCTTACACACTGTCAGGCAGATTTAACTACCACAACAACAATGATAAAATGGTTTTGATTCAATATTGTGCCAAAAGAAGTATAGAAATCAGAAATAAATAGTATGAGTTTAATCAATCTGTTAAGAAAAAAAAGTAGAAATACACTTTTTACAACCCCTTCACACGGACAGAGATTTTTCATATTCCATAAATTTATGCAGTTTTATAAGTATGATATTTCTGAAACAGAAACTCATGATCCTGTATCTGCGCTTGATAATGCAGAAAAACAGGCGGCAAAGATTTATGGGACTAAATATACGAAATTCTTAACAAACGGCTCTACAAGCGGTGTTATAGCGTCTGTACTGGCATGTATAAATAGAAATGAAAAAGTCTTAATTGCTTCAAATGCTCATCCATGTCATCTGAATGCAGTAACACTTGCAGGGGCTGTTCCGGTATTCTATGATATTCCTGTAATAGAAGAATGGGGAATTGCTGACAGAACATCACCTGATTTAATTGAAAATTATCTAAAACAGGGTGATATAAAAGCAGTAATAATAACTTCACCAACATATGAAGGCATGGTTTCTGATATTAAGACGATTAAAGAACTCTGTACCAAATTTGGTGCATATTTAATTGTTGATGAAGCACACGGTGCTTTGTATCCATTTAGCGACAGACTACCGCAATCTGCTGTAAATATTGCTGATTTTTGTATTCAATCTCTGCACAAAACAGCAGGCGGTCTGAATCCAACGGCACTTTTACACAGCAATGGAATTGATCCCACTGATGCACTGAAAATGATTAATACTACTTCGCCTTCATATCCGCTTCTTGCAAGCATCGAGGCAAATATTAATTTTTTAAACTCTAAACGCGGTAAAAATGTTCTAAATAGACTGCTAGATAATCTTGAATATTTGCGCTCAAATACGGGCTGCAAGATTTTTGGCGATGATATTACAAAGATTAATATAAAATCGCCTGATATGAGCGGCTTTGATTTATCAGAAAAGCTTTTTGAAGAATTCAGGATTGAAGATGAAAAAACAAACGATATTTCAACCATGCTTTTGTGCGGGATTGGCACAGGAAAAGATAAATTAGACAGGCTGTTAAAAGCACTTAATAAATTGTAAATATTTTGTTACATATTCCCTGTATATTTAAAGTTTTGTAATAAATATGCCGATACCGTAAGTAAGAAAATCTATAATCAGAAAGGACATGTTACTTACTATGGGTATGGCAGCATCACAAGCTAGACTTCTCTCAATAACGACAAGATTGTCGGATAATGAGCTGCGTTCTCAGCTTATTAACAACTCAAAGATGCGCCTTGCTACAGAAAGCTCACAGGTAAGTGAAAATTATATTAATGCACTTAATGAAGCGCAGTATATGTTTACTAATTATGATGCGGATAACAATGCATCATATCAGCAATTGACATTCAATTCAATGACTGCGTACAACGAATACAACAACCAGTATGGTGTTTCTAATGCTGCCGGTCAAATATTAGTCTCTGAAAGAGACGGAAAGATATTTGAGCAGGCTGACGGCGATCTGGAAACATTCCTCAAATCATACGGACTTGAAAACAGAACAACATACTTTGAAGAACTTGCCAAACATGAAGTTAACGGTAAGGTTCAATTGGGCACGGAAACAAATATTGACGGCACTACAACGACTTATTATTCTAAATATAATGCTGAACAGATTGAAACAATATATAATGGTGATGTTGAAGATGGCGGAACCCACGTAGGTTATGCTAATGCTATGCAATCTACTGCATTCAATGATTATTTAAAACTTGAAACCAAATATTTAGATGCAAAAGAAGCATATTTTGCTGTTATTGAAAACGTAATGAAAGACTATGCTAATGGTGTTAAAGTAAATGTTAACGGCGTTGGTGAGAAAACTTACGGGGACATAGTAAAATACGTTCAAGGCGGCAGCCACGATAGTAATGCGATTAATTACTTCTATGCATTTGAAAATGTAATCAAACAAATGGAAGCTGACGGCAAATTCAGCAAAGAACTTAATTATGTCTACACAGATGAAAACGGCGTTGATCAGAGAATGAATCTGGCTGATTACATGCTGGAATTGTTAGATGAATGCAAGTATACTAACGATACAACCAAAAGCTTTAAAACAAATGTAGAATATGACACAATTGATGGTAAAGAAGTTGCACAATTTACACTTGATAATGACTATGTTGTACGCGTCACCAAAGGTGCAACTGCGACAAACTTGACATATGAATTATTAGAATATGACGATGAAACAGGCGAACTTGTTGTTGCCGATGCTGCAGATGAAGATGGACAAACAGAATATGCATGGAATGGTTCAACACTTACATTATATGAAGATGGTGCTGAAGCTGATAAATTTGCAATTAGCTTCACCTGGGATAAAACTAAAAGTGAAGTAAGCTATACTGAAACATTGCTGGGTGATTACCGTTATATGGTTTATTTTGCAAACTTACAATCACTGGTAACATACTTCAATGATGCTTATGTAAACGGGTTTGACGCCAGTCAATTCAATGATACTGCAGCAGCAAATGCAAACTATAGTGCTAAATATGATGCATATGTAGCTGCATCACAAGAACTTGCAGAGTTTATATTCGGTCCCGGAGCTACAGTGACATTTGACGAATATCAAAATCTTGCGGATTATAAATGGGTTGCAGATTCAGGCAAAGCTACAACCACAGATTACAGCCCTGTAGCCGATGTACTTGCTGTAGAAGAAGTTCTGGCAATATATGGTGAGCCTAAATATGCATACATAAAAGACGGCGATTATGACAGCAACGGTGATGCTGAAGCAAAATGGTATACAAATTTATTCAACCGTATGCTGGATGGTTATAAGGTACTTGAAAACGGACTAGCCTCAAGTGCTGAATGGATGCGCTATGCTTTAGAAAGCGGACTTATTGTAATGGAACAGGTTGATGACAACCAGACATGGAATTCTATTACATTCACAAGCTGTAGTGATATTACAGAGCAGACAAATGATGTTGCCGTAACAATTGCAGAAGCTGAATATCAAAAAGCAATGAATAAGATTGAAAATAAAGATAAAGCTTATGATATGGAATTGAAAAATATCGATACTGAACACACAGCACTGCAAACAGAATATGATTCCATTAAATCAGCCTTAGACAAAAACATCGAAAGAAACTTTAAATTATATTCATAATCAGTGAACTGTTAACAGTGAATCTAAGCGTCTTTTGCTTTCTCATACTCATGAGATGCAGTTCTGTATCCTTAATATATTCAGCCACTTGTACTCTACTTTTTGAGCATCTACTCTGTATCTTTATAAAGATATAAAGATTATGTAAGGAAAATCGGGTACGGCTAAATTTTGACTTATAATAATAACATAGTTAAGAATAATTATATGGAGATAATCATGGAATCAGTAAACGACATTCTTTCAAAATTGGAAAACGCAGACAATTCTACAAAAAATGAGTTGGAAAATGAATTAGTAAATATCGGTACTTCTGTTTTACCGGAACTTGTTAACAAATTGCAGGTTGTAAGAGGGGTAAAACGCGGAGTTGTTGCCATGACTTTAATCAGAATCGGTGATGCTTCTGTTAAATATCTTGAAAAAGCAGCACAGATGAACAAAGATTTTGAATGGGTTGCAGAATATCTTATCAGAGAAATTAAAGGCTCTGTTGCAGCTTAATTTTTTATCCTATAATATTTTTCTTTGAAGCCGGTTAATTTCCGGCTTTTTTTGTGCAATAATTATTCTATGGGGAAAAAGATTATTATATTTTATTTAACATTGTTCATGCTTATCGCGGCATTTACTTTAACCGCGCCATATCTGGACTTTGACCTGTGGGCAAGATTAATCGCAGGCATGGGAGTCGTTGACGGCGGGCATGTTCTAACACAGGATTTTCTATCTTACACACCGGTACATACATGGTATGACCACGAATGGGGCTCAGGTGTCATCTTTTATCTTGTGTTAAAATATTTTGGCGCAAACGGGCTGATGCTTTTACAGGATATCCTGCTGTTCTTAATATTTTTTGTGGCTTTAAAGGTCGTAAAACTAAGGTCAAAATTAGAGCCTTATAATATAATTTTTTATGCTTTTTGCGTTCTGGCAGCACTTGATACTTTAAATCATCCAATTCGCTGCCATATGTTCAGTTTCCTGCTTTTTGCAGTATTTATATACATACTGGAAAAAGTACGACATGGCGCAAACAACAAATTGTTAATACTGCTGCCATTTTTGACAATATTCTGGAACAATGTCCATGGCGGTGTTGTCGCCGGACTTGGACTAATTGCAATGTATTTTGCAGGTGAGATTTTAAACAGAAAGCCCGCAAGAGAATACATGCCTTATTTAATTACTCTGGTTGTGTCCACGCTTGCACTGGTCATTAATCCGTGGGGGGCTGAATATGTTAAATTTTTGCTGCATGCCACAACAATGCAGCGACCTACAATAGGCGAATGGCAGGGATTATTTTCACAATTACACAGCAAGTATCAAATGACTTTTAAAACATTTATGTTTGGTGTCATATTTATAGAACTATATAACTTCCTTAAATGTTTAAAGAATTCAAAGCTTGCGGATTTGTATATGAAAGCTGATAAGGTAAAATGGATTGTACTTATTGCAACTCTTTCACTGGCAATTGAGCATGTAAAAATGCTGCCATTCTTTGCCATTTCTGTCGCCTGCTATTGTTATGACGATATAGTTCCGATATTCCAAAAGGTCAATCAAAAATTTATTTATATACTTTTAATTTTTGTTTCTCTTTTTACAATACTGAGTAAAGAGTTTGAAGCACCGCTTAACTTTTCTATATATCCGGTGACTGAAATTGAATTTATAAGAATAAATAACTTAAAGGGCAATATTCTGGTGGATTTCGGGCTTGGCAGTTACACATCTTATAAATTATACCCAAATTGCAAAATTTTTATGGATGGCAGATATGAGGAAGTTTATCCTGACAATCTTGTGGTGCTGAACGATAAATTTTACGCATCAAAAGCTGGCTGGGATGATGTTTTAAAGCAGTATCCGCCGGATATTATAATTATACAAAGCAATTTACCGGTATATAAACAAATGCTGAAAGAAAAAGACTGGCGCATGATTTTCAACGGCAATGCCTTCGGGGTATTTATAAAATCCAACCAATACACAGGAAATTATAAACTGCCATCGCTTGAACGCAGTTATTACAAAGATACTTTGTTTGATACAGACATAAAATTTACAAGGTAAAAATTATGGAGTCAAATAACAAAATAAAATATACATGCTTTTTTGGCGGCGGCGCAATGCGCGGGACAGCACATGTCGGAGTTGTAAAGGCGTTTGAAGAATTGGGAATAGAAGTTGAGGCAATTGCAGGTTCTTCTGTAGGGGCAATTGTAGCGACGCTGCTCGCTGTCGGATATACCTCTGAAGAACTTCGTGAAACCTTTTTGAAAGTCAATTTTGAGCTTTTTCGTGATATTCATTTCGGGTTTGGTGAAAAATTTGCAATTAGCAAAGGTGAAGTGTTTCTCGAATGGATAAGAGAACTCATTGAAAAAAAATACTATGGCGATAATTACTCAAAGGGAGAAAATCCCCCTGTTAAATTCAAAGATTTAGATATGAATTTAGTAATAATTACAACAGATTTAACAAATTTCAAGTGTAAAGAGTTTTCTAAAGAAAAGACACCTGAGGCTGAAATTGCATATTCAGTCAGAATATCCTCCAGTATGCCGGGGCTGATGAAGCCGTTAGAATATGATGATATTGTGCTTGTAGACGGTGATTTGCAAAAATCATGGCCTATGTGGCAGCTTACCGATACACTAAACAATCAAAAGGGGCGCCTGCTTGAAATTAGACTAGAGGGTGATTGCAGCGGCAACGAGATGAATGCAATTAATTACGCAAACACTGTATATAGCTGTATAACTTCCATTGCAACTAATTTTGTTTTAGATAGATATCTGGATAACGACAAATACGATTTTATAGTGATAAATACCGGTGATATGGTTATTCTTGACTTTAACCAGCCAAAAGATAAGCGTGAACATCTCATGGAGCTGGGTTATAAACAAACAGTAAAGTATTTCAGAGAATATCTGCCAAAGAAAAAAGAACACCTGTTTGAAATTTATGACAGAATATATTCTATGTTCAACAGCTTTTATAAAGCTGTCTGCCGTAGAAATATATCCAAAGCTAAAATGATTCTCGGTGAGATGTTTATATATTTTGCCGATCATGCCAAATATATGGATAATGATGATTTTGCCGCGATATGTGAATTTAAAGATTATTTTTTGGATAATATTAAATATCCGGCTTTATTCGGTCGTACCGGACTTAAAAATCCCAAAGAAATTATTTCCCGGATTGAGAATATAATTGACCGCATTAAAGACAAATTATTTGATTTGAAAAACTACCATATATTATTAAATAATATTGACAATTAAGATTGTTTTGACTACAATAATAAACGTAGTCAAATTGAAAAGTGAATATTTGCCCTGGTGGCGGAATCGGTAGACGCGTTGGACTTAAAATCCAATTGGGTTAATCACTCAGTGCCAGTTCAAGTCTGGCCCAGGGCATTTTAAAGAGACTTATAATATTTAAGTCTCTTTTTTAATACTTAATTCTCTTCAAAATATTGTTTAAAACTAGCCCAATCGAATTGTCTAGATTCTGCAAATTTATGTAAATTAGCAGTGTCTTCTGCAAGCAGGGCGTCAAATTTATCATCAAAATCAGAAAAATCAGTAAGCGAAATCAACGGAACAGAAACATCTGCAGCAAGCTGTTCGACTTTAATATCATAATTGATACCAAGTGATTTTACACCCGATTTAATACCTATCAACAGCGCATGAAAACGCATAGCAATAAGATATTCCAGTGAGGATAAACGGTTAATAATATCGTTTAATGAAGTATTTGTCACTAATTCAGTATCAATATCCGGTGAAAATTCTTTTAACTTACTTTCAAAAGTCTTGCAAACCTCAAAATCTAAAGCATCCTGCAAAGAAATAATTTTTATTGATTTTCCGTTAAAAGTTTCTGCAACTTTCTTTGCAAGCGCAGATAAAAAATCCTCATTCATAGACTTAAATCTACGAAGCTGAATTCCTACGCCTGAATGCTCAGTAACCGCAGTTTTAAGCGAGTACACAGGATCCGGCACAATTTTTGAGTCAACACCGTATCTTTTTAACAAATTATAACTTTTTTCGTCTCTAACAGTAATATAAGTACAGAATTTTAGAATATTTAAAACTAAAAATCTGGCAACAGGGTTGTTAATAGGACCAATACCTTGAGCGAAGATTATCACTTTTTTCCTAAAAAACAATGCCAGAAATATAATCAAAGTATAATAAATAAGGCTCTTTAGACTTGTCACATCCTGTAATAGACTGCCGCCGCCAGATATAAGAATATCGGAATTTTTAATTTCTTTAATAATTGAAGGCAGGCAAAAACTATTTATGGTATTTACAGAATGAACGTTACTGCTCCAGTCCGGATTGGAAGAAAATACAGTGATATCAGCCCCCCATTCTTTGAGTTTGCAGACAAGAATGGATAAAATTTCTTCATCGCCAAAGTTATTAAATCCGTAATATCCGGAGATAATGACTTTTTTAGTCACAACAGCCTCCATTATAGAGTTTAAATATTTCATCAGCATAAGGGATAGGTTTTATAGCACCAATTCTTCCTGCTTGAAGACCTGCTACAATAGAGCCTATTCTGGTTGACTCTGCAGGAGAATAGCCATGTGTTATAGCATGCATAAAACCGCCGTTGAATGCATCACCGGAACATGTCGTATCTACAACATGCTTTGCAAAAAATTCTGTAAATACAATATTGCCGTTTGCACCTGTGAAATATCCGTGTTTTTCACTTGATTTAATTACAACAGTGCCAACCCCCATATCCCACAGTTTTTTTATGATATTTTCAACAGAATCGAGTTCCAGAATATTTATTGTATCATATTTTGAACTCATAAATAAAATATCAACATCATCAATTACACTGTTAAAATATTCCTTTGCCTCATCGGCAGAAGTGTTCTGTACAGAATAATTAGGATCATAAGCCGTAAGCACACCATTATCACGTGCAATTTTAAAAGCTTTTCCAACAGCTTCGCCGGCAGACATAGAAAGTGTCTGGGTGAGTCCTGAGGCATACACAAGTTTAGATGATTTTATATAGTCTTCTGAAATATCATCAATTGAAAGTTTTGACGGCGCTATTTTTTTTCTGTAATAAGCAAATTCTTTTTCATTAGCCGCCGGACGTGCGATAAAATAGACGCCATTACGTTCTTGAGTAAGTTTTACCTGAGAAATATCAAGTCCTTCAGCATTCCAGCTATCCAGAAGATATTCCTTAAATGCGTCATCTCCGACTTTAGTGATAAATCCTACCCGTGAGCCGGCTCTGAGTGCCGCAATTGCCGCCGCCAGCGCATCACCGCCGTAATATTTGTATAGGCATTCAGCACAGCTTAATTTCAAATCCGTAGAAAATTCGACTAAACTTTCGCCGATAGTAATAATATCCAGTTTCTGTTCCATACACTATCCTTTTAATTCCGAAACAATTTTTCGCGCTCTTGAAGTTATTTCAGAAAGCGAATACCCCTCATAGAAATCTCTGCCTACTCCAACAGAGTGCGCACCTGCATTTATATAATCTTTAACCTCAGAAAGTTTCACATTACCTGTCGGCATTACTTTTAAAAATGGCATAGGTCTTAAAAGGTCTTCAATATATAATGCCCCGCCCATTGCCGTAATCGGGTAGATTTTAATAAGCGGAATGCGAGCCTTCCATGCGCTGTAAGCCTCATTTGCTGTTGAAGTTCCGGCAATATACGGCACTAATCTGTCTTTTGAAATTTTTACAATATTCATCTGAAATATAGGTGAAGACAGAATCTGCGCACCGTATTCAATAGCTGTTTTTGCCTGCAGCGACGTAATTATACCGCCTGCACACACATTTGCATGCTGAGAAATCTCTTTTATTACATGAAACATATCCGTATTTTCAATATTTATCTCAAGAATCTTAATTCCGCCGTCAATCAATGCCATGGCTTTATCGCGGATATTCTTTGCATCTTTGCCTCTTAACACAGGCATAATTTTTTCTTCTGAAAGTAATTCTATTAAGTTTTTGTTCATAATTTGTCCTTTTACTTAAGTTATTATATCATAAAATAAAGATTAGAGGAATAATGTCAAGATGGGGCACTTTAAAAACAAATTAAAATCAAAAAGTTTCTTTGTATATTCAACGTTAATACACATATTTTTATCAATAATTGTTATTATAACATCATATTTATTTTTTGTACCAAATGTTTACAATTTTATGGTAAGCAATTTTTCTGCCAGAAATTTAGGCAGCGATAATATCGTTCTTATCGTAATTGATGACAAGTCTGTTGATAAACAGCGCTGGCCATGGAAACGAGAATTGTATGCAAAAATCTTTGATTACCTGCATGACTATGCGCAGCCGCAAATTATAGGATTTGATTCAATTCCTTCGGCACCTGATTATGAAAATCCTGAATCTGATAGGAAATTTTTTGATTCAATAAAACGTATTGATAATTTTGTCGTAGGATTTTCGCCGTCAACAGCTCCGTACGAAAATAACAATTTAACCTATGACAACAAATTTAAATCAAAATTTGCTATTAATGCTCAGGATAAACGTAGTTATATCCCAATCTCAAAATACAGAAGCATATCCTATTATCCGGATGCGTATTTTAATTCTGTGAAGTACTCAGGTTCTGTAAATAATACCCAGAACATCAACGGTTATCTTGTTCAGGCAGATCAAATCGTCAGTGTAAATAATGCGGTATATCCATCGCTTGCACTGCGGATGTATATGCTGCTAAACAAAATTGACACTCTTACACTCACAGACGATAGTATAATTGCAAATTCAACTAATCTGGAAATTCCTGCATTTTCAACTGCTAACGGAATGCAGTCTCATATACATTTTTACAAAAGATTTAACAATTCTGAATACTCACATCCAAAATATTCCGCGATCGATATAATAGAATCATATGATGCCTTAAAGACCGGCAAAAAACCGGTTATTGATCCTGCAGAATTCAAAGATAAAATAGTTCTTGTCGGGGCTAATGCAAGAGCATCGGCACTGGGGCTGGAAGACACGGTACCGACTCCGATGCTGCAAAAACACCCGGGCGTTGATATTCAGGCAACAATTCTTGATAACATATTGAATGACGAATTCATAACATTACCGCCTTTTAGCTGGGAACTTGCAATTATAATCCTGCTTTCTATATTAACATTTGTGCTGATAAGCAGATTATCATTTTTCCGTTCACTCACCGTACTCATTGCAATGGGTATCGCCTACTTTATTTTTTGTATATTCGGCTATATAAATGATATGGCATTTGATGTCATAACTCCGCTGCTTGTTCAGCTTATAACAATGATTTTTGCCTATTCATTCAGATTTATTCTGGAAGGCAAAAACAAAGAGAAAATCAAACAGGCAATGGGCAAATACCTCTCTCAGGATATCATGCAGAATGTTGTTAAAAACATAGATGATATAAAATTAGGAGGGAAAAAAGCGAATGTAACCGTATTGTTTGCAGACATCCGCGGGTTTACAAGTATGAGCGAAAAAATGACAGCAGAGGAAGTTTCAATGATTCTTAATGAATACTTCAGCGAAATTGAACCTATAATAACAAAGTATAACGGGGTAATAAATAAATTTATCGGTGATGCTGTAATGGCGATTTTTGGTGAACCTATTCAAGATATTAATCACCCGACAAACGCCGTAAAATGCGCCTACGCAATGCTTAAAAAAGTAGATTGGCTGCAAGACAAATGGCTTAATGAAGGTAAACCCAAAATAGAAATCGGTATCGGCATTAATACAGGTGAAGCTTTTGTCGGCAATATCGGCTCCGAAAAACGTCTTGAATACACTGTAATAGGTGATATGGTAAATCTTGCCAGCCGTATTGAAAGCTATAATAAAGTTTATAAAACTAACTTTTTGATTAGTTCATCTACCTATTCACAGGTTAGTTCAATTGTCGATGTAATCAAAATCAGCGAGGTTACAATCCGCGGCAAATCTAAAAAAATGGATATTTATGAAGTTTTGAGAGTAAGCAGCAATGATTGACAACCTTGAACAGCTTAAAAAGGCAATTGATGTCGAAATAAAACATAAATATATTGATATTCACGGTAAAACTCAGGCGTTTTCAACTTTTATTCGCAAAGAAGCTGAAAAATACTACAAACTTTCGCATAAAAACCCGAAATGGGCTGTAATTATCGAAATATTTGAACATTATCCGTTCGATAATATTACAGGCAGGCGTCAGGCAATTGACAGACTGATTAAAGTTATTAAATCAGAAGTTGACAGCGCAAAAGAACCTGCTGCAAAAGAAGGAATGGCGAAAAAGCCGGCAGACAAACTGGATGTAATGTATATAAAAGGCGTAGGACCTAAAATTGCCTATAAACTAAACAAACTAGGTATATATACTGCTCAAGATTTAATAACGTATTTTCCTCGAAAACATATAGATTACTCTTCAAGAACCCTCATCCGTAATCTTAAAGAAGGTGAAAATACAACTGTTTTCGGGTATATCAAATCTGTAGGCGCATTTAATACAAAAAATAATTTATCAGTTGTAAAAGTAAAAGTTTCTGATGAAAGCGGCGTACTTGAGTTAAGTTTTTTTCAGGCAAAATCAAACCGTTTTGCACTTGAGCGTACAAAAGCACAATTTCCGCTTAACGCCGGTATTATGCTTTCAGGTACTGTCAAACGCAACAACTACAATCATCAATTAACTTTTGACAAACCTACTTACTCCATAATGACCGGCGAATTTTTAGAAAGCAGCTCTTCAAACCTGAATATTGCAAGAATTGTGCCTATTTATCCGTTATGTGAAGACTTAAGTATAAAAGTCCTGAGACGCGCAATATATAACGCTATTCAACTGTACAAAAGTGAAATAATTAATGTTCTCCCTGATGAAATACGTAAAAAACACGGGATTCTTGATAAAAATATTGCCGTTGAACAAATTCATTTTCCTGAGACAATGGAACTGCTTGAACAAGCACGATTTTCGCTTATTTTTGAAGAATTATTTCTCATACAATTGAAAATGGTGCGACTTCGTGAAGAAGCCGCTAAAAATCACTCTTCACTGGCACTACAGGTTCATCAAGATGGTTTAGTGCAAAAATTCATCAAGAGTCTGCCATTTGAATTGACCGGTGCACAAAAGAAAGCAATAAATGAAATTTTAAACGATTTAAACTCTGACAAGCCTATGGGCAGACTTCTGCAGGGAGATGTCGGCAGCGGAAAAACTGTCGTTGCAACAGTAATGCTGCTTGCCGGCGTTGAAAACAATTATCAGGGGGCATTTATGGCTCCTACGGAAATTCTTGCCCAGCAGCATTACAACAACCTGCAGCAGTGGCTCACTCCGCTCGGGATTAGTGTGGGACTGTTTTTAGGAAGTCAGGGGAAAAAAGTCCGCGAAAAATTCCGCACGGATTTGCTTAACGGTCAAATGAATATTGCTGTCGGCACGCACGCACTTATTCAAGAAGGTGTTGAATTCAATAATCTCGGAGCAATTGTCGTTGACGAACAACATAGATTTGGCGTAAAGCAGCGCAATGTCCTGAAGAAAAAATCACAAAATCCACAGATGCTCACAATGACCGCAACCCCTATACCACGTACACTTGCGCTCACTCTTCATGGTGATTTAGACCTGACAATTATTGATGAACTTCCAAAAGGCAGGCTGCCTATCAAAACATCACTTGTAACTTCTCATAAAAGCGTTTATCAATTGATTAAAAAAGAAGTAGAAGCAGGACGTCAGGCATATGTAGTTTATCCGCTGATTGAAGAAAGTGAAACACTCTCCGCTAAAGCCGCTACAATCGAAGCCGAAAAATTACAAAACGAAGTATTCCCGCAATTTAGAATCGGGCTTTTGCATGGAAAACTGAAAAATGACGAAAAAGAACAAATCATGGCAGATTTTAAAAATCATAAATATGATATTCTTGTCTCAACAACAGTTGTTGAAGTCGGGGTTGATGTTCCTAATGCAACAGTAATGCTTATTGAAAATGCCGAGCGTTTCGGACTCTCACAATTGCATCAATTGAGAGGTCGTGTAGGAAGAAACAATTTGCAATCATACTGCGTTCTTCATTCGTCTTCCAAATCACAGGAAACCCGTGCACGTTTAAATATCATGACAGAAACTAATGACGGGTTTGTAATTGCAGAAAAAGACCTCCAATTGCGCGGTCCAGGTGAATTTTTGGGCACAAGACAGAGCGGTCTGCCTGATTTAATTATCTCTGATATAGTAAGAGATGCAAAGATTTTAGAACTTGCCCGCAATGAAACAATTCAATTTGTCAAAACTCATGACCTGACTCAATACCCTCTGCTGGATAAAGTGACAAGCCTGCAAATGTACAGCAGTCTTGATATTTAGCTTTTATTGTAAACAAATGTTAAGCAATTTTTTGAATATATAGCAATTATTTAAATAGTATATACTTTATATATGTATAGAGAAAAACATGAGGTATATATTATGTCACCACATATTCCTGCATTTTTTAGACACAGACCAATTTATGGCGGACGCACCATAAACCACACAGATATTATTAACATTAATGTCGGCGGCAGTCACGGTTGCGGCGGACATGTTCATCATTGCGGCGGCGGATTTGGAATGAGCAGAACCGGTGCATGGGCATGGGGAATTGGTATGTTTACAACTCTGCTCGGCGGATTGCTCGGCAGAGGCTCACAGACTACGGTTATGCAGCAGCCAACAATGTATATGCCGGGGTATAACGGCTACAATATGGGATTCAATGCAGGGCTATATACACCGGGCGGTTATAATATGGGATTTAACGCCGGATTATATGGCGGTGGTATGCAGGGTGGCTATAACAACGGATATAATACAGGGTTCAATGCCGGCTTATACGGGCAGGGCAATTTAGGTCAGTTAGGCGCTATGCAGGGCATATATGGACAGCAGCAAGCACAGTTAGCCTCAAGAAGCAATGAACTTACCGCTATGGTAAAAGATTTGAATAATGACTACGGGTTCACTTTTGGTCAGAACGAAGAAGTTCCGCAAATGAGCGCAAATGGTCAACAATATACATATAAAGGTAAAACATTTAATACAGTAACTGATTTAAGAAACTTTATTGAGTTACAGGAAGGGCTTGTTCAGGCACGCCGAACAGATGACGCTGATGAAACTGATGATGCTGACGACACAGATGAAACCGTGGATACGGATGTAACTGATGATACAAGCACAGTTCATCATGAAGAATTAGAAGATGACACTGATGTAGATGAAACAGTTGTTACACCACCGCCTTCTGATACTACAGAAGTTGATGATGACACAGAAACTTCCCCTACACATTCAGGTACAACAGAAGTCGATGACGACGCAGGCGCTCAACGTCCGGACGGACGCGGCTCCAGAACGGAAGGAATGACTAGAGAACAAACTGAAGCCATGATGGCTGAATTGAAAGATACATTCGGTAATGTCCCTTCTGACGTTATTCTGAATCCGGACGGTACATATGATTACGGCAAGTATACCAACTTGAGCATTAATGCATTAAAATATGCTGTAAATGCTGAAAAAAATTATAGTTCAAGTCCAGAAAGCCAAGTATCATATAACAACTTCCTGAATAATGACAAAGACAGAATGTACACTGACGGTCAACTGAGTCTTACTAAACAGCAAATCTCTAACACAGAAACATATGGTGCATTCTTGTTAAGAAACAACAAAAATACATTTGTTGAATTAGGAAAACACAGTGCAGCTGATTTTGAAAAGACATTCGAAAATATGTTTGAAGACAATGTCAAAGATGCAAAACAACACATAACAGAACAAGAATTCATCAAATATCATAAAGATTATGAACTCAATGCAAAAGACGGGTTCCTAAAACGTGATACCGAAAGACAAAAATATAACACTGTTGATATGACAGCAGCAGACGAAGCACATTTGAAAAATCTCTTCTATGCAATGTCTAAAGGTACAGGCAAAGTCACAAAACAACAGTACGTACAGTTTATGACAGATCTGTTTGCTCAAAACAGCGGCAAACTCACCAGAGCACAGTTAGACGACTTCTGTGTAAGCTGGCTCAACAAAAAAGACTAAATAGACGCATAATTATCCAGCTAATTTACAAATATGACTTTCAAATAAGGAAGTCATATTTTTTTGTTAACAAAACTTAACATAAGGGCAAAAAAAGGCAATTATTTACTATTTATATACTTTATATATATAAGAGTATACAAATAAGAGGAACACGCTATGGCTATGTATAACATGGTCGGGTGCAACACAAGCCGCACGAGTGCGGGAGGCGTAGCACTAAGAGCCGGACAATTTAGAGGCTATAAACCAGCCGTTAAAATCCAGCAAAACACCTACGTAAATGAAAATATCATTATTAATAGCAAGCAGAGCAATTGCTGTTCTACACCTGCACCGTGTTTTGTCCAGCCACAGACGAGCTGGACGGATGCAATGCCGGCACTCTTTACAGGATTAATGAGTCTGTTGGGCTTGTTCAAAAAAGATAATCCGGCACCGGTTGAGGACGATGACGGTCAAGGCGGTGTACAACCACCTGATACGCCAAAACCGGAACCTGAAAAAGTTCATACAGAAGAAATTCCAACAGAACCTAAACCTGAGGCAGATACAAAAGATGTATATGATGCAACCATAACTCCTAAAACAATTGAACAGGAAGGTGCAACACATACGGTAAAACACGGAGAATGCTGGTATGATGTACTTGATGCCAAGTATCCTGGTATCTCAGGTGCCGATAGAAAAGCGGCAATGCGTGAACTGAAAAAGGCTAACGGTATGACGAACTTCAATTCAGCGGATATGCCTAGAAAAATGTATTTGCCAAATGAAATTAAAGTCGGAGATAATGTATATAAATTAAATAACGACAACAGCGTTATAGGTACTGTAAAAGAATTCACAGTAGGCGGAATGTATAACGCGAAAATCCCATCATCACAAACAACAACATATGATGTTAATGGTACGAAAAATGGCGAGGATGCATACAGCGCAACATTTGATAACAAAGATGCAGCCGTCGCCGCAAGGGACAAATGGCTATCACAAAATGAAGATGAATAAATACCTCCTGATGATTTTAGGAGGTATTTTTTTGCATTTTAAAATGTTAAGTAATGTAAAGGGGAAATTCAAGAAAAAGGCAATTATTTAAAAGATATATACTTTATATATATAAGAGTATAGAATAAGAGGAACACGACAATGGGTATTGGCGGCGTCGGGTATACAAGCACCCCGGTCAAAACAATTAAACCACAATCCTACAACGGCGTCAGAAGCACCGGATTTAAAGGTGTGAACGTTATTGTAGGCGGCGATACTCATATTAATAAAACAACCGTCGTCAACGTGGATAGCGGCGGGGGCTGTTGTGAGGGTAAAAAATCAAGCTGGGTAGATAAGCTTGTCGGCGGGTTGACAGTGGCAACAGGATTGATTGGGCTTGGCGGACTAGTAGCAAGTCTATTTGGCGGTAAAGATGAGGTAGAAGAAACAGGAGATCAGGGCGGACCAGAAAATCCTGATAACAATCCAACAACACCTACCAATGATGATACAGGTACAGAAAAAACACTATTCGGCGGCATGCTACAGCAAGTAGTGGTAACTGCCAAAGCACCGGAAGGAGTCGAAGTTAAACCGTTTGAAAGCAACTTGCCGGAAAATATCGATGACGCTGCTGCTGAATTAAAATCACTATACAAGGGTATAATTAAAGATATTAAACTTGAAAAACAAAGTGATGGTTCATACAAGGCAACATTTTTATTCCCTGACACATTAAAATACGGCGGAGATGCAGCAGCCATAACAGCCTCATCAATCACAACATCAAATGAATTAGATGCGGCAATGGATAAGGCAATGAGGCAATTATATACAGGCGGTGACAGCAATCCGTTTGCGACAAAACCATCAACTGAAGAGGAATAATAGTTTAAATTATAAAACTATTTGCCATATTCCAAAAATGACGCTATAATTATAATGCACATAATTATGAGGTTGTTTATATGGAAGATTTAAAAGTTGCAGTAGGTTCAGATCACGGCGGGTTCCGCTACAAAGAGCAGATTATAGAATATTTAAAATCCAGAAATATTCCATACTTTGATGTTGGCACACATACGCCGGAAGCCTGTGATTATCCGGTTATCGCCAGAAAGGTCGCAGAATTAGTTATTTCCGGACAGGCAAACAGAGGGATTCTCGTCTGCGGTACAGGAATTGGCATGTCAATTGCTGCTAACAAGGTTAAGGGAATACGCGCTGCTTTATGCGGAGATACTTATTCAGCAAGAGTATCCAGAGCACATAACAATGCAAACATTCTCTGCCTCGGTGAACGCGTAATCGGTGAACACCTTGCGCTGGATATTGTTGATATATGGCTTAAAACCGGCTTTGAAGGCGGACGCCACAAACGCAGAGTTGATTTAATTGAATAAAATAGGTACTTAAATATGACAGAAGAATTAAGTTCAAAAAAGCTGGCATGCGTTATTGCCGGTACGCTAGATGACAAATTAGGAAAAGACATTACTATCTTGAATATAAGCAATGTGTCTTCACTTGCTGATTATTTTGTAATTGTAACCGGTGATTCCACTCCGCACGTCAAAGCGCTTATGGAAAACACTAAAGACCAGATTAAAAAGCATTTTTCACGTCTTCCTATAAGAATGGAGAATGACGCCAAAAACAGATGGAATCTGCTTGACTATGGTGATGTGGTTGTACATATTCTGCACCGTGACGAAAGAATGACGTATGCGATAGAAAAATTCTGGAGCAATGCATTCAGTATTCCGGAAGATGAGTGGCGTGAAATTTCTAAAGACTACACTCAGTATAAGTAATGTTACAATTTCTAAATATCTTGCAATAGAATAAATATCAGTTACAATAATATTGAGAGCACTAACAGGATAATTATTATGAGTAAATCAGAAATAGATAAGAAGATTGACGAAGCGATATTAGCAATGGCAAAAGATCCACAAAATCCGGATCATTACCACAGACTTTCAGAATTATACATTCAACAGCAAAATTACGATAAAGTAATTTCTGTTCTGGAAAGTCTTTTGACAATACATCCGGATGATGTTCAGGGACTTATTGGAATGGGGACTATGTGGTTTTATGAAAAAGATTTCAGAAAATCACTCTCATATTACAACCGCGCACTGGAACTTAATCCGAAAAATTATCTGATTTATTACAACATGGGCAACGTATTTGCAGAGTGGAAAAACTTTGACAAAGCACTTTTCTACTACAACCGCGCAATTGATCTTAATTCAACAAATCCTGAAATATACAATGCCATAGCGCTTTTATATCAGGATATTGAAGAATACGTTGAGGCAAAGGCATATTATGAAAAAGCACTTTCGCTTGATCCTGATAACATAACAGCATTAATTGACATGGGAAATGTCTGCTTTAAGTTATTTGACTATGCAACTGCATTAGAATTGTATAAACATGTATTCCTGCTCAACCCTGACAACAAAATTGTTGCAATATGTATAGGAAACACTCTGACACTTATGCGAGAACGCCAGCAGGCATACAATTATTTTGAAAAAGCTTTAACAATGGAAGGTGACAATTATCAGGCTTACATTTGCTATGCTATTTCTCTTTCTGAATTCAGTGAATATGATATGGCTGTAGAAATGTACAAACGCGCGATTAATGTTTCACCAAAAGAAACCGATGCCCAAATTTTGCTTGCCAACCTGTATACAAACTTCAATCACCTTGATATGGCTATGGATTTGTACAAGCACTGCCTGATGCTTAAACCTAACAGTGCAGAAACATATATGCTTCTGGGAAATGCACACTATCTTCAGGGAGATATTGAACAGGCGATTGCATCTTACAGGGCTTCTATAAATATAGAACCTGAAAATGATGAATTCAAGCTTATCTATTATCAGATTATTGATGAATATATAGACAAAAAACGTAACGGAGAACTAAAAACAGCATAATGGAGAATAATAGACCCTACCTTATTGAAAGAATTGTTGCAGCATTAACTTACCCTACTATGGGCATGATAGGTTTCATATGGTTAATTCTGGGGCTGTTCACAAACGCAAAATTGCGACCTTTTATGCAGTACCATATATTTCAGTCTATATTCATTTCAATCGCGCTGTTTTTGCTTAATATGCTGCTTGCATTCTTGATTAATATTATCAGCGTTGTGCCGTTTTTGAATGTTGTTGTGCTTAACATCGTTGTATTTTTGAATGCTCCTGTATTTATGAATTATTCTATAATACAGATTGTTGTGGCACTGGCACTGTTATATATGGGAATTACAGCATTCTGCGGCAAATACACATATATACCTTACGTGTCAGAAATTATTGACCAGAATGTAAGACATTAAGACAGCTTATGCTTCATCCTGACGTGTTAAGACAACAGCATTTGACAGTGGAATGCCGCCTCTAACCTGCGGTTTGTTAACGATTTGTCCGTTTACATACATTACGGTAGACCCGCCGCCGTCAAGGTTAATTGCGCCGATACAGCCGGCTGATTTCATAAAGTTAGCAAGTTCCATTAATGTCATACCAACAGAACTTCCTTCTCTGCCGTCAACAGCAACCAGAATCAATCTGTTATCAGCAGTATAACCTATTGCACTGCGCGGGTTACGACCACCTATTGAACCGAGCTTTTGTGCCGTCATATCAACAAAAACTTCACCATTTTTTACTAAGTATGGTCCGCCGCTTATTATATGCCGGACATTCTTCCATTCAGGAGTTGTTGAGATATCTACTTTTGCTTTTTTAATGCCCCATAATGCCTGTAATTTTGATTTAGGACCAACTATTACATAACCGTTATCAGGAATAGCCATAGAGTTTGCTGATGCACCGACAATTGCACCGGTACTGTCTATTGCAATTTGAGTACCGTATTTTGGTGATGCCGGAGAACTATTTCCCCAGGCTTTTGTATATGCTATAACATGAGTTGAAAGCATTCTCGGCTGATTAATATTATCAATTTTAATTTCAACTGAGCGTGCTTTTATTGACGCATTCAACTGAACCCTTGCTACGTCAAATCCGTCATCAAATATGCCGAGAGCAACCCTGTCATATACAGGTCCTGTGTACATAGTTTCATCAATCATCAAAGTTCCGAGCGGAACGCCTGTCTGTGGCTTAAAATATGTACCGTTTAATGCAACAATTGCATTTGAATTTTTTGCTATGTTTGAAATAGTTCTTCTGCTTCTTAATGTTGTGGAGGAAGAGAGCGCGGGTTTCAAGACCAGATTATCAGTCAAAAGATTATCGATTTCTACTACATTAATTCTTACCGGTCTACCCGCATAGTATTTTGTAAGTTTAATATGCTTTACCCCGCCGGTGACATCTGTAATTACTGCTTTTGGATACTTTTGCCGGACAGATTCGTCAAACTCTTTCTGCCGTAATTCAGGTGAGAATTTTTCAAATATCCTTTCTTTTACCTGACCGGTATCAATATTTAACGCAGGTACAGATTTTTTCGCGATATAGATATCGCTTGCATAGATAGAGAACCCTTGAAAGCAAATGAGTGTTGTCATAATCGAAATACCTGCAAATATCCCGATTAAACTCAAATTGTCGTTTTGCCGTACAGAAAACATAGTATCCATAATGTCACCTATAGAATTTCAAAAGTAACCGGATACCTTTTTGATTTAAGAGTGGTGTGGGGAATAACACTCATCAAGGGGTGTACACCAAAACTGATATTCACTTTTTGCGGGCGTTGTAGGAGAAGTTCTATCTGCCTTGACTTTTAGGTATAAACGCTGCGACCATTGCCGCATTGTATTGATTTAGCCTCTAAGTCATTCAGGGTATACGCCCCTCTACTACAATTATAGCACAAAATGCAGAATACCGCAACCCCTTACCGGAAAAGGGTTACAAAACTAAATAGAGGCATTTTTACACTTGTTTTGACCTGATTAAAACAATTCAATATAAAAAATTATATATCAGCAAATATCTTTTTGTTCAAGTTTTAAAACACCTGTCAACTTATAAATACAGGAGTTACAGAAATGAACGGAATTACCCCGCATAACAATCAGATTAATTTTACAGCAAAATTAGACGTAAGCAGTATGACAACAAATGTTAAACGCTGGAAAAATATCGCCGGAATTTTTGAAAAAAAGACAACAGATGCACCTAGTGATACATTTGTACTAATGAAAGACGATAATGGGTCAGTAGATATATGTCACATGCTTCAAAACAGCGGCATTAGCTACTGTAAACTGGCAAAAAATAAAGTTACCGCATTATTAAAAAATTCTGATGAGAAAATAGCAGATTCTATGGCAAAACTGCTGGGAATATACAAACATACTAATAAAAACATTGAATACGCCCGCGATTTGCTAAATAAAATGGAAAAAAATGATAAAACATTTGATTCGGAATTTGCCGGTGAATTCTGGAAATTAATATTTACAAAATGCGTAAAGGATGTACAAAAATCTGTTGCAAAATCTCCAGATTTAAAAATATTCAGTGCAGAAACAACCAAATAATATCTCTTATGACAGCATTGTAAGGTTTGCATAGGGTAATACTGTGCGCCATGTGCTTTGTAAAAAATCCTTTACAAATCCGAATTTTTTAGCAATTATTGAGCTTGACAAACTTTATAGACTCGGGTGAATGTGTCGTGATTATCAAAAATTTAGTTAATACGTTTAGAAATACCTCGCTTTACAAAGGTGTGCAAAAACAGGCACACCGTTTTGAGCAGGGAGCTTTAGACCTTTTGCCTGACGCGACATTCAACAAACCTAAAACTGTAAAAATGATAAGCGATATCGGACACGACATATCTTCAGCAGAAAACAGACTTATATTAGGGGTTACGGCATTGATGACCCAGCCTTTTATTGATGCAAAAAATAAAAATGTTGATGAAGAAACCCGACGCGTATCTGTCTGCCGTACTATCGCCAAAATTATTGCAGGTACTCTAACCGGTTATGCTATCAGAAAAGGCGCCATTAAAGCAATTCGCGCCTGGTCACAGCTGCCGGCACCCGGTGTATCGCGTTATAGAACTTTATTCACCCCGAAAGGCGCACGTTCTACAAATACTGAAGCCTACAAGCAATATCAAAATGCCATGGGTACAGTCGTCGCGCTGGTCGTTATGATGTTCACCAATTTCATAATTGATGCTCCGCTCACCAAATTTCTGACTAACCTTATGGTAAAAAATTCAGGAGGTGATAAGAAATGAGTTTAGCCTCCTTTATGGAAAAAGTACCTTCAAAAATTGCAAATCAGTGGTCAAAATTCAAAGTCCACATGCTGAAAAATTATGGCGAAAATCCGGGTAAAATGCTTGTTCATACCGGCACTCTCGGCTGGATATTGTCCTCTCTTGCGCAGGTCGGGGCAGTTGTATTCAATGATAAAATTTCCTCTGAACAAAAATCTTTCTTAATCCCGCAGGAAATTGCCGATGCAGCCGTAAACATAATTTCGTTCTATTTGATTACAAATTCTATGAAAAGTTTCGGCGCTAAACTCGTTTCTACAGGCAAACTCAGAACTAAAAGAATACGAAATTTTCTTGAGAAAAATGAATTAATGGGAAGAGTCGGCAAACGCGACTTTAACATTGGTGAATTGGACAATCTTGGCTCACTTGCTGACCATTATAAAGCATTTAAAAATGGCGTCGACGTTGTAACAAGCACTGTCGGCTCAATCATCTCCTGTAATATTCTGACCCCGATTCTTCGTAACGAATATGCATCTAAAAGACAGAAGAAGGCGCTTGCACACAGGCAGGAATATCAGATGAAAAACATTCAGCACCCGAAAGGTATTTCTATTGCTGATTACCAAAAACTGTCTGCTTTAAAATATTCAACAAAAAATCCTGGTCTAAGAGTTTAACCCCACAGATTTAATGCAAATATTACAATTATAGCGAACATAAGACAGAACAGCACAACCAGTCTTCTGAAATTCGGTTCGCTGCTTTTATCAGGCAAATTCATCTGGCTTAAAACCTGTTTGGAAAAATCATATTTAATATCACTTTTTGTTTTTTCAAATGAATTGTGCAGAAGACGTTTAAATGCATACATTTCTTCAAGATCTTTTCTTGCTATCGGATTTGATATGGTAATTTTTTTTATCCTGATATTTTCTTTGTCATCCAGTTCATTATCTAAATATGCTGAAAGATTTGACTTAAATTCAGCATACTGTTTCTGTTTAAAATTGTTCTGGACATCATCTTCTATATTGTTCGGGCACTTCTTATTTTTATAACGCATAAGCATCTGTTTAATTTCTTCGTATTTTGCATTACATTCCGGACATATCTCAAGATGATGCCGGACAGCTTTTTGTAATGGGTCGGAAAGTCTGCCTTCTATATAAAAAGTTATAATTGCGCCAACCTGCTCACAGGTTAATTCTCTTTGCATAATTTTCTCCTATATATATGATTTGAGTCCGTCCTGAAGTTTTCCGCGTGCACGGGCTATTCTGGACTTTACAGTACCGATACTTGCATTTGTGGCTTCTGCTATTTCTTCATAACTGAGTCCCTGAAGTTCGCGTAATATTATTGCAACTCTAAAAGGTTCCGGCAGTTCCAGTATTGCCGATTTAATTATTTTTTCAAGTTCCGATGATATGCATTTTTCCGGCGGTTTGCACTTTTTATCCGGAAGTTGAAATTTTATTGACAGTGCAGGATTGTCATTGTCTTCATCATCAATAGAAATTATATCAGGACGTCTCTGAGATTTACGAAGTTCATCATAAAATAAATTTGTAACAATCTGATTCAGCCAGCTTTTGAAGAGTTTTGGATTTTTAAGGTTTTGAATATTTTTAGCAAGTCTGAGTAAAGCCTCTTGAGTTAAATCCGCAACATTTTCGCGCTTCTGGCTTAGATATGAGAATGTTGTAAATATATTTTTCTGTTCGCGCCTGATTAATTCTTCCATAGCCTTTAAGTCATTCTGCTGGGACAGAATGACAAGTTCTTCGGTCGACATTTTTTTGTACTGCAATTTATCAGGCATAAGAACTCCTTACAATAACATAGTAAGAAATTCAGCCTGCTATTAACTCACACTTTACTATAGATTCTATGGAGTATCTTTTTTTCTGAAAGATTATAACTTAACCGGCGTTGATGTAACCCGTTAATGCAGTGTAGGCTGCAACATAAGGGGATGAAAGATAGATAAATCCATTTGTGTTACCCATTCTGCCCTGAAAGTTTCTGTTCTGGGTTGCAAGACAAACTTCACCGTCAGCAAGCGTACCGGCATGAACACCGACACAAGGTCCACAGCCCGGCGGCAGTATTGCAGCATTTGCTTCTACAAATGTTGTAATTAATCCCTCATCCAGCGCTTGAAGATAAACATCTTTTGATGCCGGACAAATAAGCATTCTAACATCAGGACAAACTTTTTTGCCTTTTAAGATTTTTGCAACAATCCGTAAATCTTCAATACGCCCGTTAGTACAAGTACCGACAAATACCTGATCTACCTTGATATCTTTTAATTCTTCAACAGTTTTTGTATTATCAACAGTATGCGGGCAGGAAACAGTATGCGGAACATCTTCTGCATTAATTTTTATGATGCGTTCATAAACAGCATCACTGTCAGGCTTAAGAGTAGAAAATTTATCTTCCCTGCCGCGTGATTTTAAGAAAGCTCTAGTTTTTTCATCAGCAACGAACAGACCGGCTTTAGCACCTGCTTCAACCGCCATATTTGCGAGAGTAAAGCGTTCTGACATTTCCATATTGTCAATTGTGTCTCCACAAAATTCTAAGGCTTTATAAGTAGCACCGTCAGCCCCTATCATCCCGATAAGATGAAGCATCAAATCTTTTGAACATATGCCTTCTTTGAATTTACCGGTTACTTCAATTTTAAAAGTCGCCGGTACTTTTAACCAAGTTTTTCCAAGCGCCATTGCAACCGCGATATCAGTTGAGCCCATGCCGGTAGCAAAAGCACCGAGTGCACCGGATGTACAGGTGTGTGAATCCGCACCTACTAGAATTTCACCCGGATTTACAAATGTTTCAACAAGTCTCTGGTGGCAGACGCCAGCACCAACATCTGACAATACAGCCCCGTATTCCTTTGCAAATTCTCTGAGAACTGTATGAGTATTTGACAACTCTTTTCTAGGACTCGGAGATGCGTGGTCTATAAAAAGGATTGTACGCTGCGGGTTGTTTAATTTCTCTTTTCCAAGTTTTTTAAACTCCTGTACGGTGAGTGGTCCGGTTCCATCCTGCACAGCGCAAACATCTACATTTGCAATAACAAGTTCACCGGCATGAACTTCTTTGCCGGCATGTTTAGAGATAATTTTTTCCGCTAAAGTCAATCCCATAATCATTCTCCTTATTCTATACAATTATTCTAGCATAAATAAGGAAAAAATTATGCATTAACCAAAAATTTTGAATGTTGATTCTACGTTCTTTTCAATAACTTTTTGTACAGCATCCATTTCTGTAGAAATTGCATCCTGTTCTGTATCAAGCTGTTTTAAGCGTAATTCAAGGTTTTTATCTTCGCTATGCGTAATTTCAATTTTAGCATTAATTTCTTGAATAGACTGATCATAGCGGTACTTGTCATATTCATACTGATTCATAGCATCATCGTATGCTGCCTGATCAGTAACTGTATTTGTTGTGAGCGCATAAGTTGTCGGATTGTTGTTCATATCGTACAGAGTTATATTGATGTAACGTCCGGTTGAATCCTGTTCGATTTTTGCATCCTGTTGTTTAACTTCGTTAACTTTTTCTTGTGTGCCAACTTTGTAAGTTTTTACATAGGAGAATATATCGCCGTTTTCAATTTTTACACCTTCTGCCATGTCATCCCCGTTGTAGAACACAGGATAATATTCACCGGTTGTAGAATCTTGTAAATATCTTACATACCAGCCGTTATCAGGTTCACCATATAACTTGTTTAACTGTGTTGCGTAATATCTTTCACCTTCATAAAGCTGTTCTAGCTGTTCATTAGTCAAAGTTGATAAATATCCGTCCTGACCATCGTAAAATAATGCCTGATCTATATCGTAAACATCTGTATAATCAGCTGCATTCATATATTTATTTGTATATTTATCGTATTCTTCCTGCCATTTAGCGTGTGCTTCATCATACAGGTTTTCCGGTTTCAAGTTTTCTACTGTCTGCCAGAAATCTTCCCATCTTGAAAGCAGACTGTCTGCAGTAATTGCATTATGGTCATAAGTTGTGGTAGAAAGCTGATAATCGTGTACTTCATAACCGGATGAACCACACGGATGATCGCTCATATATAAAACTAAATCTACATATAAATCAATCATTTCTTGATATACATCAGGATAATAATCCAGCAATTTATTCTTAATAGCCAATGTTGTAGCATCCGGAGCATTACTTGAAGTCCCCCAATCAGTACACAATGAAGTAACACCCTTCGGTCTGTTGCTTGTCAACGTTACACCGCTGGATGAAGTGATTGATTCACCAACAACATCTTTATCCCATATTAATTTACACAGGTTGTGTTCAAGGTGCCCCTGTTGCAAATTAGGATTATCACTATAAACTGCGCTATAACACTGTGTCTGTTTGTAATCTGCCGCAAGCCCTGCCATGCTGTAATCAGCAAGCTGAGGTTCTTTACCAATAACTGAACAAATTTTGTTGTAATCAGCTTTGACCAGTTGAACTGTTTTGCCGTTATCAGTATAAGAAAGTGAATCTGTTAATCTAAATGTTTCACCTTGAGCATTGGTAGCTCTTTTAGCTTGAGAGAAACCTTCACCGAGAGGTTTCAATTGATCTTTACCAACAAAGTAAGTACCATTTTGAGCGTTGACCAATGAAGTTGCACCTGCTGCAATTATAGAAAAATCATCATTCCATTTTGACAGGTAACTGACTTTATAATTTCCATTTCCCTGTGCCATTAATGATGTAATAGTATTTTCTAAAGAACCGTCATTAAATGTATAAACAGTTTTTGTATAGTCTTCAATTGAAGGAACAACGGGAACTTCCATACCCAGAAGCTGAGTATAGTAATTAGCAGATTGATTAGAGAGAGCAGTGCGCTGTTGGTTTATCTGCTGCCCTTCATATTCAAGATTTGTTTTTCGAGCTGTAAGCCCCAAAAAACGAGCTTGTGATGCTGCCATTCCCATAGCAATTTCCCTTTTGTTAGTTCCTTTGTATAGTATGACGGCATTTTAGGTAAAAAACTTTAAAATATTGTTACAAAACTTAATAATTTAGTGATAAATCCGCATTAAACAATCTTACACACGTCAACCCAGCCGGAGGAGTTTGAGAATTCTTCTAACTCGCCGCAGGTTAATTTTATTGCGGAATTGCCGCTGCCGCAGGCTGGATAAACAGTATCAAAACGTTTCAAGGAATTATCAAGATAAACTTTTACATCCAGATTGTCTATAGCAAACGGGCAAACACCGCCTATTGCATGACCTGTGTATTCAACGACTTCATCTGGAGAAAGCATTTTAGCTTTTATTCCAAAGACGGTTTTGAACTTCTTATTATCAATTCTTGCATCACCTGCTGTTACAACCAGAATTGCACCTGATTCAGATTTAAAAGAAAGTGTTTTTGCAATTCTAGCCTCTTCAACACCGAGTGCTGCTGCAGCCAGAGCAACTGTAGCACTTGATTGAGCAAGTTCAATTACATCCCTGTCACGTCCAAACTGTTTTAAGTATTCCTTTACCTTTTCTATAGACATAATTAAAAAATCCTGTGCGGTGTTTTATCTGCTTCTACACGTTCTTTTATTGCACCTATTGGTTCATAGTACGGAGAAACAGTCATTACTTTAGCCGCAATATCCGGATAATAGTATATGAATTTCAATTCACTTGAAGTCAGAGGTTTCTGCGTGTGAACGTTTGCATAACGCGCCAGTTCAAGAATATTTCTGGCTTCATGTTCATCTTTAAACTCTATTTCCAGATTGTCATATACGTTTCTAAACCCTTTAATTCCGCCGTATTCACCTGTTGTAATCATTCTGCCTGTTTCAATAATTTCAGGTTCACCGCGACCGAGTTCTTCAAAATCATATAATTCATAGTTGCGGCGGTCTTTCAGGGCACCATCGGCGTGAATTCCAGATTCATGCGCAAATGCATTGTCACCTACAGCAGGCTGATTTATTGGAATCGGCACTCCAAATGCATATGATGTGTATTTTGCAAGCTGCCATGACTTGCTTAAATCAATATTCGGATCAATTTGATATTTATCTTTAAATCCGGCGGATTTGAGAACTGCAAGCAGACAGGATACAAGATCAGCGTTTCCGGCGCGTTCTCCCATTCCGTTTATTGCGGTATTAATATATGCGTCAACTCCGGCATCTACTGCTGCTCTAGCCCCCATAACAGAACACGCAACAGCCATGCCCAAGTCATTATGAAAGTGCAATTCTATCGGCATTCCTGTTTCTTGCGCTATTGTAAAAATTCTTTGATAAGTTGTCTGCGGGTCCTCATAACCAAGTGTGTCACAATATCTAAATCTGTGAGCGCCCGCTTTTTTTGCACTGTTTGCATAACGGATAAGATAATCAAGATCACTTCTTGATGCGTCTTCAGCATTAATGCCGATAAGTTCTGCCCCTTTATCAAGTGCACACTGGACAGCGTCATAAGTCATTGATATCATATCTTCCGGAGTCTTTTTTCCCTGATATTTACCATTAATCATCTGATGAGATGTAGATTGTGACAAATTGATATTCTTCAACTTAGGTACATTCTTAAACGAAAGTTCAACATCTTCTGCTATACTTCGCATCCAGCCAGAGAGTTTTGTTTTTCTTATAACGCCTCTTTCTACAAGTTCAAGGTTGCCGTTAAGATAATTTATCTCGTGTTTTGTAGTTGGGAACCCGAATTCAGACTGTGTTATTCCCATATCATCCAGCATAACATTAATTATTGTCTTTTGAAGTTTTGCCAGACCAAGACGCGAAGTTTGAACACCATCCCTATTAGTTACATCCACAAAATAAATTCTGTTTTCTTTCATTTTGACTCCTTAGAAAATTTTATTATACTATTTATTATATACAACTTGCATTTTTTGTATAAATTATTTACAATGATAAGTATGAAACTTTTTAAGTTTCATGTCAAGCAGTTTATAATAAAAGAGTATGAATAATACAAAAATATTAGAGAAAAAGATAAATAAAGAACGCCAGACGGGCAATGTAAAAAATGCAATAGAATTGTGCCAGATAGGCTTGCAGGAAGATCCTACAAATCCCGATTTACATATTCGATTAGGGGATTTGTATATGGAATGGCACCTTGACATTTACAATTCATGCCAGTATGTTGACGAGGCAATTACTGAATATCAGCGTGCTCTGGAAAGTTATATTGATTCACCTGAAATTTATTTTAAAATAGGGCAGGCACACTATTTTAAAGGTGACTTAGACAAAGCTGTTAATTATCTTGATATGGCTGTCTCAAAAGATAATAAGTATGCAAAAGCCTATTATCTTCTGGCAGAAACTTATACAAAACGCGCAAGATTTTTGGAAGCAGCAATGAATGCTAAAAAGGCAATTCACTGTGCACCTTTAACAAGTTCATGCGCACATTTTTTGTTATCCAATCTTTACCGCGTATCATCATTCAGAAGTTTCAAAAACTGGTTTATGTCAAAATATGAATACATTTTGTCACTATTGACATTACCGTTTGACAAACAAGCTATAACAAATGTTATCCGTGCAATTTCTTATCTGAAATTTGCTCCTGTATTCTGGCGCGGACTGGTACAGATACAATTAAATCAATTTAACGAAGCCATTGAAACTTATACCGAAGCGATTGAAAAAGCCCCTGGCATGGTTAATTTATACTATCTTTTAGGCGATTTATACCGTGCAATGGGTAGATTTGATGATGCAATCACCGAATACAAAATGGCTATCTGGCTGGATAGTTTAAATATTCCGGCTTACAGGCACCTGTGTCAGGCTTATGAAGAACTCGGGGATTATGACAGTGCTGTAGAAGTTTATGAAAAATTAATTAAAATTATGCCAAACATGCCTGATGTACATTCAAATCTTGCAAACATTCTTTATATTAAAGGGGATTTGCAAGGCGCAATATCACATTATCAAACGGCAATTACACTGAATCCACGCAAACAGTGGACTAGTGTTATAAACCAGACTCTCGGGTATGTTTATCAGGAGGCTAAAAAAGATTTAGATGCGGCAATAAGTTCTTATCAAAGCGCTTATCTTTTAACCCCTGAAGATATTGATATTTATATTAATCTGGGCAGTGCATTTTATGACAAAGAAGACGTTGATAATGCTTTAACCGTATACCGCAATGCGTTGGATTTAGACCCTAAAAATGCCAAAATTCACTGTAATTTAGGATTTTTATACTGGGGTAAAGGTGATATTGATGAGGCAATAAAAGAGTACGAATTAGCGATTGAATACGATAACAATTATGACATTGCCTACAACAATCTGGGCGTAATATATCTGGATGACCTTGGCAGAGTGCAAAAGGCAATGGAGCTTTTCAAAAAATCTATTGAGTGCAATCCGAATTATGCACTTGCACATTTTAATCTGGCACGTGCAATAACTATCACCGGAGATAAGATTGAGGCAGCTAAACTCTATCAAATTGCACAGGATATAAATAAAGTCACAAATGAAGTAGATCCGCAGGAAATTATTGATAAAATCAATGATTTATTCAGCTAGGCTGTTTTAGCGTCTTTAAAATGACTTTTTATTTTGGCGCTAATGTTATCTTTAACTTTTACGGCACCTGCAGCCCCGACTCCGGTTGCAATTGCAGAGATTAAATATGTTGCCAGCCCGAGTCTGTTGCTTTTAACAACTTTTTTAAATAAGTTTTTCGGCAGCACAGGTTTCATATATTTTTCGGCAATAAATGATGCCTGAGCCTCATTTATTAGACAAGGCAGAGTCAAACTGCCGGCTATAAATCCTAAATTATTGTGAATAGTGTTTTCAGCTCTTTGAAGTTTTGTCAGAGGCTTACCGCTTTCTTCTTTATGAGGTCTTGTCAGTAGCCCCACAATAATTGCAGCAGGAACAATTCTCTTGGCTGCGACAAATGTACGCAGGTTATCTATTGCTTTTCCAATAGATTTAGCATTATTAATAATGGCATGCCCCGCCTCATGTGCTGCAGGAGTAATGTAATTGTCTGCAAAATTTATTATATTATTAATACGGTCGTAACCGGCATTTACACCAACGATATGCGAATACAGCGGGTCCTTCACTCTATCAGCGACAAACATATCACGCAGCAATTTGTTTTTTATTGTTGGTTTTAATTGTTCATCATATTCAAGTGCCTTTTTACATCTTTTTCTGATATCGGCATTGTTTAGCGCTGATATATTGAATAAATGTACCTTAATACCTTTGTCTTTAAGCCCGCTTTTGGTGAGCATATCATCAAAAGCACTCAGTAATATTTCATTATCTGCATAGTTAACAGAACGGGCGTTTGTCGCAATCTTATAACCCAGCGGAAAACTAGCTGTTTTAATAGTTCCTGTAATGGCTGATTTAGCAACATAACCGCCGGCAACCCCTGCACCTTGAGCAATTATATTATGATATAATTCGTTTTGTTTATATTGAGAATTATTTATATTTTGTACATTCATAGCTATAAGTTAACTCCAAGTGACAATTTATCCGAAATCTCACCTATTTTTTCGACAAATTTCGATACATCTTCAGATATAAATTTCGATAATTTATCAGATGTTTCTTTATCATAATATCTATCGATATCATCCATAGCAAACGCAACCGGTTTATGATTTGGTGCTAGTTTTATGCATGTTAAATTAGAATTTCTATCTTTCACAAATCTGGTTAAAACACTAATTTTTTTGTTATCGTCAGGAAATGCAGCATCGATCATGCCAATATTGTCATGTGACTCATTAATACCTTTATTCACGATAACTCTGTTATATCCATCATCATTCACTCGACTAAATAAAAATGTCGCCGGTGCATCATCATCCTTTTTTCCTTTTGGATATATGAAAGTTAGGTTAAAAGTTTCACCGTCACTGTCTGTGCTCATTTTAGTTACAAATTTGTCTGATATATCCCCATTGATATCCTTAAAAGACAGATAAGAATGCATTCTAAGTTCATCACTATCAAAGAAAGTAATTCTTTTCTCAAGTTTACCATTTTTTCCGGCAAGAAGGACATATCTATATCCTAACTGCAAATCTTCATCATTAAATATTTCTATTTTTGTTTTGCCGTTTTTTAATTTGGTTACTATCGGGTTAACCACTTCATACCGCGGGTATAAATCCTTGAAATTATTAATCAGCTTTTTAATATTGTTTTCTATCCTCATATTCTTATAAGGTCTGTATCCGAATGCAGCCGCAGTTCCCAGCACTGCAAGCCCTGCAAGTGAGGAAGCAAGCATTGCTGTATTATTATTAATTGAAGAACGGTCAGTTTTAGGTGAATTATCCAGAGCCGACGTTTTTTTATTAACTGAAATACTACTATTCACTCTGCTGTTAGTCGTATTATTATATTTCTGTAATAAATTTGACGAAAACGAAATAGTCATACCAGCCTCAATTTCACACACATTGATAGTAATATGAAACAACAAACATGCAAAAATTTGCTTATTTATAAAGTTATATTACGTTCTACCGGCACAACAGGAATAATAAATCCAAATGTCGAACCTTTACCTGGTTCAGATTCTACAAAGACTCTACCGCCATGGTGTTTTTCAATTGTTGTTTTAACCAGATGAAGCCCCAGACCTGTACCTTTTACAGTATGAGTATCATTTTCAACACGGAAAAATCTATCAAAAACTTTCTTCTGAAATTCTGGAGCAATACCACAGCCCTGATCACTCACTGTAACTTCTATATCATTATTGTCATTTAAAGTTTTAATAGTAATTTTAATTTCACCGTTTTCCGGCGAATACTTAATCGCATTAGAAATATAATTTGTCAAAGCCCGTTCTATGCTGTCATAATTGAATGTTGCAATTGGAATATCGCCTTCTTTTGAGATAGAAATTTTAAGATTATGTTCCTGTAACAGCACCTGAACCTGATTTGCACAACTTTCAACAAGTTCCACTATATTGTTAGCCGATTTTTCAACCGAATCATTTGCCTCCAGCCGTGAAAAATCAAGTATATCATTAACCATTCTATTCAACCGAATTATTTCCTGATTAATTATACCGATAAATTCTTTTTGCGTATTATAATCGAATTCATTACCATAATTATATAATGTATCAATGTAACTTCTCAAAACAGTTACAGGCGTTCTGAGTTCATGAGAAACATTAGAGATAAAGTTGGAACGCATTTTATCCATTTCAGTTTCTTTTGTAATGTCAATAAGAACAATAATATAGCCGACATAATCATTATTTCTTGTAAACATTGGCGAAATAATGGATTTAATCACCCGCTTGTCAATTTCTATATTGAATGCAATAGGCTTACTTTGTATCTGCTCAAGCGGAGTATCTTTAAATTCTTCAATTTTATCCTTGAAACAGAAATTACCTTCTGTATCAATATACTGCTGTATTTTTGTGTCTAAAAGCTGCTGTTCATTAACTTCCAGAAGTTTCTGTGCATGGTTGTTAACCAGTACAACATTATCGTAGTTGTCGCATACAACAACCCCGTTTGCAATACTCATTAATACAGCCTCAAGTTTATTGCGTTCAAGTGTTAACTGCTCAATGTTCTGTTCCTCATATACGTGAAGTCTGTTAGACATATCATTGAAAGCATCAAACAACTCTTGAACTTCAGAACTCACATCCTTTCCTTCAATTTTGAATCCAAAAGCTCCGTGAGAAATTTTTGATACACCGTCATGCAGAATTCGTAATTCCCTTGTAATCAAATATGTATTGATTAATATAACAAAAGCAAAAACAATCCACGCAACAGAAAATACAAATAACAAAGATGCCCTTGTCGTTGAAGAAATTTCCTCTATAACGTTTCCTGACAGCCCAACAGTTACAGAGCCCATATTTGTTCCATCCGGCATCATCATAGGAGAGCTTACAGAAATACTCGGAGAGGTGTCCTCAATATTCTTAGGATTGTGTCCGGAATACAAAATTCTTCCTGCAGCATCACGGAATTCAATGTAAACAATATCATTGTGGCTTTTTAAAATACTTTCTGAATGCGCCTGCAAAATCTTTTTTGCCTCAACTTCAGGGAGCCCCTGAGTGATATCTATACTTTCAATAGCAAGTGTTTTAGAAATTACGCGCCCGAAGTTTTGATATCCCTCATTAAGCTTTTTCTGAATGTTGAATATCGCAAAAACAGCGATGGCAACAATCAATACCGTACTTAATATAAGTCCGGAAATAATCAGCCTGTTTTGAGTTGTTAAACTTATTCTGTTATTGCTCATAACTAAATTATACTACTTAAAAATCTGATGCTCAAATTATTAATTATCGTGAACAAATAGTTCTTGCAACATGTACACCTGATGCTGAAGCCTGTATCAAGCCTCTTGTAACCCCTGCTCCATCACCTATTGCAAACAGATTTTTAACATTTTCAGTTTCTAATTCTTCAGTAAGTTTAACTCTTGCAGAATAGAATTTAACCTCAATACCGTAAAGCAGTGTGTATCTGGATGCTGTTCCCGGAGCAATTTTGTCCAGCGCGTAGAGCATTTCAATGATACTTAACATCTGTCTGTAAGGGATTACAAGACTCAAATCACCCGGAGTGGCACAGGTTAAAGTCGGTTTGATTATACTGGAATTTATTCTTTCTGGTGTAGAACGGCGTCCTTCCAATAAATCACCGAATCTCTGAACTAATATTCCACCACCGAGCATATTTGCAAGACTTGCAATGTGCTGTCCATACTGAATAGGTTCTTTAAACGGTTCTGTAAACTTTTTACTTACAAGAAGGGCAAAGTTAGTGTTGTTAGTTGTTTTTTCCGCATAACTATGACCATTAACAGTTGCAATACCGTTGTAATTTTCCTGAACAACTTCCCCGTTTGGATTCATACAGAATGTTCTGACCTCATCGCCGAATGTCGGAGAATAGTAGACTAATTTAGATTCATACAACTTATCAGTCAAAGGCTGGAATACAGGTGCCGGCAATTCAACACGAACACCCACATCAACTGCATTATTTACCATGCCGATTTTATGTTCTGCAAATTCATGGGTTAACCAGTCAGCGCCTTCTCTGCCAGGTGCAATAATAGTATATTCAGCCTGTATGGTTTCACCGTTGTCCAGCACAAGCCCTTTGACCTGTTCGCATTCAACAATTAAATGCTTGGCTGATACATTATTTAATATAGTAATTCTTTCATCAAGATAGTCCTGCATATTCTTCAAAACATCAAGACTTCTTTCTGTTCCTAAGTGTCTGACCGGAGAATGTACAAGTTTCAATTCAGCCAATGCAGCCTGTCTTTCAAGCTCCTGAAAGGTCTTCATATCAGTCCCGAAAACTTCATCAGTAGCCCCGAAATCAAGATATAATTGGTCAGCATAATCAATAAGTTCTTCAACTTTTTTACGGCTCATATAATCAACAAGATGCCCCCCAACATCAGGAGTAAGCGTTAATTTGCCGTCAGAAAAAGCACCTGCACCGCCCCAGCCGCAGAGAAGACCACACTTCTTGCAAGAAGGACATTTTTCATAACCTTCACGCAAAAGACATTTACGATTTTCAATTTTTTGTCCCTTCTCAATCAGGACAATCTTCCAGTCCGGTCTTAATTTAGTTATCTCTAAAGCCGCAAAAATACCTGCAGGTCCTGCACCAACTATTGCTACATTATACATTTATCATATCTCCAATCTGATTTTTTAACCAGTAGAATATAACTTAAACACACTTAAAGTTAAATATATTGTGAAGATTTTAATAAAAAAATGTTACAAACAGACTCTTAATTAAAAGATAAAAAATGTTGATTTTACGGGATTTTTAAGTGTTTTTATTAAGAAATATTACGAAGAAGTAAGAAAATATTAAAGAAAAGCGATAGATATGCCGACAATAAGAGTACGGAAA
>CALUQX010000005.1 GCA_944323045.1 Candidatus Gastranaerophilales bacterium | reverse complement strand
GAATTGCGACTATGCCGCTGCGCGATGACATGGTGGCGTTGGCTGATTCATGTAACCCGCTTAATCACTTAATCACCCAGTCACTTAATCACTTTTGTAACAACCGTTCACTGTTCACCGTTCACCGGTCACTGCGCTCAATGTGTAAAAGTGGACTTGTCCGCCCCCCCCAGCACTTCTTTAGTTAAAAGTCAGGCAAAGGAACCTCTGCCTGACTCTGTTGATAATTTAGTTGAAAAGAACTAGTCTTTTGCATGTCCTGCTGTACCGAGTACATCGCGCATTTTATGCATAACCATTTCTTTTACGGCTGTTCTGCCTGGTCCCATATATTCACGCGGGTCAAATTTTTCAGGATGTTCAATAAAGAATTCTCTGATTGTTGATGTCATTGCAAGTCTCAAGTCTGTATCGATATTGATTTTTGCAACACCGTGTTTAGAAGCGTATGCAAGCATATCTTCTGGAACACCCTGTGCATCAGGCAGGTTGCCGCCGAATTTGTTACATTTTTCTACAAATTCTTTCGGTACTGATGAAGAACCGTGCAATACTAACGGATAATCATAACCAACAGCAGCGTTTACAGCTTTTTTGATTTCAGCAAGTCTTTCAAAGTCTAATTTAGCTTCGCCTTTGAATTTGTAAGCACCGTGAGATGTTCCGATAGCAACAGCTAAAGAGTCACAACCTGTTTCTTTAACAAATCTTGCTGCTTCTTCAGGATCAGTGTATGTTGAATCTTTAGCATGAACTTTAACGTCATCTTCAACACCTGCTAATTTACCTAATTCAGCTTCTACTGAAACTCCGCGCGGATGAGCGTAATCTACTACCTGTTTTGTCAATTTGATATTTTCTTCCAGCGGGAATCTTGAACCGTCAATCATAACTGATGAAAATCCGCCGTCAATACAAGCTTTACAAATTTCAAAATCAGCACCGTGATCTAAGTGTAAAGCGATAGGTACTGTAGTTGTTGCTAATGCTGCTTCTACCAGTTTGATTAAGTAAGTTTGGTTAGCGTATTTTCTTGCACCTGCAGAAACTTGAAGAATGATAGGTGATTGAGTTTCTTCTGCAGCTTCTGCAATACCTTGCAAAATTTCCATGTTGTTTACGTTGTAAGCACCGATAGCATAACCGCCTGCCAATGCTTTTTTGAACATTTCTCCTGTTCCAACTAATTTTCTTTCACTCATTTTGAGTTCTCCTTCTTATAATTGTAAATATTTACACACATCTAACTTATAACAAACAAAGAATTAATTCAAGTTCAATCAACAACAAAATTAACGCAAAAAAAATGGCACTTATGTGCCATATAACGAGAAATTTGGTATATTATTTATTTTTTTAAGTTTTTTAATTGTTCCAATTCACTCTGAAAAGGTGAGAGATTAGTTAATTTATCAACAATTGAAGGTAAAACTTCTGTTACATAATCAATTTCTTTTTCTGTTGTGTATTTGCTTAATGAAAATCTTATACTTCCGTGAATAGCAGTAAAAGGTACTCCCATGGCGCGGAGTACATGACTTGGTTCCAGAGAACCTGATGTGCAGGCACTGCCTGAACTTGCACAGATACCAAGGTCGCTCAAATGTAATAAAATAAGTTCTCCTTCAATATATTCAAATCCAATGTTTGTAGTATTTGGCACACGGTTTGCAACACCTGTGTTCAATCTGGCATTGAATACATTTTTCAAAATATTTGATTCAAGCTTGTCGCGCAGACGTTTAACTTCTGACATTTCATATTTTAAATTGTCCATCGCAAGTTCAGCAGCCTTGCCGAGTCCTACTATATAAGGAACATTTTCTGTTCCGGCACGCAGCCCTCTTTCCTGATGTCCGCCGATTATTAGCGGTGTGATTATTGTTTTGGAGTTTACATAAAGTGCGCCGATACCTTTCGGAGCGTGGAATTTATGTCCTGAAACACCCATTAAATCAACGCCAAGTGCCTGAACATCAATAGGAATTTTGCCTGCAGCCTGCACGGCGTCTACAAAGAATTTTGTATTTGGATTTTTTGATTTAATAATCTCAGAAATTTTTTGTATCGGGTAGATAACACCGGTTTCGTTGTTTGCATACATCACAGAAACAAGTGCAGTATCAGGATTAATTGCTTCTGACAATTGCTCCAAATCAAGTTCGCCGTTTGAATTTACGCCGATATAATCAACGCTGTAGCCCTGTTTTTCAAGTGATTGGTACAAATTTAAAACAGCAGGATGTTCAACCTTTGTGGTTATTATGTGGCGTTTATTTTTGTTCATATTTAAAACGCCGCGAATCGCCTGATTGGCGCTTTCAGACCCGCAGGATGTAAATATTATTTCTTTTTCATTTGCAGCATTGAAAAGAGCCTTTACTTTTGCACGGGCATCTTTTAGGGCATGACCTGCAGGTTTGGCAAATTCATACATACTGGAAGGGTTTGCGTATTCATCCTTAAAGTATGGCATCATTGCTTCTAAAACTTTGTCATCTACACGTGTTGTTGCGTTATTGTCCAAATATATTAACTTTTCCATAATTCTACAACCTCATTATTAAACTTCTACAACAACAATTGCCGGATCAACTGCTTCACGGAGTGTGGTTTCTACAAATGATTTTAATGTCAGATGCGAATTTTTGCAGCCTGAACATTTTCCGCGGAGTTTTACCATTACATTGTTGCCTTCTATATCAACGAGGGTTATGTCGCCACCGTCTTTTCTTAATTCATCGGATATTTTGGTTTCAATAATACTATTGATTTTAAGAATTCTTTGAGTTGGCGTTAATTCAATCTTTTTTTCTTCTTTTTCTTTGTGATAGTAAGTGTTTATAATATCCTGAATCAAGCCTTTGCATTTGCCGCAGGCGCCGCCTGCTTTTGTGTAGTTGGTTATTTCTTCAACTGTTTTTAAACCGTTTACTTTTATTGCATCCCAGATTTGATTTTCTGTGACATTGAAACAGGTGCATACGATTTTATCTCTGGTTTCAGGTTCACGCAAATCATCAAGGTCTACATAGTCATCTGTTTTGTAGTTTTTGAGAGCATCTTCCAGCGCTTCATAGCCCATAACAGAACAGTGCATTTTTTCAGGAGGCAGACCGCCTAATTCATCAGTAATGTCTTTATTGGTTATTTTACGGACTTCTTCAACAGGTTTGCCGATAATCATTTCTGTCAAAATGCTTGAACTGGCAACTGCTGACCCGCAGCCAAAAGTCTGGAATTTTGCGTCTGTTACAATACCGTTTTCAATTTTTAAATAAATTTTTAACTGGTCGCCGCATGCCAGAGAACCAGCAATACCAACGGCGTCTGGATTATCTATTTTCCCTACATTTCTCGGGTTTCTGTAATGATCCATTACTTTTTCAGTATATTCCCACATAATTTTTTCCTTTATATTATCTTACCTTTAATTATATTTTACATCAAAAACTTTTGCCTTTATTTTTTATTAATTTAAATTTAATGTTTTTCATATATAATAACAATGCGGAAGGTGATTTGTAATGCAAGAGTTGGAAAAAGAAATTGAAGAACTTGAAAATGTACGCAGCAAATGTCTTAACTGCACAAAATGCGGGTTGTGCAAGACACGGACAAACATCGTATTTTCAGGCGGAGTACCTAATCATAAAATGATGTTAATAGGTGAGGCTCCGGGGTATTATGAAGATATGCAGGGAGAACCTTTTGTAGGCAAAGCAGGACAGCTTTTAGACAAAATTCTGGCTTCCGTTGGATTTGAACGAAACAAACATATTTATATCTGTAACACACTAAAATGCAGACCACCTGAAAACAGAGATCCACTGCCGGAAGAAAAAGCCGCCTGCCGTGAATATCTTGATGCCCAAATAAATATTCTAAAGCCGCGTATTATACTCCTTTGCGGGCGTGTTGCCGTCAACTCGCTTATGGACACAAAACTGGGGATTACTAAACTTCGAGGACGCTGGTTTGAAGGTCCGAATTTCTCTAAAATGATGCCGATTTTTCACCCTTCATATTTATTAAGAAACGATTCTCGTGAAAAAGGCAGTCCTAAATGGCTTATGTGGCAGGACATAAAAGAAATCAAGCGGGTTTATGAACAGATGAATTAAATCTTTAGAAAAATTTTACATGCTCACACATTTAAAGTATTTTATTTTGAAATAAAGTATGTTATTATAATTATGTAGAGAGAACATCAGGAGTAATCGAGTGAGCACTAACCAGAATTTAAAGCCGTTGACATTGAAAATTAACCCGCAGGGCAATTTAGAACTGGGCGGCTGTGATTTGACTGAGTTGGCTCAAAAATTCAACACTCCTTTATATGTTCTGGATGAACAAACTATTCGCTCTATCTGTCGTGATTATAAAGATGCATTTAAAAATTACCCGAAAGTTAATATGATGTATGCGTCAAAAGCACTTTGTACAGAAGCTGTTTCAGCACTTCTGGCTGGTGAAGGCTTCGGGTTTGATGTTGTATCTGCAGGCGAAATTTATACTGTATACAAAGCCAGCGCAGATATGTCAAAAGTTCTTTTTAACGGCAACAACAAATCCCCTGAAGAACTCTCACTTGCGTTAAAATTAGGCGTCGGGCGAATTTCTGTTGATAATTTCTTTGAGTTATCACTGTTAAATGAAATTGCAAAATCCTATAACAAAGTTGCGGATATCCTTTTGAGAATCACCCCGGGTATTGAGTGTCATACTCATGAATACATTCAAACAGGGCATCTGGATTCAAAATTCGGGTTTGATTTAACTCAAATAGATGAGGCTGTAGAATTAATTCTTGAACAGTATAAAAATTTGAAACTTCACGGTCTTCATGCACACATCGGCTCTCAAATTTTTGAAACAACAATTTATGCTGATGAAATTGAAATACTTGTAAAAGAAATAGCAAGATTAGATGAAAAATTCGGGCTTAAACTTGATGAAATAAATGTTGGCGGCGGGCTCGGGGTTAAATACACAGAAAAAGATGTTCCGCCTTCAACTTATGATATTGCTGAAAAAATAATAACAGCTTTAAACAACAGTATTAAAAAATATAATATAGAACCGCCGGCATTGTTTATCGAACCGGGCAGAAGCATAATTTCAACAGCCGGTGTAACATTATACACTCTTGGCAGTTCAAAACAAGTTCCGCATGGCAAAAAATATTTTGCAATAGACGGCGGTATGGCTGACAATGTGCGGCCATCAATGTATCAGGCAGAGTATTGCGCTCAAATTGCAAACAAACCACTAACTGATACTACTGCTGAAACAGTGACAATTGCCGGACGTTTTTGCGAAAGCGGTGATATTCTGATTAAAGATATTAACCTTCCTGTAATTGAAGAAGGTGATATCCTGTGTGTGTACAACACCGGTGCTTACAACTATTCAATGGCATCAAATTATAACCGCGTTCAAAAGCCGGCTATGGTGCTTGTTAACAATTCTCAGGCAGATCTTATTATAAAAAGAGAATCACTTGATGATATTGTGGCTAATGACATTATTCCTGACAGGTTGAAACAGTTATGATAAATGAAATTTTAACTTTTTTACAAAAACAAATAGGATTATTAGACTGGTCATTTAACATAACAAATGTTGCAGAAATACTTGTTATTGCAGGAATTTTGTACGCGTTTTACAAAAAATTTATAAAAAATACTCCGTCAGAAAAATTTGTTAAAGGTATATTTTTCCTTATTTTCCTCTGGGTATTTGGTGAAGTTCTGGTAAGAATTGATTTAAGAATTCTCGGTATGTTTCTAAAATCAGTCGTTACACTTATTTCTTTAAGTTTGATTGTAATATTTCAGCCGGAACTTAGAAAATTCCTTGGTTTTTTAGGGCAGGTTGACTTTATAAGCAAAGCTTTTTCTCCTGCATCTCATGTATCTAAAAATCCTAAAATAGATGTTATTAAAGAACTGGTTGAAGCTGTTAAATTTCTCTCTAAATCCCATACCGGCGCACTTATTGTGTTTCAGAGTGATTTAAGCAATACTTACAGTGATGTCGGTACAAAATTGAATGCTGATGTTTCAACCGAATTAATCCTTACAATTTTCCACCCGAACACTCCTTTGCATGACGGTGCTGTTGTAATAAACGGGGCTAAAATCATTTCTGCCGGTGTACTTCTTCCTTTGACAGAAGACCCGAAATTAAGCTGGAAATACGGTACACGCCACCGTGCTGCTATTGGAATGAGTGAAGTCAGTGATGCAGCCTGTCTTGTTGTTTCTGAAGAAACAGGCGATGTTTCTATGGCAATTGACGGCACTTTGAAAAAATATGAAGATCTGGTAACTTTAAAAAATGACCTTGAAAATATACTCGGCATTAAAAATGAAGAAGAAGAGAAAAAGACAATTTTTAAAATAAATAATCTTATCACGATTAAAAAAACTGTTCACAACAATCAGCAGAAGGGGAAAAACAATGCCTAGAACAAAAAAATCTTTATTTTTGAGTATACTTCGAAAATTCATTTTTTTGACTTTAGGTCCATTAATTGCGGCATATGCACTTGAATGTTTCCTTGTTCCAAACAATATTATTGACGGCGGCATTGTTGGTATTGGCATTATTCTTGCCCATTTAACAAAATATAATTTAGGGCTTTTGATTTTTGTATTAAACCTTCCGTTTATACTTTTCGCATTCAATAAGATTGGTAAGAAATTCGTATTCCAGACATTTTATGCCATTGCAATGCTTTCAGCCGGTGTTAACATTTTTCACAGTGTAAAAAATGTGACAGATGATTTGCTGCTTGCAACAGTTTTTGGCGGCATTATTCTCGGGTTCGGTGTCGGACTTGTACTCAAAAATGAAGGGTCTATGGACGGAACTGAGATTATGTCGCTTGTGTTATCTAAAAAATTCGGATTTTCAGTGGGCGAAATTATTATGGGGTTCAATGTAATAATTTATGCGGCAGCAGGATTTGTTTTTGGTCCGGAAAAAGCAATGTATGCAATTATTACATACTTTATTGCCTCAAGAGTTATTGATGTTGTGCTGGAAGGGTTGAATAATTCAAAATCAGTCAGAATAATCAGTGATTCTGCAAATGAAATAGGACAGGCGCTTCTTGAACGTCTTGATGTCGGGGTTACATATCTCGGCGGTATCGGCGGGTTTTCTGGCAAGGAAAAAACGCTTATATACTGTGTTGTTACAAGGCTTGAGATGGCAAAATTAAAAGAAATTGTAAAAGAAATTGACCCGTCTGCGTTTCTTTCTGTTGTGGATGTTCATGAAACTTACGGCGGCAGAGTTAAAAAAAGATAGACAATTTTTAAAAAATGTATTATAGTAATAATAAAGGAATTTAAGGATTTTAATCATGGCAAAAAATATTGATACAGTACCTATAGAAGTTACTATTTTGACAGCAGATCACGATATTAAAGGGGTTGTTCATGTTTCTAAATACACTAACACAAATCGTGAATTGACTGACCTGCTGAATGATAAAGAAAGACGTTTCCTTGCGGTAACTAACGCAGAAATTTATCCGCGCAACTCAAATCAGCCGCCAAGAAAATACAATTTCTTAGAAATACATATGGATTATGTTTTGATGGTTCATCCTTCTACTCAGGCTCTGTTTAAGGACAGCGGCAAAACGCAAGAAGATGTAGCAAGGTTTAGAGAACTCAGAATGAAACTTAATCAGACAAAACCGTTTTAAATGAAAAAGTTTTAAATAAAAAATCCCTGAAAGTAAACAACTTCAGGGATTTTTATTTTATATAGTAATTTATGATTTTTTGAATTTATCCAGAAGATTAGAGTTCTTTTTTGCTGTCGGAGCAGTTGATTTTGTTGTTTCAGATTCATTTATTTTGTCATCAATAGCTGCTTTATGAGTATTATAAGTATTTTTAGTATCTTTGTTTACTTTGTCCGGTTTTTCGTGTCTGTTCATCCATTCACCGGTTTTATCAGCAAGCGGTGTTGCAATGAACGGAACAAGCATACGTTTAGCTACAATTGAAGCTGCAACCAGTGAGGTAACGTTTTCAAATGCGCCTTTAACGTCTTTTCTTGCTTTATTCAACACGCGGTGAAAATCTGTACCCTTCATATCTTTTAATAGGTCATTATTCTTAAGTTTTGCCTGATATCCCTTTGAAGCTGCACGGTCAAAATATTTGCCAAAGAGTTTGTTAAACATTTTTTCCTGCACTTTTTTATTGGATATTGTAAAGAACATCCCCAATTGTGTTAATATCATTAATCCGCCGTTTGCAAGGTCAAGTGCGGCAACGAATTTACGTTTGTCATCAGGTATTTCTTTGTTGTTTAAACTCTGAGTTACATACATATAACATCCGACACCGTCTTTAAGTACGATAGATGCGACCCCGAGCCCTGTAATAAATTTTGTGTTATCTTTGATGTAATTGTTGTTAACAATCTGCATCGGTTTGTATTTGCCGATTTTTACATTTGCCAGAGCTTTATATGGTTTTTCACACCATGTATTTATCTTTTGAATATAAGGTCTAACGCTGTTGCCTATTGATGAAATTTTACTCATGATTTCACCTCAGCTTTCTTTAATTCAGGATTGGATGCTCTTTCAATCAAAGATGTTGTATCTTTTGTATGTTTGCCGTTTGAGAGGTTCGGGAATACAGCCGCCATAAATTTCGGGTATACCCAGTTCAAAAGCGGGCAGGAAATAAACAGTGTTACAAGCGAAACGAATATGCCGCCAACTTGTTTGTAACCGTTTAAGCAGGCTTTTGTTTGATTTTTAAGTTGATCGGCGACTCTTTCCGCAAATTTAATGGATTTTTCTTGAAGACGTTTGTTCTGTTTAACTTCTTTTGTGAACATATCTTCAATTTCATAAACAGTTTGATCATTTTGTATTGCCTTCTTAACTTTGTCAAAGAATTTGAGGTTCAAGTCAATGTCTGTGACACGTCCTGCAATACTTCTGTTAACACGTTCAATAACCTGTTCTTTTGATGTCATTTCTCCGTAATCGTGAACGTAGCCTTTTGCACGTTTGACTTTGTCATGCATACTGTTAATTGTTTTGTTATCATCGGATTTACTGCCGATTGTATATATTTCCTGTGTAAATTTGATTAATTCTTTGTCTTCATGTCTGGATTTCATTTCGCCGAGCATTGTAATCAGATCTTTTTTGACCTGTTCTATGTCACCGGATTTAAAAATATCTTCGAGCGCATCAAGATGTGCATTTGCTTTATCTGCATGAGTACGATAGTAATCACTTCTTTGAATACGGAGTTGACGTTTTGTATCGTCACTTTTAACTTTTTCAGCTTTTTCTTCTTTAATCAAATCATCAATTGTAGCAAGCAGTGTTTCTTTAAATCTTGCCCTATTCATCGGAACTTTATTTGGTTTTCCGTCTTCTATAAACATAACTGTATTTTTGGTTCTCAAGTCTTTTATTAACTCTTCACGCTGGTCTTTTTTCACAATATTTAAACGTTCTTCAATCTGTGCTTTTGTATAGTTTGGATGCTGTTTTTTAATGAGTTTTTTCAGGTAACTGTCATCCATAAACGGAGTCATATTGTAATCCTGTCCGAGTTTACCCTGATTAGCTTTGTTTTTAACACTGTTGTTAAACGGAATAGTTGCACCGACCTGTGTTAATATAGCAAGCACGGCTGATACAGGTTGTCTCCAGGCTGAATATGTTCTGGTATCTTCATCAGTTTTTGATAAAGGGTTATATTTAATAAAAATCGGCGCGATTAATCCCGTACCGACTGAATTTATAATAATATTCTGAACTTCACCGACCCACTCTTTCACCTTCAGCATTAATTTTACTGACTTAGGCATGTAATGCATTAACTCTTTATAAATATCGTCGGAATTATATTTGCTCGTGAAACTAGGTTTGTCTGACCGATGCATATTGTTATGCATTTGAGCATTTTGAAAATTTAAATTTATACTTTCTACTTTCATGACACTACCAACGCCTTCTATATATATAGACACTCCTGAATATTAAAAATTGCTAATAAAGCATTAATTATTAAGTTTTGTAAATTCCATTGCTATCCATTCTCCGCTTTTGTGGATTCCTGTCAGTGTATAGTTTCTAGAAAGAACATCAGCCGTCTCATTTTTAAGATACGAAAAGACAAGGAAAAATAGCGGAACCTGAGAATAATAAGTTTCATTCCCAGCTATTTTTTTAAGTGTTTCTTCATTGAAAAAACTTACACTGTTTAAAGAGATTACAACCACTTTTTGATTTTTATGCGGTTTCAAATTTTCTAATATTTTATTTGCGAAATAGTTGTTTTCAGCGCCTGCAAATGCATTTTGGAATTCTTTTTTGCCGTTGCTGAATGCTTGAGCATATGACACATCCGGTTGTATATACTCTGCAAAATTTCCTTTATTCATTGATATAACATTCAAACCTGTAAAGTCATAATATTTTGTAAATCTGCCTTTGTCATAATACTGAAGAATTACTGCATCATCAGCTTTTAATCCAGAGCTTTTTATCAAATCAGCGGCAAGTTTATGCCCTTCTTTGCGCGGGAGCCTGTTGGCTGCTAATGGACTAACTAATAAAAAGAACAAACTTAACACACAGAATATTGTAATACCTGTGTTACGGAGAACATTATTTTTAACACTGTCTGCTCCGGCACACAAAAGTAAAATCAAAATCGGATAAATTTCTATTGTGTATTTTGTTATAAAAACGAGTTTTCCGCTCATTGATGCCGCCACAATTACAGCAAGAGTCGCGATTACAACATATAAAAGTTCTCTGTAATCTTTGTTTTTAAGCGAGTATATACTAAACAGCAGAACGACAATAGAAGGTATCATTGCAAAAATTATAAAGCCTGATTTGAAATTGTAAAAGAAATTTGCGGGTGCGCCGGTAAAATTAGTAATTACAGGAGAAAAATAATCCGTAATTAAAAATCCCAGAGCAGAAGGTGAGAAACTTCCCCACCACTGAGAAAAAGATTTTCTAAACAATATACCTATAATCTGGGGTGTTAATAAAAGCGTAATTATTAAAATAGCCCCCCACATCTTAAGAATAATATTTTTATGAGAATTAAAAAGTTTGCAGCTTATATAAACAAGCATAAAAAACACAAATACAAACCCGATTGTGTGCGTAAAAAGCACAAGAAAACTTGATAGTGCAAAAAGCAACAGATTTTTTACATCTGGATTTTTAACAAGTTTAATTGTAAATAAAAGCATTAAAGCAGAAAAGAAAAACAGCACAGAATACAACCGGACTTCTTGAGAATAATATATAAGAAAAGAACTTATTGCACTGAATGCCGCACAATAAATTCCCGTCCGCTCATTGCGCTCCTTCCCGACAAAGTACATTGTTATAATTGATAAAACGCCTGCCGCAACAGAACTCAGTCTTAACACAAGGTCACTGTCTCCGAATAATGCCATGACTGATTTTAGATACAAATAATAAAAAGGCATATGACACTGTGATTTTATACCTTCAACAAAAGCATGCCCGAGTGGACGTGCTGAAATCATATAACTCACGTATTCATCATTCCATAAACCTTCAGCCTTATCCAGTGCAACAAGTCTTAAAATTACACCGAGTAGTACTATTAATATTATTATCCCTATTCTTTTCATATTTAACAATTTGAAAAAACTCCATGTTAATTATATAATAAAAAAATAAAAATTGGTGGTTATTTATGAAACTAGTTATTCAAATACCTTGTTATAATGAAGAGGAGGCGCTACCGGTAGTTTTGCGAAGTTTGCCGGAAACTATTGAAGGCATTGATGATATTGAGGTTGTTATCATTGATGATGGCTCAACTGATAAAACGGTAGAAGTTGCAAAGGCATGCGGAGTCAAACACATAGTAAGCCTTTCTCCTAACAGAGGACTGGCAAAGGCTTTTATCGCAGGTCTTGAAAAGTCGCTTGAGATAGGGGCTGATATTATTGTTAATACTGATGCGGACAATCAGTATAATTCTGATTTTATACCGGAACTTATCAAACCTATTCTGGAAGAAAAAGCTGATATAGTAATTGGCACACGTCCGGTTGAAAAAATCAGACATTTTTCTCTGATGAAGAAATTTCTGCAAAAACTCGGCTCATGTGTCATGCGTTTTGTAAGTTCGACATCTGTTGAAGATGCACCGAGCGGATTCAGAGCGTTTTCCAGAAATGCGGCACTACAGTTAAATGTTTTTGATAATTACACATATACTCTGGAAACAATCATTCAGGCAAAAGCAAAAGGCTTGCAGCTTGTTTGTGTGCCGGTGGAAGTTAATCCTGAAATTCGTAAATCAAGACTTGTAAAAAGCATGTTTGATTATATTAGACGTTCTATTTTTACCATGCTCAGAATGTTTATTGTTTACAGACCTTTCAGGTTCTTTATTACACTTGCAAGCATAAGTCTGTTTTTAGGGGTGATTATAGGCATAAGATTTTTATACTATTATTTCTCCGGTTCAGGCACAGGGCATGTTCAATCCCTTATTCTTGCGTCAATACTCATATTAGCGGGGATACAAATCGGGCTGATTGCTGTGTTATCCGAACTTATTTCAATAAACAGAAAGCTTATTGAAGATGTGCAGAAAAGGATTAAGCTTCTGGACTTGAAAAATATTCAGGACGATATAAAATAATTAAAAAACAAAGGACATATTGATGAAAATTATTAATATAAAAAATAACATACGAGAATTTTTTAAATCTTCTAAAGTTAGACAGGTGAGTGCATTTATACTGTTTACGGTAGTGTTAACATCAATCATCGCGTCTCAGAACTTTTTCTTTCAGGACATAATAGAAAACGGTATCAGCAAACGCGATATAATAGCTCAGAAAACACTTTCTGTAGAAGATGTGAAAAGAACAGAACAGCACAGAAAAGATGTAATGCAAAAAGTAGACCCGATTCTGGTGCCGGCAGAAGACGGATTTATCGAAAATAATTTGCAGACCCTCAGAACATCAATTATGCAAATCAGAAAAAAAGATGTCGCTGACAGCGTTAAAAAAGAAGAATTAGGAATACTTTTTGATATAACAGATACTTATCAGAAAAGTTTTGTAATAAATGTTTTGCTGCGTGCTGACGATACAAGTTTGAATGAAATATTTGAAAAAGCATCATTAACTTTAACAAATATTTTGCGTAAAGGCATAACAGAAAAAGATTATGAAAATGGTGCGATTAATAAAATTATATCAAACAACCTTGTCTCAAATGTATCAAAGCGTCAGCGTTCAGTAATACGTGCGCTTTTAGAACAAATTATTGTGCCGAATCTGGTGGAAGATGAAGTAGCAACTGAAAATGCACGCCGCAATGCACAGAATTCAGTCAAACCATATATTATAACATTCCAGAAAGGTGACAAAATCGTTTTTGAAGGCGAACCGGTTACCCGCTTGAAAAGAGATGCACTAAGACAGGCAGGATATAATGTGTATGAACTTAACGGGCAGGGAATTGCCGCAATGTATGTTCTTATATTTATAGGTACGCTTTTATTCCTGTCTTATATGAAGTATTTCGAAAAACAGTTTTTGGAACCTAATTATCTGACAATTTCCGGTGTGCTGGCGCTTATTCTGGCATTAATATCAACCGTTATGCCGGTTGGATTCTCGCCGTATATTTTGCCTGTGCCTGCATTTATATTTATTCTGGCAATATTTACAAATTCCAGAGTGGCTTTTGTCGCATCAACAATACTTTTATCAGTTTTAACTATCGGGCATCAATACAATATACAATTTTTAACTGCATTTATATTACTCAGCCTTGTCGCAACTATTGCTATTTCAAAAATAAGATTCTCTAAACGTATTGATTTGATTAAGACAGGATTTGAAATATCTTTAGCTGGAGTAATTATTGTATTCAGTATTTATCTTTTAGAAAAATGTCTGATAGACGTAAGCAATGTACTTGTATTAAAAAATATTGGCTTTGTATTGCTAAATGGTGTGTTAAGCGCTATTATCGCACTCGGTACCCTTCCTTTGTTTGAAAGTGCATCGAAAATTATTACGCCATACGGCTTGGCAGAACTCGCTGATCATAATCAGCCGCTTTTAAAACGTTTGCAGTTTGAAGCTCCCGGAACATATCATCACAGTTTAATGGTTGCGAATTTGTGTGAAGCTGCAGCAGAAGCTATTGGGGCAAATCCAATTTTAGCAAGAGTAGGTGCATTTTATCACGATATAGGAAAACTTAAACGTCCGCTGTTTTTTGTTGAAAATCAGTCCTATTTCGGCATAGAAAATCCGCATACTAAATTAAACCCGAGACTTAGTAAAATGGTGATTACAGCCCACCCTAAAGATGGGGTTGAAATAGCAAAAGAATACGGACTTCCGCCAATTATTTATAACTTTATTTTGCAGCATCACGGCGAAGGGCTGGCTAGTTATTTCTACAATCAGGCAGTTAAAGAAGAGGGGATTGAAAATGTAAAAGAGGAACAATTCCGCTATACAGGTCCAAAACCTAATATGAAAGAAACTGCAATATTAATGATTGCTGATGCTGTGGAATCTGCTGTCCGTTCACTAAAAAATCCAACTCCAGAAGAGATTGAAGCAATTATTGATAAAATTATTATTGAGCGGTTAAACGACACTCAACTTGCAGATAGTCCGCTTACTTTACGTGATATAAAAACAATCGCTGCTACATTCTCCAGAATTTTGCGCGGCATGCAGCATAATAGAATTAAGTATCAGGAAAACATTGTTGAAGAACTCAATAAAGGTAAAATCAATATGGGTAAAGTGCTTGATGAAGACTTAGAAAACAAAATTAAAGCGCTTGAAGGCAATAAAGTTCCTGAAAACAAAGAAAATACAAATAAAGATAACGAAAATAACAATGGTTAATAAGACTACAAAATTTCACATATTCAGCGAGAACATTTACGAAAGTTGGGATGTAAATGAACGCAAATTTATAAATATCGCAAAAAAGATTCTTAAATATTATTTGTCAAAAACTGATGTTTATAATGCATCCTGTCTTGCTGGATTAGATTATGACACTATTTCGTTTGATTTTCTTTATTGTGACAGTATAAAAACTCACGAAATTAACAGAGCATACAGGAATAAAGATTATCCGGCGGACATAATTACATTTGCTATTTTTGCAGATAGTGAAGAAAAATTTATTTTTGACGGAGAAATTAATCTTGGTGAAGTAATTATTGCGCTGGACAAAGTGATTGAAGAAGCTGAGAAAAAACAGTGTACCCGCGAGGACGAACTGGCATTTTTAATTAGTCATGGAATTTTACACTTGCTTGGATTTGACCACCAGACAGAAGAAGATTATAATTTTGTTGTAGGACTTCAAAGAGAAGCGCTGGATGCAATAAAATAAAGGGATATAATGAGTAGATTTAAACAACAGGGATTAAGAAATACTTTCAGGAATGCCAGAAAGGGACTCCGTCTGGCATTGCGCTCAGAAGTTAATATCAGAATACATTTTTGTGCAGGAATACTTGTACTTCTGGCAGGGGCGTGGCTGGAGTTCAGTGCTGAAAAACTGTGTATACTGCTTTTGACTATAGGAATGGTGATTACGGCTGAGATGCTGAATTCCGCGATAGAATTTTCACTTGATGCAGTTTTTCACAACCGTTATTCAAAATTGGTCGGAATGGCAAAAGATATTTCAGCGGGTGCGGTAATGTTTATAACCGCAATAGCCATAACTATCGGTTTGCTGCTGTTTGTGCCGGAGTTTATAAGTTAAATTCTATAAGCAGAACACAATACAAAAGAACAGGCAATTCTGCCTGTTCTTGATTGTTTAATTATTATCTGCTTTTTTGAAAGTTATTTCATCATTATTGACATCAATAACCACCTCATCACCGCGGCGGAACTTCTGTTCCAGCAGTAATTTTGACAGCGGATTTTCTACCATCTGACGAATTACTCTTTTCAGCGGTCTTGCACCGTATACAGGATTGAACCCGCGCGTTGCAAGAAATTCCTTTGCCTCATCAGTTATTCTAAACTGTATTTCCTGATCTGTAAGCAATTTTCTCAGATAATCCATCTGGATATCAACAATAGCTGACAACTGCTGCAAATTCAAGGCTTTGAAGAATATTGTTTCATCAATTCTGTTTAAAAATTCTGGTTTGAAACGACTTTTCAAAACTTCCATAACCTTGTCTTTTGTTTCTTCAAAGTCCTGTTGTGACATCATGGAATTTAATGTGTTTTCAAGAATGATATCACTGCCAATGTTACTTGTCATTATGATAAGTGTATTTTTGAAGTCAATTGTTCTGCCTTTTGAATCAGTCAAACGTCCGTCATCAAAGATTTGTAACATTATATTGAAAACGTCCGGATGTGCTTTTTCAATTTCATCAAACAATACAACAGAATAAGGTTTTCTTCTGACGGCTTCTGTTAATTGACCGCCTTCTTCATAACCGACATAACCAGGAGGCGCCCCGACAAGTCTTGCAACATTATGTTTTTCCATATATTCTGACATATCAATACGAATAAGCGCATCTTCATCATTGAACATAAATTCTGCAAGTGCTTTTGCTAACTCAGTTTTACCAACCCCTGTAGGTCCCAGAAATAAAAATGTACCAATTGGACGTTTCGGATCTTTCAAGCCGGAACGCGCACGGCGTATTGCATCTGAAACCGTTTCCACAGCCTCATCCTGACCTATCAGTCGTTTATGCAAAATGTCTTCCATATGTAATAGTTTTTGCATTTCGCTTTCAACAAGTTTGTTTACGGGAATACCTGTCCACTTGCTTACTACATTTGCAATATCTTCCGCATCTATCTCTTCTTTTAAAAGTTGATTAGATACTTTTTCTTTGTTTTGTATTGCTTTTAATTGTTTTTCCAATTCAAGCAATTTGCCGTATTTAAGTTCCGCAGCGGTTTGCAAATCTGTGTTGCGTTCAGCCTCTTCTATTTTACGTTTTACATCTTCAATTTGCTCTTTCAAGCCGGCTTCACCGGTAATTGTTGCTTTTTCGCTTTCCCACTGGGCTTTTAGTTTTGAAGTTTTAGCTTCAAGTTCATCAATTTGTTTGGTTATATCTGCAACTTTAGCTTTAGCCTCATCACTATCTTCTTTTTTCAGGGCTTCACGTTCAATTTCAAGTTGAATTTTCTGACGCAGCATTGAATCTATTTCTTCCGGCATGGAATCTATCTGGATACGCAAAGAAGATGCGGCTTCATCAATCAAATCAATCGCTTTATCCGGCAAAAATCTGTCTGTAATATATCTGTCAGATAATTTTGCGGCTTCTATTAGTGCATCATCAAGAATTCTTACTCCGTGGTGAACTTCGTATTTGTCTTTCAGCCCTCTGAGAATGCTGATTGTATCCTCAACACTTGGCTCATCAACCATTACAGGCTGGAAACGACGCTCAAGTGCCGGATCTTTTTCTATGTATTTTCTATATTCATTGATTGTAGTTGCCCCTATTGTTCGCAGAATACCGCGTGCAAGCATTGGTTTTAAAAGGTTGCCTGCATCCATTGAGCCTTCAGTTGCTCCTGCGCCAACAACCGTATGTAATTCATCAATAAACATTACAATCTCGCCGTTGGAGTCTTCAACTTCTTTCAATACGGCTTTCAATCGTTCTTCAAATTCTCCGCGGAACTTAGCCCCTGCAACCAGTGCGCCCAAATCCAGAGAAATAAGTTTAACATCCTTAAGGCTCATCGGTACATCGCCTCTTACGATACGTTGTGCCAGACCTTCAACTATTGCAGTTTTACCAACTCCGGGTTCACCAATCAGAACAGGGTTGTTTTTTGTTCTTCTGTTAAGTACCTGAATTATTCTTCTGACTTCTTCGTCACGACCGATTACAGGATCGAGTTTGCCTTTTCTTGCTAAAGCCGTTAGATCGGTTGAATATTTTTCAAGTGCTTTCATATTTTCTTCAGCATTTTTATTATCCACTTTTTTATTACCTCTTATTTTTTTCATTGCGTTAAGTACATTTGAACTTTCAACTCTAAAATCTTTCAAAAGTTTTTGAATATTAGAATTGTCAAGTTTGGTCATTGCAAGTAAAATCAATTCAATACCAATAAATTCATCTTTCATATCGCCTGCAAGTTCTTCTGCAGTATCAAGCAGTTTGTATGTCTGGCTTGAAAGAAACAGTTGACTTGTGTTTGGCGGGGATGAAACAGTAGGAAAAGAATTGACTGCTGTAACTATTTTGTCGATAAATCCCTGATTGAGAAGTTTAAGTTCTGTCAGGTAGTCCTTAATTATGCCGTTATCTTTAATCATTGCAAGCATAATGTGTTCCGGCTGCAGTTCCGTATTCTTGTGCGAACTCATAATCGCACTTGCTGAAGACAGAATTTCCTGAGAATAATTAGTCAATTTGTTAAAATCTACCATAGTACAACTCCATTTATTATATTCTTTATTTTTATTTTAAGGCTTATTTTAAAAAAGTCAGTAAAATTAATGATTAATTAATATTTTATACTTTGTATATAGATAAAATTAATACTTTTACAGAACTCTTTAAATCCAAAAGATAAAAATTAATATTTATTAATACATAATTTGCTTTTAGATATTCTTTGATTTATGATGTCGGTTAATGATGTGACCGGGTTGGAATTAAAAAACTTACCGGTCGGTACAAAAATAAATTAAGGAGAAATTGGAAATGACACCAAGAAATTTTTTGTTCACTTCTGAATCAGTTACAGAAGGTCACCCCGACAAAGTTTGCGATCAGATATCTGATGCAATTTTGGATGAATTTTTAACAAAGTATCCGCGTGCACGTGTTGCTGCCGAAACTACTGTTACAACAGGCATGGCACTTGTTTGCGGCGAAATTACTGCTGATTGTTATGTTGATATTCCGGCAGTTGTTAGAAATACTATTAAAAACATTGGTTATGTAGGCACTAATGGCGGAGGGTTTGATTATAAAACTTGCGCTGTTTTGACAAGTATTGATGAACAGTCTTGCGATATTGCAGGCGGAGTTAATAAAGCTCTTGAATCTCGTTCTGATAATGCTGATACTTCAGTTGCAGAAACTGAAAATATCGGTGCGGGAGATCAAGGTATTATGTTCGGTTATGCTTGCAATGAAACACCTGAATTAATGCCTTTGCCTATAAGCCTTGCTCATAAATTGTCTTACAGATTGGCTCAGGTTAGAAAACAAGGTATTTTAAACTACCTTAGACCGGATGGCAAATCTCAGGTTACTGTTGAATATGTTGACGGTAAACCGGCGAGAATTGATACTGTATTAATTTCTACGCAGCACGACCCTGAAATTAACGGTGAATGTGATAATCAAAAAGTTCAGGATATAATCAGAAGAGATATCATTGCTTATGTTATTGACGAAGTTTTTGCGCACGAAACAATTAAACTTGACGATACAACAAAAATCCTTGTAAACCCTTCAGGACGTTTTGTAGTAGGTGGTCCGCAAGGCGATGCAGGATTGACAGGGCGTAAAATTATTGTTGATACTTATGGCGGCTATTCCCGTCACGGCGGCGGAGCATTCTCAGGAAAAGATCCGACAAAAGTTGACCGTTCTGCTGCTTATGCTGCTAGATATGTGGCTAAAAATATTGTAGCTGCCGGTTTAGCTGAAAAATGCGAAATAGAATTGGCTTATGCAATTGGAGTTGCTGAACCTGTTTCAATTATGGTTGATACATTTGGTACCGGTAAAATTTCTGATGATGAAATTTCTGAATTGGTATCTAAAAACTTTGATTTAAGACCGGCTGCTATCATCAATCAGTTTGACCTCAGAGGTCTGCCGGCTAAAAATGGCGGCAAGTTCTATCAGTTGTTAGCTGCTTACGGTCATATGGGCAGAACTGATATTGTGGTCCCTTGGGAAAACACAGATAAAGCTGAAGTTTTAAAGTCTCAAGCTGCAAGCTTCGGTAGAGTTGCCTGCGGCTGCTAGAATAAAAATTGTAAGTTTAAATGAGGCGGACGGGAAGTCAAAGACTTCCCGTCCGCTCTCTTTTGCAAATTATTGTATTTAAAACATTAACAATTCATATGGTTGAACCCCGAGGGCTTTTGCTATCTGATTAATTCTGGAGAGTGGAATATCATTGCGTGCATTTTCAATATTTGAAATATAAGAATTATCGGTACCAATTTCTAGACTTAATTCTTCCTGTGTTAAGCCTTTTTCAAGACGCAGATATCTTAAGCGCTGACCAAATTTTTTATGGAATACTTTGCTGAATTTTTTAGCCATATATTAAGATATATTAAGAAAAACAGACAATTCTATGAGTATTTTTAAATATTTTGGGTATAATAACATATAATGCAAGGATTTATAGGAGGTGCTTTTTATGATTAAAAAATTTTTCAATGCTTTTACCCTCGCCGAAGTGCTCATCACCCTCGCCATCATCGGCGTGGTAGCGGCTATAACGATACCAAGCTTAGTGAATAATTACAACGAGGAGGCATGGTCAACCGCGCAGGATGTGTTCACGAAAAGATTAGAAGTCGCAACCCGCCAGATGAACACAGAAGAAAAGCTTGCTGGCTACTCTAGTACAATGGACTTTGTGAACGAACTTAAGAAGTATATAAAAATCACTCGCGTATGTGATAACAATAATATTACAAAGTGCTTTAACAAGGAAGTGATATGGAATGAAGGCGAAGATCCAATTGATATGTCCACAATTAAGAACGCCGCAAGCTTAGGTCAGGATGACTGGGACACAGATACAGTCGCAGTACAATTTGCAAACGGAGTAAACGCAATTATTGCATATAATCCAAATACCACTCAGGAACCCTTTAATAATACATTTGCAGCAACTGCCGCAAGCATGGCTATTTTGTATGATGTTTCCGGCAATAAAAATCCAAATACCAATGGCAAAGACATCGCACATAACGCAAATGTAAAACAACTTGCTGGAGCAACAGGATGCTTGTTACCTGAAGAAGAACTAGGCTTTTGTATAACGCAGATATTGGGAACAGAGAATGGCGGCTATGGACCATTAACAAAGGCAGAATGCGAGGCTCAAAAGGGAGACTTAGGAATAGGCTCATGTAATGATGGAGATGATTATTGGGCAGGCGCAGTGAAAGCCTGCGGAGGAATAAACAACATGCCAACAATGGCACAGCTAGGTGAATTAGCAACATATTTATACAACTATGGTAGTACAATAGGCGCCCAACAGAATGTATCAAGCATAAGCCTAGACACAACGAAAGCGAGTCAATTCCTCTCAGCCTCACCATATTCAGAGCGATTCTATGTTTGGTCTGGGCAGAGGTTCTACAGTTTCGGCGCGTACGGTCGCTGTTTCAACTCTAGCTCCACGTACTTGAACAACTACTACGGTCGCGCCAACAGCTACTTACTAGCGGTTTGTCTTGACCATTAAGAGACAGAGCCTCTTACTGGAGCATTAAGTTCATTTCAAAATCAGAAGTATGGTGCCGTCGTTTCGACGCACCAGTTCTCTGTGCCGGTTAATTTTCCTCTCCCCTTGCGGGAGAGGATAGTTTGACTTAACGAGCGATAGCGAGTTTAGTCATAACTTGGTGAGGGGTCAAATAATATGAGCAAGCTGAGCGTTTAATAACAACACCTCCATGTCATCGCGCACTTGTTGCGCGATCTCAAAACAGAAGTTACTAAGGCACTAGGGTACTAAGGGGCTAAGGAGTTTCAAAAATCAGCAGCAAACATAGGTCGGGTTTCAGCCAGACATTATAAATCGTGAACTATAATATTATTTTTTAATTCTTTTGTCACATTTCTTTCTCTTTTGGTTGCGAGGCAAAAGAGAAAGAAACGCGACACCAAAGAAAGAGAAAAGCGCGAGTGAGCGGAAGGCGGAGGCTTGACGGCAAAATGGCTTTGCCATTGCTGACGTCAACCGAAGACCTGCTATACGCGAACGAGCAAGACACACGCGTTTAAAATGTTCGAGTCATCAGGAACTACGTTCCCGAACCCTCCTTCTTTTTAAAATCAGGCAATGTAGAATATCCACATTGCCTGATTTCATGATACGAACTTATCGTCCTAGCGTCTTAACGTCTTATCGTCCTAACGTCTTTTTCAAAACAACTGGTCACCGTTCACCGGTCACAGAGGACAGGTACGTCAAACGACGGCACACTACTTTTCTGCGCCCTAGAAATACATTTATTCAATAATTTTCCCGTCAAAAAGTTCCATAACCATATTAACAGTATCAGAATAGAGCAGACTGTCTACTGTGTTTTTAGGTTTTAAAACAGTTTCTTTTATTTCCTCTTTTGCTGTTTCTACCTCTTCTGGTGAAACTGCCTCAATATGTTTTGCCGGCGGAGGAGGCGCCGGTTTAGACTTTGGGGGGGCGGCATCAACCTTTATGTCATCGGCTTGTGGAAGCCTCACTACAACATGTGTATTTTGCTGTCCGAACATATTGTCTATAGCGTTTTGCAAAATCTGTTTTTTGGAACCTTCTACAAATTGTTTTAGCAAAACTTCTGATTTTAAAGTAAGTGTAACACCTTGCGGCGAAATTTCTATAGGATTTGCCCATTGCTTAAGCAATGCGCGTGTTGGAACATTCGGGATGTTTTCAAGCAGTTTTCCCCACAGAACAGAAATATCATTACTATCGGATGAATGAGAAGAAAGCGGCAGCGGGGTGAACTCAGAAATATTAGATTCTTCATTAAGTTTTTGTACTGGCTGCGGTGATTCTTCTTTATGGTGTTCAACCGTTTCGACTTTTTCAATTTTTTCGACTTTTTCCTGTTCCTCTGCAGGCTGTGGTCGGGCTGGCATCGGACGCGTCATTTCCGGCTTTAATACAGGAGAAGGCGCTGTTTTGTAGTGCTGATGCGCCACAGGTTGAATTGCGCCGCCTTCAAGTCTTGAAATTCTGTTTTGAAGTTCCAGCAGCGAGGTGTTTTCTGCAAGATTTGACAAATCAATTATTGCAACTTCAAGCCAGAGCCGCGGATTGTTGGTTGTTTTTAATTCTTTTATGTATTCAGAACATTTATCAATCAAAAATACTATTTGATGTGTTTCCAATTTTTCAGTCTGTTTTACCAGTGCATTTAGCTGAATTTCATTTAGTTGTGTTAATTCTGTTACTGTGTCTTTGCTGCAGGTTTTGACGATTAAAAGATTTTTCAGATAATCCAGAAGGTTTGTCAAAATCTGTACAGGTTCGTTGCCGGAATTATAAATCTTTTCTAAGACAGCAATGCCGTCATTTGGAGCGGAATTAATTATTGCATTGGTTAATTCATTTAAAACATCAAAAGACAGACGACCTAGCAGATTGTTAATATCATCTGTAGTAATGGCTTCAGTACCATCTAGAACGCTTAACTGATCAAGCAGCGCTATACTGTCGCGCATCCCGCCTGCAGAATTTTTTGCAATAGTCATTAGTGCATCATCAGTTATATTTATACCTTCTTTGTCTGAAATCATTCTTAAATGTGCAACGATATCAGAAGTTGTAATACGTTTAAAATCATAGCGCTGACAGCGGCTTTTGATAGTATCAAGGACTTTGTGAACTTCTGTTGTTGCCAGGATAAAGATTACATTTTTAGGCGGTTCTTCAAGCGTTTTCAACAGTGCATTAAAAGCTGTTGGAGAAAGCATATGAACTTCGTCTATAATATATATTTTATACCGGCTGTTGACCGGAGCATACATAACTTTTTCTAGGATATTCTGCGCGTCTTCAACTTTTCTGTTGCTTGCCGCATCTATTTCAATTACATCCATCGGGGTGGAATTTGTTATATCAATACAGTTTTCGCACTTGCCGCAAGGATGAATAGTTGGTCCTTCTTTGCAGTTAAGAGATTTTGCAAAGATTCTTGCTGTAGATGTTTTACCAGTTCCTCTAGGACCGGTAAACAGGTAAGCGTGAGATATTTTATTCAAAGAAATGGCATTAGCCAGTGCTTTTTTAATATGTTCCTGTCCGACTACTTCTTCCAGTGTTTGAGGACGATATTTACGATATAAAGGTATATATTTTTCATTCATGATATCATTATAGCAGAAGTGAGAGAAAAATGGAGAGAATATGAACATAATTAAACCTGCAAGTTTACAAACCGGAGATACTATTGGGATTCTTGCGACCTCTGGAGCGGTTGATGAGCAAACAAATGTCCTGCGTGCTAAAAAATTTTTTGAAGACAGAGGGTACAAAGTTATTTTAAGTGATAATGTTTTTGAAGAATACAGATATCTTGCTGGAAGTGATGAGAAAAAGATAGAAGAATTGCATAAGTTTTTTCTTAATCCGGAAATAAAAGCCATAATATGTATGCGCGGGGGGTATGGTGCAATAAGATTGGTAGAGAAAATTGATTATGATATTATTCGCAGCAATCCTAAAATTCTGTGTGGATATTCGGATATTTCTGCGCTTTCTGCAATGATTTATAAAAAAGCAGGGCTTGTGACTTATTCAGGTCCGCTTGCGCAGAGTGATTTTGGTGTTGATGAACCGTCACAATTCACAGTTGATGCATTTTTTGAGGCGGTAACGACCTGTAAACAGTTGTGTTTTACCCCTGAAAACAGTAAAATATATTGTGCCGGCAATGCTGAAGGGATACTTTGGGGCGGAAATCTTGCAACTATTGTTTCTCTGTGCGGATTGGATTTTCTGCCGGATAAAAAATTTATATTTTTTACAGAAGATTTGAATGAACCTGTTTATAAAATCGATAAAATGATGTCACAGCTTTTAAACATCAAACAATTCAAGGAAAATGTTAAGGCGATAGTTCTCGGTGATTTTCTTGATGTTGATAATCAGGAATGGCTTGATGAGTTTTTTAGTGAAATAGCAAATAAACTAAAAATTCCTGTAGTCAGCGGATTTAAAATTACACATGGAAAGGATAAAATTACATTACCGTATGGTGAAATGGCAAAACTTCAAAACAATAAATTATTTGTGAGATAAAAATATTTGCATTCCCGCGGTATTAATGTTAAAATAAAGATTAAGTAATGAAACAGAAAAAGAGAAGGTTATGGAAGTTTTAACACAAATTTTTGATTTTACAATAATAATGCGAATAATTGCCGCAACACTTTTGGGGTTTGCAATCGGGTTGGAACGCGAAATGACAAACAAATATGCAGGATTGAGGACAAATATTCTTGTTTGCCTCGGCGCATGCGTATTTACACTTCTTTCTATATATGCATTCCCGACAGTAGTAACCGATGAGTATGCAAACGGTATACGGGATACCGCACGTGTAGCAGCACAGGTTGTAACCGGTATAGGTTTTATAGGCGGTGGTACTGTATTACGTCACGGGGCAAATGTTTTCGGGCTTACGACTGCCGCTACATTATGGATGGCGGCAAGTATCGGAATGGCTTGCGGTGCAGGCATGTATGGAATAGCTATTTGTGCGACAATAATTTCTATTATTGTTCTTGTTTCAGTAAGATTTTTTGAAAAAAGTGTTCTTGTATCAAGCACTAAAAATATTAAACGTCTGCGTTTAAATGTTTGCTGCGAAAATGCAAGTGCAGAAGATATTTACAATTACATTGTTGACAAATTTCCGCGGCTGAGAGAAATTTCTAAAAAGCCAAGCAAACAAAATGATAATTTTACAAAAATATCTGTAGTTACGGAAGTTTCATGGCGCGAGCCTGTCCAAAACTTGTATAAAGATTTTCAGGCACTTGAAGGGATTGATTCTATTGCAATACAGGAATGTCTTGATTAATCACTTAAGGGAAGAATAATTTCAAATTCAGTTGATTCTTCATCCGATTTATTTAACCTTAATTCTGCATTTTGAAGTGCAAGGTTGTTTTTGCATATATGCAAGCCAAGACCGCTTCCGGTTGATTTTGTTGTAAAACCTTCTTTAAAAATTTCATCCTGCTTGTTCTGATTTATTGCTTTACCGTTATTAATTATGAAAATGTGTACTTTATTTTTTGTAACTTGAGTTTTAATCTCAATTTTGCCGCTAGTATCAATTGCCTCGACTGCATTTTTTATAATATTGACTATGCAGGCAAGAAATTTATTTTCATCAGCATTAACAAAGATATTGTCATCAAGTTTACTTATTATGGTGATATTTTTGCCGCAAAAATAAGCAGAAGACATTTCAATTGCATATTCCAGTACTTTTTTTAGATTCAGTCTGGTGATACATAAATTATTCAGAGATTTTAAATCCAGCAAAGAGTTGCTGATTATTTTCAGTGATTTTTGTATACAGATAATAGCATTATCTATTGAATCATTGTGTATATCGTTTTTTATCAGAGTTTTTTTAATAATCTCAGAATACAATTCGCATATAGACAGGTGGTTTCGTATTTCATGAGAAATGCATCTTGTCTGCGCCTTGTAAAGTTCAATATCATTCATTACTAATCCTCATTACAATAAAAGAGCCGGCATAACTGACGACTCTTTTAAGAGCTGGTTTTGATATGCAAATTAAGCGGTAAGTTTAGCGCGTTTTCTATTTGCAAATCCATTGTTAAGTGCATAAAGTACAGCTTGTGTTCTGTCATTAACCTGAAGTTTTTGGAAAATATTATTTACGTGAGTTTTAACAGTAGTTTCAGAGATAAATAATTTTCCTGCAATAGTCTTGTAGTTATTTCCCTGGGTTAACAATTCCAGAACTTCTTCTTCTCTGCCTGTCAAATATGTAAGCAAGTTTTCTTCTTCTGAGACAGCATTTTCTTCTCTGTAAGAATTCTGGAAATATTCAAAGAATCTTGAAGATAATGCAGAAGGAAGATAAACTTTACCTGATGCGACTTCATCCATAGCGTAAATCAATTGTGCGGATGCCATAGTTTTCAGGATATAGCCTTTAGCCCCTATCTTCATTGCGCGGAAGATTAAATCTGAATCGTCATAACCGCTGAGAGCAATGATGCGGCAGCCCAAATCCAATTTTTCTATTTCTTGAATAGCCTGCAAACCGTCTTTTTCCGGCATATTGATATCCATAAGGATTAAATCAGGACGGTATTTTTTTGCAAGATTAATCCCCAGATTTGCACTTGTTGTTGCTCCTACTACCTCAAAACTGCTTTCAAGAGTAACTAATTCTTTAATTCCTCTCAGATGGTCGGAATTGTCATCAATTAATAATACTCTGGCTTTTCTTGTAAACTCTCTCATCTTTATCTCCCTCTTTATTTTAAAAAATTAAGTTGCTTTCTACACTATTAATACTACACTTTCTGTATGGTCTTTTTCATCCATGCCCTGATTGATATTGATTATGTGCAAGCATGAGATTTTGATGTAAATCTTTAGATTGAGAATATGCCTCAACCATGCTCTACATCATGCTTTGCCGCATGGTTGATTTTTTAGTGACAGATTTTGGGTCTAATATTTTCAGAGTAAAACAATTGTGGTATAATTTGTAAAAAGTCAGGAGGATATATGGAAATTCTAATATTTTTGGTCGGTTTTTCAGTCGGTGTTTTTTGTATGATTATTTATTTCAAAACACTTGAAAAAAATGCCGCAAACTCCCGCGATTTTATGCTGGAACAGATGAAACTGCAATTTGAGAACACCGCAAACAAACTCTTTAAAGAGAATTCTAAGGAATTAACCGAACAGAATAAAGAGCGGCTTGAGGAGTTTTATAAAAATTTTAAAGAGCGAATTGAAGATTTTGAACGACGCAGCGAAGAAAATTTTAAGACAGAAAAAGAGAATTTCACAAAATTTGATTTGAATATTCAAAGTTTTTTAGCTGCCGGTAATAAGATATCACAGGACACAAATGCACTGGTAAATGTTATGCGTTCTGACAATCGCAAACAGGGCGCGTGGGGAGAAATTGTTCTTGAACGCGTTCTGGAAGCATCCGGACTCAGAAAGGATGAAGAATACAAAATTCAAAAAGGCACGGCTGAAGGAAGACCTGATGCGACAGTGTATTTGCCTGAAGGCAGATGTGTTTTTATTGACAGCAAAACATCTTTTGCAGCGTGGAACGGATATATAAATGCGGTTGATGAGGACGAAAAATCAATACATCTTCAACAGTTTATTGAATCGACTAAGGCGCATATTCAGGGACTTGCCAAACGCGATTACTCAATAGAAGAAAGTTCACCTGATTATGTTTTGATGTTTATTCCGGTAGAAAGCTGCTATGCATTAATGTTTTGTGAAGACTGTATGTTATGGGACTATGCGTGGAAAAATAAAATCATGCCTGTTTCGCCCTCAACCCTGCTTGCCGCACTAAAAATAATTAACTCATTCCATGTTGTTGACCGCCAGAACAAAAACGCAAAAGAAATAGCAGATCTGGCAAGCAGAATGCTGGATAAATTTTCAGATTTACTGAGTGATTTACTGAAGGCAAAAAATAGTCTGGAAAGTTCTATAAAAAAACTTGATGGGCGGGATAATATTATAAAACAGATAGAAAGAATGAAAGACCTTGGCGTAAAAATGAATAAAACTCTGCCGGATTTGCCTGAATTACCGGATGAAATTTGTGAAGAATAGTTAGAGGGGCGGGCGGTTTTCAACCGCCCGCCCCTCTAAAATACAATTTAACCTCTGTCCCAGCGTCCGCAGGTGCCGCCCCAGCGGGCGATGATATTACCTTTGATATCTTTTATTTTGTCAACGTGTTGAACTTCGTCAACCCCTTCAACAATGGTTATAACTTCACAGTTGTTGGAACACCCGTTGCATTCACAGGTAATTGAAGAAAAATGCATTTCTCCTACTTCCCAACCTTTAAATTTGGTTGGAGTTTCTGTGTACTGGTGGTTTTCCATTGCAAGCAAGGCTGCCCCTATTGCCCCCATTGTCTGGTGGTTTTCCGGAACAATGACTTTATGTCCTAAAGCTTCTTCAAACGCTTTAACCATGCCTGTATTTGTTGCAACACCACCTTGAAAAGAAAATACAGGCAATAATTCTTTTCCTAATGCTAGATTGCTTAAATAGTTACGCACAAGCGCCTGACACAATCCATATAATAAGTCTTCTACAGGATACCCTAGCTGCTGCTTGTGAATCAAATCACTTTCTGCAAAAACACCGCAGCGACCGGCAATACGTGCAGGATTTGTTGATTTTAATGCTGTCGGACCAAAATCCTGAATCGGAACATTCAATCGGTTTGCCTGCTGGTCAAGAAAACTTCCTGTACCTGCAGCACAGACTGTGTTCATTGCAAAATCAGTTACAATACCGTCACGCAATATAATAATTTTACTGTCCTGTCCTCCAATTTCAAGAATTGTCTGAACCCCCGGTACATTAATACTTGCGGCAACAGCATGCGCTGTAATTTCATTTTTTATAATATCAGCCCCGACAAGTGCACCTGCAAGATTACGACCAGAACCGGTAGTCCCGACTCCCTGAACATCATAATCTGTAATCGCTTTTTTCAACAATTCTCTCAAGCCTGTCTGAACAGCTACAACAGGTTTGCCGGCTGTTCTTAACATATAACTGTCAACATATTTGCCTTTCTCATCAACAAGTGCAAGTTTTGTTGTTACTGATCCTACGTCTATCCCTAAATATACTGTTAAACTCATGATTATACTTCCTTTTTCTTATGTTGATTATAACACAAAAAGTTATTATAAGTGTATTAATATAGTTTAATCAGGTTAATTTGTTCTGTAGAAGATTAAATCTTTACATTATTTAACTTATTTACATTATTCTTTTCTGGTTGTATTATTATATATAGTAGTAGACAAGTTCAGTTCTTTTTCGGAGGACAAAATTGACAGAAAAATTTTACATAAAAGGCGGTACCCCTCTAAAAGGTGAAGTTTCTATCGGCGGCGCAAAAAATTCAGTATTAAAATTGATGGCTGCGGCACTTTTAGCAAAAGGAGAGACAAAAATACATAATGTCCCTGCCTTAACCGATGTAGAAATTATGTTGAGTGTGATAGCCCAGCTCGGTGCTAAAACACATTACGACAGAGAAGAAAAATCTGTAACTATTGATGCTACTGATTTAACCAGTATAACTGCCAAATATGAACTTGTCAGCAAAATGCGTGCATCATTTATTGTTCTGGGTGCACTTGTTACCCGCTGTAAAGAAGCTATAGTCGCACTTCCTGGCGGCTGCGCAATAGGTGAAAGAAGGGTGGATTTTCACATCCGCGGGCTTGAAGCTCTCGGCGCTAAAATAAAAATTGAAAACGGTTATGTCCATGCCAAAGCCTCACGGCTTGTCGGTACAGATATTTATCTTGATATACCGTCTGTAGGTGCAACAGAAAATCTGATGCTGGCATCTGTTCTCGCTGAAGGCGCTACAAGAATTCAAAATGCCGCACAGGAACCTGAAATTGTAGATCTGGCAAACTTTTTAAATGCCATGGGCGCTGATATTTCTGGAGCAGGTACTTCTGAAATTGTAATCAATGGTGTTAAACAGGAACAACTTCATCCGATTGAATATACAACTATTCCTGATAGAATTGAAGCCGGTACTTTTATGGCTGCAATTATTGCAACAAAAGGCAAAGCCATTATTCGAAATGTGTTCCCTGCTCATTTGACATTCTTTACTGACAAACTTTTGAAAATGGGTGCAAATATAAAATTAATTGAACCGAATTCACTAGAAGTAAGCTGTAAAAACAGATTGAATTCCATAAACTTTGTAACCCAGCCGTATCCGGGTTTTCCGACAGATTTGCAGTCAATGGCAATGACTTTATTAACAACGGCAAACGGTGTCGGTATTATAACAGAAAGCCTATACGAAAACAGATTTATGCAGGTTCCCGAACTCCGCCGTATGGGAGCGGACATACATCAGGACAGAAACCATGCAATTATTAAAGGTGTAAAAAAATTAACAGGTGCAACTCTCGCCGCAAGTGATTTACGTGCCGGCGCATCTCTCGTTGTCGCTGCTTTGATGGCAGAAGGAAATTCTACAATCGAAAACTTACATCATATAGATAGAGGATACGAAAATTTTGAATCTAAGTTAAGATTGTTAGGAGGAAAGATAGAGAGAAAAGATGAGGATATTATTTCTCCTGTCAACCTAACGGAGGGAATACGTAATGAATCCTACTTATAAGCGCTGGTATGACCATGATCCTTTATTGCTAGAGGTCATTGAGCTTTTAAGAAATTATCAAACCGAATTAAGAGCACAGGCAGAAATTTTTTTGAAAAAAATTGAAGAAAAAGTTTCAAAAGAAACCATTGATAAATTTTATGCAATGGTTAAACCTGTTAACGCTAACAACCGTTGGTATGACAAAGATCCCGTTATCTCAAGAACTGTTGAAATATTAAGAATTGTGCCGCCGGAAGCTCAAAAAATCTGTGCACAAAATTTTATCAGAACTCTTAAAGAAATGGGCATTGAATATGAAAGCCCGAACGGTAATTCGTAAATCCTACGAATAAAAACGATGTTTGATATAAAAAATCCTGAAATTTTAGAAAATTTTAAATTATTTGAGAGTTATCTTTCCCGCTCTCAATCCTTTTCAGTTACAGGATTGACAACTATTCTGCGTCTTTTACTGATTGATAGAATAAAAACAATTTCAAAAAGAAAAATTCTTGTTATTACCTCCACAGAACAAAATGCCCTTAGATATCAAAACGACCTAAAAAAAGCTTTTAATTTGGACGCGAAATTGCTTCCGTTTCAGAATATATCCATGTATGAGGCTGTATCACCAAACCGTTATGATTATGCCGAACAAATTAAAATTTTACGTTCCGGACCGGATCTTGTAATCGCTCCGGTAAAAGTTCTTCTGGAAAAATTCCCTGATGAAAAATTCTTCAAAGATAATTCTATAAATATTAAAGTCGGTGACGAAATTGATTTAAAAGCCTTCATAAAAAGGCTTGTTGCGCTAGGGTATAAACGTTCAACAATGGTCAGTGATATTGCTGAATTTAGCGTTAGAGGCGACATAATCGATGTATTTTCGCTTTGTGAAAATCCGCTGAGAATTGAACTCTGGGGGGATGAAATTGTTGATTTAAGATACTTTAACAATGAAACCCAAAAATCTATTGAAAAAGTTAAAGAAGCCAATATTTTACCGATTTATAAATTCATTTTACCGGAAGAAGTCTTTGAAAAGGATAGCCGTGAAGATGATGAGCCGGAAACAGAACTACTCTCTGAAACAGACCTGTTAACACAACCACTCAGCCGCATAACATCTTATGAAGACGGAATAGACATCTACCAAAATTACTTTAATTCCGAACTTACAGATGTATTAGAATATCTAAAAGATTATATTATTGTTTTTGATGAAAGATCAGAAATTTATTCTAAATACGAATTTGTTGATGAAAACTTTGAAAAACAGGCGGAAGAAAACCTGAAACTTGGACTTAATGAAGATTTAAAAGGACGCAACCATATACCTTTTGAAGACTTTATTAAAAAATCCGAAACATTTGAATGTATTGGGCTTAACAATTTCATTGACAGCGATATGGATGAAATTATTGAGTTTAATTCCCAACCAATACAAAACTTCGGTGCAAATCTGGATGATATTGCAAACTTTATTAATTCAAAACAGGGCTATAAAATTATAATTGCAACGGATTATCCGGAACGTGTAAAAGAAATTTTGACAGAACGTGAAATTTTCAATGTAGAATTTTCTGAAAGTATTTCTGCTCCCGGTGCGGTCTTAGAGGATTTTAAAACTGTAATTTTGACAGATAGAGAATTATTTAATAAACGCTCAAAAGAAGTTACGGCATCAAAACGTTCTTACTACAAGGAAAAACCGGAATATATTGAGAATATAAATGACATTCAACCGGGTGAATATGTAGTCCACACAGTCCACGGTGTCGGGATTTACCGAGGCTTAACCCAGCAGGAAATTGACGGGCAATTAAAAGATTATCTGACCATTGAATATGCAAGTAATGACAGATTACACATACCGGCAGAACAAATAAACCTTCTATGCCGCTATAGAGGGTCAGGGTCAATTAAACCAAAACTCTCAAGAATGGGCGGTAAAGATTGGGAAAACACTAAAGCAAGGGTTAAAAAAGAAGTTGAACAGGTTGCATATGATCTGTTACGACTTTATGCAAGACGCAAAATGCAAACAGGTATTCAGTTTTTACCGGACACAACCTGGCAGGTTGAAATGGAAGAAGCATTTGAATACACGGAAACGCCGGATCAGATGAAAGCCATTAATGAAGTAAAAGCCGATATGGAAAGCGACAAACCAATGGACAGGCTCATTTGCGGAGATGTTGGCTTTGGTAAAACAGAAGTTGCAATGCGGGCAATTTTTAAAGCCGTAACATCAGGTAAACAAGTTGCGGTTGTCGTACCTACAACAATTCTTGCCCTGCAGCATTTTCAGACTATTTCAGAAAGATTTAAGCCTTTTGGCGTAAATGTTGATTTAATGTCACGTTTTAGAAGTACGAAACAACAAAAAGAAACAATAAAACGGCTCGCAACAGGAGAATGTGACGTAGTTGTGGGCACGCACAGACTTTTACAGGAAGGAGTTATTTTCAAAGATTTAGGACTTCTTGTAATTGATGAAGAACATAGATTTGGTGTACGCCATAAAGAAAAACTTAAACAGATGCGTGAAAATATTGATATTCTTACAATGTCAGCAACTCCTATACCGCGTACACTATACATGTCTTTGTCGGGAATAAAAGATATGTCTGTTATTAACACTCCGCCTAAAAACAGGCTGCCTATCAAAACTTATGTAGGCGAATGGAATGAAAGTATAGTAAAAAATGCGATTATCCATGAACTCGACCGTGAAGGGCAGGTATTCTATCTTTACAACCGCGTTGAAACAATTGAAGAATTTCGTTACCAGCTGCATCAATTAGTTCCTAATGCAAGAATTGCAGTCGGACACGGGCAAATGGATGAAAAAACTCTGGAAAAAGTAATTGTAGACTTTGCAAATCAGGAATATGACATTCTCCTTGCTACTACAATTATTGAAAACGGAATTGACATTCCAAATGCAAATACAATGATAATCCATGATGCGGACAAATTCGGTCTTGCTCAATTGTATCAACTTCGAGGACGTGTAGGGCGTTCGCAAAGGCAGGCATACTGTTATTGTTTATACAGAAAAAGCAAAAATATTACAAAAGAGGCTCTCCAGAGACTCCGCGCAATTAAAGAATTTACAACCCTTGGCAGCGGATATCAAATAGCACTGCGAGACGTGGAAATACGCGGGGTTGGAAACATTCTGGGTACAAAGCAACACGGACACATGATTAATGTCGGGTTTGACACATACTGCCAGCTATTGGAAGAAACTGTTCAGGAACTTCAAGGGCATATCGTTGAAAAAGTTAATCCTACAATTGTTGATATAAATGTCACTGCCTACATCCCTGATGAATGGGTCGGGTCAAGTGAACAAAAAATGATTGAATACAAACGACTTGCTGATGTCAAATCAACGGTTGAACTCGACTGCATTGTCGAAGAGTGGAAAGATAGGTTCTCAAGACCGCCCGAATGTGTTAATAACCTCATTAAGTTAATAAGACTGCGTCTTGCTGCAACAGAAATTAAAATATCTCTCATTCGCGAAACTCAGGACAACATACGCATATACACTCCGTTCACCCAGCCGGAATGGAAAATTATTCAAAAAGCCCTGCCGGGTAATATCCTGAAACGTATTAAATTCACTGTCGCGCCATCTTCCTGTGAAGATGGAAATTCTATCCTTCTTTTGAATAATGCTTATATGAACTTTGATGAAGTATTTAACATTTTGACAGATTTGTTTTATTATATAAATAAAGTAAGTAATGAATTTAAATATTAAAAAAAGAAAGAGAGACATTATGAACACTAAAAAATTACTCACAACTCTGGCTGTATCAGCTTTGTTATTTTCAGGCTGCGGCTTAAAATCAGGTGAAACAATTATTAAAGTTGATGATCACAAAATTTCTCAAGGTCAGTTTGACCAGATTTTTGACAAACAACTTTCTAATTCTATGTTCGCAAAAATGGGTATTAATCTGAAAGATGACAAAAACAATTTCTTGTACCTCATGATTAAAGAAAGAGTTGTTAACGAATTAATCGTAAGAACACTCATCGATGAAGAACTTGCAAAACGTAAAATTGAAGTAACAAATGCCGATATTGAACAGGCTGTAAAAGAAGTAGTAGATAAAGTAGGTTCAAAAGAACAATTAGACGAACTTTTGAAACAAAACGGCATATCTACTAATGACTTCAAAAAAGACTTAAAAGAAGAAGTTAAAATGAAAAAACTGGCTGAAAGTCTCGGTGCCGGCGATGTAACTGAAGCTGAAGCCAAAGATTTTTATAACAAAAACTTAGACAAATTCAAATATCCTGAAAAAGTCAGAGCATCTCATATTCTTATCAGCGCTGACCCTGCTGAAATTGAAGAAATTATCAGATCTGATGAAGCCAATAAAGAACTTTCTCATGATGAAGTTATGGCAAAGGTTCAACAGCAAATGAATGCTAAAAAAGCAAAAGCCGAAGAAATTCTTGCAAAAGCAAAACAAGACCCTACACAGTTTGCCAAACTTGCAAAAGAAAATTCTGAAGATAATGCAACTGCAGTCAAAGGCGGTGATTTAGGATTCTTTGCCGCTCAAGAAATGGTTCCTGAATTTTCTAAAGCAGCATTTGCTATGAAACCGAATACAGTTTCTCAAAACCTTGTAAAATCAAAATTCGGCTATCACATAATTATGGTTGTTGACAGAATGGCTGCAGGTCAGGATTCTTACGAAAAAGCTGCTCCTGAAATTAAAGCATTCTTAAAAAATCAAAAACAACTGGAAGCTATCGACAAACTGGTTGAATCTCTGAAAAAGAATGCTAAAATTGAATTCGTAAATCCTGAATACAGCCCTGAAAATATCAAAAAAACAATTCAAGATAATATGAAAAAAGAAGCTGAACAGGAAAAAGCTAAAACCAATACTGCTAAACAAACAAAAGAAACAACAAAAAAATAACTAAAGCAGAATTTGACAACACAGGTTGTAATACCGTAATAACTGACATATAAAAAATCTCCGCTGAAAAAAAATGGCGGAGATTTTTTTTAAGATTATTCAGTCTAACGCTGGAAAGTCGTAAAGCATGACATGAAAAAGGCGCGGATTTTGAGAAACAAAATCCGCGCCTTTTTACAAATGGAGTCGTAAATTTTTTTATTAATTCATTGGAATTACGAGTTTTTGATCAATAGAAAGCTTGTTAGGATTGTCCAAATTATTTGTTTTTAAAACAAGCGATTCTTTTTCTTTGCTGTAAGAGCCATAGAATCTAATCAAAATAGCTTCCATAGTATCACCGCTTTTTACAGTGTAAACTTCATTATTAGCTGCAGTACTGTCATCCTGAGTAACAGCTCCAGACGGAATAAAGTTTAATGCAGTTTTTTCCTGATTAACTTTGGCAGAAGCAACACTTGTTCTGTTAGAAATATTTTTTGCAGTAAAACTTATCAGAGTAGTAAGCGCTAACATAACAACAGCACCGGCAACAAACCCTGTAGCCAGATAAACCCCTGGAGCCTTATCTGCCTTTTGGTTAATTTTAAAATTCTGCCAGAGAACATCAAGTTCTTTTTCTTTGTTAGGTCTTACATATACCCCCGGTGAATTATCATAAGAATCCTGTCTGTATTTAGAAAGTGCTTCCAAAACAGCCATTTTTTCTTTTGATAAATTAGATCTTCTTATAGTTGAACTTTTCATACAATATCCCTAAGATTAGTAATAATTATTCTACATACACTATAGCATGACACAAAAATCATGGCAATACAAATGTTAAGTTTCACAACTTTTTTATAAAGATTATACTTTACGGGAATGAAAAACTGCGTATTGTCGTACATGATAGTTAAGTGGATAACATGAAAGGATGTTAGAATTATGAAAAAGATTATAATATTAACAGGCATCATAATGCTTGGCATGCCGACGTTTGCAGTATGCAGCATAACAGGCGGGGCGTGTACATTTAACAGTCTGCCGTCAAGTATTACACAGTCATCGGCGCTGGAAGAAACTTTACCGAATAATTTGCGGCAATTGCAAAAGCCGGATGCATTCCAGAGGGATTATCAAAAGCCGTATTATGACATGCTGATTAATACAGAAAGTCCGCAGACACAGGAATACAATTCCAACTGTCAGTTTGGAGTCTGTCTGCCCGGCGGGGAAATGGTTCCGGGAGAAGTTGTTGAATAGTCATTGCTCTTTCCCGGCGGGCGCGATAGCGCCCGCCGCTATTATATAAACTGTTTGCTGCCCTGCCTGAGAATTTTATTTTGTTCCACACATTGTTTATTAATTCACCCCTTGCGGTGACGGACAAGTCCACTTTTTTTGTATGGTGCCGACGTTTCGAGTGTTCACCGTTCACAGAGTACCAGTGCGTCGAAACGACGGCACCATACAGTTATTTACTCACAACACTCACGCCACTCGCATTAGTCACCTGGTCACTTCTTCCACAACTATTTATGGCACCGGATCATAGCCGCCTTCATGCAGCGGGTGACATTTACAAATCCGTTTTATCCCGAGCCAGCCGCCTTTTATCACGCCGTACTTTTCTATTGCCTGTCTTGTATATTCCGAACACGTCGGGGTGAATCTACACACCGCTGGAGTATATTTTGATATCTTTTGATAAATTTTTATAAGAAACAACACAAGCTTCTTAATCATAATTCATCTACTCCATTGCATACGATTCACCGATTGTATCAACCGCTTCAACCTTAATATCTGTAATCAATTCAGAATAAGATATTACAACAATTGTCGGGATATGACGTTCCAGCAATTGATACAACGGCAGGCGGATTCTTGGAGAACACAATATAACAGGCTGCTGTCCGCATGCCTGATGCGCACGCATCAGGGTCGTTGCAGCACTTTCTATCAATTCCTGCACCTGCATAGGATTTAGCAAAAACATCGTTCCTAACTCTGTTCGCTGGCAACTGTCATCAAGCGTTTTTTCCCATTCTGGAGAAAGCGTCAGGGCATACAATACCTTGTCTTCCTGAACATTAGACAAACATATTTGACGCCCTAATGCCGCACGCAAACGTTCTGACAGAATATCAGGTTCTTTGGAAAATCTCGCATAATCACAAAGTCTTTCAAATACAAATATAATATCTTTAATAGAAACTTTTTCACGTATCAGGTTAACAAAAATCTTTCTCAGGTCACTTGTTGAAATAATTGTCGGGACAAGGTCATTAACAAGTGTAGGATCTTGAGAACGAACAAGTTCCATAAGTTTAAGAACATCTGTTTTTGTCATAACTTCATCAACGTGTTTTCTTACACATTCCTGCAGGTGAGTAACAATAACGTCAGTTGCGTCAACTGCAGTAACAGAACGTGCGACTTTTGCGGCTTCAGGCGAAATCCAGTACGCCTGAGTCTGATAGGTAGGGTCAATCCCGATAATAGCGTCCTCTGGAACTTCACGGCGCGTAGAATCCCACTGGTCTGCAATTACCATGTATTTGCCCGGATAAACATAACCTGTTGCAACAGTATTACCGCGGATAGAAATCATATATTCGTTTGCATCAAGTGCTGATGAATCCATGATTCTTATGTTTGGAATAATGTAACCTAATTCATCTGTTACTCTTTGACGCAAAGCAGCAATTTTGGCAAGCAATTGACCTTCCTGATCCGGATCTGCAATTACAAGCAGGTTAGACCCAACCTGTAAACTCAATGTATCAACCCCTAAACGTTCATACATTCTGTTCGGGTTAACAAGGTCTTGCATGTTCTGACGCACATTTTCCAATTGTCCCAATTGTGATTGAACATCTGCGTTAATCAATACAGAGAATCCGGCAATTCCAAGCCCTATAGCAAACAAAGTAAATGGCAGCCACGGCAGACCTGTTACAGGACCTGTAATAGCAAGCAGCATAAGGAATGCAGCGGCAAAGAACAGGGCATGAGGTTTACTCATAATCTGACCGGCAACATCCGCACCCAATGTGGCGCTTGCGGCTGAAGAACGGGTCATAAATACACCGGCTGCAATTGACATCAGCAGGGACGGAACCTGTGCCGCAAGACCGTCACCAATTGTAAGGATTGTGTATTTGGAAACAGCGTCCGCTGCCGGCATACCGTTCAGCAAACACCCGATACATAAGCCGCCGACAATGTTGATGATTACAATGATGATACCTGCAATAGTATCACCTTTTACGAATTTCATCGCACCGTCCATGCTACCAAAGAGGTTTGATTCTCTTTGTAAATCTTCACGTTTTTTGGTCGCCTCTTCTGGTGAAATTAACCCAGCGTTAAAATCCGCGTCAATAGTCATTTGTTTACCGGGCATAGCGTCTAAGGCAAATCTTGCCGCAACTTCGGCGATACGTTCCGCACCTTTGGTGATTACCATGAACTGTACAACTGTGATAATAAGGAAGATTACACCACCTACAATCATGTTACCGCCGGTTACGAATGTCCCGAACGCGTGAATAACTTCTCCCGCCTCACCTTTAGCAAGAATAAGTCTCGTTGAGGCAATTGAAAGACATAATCGAAACATTGTACCAATCAATATAATTGACGGGAAGGAAGAAAGTTCCAGTGTCTTTTGTACATATAGTGCAAACATCAACAGTACAATACCGAGTGTAATATTAAGACAAATACAAACGTTAATAATCCAGTTCGGTAATTCAACAAGCAAAATGACAATAAGGAACAGTACGAATACTGCCATAAATATTTCACTTAATGGATTTCCTACGCTTTGTCCCTGTGCCATTATACTTCTTTTAACGCCTCACTAATTATTGACATTTGTGTTTCAATTGTTGCATCAATTATACCGTTTGTAGTTGTTACCATACAACCGCCATAACTGATGTTTTCATCAGAAATAACATTTATTTTGGCTTCTGAGCCTGCCATTTCTACTACCTCCGGAATTTTTTGTTTTATAAGCACTGCCTGTTCCGGATTTACACGCAATGTTACTCTTGTTTCTTCTTTTGACAAACTTTTTAGCAAGTCCACAATATTTTCTAAAATTATTGTCGGATCCTGCTGTATTTCTTTTTTAATAATTTTTTTTGCTATATCAACGCTTATTTCTAGTATATCCGGCGCAATGTAGTCAAAGACTTCCTGTTTAGCAGAAACAAATGCATTTAAAGAATTGCGAAGATTTTCAATATCAGCTTTTGCCTGATTAATACCTTCTTCGTAACCTTCTTTTACAGCAGATTCTTTAATTGATTGAGCTTCTTCTCTTGCACGCGAAATAAGGTTTCGGTCGTCAATACGTCTGAAACCTCTTCTTCGGTCACCGCGCCGGCGTTCATGACGCTGCTTAAAGTCGATGTTATCCAGGTCAAACAGGTCTATCTCATCAACTGATTCAACCGGTTTATCTTCTTCCTGGTTCTCAGCATCGGAAACTTCTGTTGTTTCAGCCGTTTCTTCAACCTTAACATCTTCCTCTACCGCGTCAGATTTTTGTATTTTTTTCTTTATAATCATGATTTAATTATATTATACACTATCTTCGATATGTGAGGCAATAATGTTACCAATTCTTGGTGCAATTTCGTAGAATTCTCCTTCTAAAGCATTGAAAACAAAGCGTTTGACACGCTGGCGCTCAAGTTTAAGAATTTGTTCCATTTGTGCTCTGTCTACATATTGTGAAATATTTTGTATGCGCTGAATTAATTTACTTGGTGTTACATCTTTGGTCTGCGGCATACTCATTTTAATCTCTTGTAAACAGCGCAATGCAAGGCGCGGATCTACTTTTGCATCTAAGTCATCCATTTCCATAAATTTGATAACTGAAGAGGCATCATCAGGATTAAATTTGTTAAGTATTGTTTGAACTTTGTCGGCTTTCATTTGTCTAAAAAGCATGGCAAGAGTTGCAAGTTTAAATATTTTAGGCTGTGCTGCTCCTCCTTGTTGAGGAACACCGCCGCCAGCCGGCTGCGGCAGTGCCTGTCCTTGAGGAGGAGCTCCGCCTGCTGCTTGTTGGGCTGCCGCCTGTTGTGCAGCCTGTTCCTGTGCTGCGGCTTGCTGCATCATGTCATCTATATTAGACATTTTTGAAGCACGTTCCTGCAATTCTTCAGTTATGAGATTCTTTTCTTTTAATTCTGCAATTGCATCAACATAAGTTTTTCTTACATGGTGTTCTATCAACTGTAAAATTTGATCTTGCGGTAAGTTCTGACGGAACGCCTGTTTTGCTATTTCGAAAATTGTAAATGCAATTTTTTGCATAATCGGATCCCAGTATTGCTGTGGAATACCGGAACGAATGAGGTCAACGGATTTATGGAAAGACCATTCCGCAATGATTTGTGTAATCATTACGGCTGTATCGGCATTGAAATGCAACTCTGTATCATTATATAAGGCTTCGCCGGCAACAGTAGAAAAGTTCAACAACGTATTTGCTACATATTGTTTTTGAACGTTATTGAATTCCTGCGGCACCAATTCCAGTGCCTGTTGTGTCAAATTTTGCGCGAACGCTTTATAATCAAAACCTTCTATTGCCATGTTTACCTCATTTTTTTAGGTGAATAAGTGAATAAGTGATTAAGATAGTTGCATTAAGCTGTTTTTGTTGGTCTGAACGTCTGGATACTCAAATGATTAGATGAATAAGTGAGGCAAATCCAAGACATATCCTAATGCTTATCCTTGTTCAATCCAGCTCTTAATCTTTTCAGCAGTTTCTTCATCATCTGCATCAGACATTTGAGATGACAAATCAGTAAGTGTTTCTGCCAGTTTTTCTGTATTAGGCAGAGCCTCTCGCTGCTGCTGTTCAATTAAGTTTTGAGCAAGTTCTGATTGACGTTGAGTCAACTGATTTGCACGCTGGTTAATATCACTTAATTGTTTTTCCTGTTGTTGATTTTGTTGTCTCAACATTTCAACTTCCTGTGCATTTTCCTCCTGTATTGCTTTTACTTTATTAGAAATTATTCTGAATACTACTATCAAACCAATGCCTGAGAGTGCAACTGCAAGCCACCACGGGTTGCCTGTTTCATCAGGTTTTGGCAGATTAACCGGTCTGTCAGAGGCAAGATACGGATCTGTTGCATCTGAGAATGCTATTGATACGTTTTCTGCAAGCGCTTTAGGACTTGCGGCATTAGCAATTAATTCTTTTAACTCTTCAAGCGTTGTGTTTGCAGGCAAAGCGCTTTTTTCAAGGGTTACAGCTATTGAAATTTCTTCAACAACACCCGGTTTTATGTATTCATTAATTTGTGTTTTAGTAACGCCGTAGTGAGTTTCTGTTGCAGAACGGGAATAGTTTCTGTTTTGAGAAGAATCTGTACCGTTTGCAGGCAGACCGTTTGGAAGATATACACTTACTGCGTTAACACCACGGTTAGTATCTTGAGTTCTGTCCCCTAACCCTTCTGAGAATGATTGTTCATTTACTGCGGTTTTTCTTTCCGGATCGTAAACAATACTAAATTTTTCAACCGGTGCCTGAACTAAAAACGTACTTACTGTTGCAACATAATTGCCTTTACCAATCAATCTGTCTAACTGCTGGTTAACTTTCTGCTGCATATACTTATCGTTTTCTTCAAGACGGGTCAGCATTTCATCCTGTGCATCCATAATGCTGTGGTAAACATTACCATTGGTATCGGTAATCGCAACATTTTCTGCTTCCAGACCTGACACACTTCCTAATAAAAGGTTAGTAATTGCTTTAACTTTCATTTGATCAAGTTTTTCACCTTCCGGAATTACAACCTGAACAGTTGCAGTCACAGGTTTTTGCATAGAGGTGAACATTGTCTGTTCTGGAATTGATATAAACACAGATGCATCTGTTATATCACCGATATTACGGATTAAACGCGCAAGTTCACCGTTTATGGCGCGGGAAAGCCTGATTTTTTTGTCTTCTTTAGTTGATGTAAAATCACCTTTATCAAAAATTTCAAGTCCTACATTTTTGTCCATCATTCCGCTTTTAACAATAGTCAAAATAGCACGGTCACGATCTGTCACAGTACATTTTTTTGTCAAAGTAGAACAATTGTCCTTAGGCAGATACAAAACAGATTTTGTACCGTCAGCCTTACGCTGTGCAGTAATTCCCTGACGAGCAAGTAATGCTTGAATTTCCAGTGCTTTGCCTAAATTGTCTGTTGTAAGAAGGTCAACATCTGCCTTCAAAGGTTCGCCACCTTGAACTTGATTATTGCTCCCAGAGCCTGCCATAATTGCAATAAGAAGAATGAGCGCAATTACTACCACAACTCCGCCAATTATTCCATATAATAAAGGTTTATTTTCCAGTATTTTTTGAAAGTCCATTTTGTCCCCGGTCTGTTTATAATTATTTTACAATAAATATATTCTACACCTGAATCTGCATAACTTTGTCATACGCCTGGATGACTTTTCCGACAGCCTGTGTTGCAACGTTTACACTTATTTCTGATTTTGCAATTGCGGTCATAACATCGTGTATATCAACGTTTTGACTGCCTGACATAACATCCTTTAACAAATTGTCCGGTGCATTTAATTCTGTGTTAAAGTTTTCTACAAGCCCTGAAAAAACTTGTTTGAAATCCGGTGTGTCCGGATTTTCGACCCTTCCCATTCTAGCCGCCGGCATTCTGTCAGAAATACCCGGATCCAGCTTGGTGTGCTGAATTCTGCCAGCCAGATCATATTGAGGATAAAAATTGTTAAACATATCTTCTTCCTGCCTTTCTATCTTATTGTATCGTAATATTCCGGCTAATATATACCGGATTTACCATAAATCATACAAACTGAGTAGATAAATGGATTGATTTTTGAGAGTTTTCGTCTTTTATTTAATGAAAAAATATTCAAAGTCCAATAATTCACAATTCTAAATATTGTGTTGATGTTTGGTATTATTTCATGTATTCTATAAAATATTATTAGTATGATTAGGGAAGGTTTCTGATGGAACAGGGATATATTGAAAACGGTTTTATTGTTGATGTCAGCAACGCCAAAAAGACATCTGAAATTATCTATCAATTGAGCACAATTCTGGATTTGCCGGACGCACATTGCAAAAAAGTTTGTCTAAAACTCGGCGAAATAGATTTATCAGCCTCTGAACTTATGAGCATCAAGGCGCTCGTTGAATCTATGAATTCTGAAATAGAATTTGTAACAACACTTTCCCGCACAACTGCTGATGCGGCTATTGAAATAGGGCTTAAAGTATCTGAACTTGAAAATAAAGTTCAGGCACCTGATTTTAATCAGGATAAAGAAGAAGCAAATGCCGCTAATAAAGAATTAGAAAAAGCTCTGGATAAAATTTTTGGTGAAAACAATTTCGATGAACAAACTTTCCACCCTGAAAAAGAAATGAAAAAACTTAAAGCTGAAAGTGAAAATGTTGAAAACACGGAAAAAGCACCGGAACTTAATGAATTTAAGACCGAAGCTGAAATTGTAGAAGATGAAACACCTGCAATGCAGGAAGAACCGGAAATAGCAGAACCTTCATCAGTAATCGCTCCGGAATTTTCTGAACATATAGTGACGCAGGAACAAGATAATGTTGACGAAGAATTAAAAGAAGAGTTTGCCCAACTGGAAGATTTTAACAGGCAGTTGGACGAAGTTAACAAAGAAGTTATTGATGCTTATGACAATGAAGAAGAAAAAGATGATGAGTTTGCGCAGCTACAAAAAAGCTTACGCGAAACTGAAAAACTTCCGACATTGTATATTCAAAGAACTTTGCGTTCAGGGCAGAGTATTACAGCCGAAGGAAATATCGTTGTAATAGGCGATGTAAATCCAGGCTCTGAAATTAAAGCAAAAGGCGATATAACTGTCTGGGGTGTCCTCGGAGGTATTGCCCATGCAGGCGCTGACGGTAACAAATATGCAAGAATTCGTGCTTTAAAAATGCACGCAATTCAACTGCGTATTGCTGATGTCTTTGCAAGAAGACCGGATAGCATTAATATACCGTATATTCAGCGCTCAGCAACCTTCACCCCTGAAGAAGCAAAAGTTAAGCATAAACAAATTATTATTAGCAAAATGTATGAAAACTAAGGAGATATAATGGACGGTCGTGTAATTGTAATTACATCAGGTAAAGGCGGTGTTGGTAAAACCACCACTAATGCCAACATAGGTACAGCCCTTGCAAAAGAAGGTAAAAAAGTCGTTATGATTGATACAGATCTCGGCTTGAGAAACCTTGACCTGCTTTTAGGGCTTGAAAACAGAATCGTCTACACTATTGTAGATGTTGTAGAAGAACGCTGCAAGCTTAAGCAGGCGCTGGTTAAAGATAAGAAAAATCCTAACCTCTGTCTTCTCGCTGCAGCACAAACCCGTGATAAAACTGCAGTGACAGAAGAACAGTTAAAAGATATTTGTGAACAGCTTAAAAAAGATTTTGATTTTATTCTCGTAGACTGTCCGGCAGGTATAGAACAGGGATTCCAGAATGCAGTAGCAGGCGCAAGTGAAGCTATTGTTGTTACAACACCTGAAATGTCTGCTGTACGTGATGCTGATAGAATCATAGGTCTATTGGAAGCAAAAGAAGAAATTAAATCTTACAAACTCTTATTAAACAGAGTCCGCCCGAATCTCATTAAATCTAACGATATGATGAGTGTTGACGATGTTGTCGAAATTCTTTCCGCTGATTTAATAGGCATAATTCCTGAAGATACAGGTATTATAACTTCAACCAACAAAGGTGAGCCTATTGTTAACGATGAAAAATCTTTAGCAGGTAAAGCATATAAAAATGTAGCAAGAAGAATTATGGGCGAAGATGTTCCTTTCCTTAATCTGGAAGAAGATAACAGTTTAGTTGGAAAAATGAAAAAATTTTTTTCAGGTCTAATGGGTAAGGAGAAATAAAATGAAAGAAATTTTTACAGGTATTTACAACAAGGTAATCGGATTTTTCAAACAGACAGAACCGGAAGCTAATGCAAAAGATATTGCCTGCAACAGATTAAGAGTTGTCTTGATGCAGGACAGAACAAATCTTACTCCGGAATTAATGGAGCGTATGCGCAAAGAACTGGTTGAACTGCTTTCCAAATATGTTGAAATGGATAAAGAAGCTCTTGAATTAAATCTGGAGCAGGATGGTGATCAGATGGCATTGATGCTTTCTATCCCTGTAATCCGCGCAAAAGATGCAGAAGAAATAGAAGAAGCGCTTGAAAAAGCCGATAAACAATCAGAAAATACAGAGGATGAGGAAGAATCTTCTGACAACACTGATGAGCAGACTGCGGAAACTGAGTCTGACGAAAAAACAGAAAAAGAAGACAAATCATCCAAATGCAAAGACTACGATGAAGAATGTGCTGAATGCAATGAATGCGTTGTATCAGATGATGTCGAATGCGAAATTAAAAAGAAAAAAAAGACATCAAAAGAAAATAAAGATAAAAATTAAGACTGCTGCTGGCAGTCTTTTTTATTGCATTGTTCGTAACTTTTCTTTACATACTGACAAAAAAAAATTTGCTGTTTTTTTATAAATAGTGTATTATTTAATTATTCAAAAAGGATATGTGTGTATGGGAAAAAATTACGTTTTGCCGTCAAAGTCTGATCTTAAAAAAATCAGAATTAGCGATATAACCTACCCGCTGCCTGATTTAAAATCATGCAGTGTTTCAAAGGCAATGGCTGTTGCAAACTGGCTTACTGCATGGTTAGACAACGATTTGAAGTGCGGAAAAATTCAATTAAACAATCTTATGCCGCATAAACCTGATCTGGCTTATCTTCTCGGGGTCAGTATCGGCACTATACAAAACGCATATCGATATATTGAAGATTTAGGATATATTGAATCCAAACAATGTCTCGGCGCTGTAATTAAAGACCCGAATGCTAATAACAGTTCAATGCGAAAATTTACCTCAAAACGTGATGTAGCTATTTATTTGATTAAAAAATACATAAAAGAAAACCATTTAAAAACAGGTCAGTTTATGCCTTCATCACGTGCAATTGCAGCCAGTATAAATAGTTCATTAAATACAACAAGAATTGCTCTGGATTATTTGTGCATTAATAATATTCTTGAGCACATAAGTAAAAACGATACCCAATCCGGCGGCTGGAAGATTAAATCTACAGATTTTGAACTTGAGTCTGATGACAAACAGTTCATAACACTGGCAAGAAAAATTGAAAATGAATTAAAAGACTACATTGTCAAAAATCTCTCCGTCGGTCAACGCATGCCTGCACACGGAGTATTATCACGCGAATTAAAAGCCAGCATAAAAACAATACACGATAGTTTACAGGTGCTGATTGATGAAGGTATTCTGCTTGCACGACGCGGCAGATACGGCACTACTGTTATAAAAATGCCTTATGATAACTCAATTGATGAACAAAAAGAAACATCGATTTTTGCGCCTGCACATGAAACCGCATTTTATTACTACGAAAAAACACAAAATTTTCTCAAAAAGATGATTGCCGAAAAATACGAAGTCGGGTCTAAACTGCCTTCCATAATGGCTTTATCAAAAGAATTGGACTTGAGTCCTAATACAATAAGAAAGGCTTTTGCAAATCTGGCAAAAGAAGGATATGTTAGTTTTGCCCGTGGTCGTTACGGCGGTACATTTGTAATTGAAGTTCCGGAAATGGAAACCGAAAACTTCAAATGGCTGGCTGTTAACCCGCAATACACCAAAGTTTATAAATAAAAAACGGAAGTCGGAGAGGATACTGGGAATGGGAGTACCATCTCCATACAATTTATTAAACTGCTGCTTCCTATTTTTTTATTAAATTTATAAATACATCAATTTTGCTTGTATTTTTACATGTATACTTGTAGTAATACAAGTATACATAATGGAAGAAAATTTGTCAACATTTTACTATGTTGTTATGAAAGATGAGTTGCTTTTCAAAATCGGTCAAAGTATAAGATACCTGCGTCTGAAAAAAGATTTTTCTCAGGAAGAATTGAGTTTTAAATCGGAATTAAGTACAAATGCACTCAGTGCTATAGAGCGAGGAAATTATAATATCCGCATTAAAACACTATATAGAATTGCGGATGCTTTAGAGGTAAAAGTTGAAGATATCTTAAATTGCAAATTTTAGATTTTTAAATTTTTAAGGGCAAAGTGATTCCCAATCGGGTTCCTCTTCAAATTCATCCGGTTCAACAATATGTTCACCGCTTTCAAGCATAACAGTTAGCGTTAATTTTAACTGTTGTTTGTAGTTTTCACGTGCTTTTTCTGGAGTTTTTGCACAGAATACAAAACTCGGAATTTCTTTGATTTCTATATAATAATAAGTCTTACCTTCAAAATCTAAATCTTCACCTTCAATAAGAGTCCAGTTTAAATTCAGATAGTAATTTATATCTTTTTCCATTGCAGATTACCCATCAAGTGAATTTTCATTTAAAGGCTGATTTAACATGATACCTTCACCGCCAATAACATCGGCTTTTCTGCCTTCGATATAGAGATAAACAGGTCTGTCTGTATTGCGGCGGGCAGTTTTTATTAGTTGATAAATTCTTTTGTAAATGCTGTCAGTGCCGCCGCCGGCTTCAAATTCAGAAGACAGATTAACGATGATGCCTTCAGGGCGTTCGGTAATTGAAATAACGCGTGTTCCGGACGGAATTTCGGAGTAAACACCTTTAACTTTTTCTTCGGGTTTTGGTCCCATAACAAGGCTGTCTATTGCGAATTTGAATTTTGGACCATCAACTGTTTCATCATATTCACGTTTTACAGCTTTGTAGACTTCATAGTTATTTTCATCCTGCCCGATAAAGAATACATTAACATAAACTTTTTCTTTTTCCGGTTGAGTTTGTTCAGAAGGTTGTTCCTGATTAGGCTGCTCCTGCACCGGTAATAGAGGACCGTTAGCTGCCTGATCATCATTGTACAAAACTTTCATTGCGGTAAATCCGCATATCGCAACCATTATTACTGCAAGTGTGCCCAGAAACATTTTTTGATTTTTTCGCATAGCTAATTCCTTATTCTCTGATAATATCTTTTAACAAAACTACTGATCCGTCAACTAATATTTTATTATCTATAATTAACACATTATTTATATTTAATCTTGCATCTTTATTTTCCAGTATTTTTACAGAAAAATCAAGTGGGTTAATATAATTTAAAATAGTTGAAAGTTTATGAGATTTAAGCATAAAGTTTTTATTCAAAAGTTCTACATCAACAAACTTTATATCACCGTTCACAGCCTCCAATTCAGCGCATATCGCGACTTCTTGAGTGCCGCGTACAAAAGGTATTGCGATATTCATTATGTAGTATATTTTATCATCTTTTATTTTCATACTGGAGGACTCGACTGTAAAAATTCCGGCACCGAGAAGGTTTATATCACTTAACAGACGCTTATATTCTTTTGATTCCATTGTTTTGTTTAAATCATCCTGAGTGATTGTAATATCAAATATTAACGGTACATCATCCACAATTGTCATGTTCCAGTCTTTATCAAGACTTATATAATTAAAATCGCATAAAGTTCTCATTTTGAATTCTGAGAGATATATACTATCAATATTTATGTGTTTACCTTTGATTTCAAATGATTTAAATCTTCCGGCTTTCATATCTTTTGTACTGTATGATTTAAGCCTGACACTAAAATCACCTCCGACAGTTTTCTTTATATTTTTTTTGATAATAGACTGTGCGATTCTTTCAGCAATAAAATTGGTACCCGTAATCTGGCTGAAAAATCTTGAATAAGTAGGTGTAAGCCCGCTTTCTTCTTTACATTTGAATTCATCGTAATTACAGTTTTTACCTGATGCAGTACTACTTAGGAGCAATACCAGACTGAAAAATGTAATAATAAATTTTTTCATACTATACAAACACTTTCTTTGTTTTAATTTTATCTTTTTCTACTGCACCAATAGCAGCTATTCCGTCTTTATTATAAAACAAAATAACAAATTGACCGTCATTAAATTGAGAATTTTTTAAAAACTGTCCGTGTTTGACTTTATCAAGCTGTTCTTCATTAAGTTCAAGTTTTGGAAGCGGCAGGATGTCAAACGGGTTAATGAGACAGGCAGAAGAAAAATTATTTTTAAGTTCATCAAGCTTATGAGAAGAATTGATTTGAAAACTGCCGGCTTGTGTTCTGATTAATTTAGTCAAATACGCGCCTGCCCCGAGTTTTTGACCGAGGTCATATGCAATTGAGCGGATGTATGTTCCTTTAGAACATTTTACAAGAATTTCTGCAGCCTGAGAGGTCTCATCAAATGTTTGCAGGGCAATTTTTTCAATAAACACTTTGCGCGGCTGAATTTCTACGGACTGTCCTTTTCTTGCGTAATCATAGAGTTTTTTTCCGTTTACTTTAATAGCGGAATATATTGGCGGAAGTTGTTCTATTTCTCCTTCAAAATCTTTTAATGCTGCAATAATTTCATTACGGGTTATTTTTTTATCTGAAGTTGAGGTTATTTGCCCTTCGCAATCATAGGTGTCAGTAGTTTTTCCAAACTGAACTGTTGCGATATATTCTTTATCATCGGCAAGAAATTCAATAAGTCTTGTAGCTTTTCCAACGCAAACAGGCAAAACACCTTCAGCAAAAGGATCCAATGTTCCTGTATGCCCGACCTGTCTTTGGCTTGTAATTTTACGCACACAGGCAACCACATCATGAGAGGTCATGCCGGCTGGTTTATATATATTTAAAAAGCCAAAATAATTGTTTTTATTGCCCTTAGCCAATACCACTATTACAACTCTCCGCGGGAAATTCTATCAATAATTTCTGTTACTCTAGAGCCTTTTTCAAATGAATCACTGTAGACAAATTTCAATTCCGGCGTTAAGCGCAAACGAATGCGTCTGCCGACTTCATATCTGATTTTAGGGGTGCTTTTCTCAATAATTTCTTTTGTTTTATCTATTTGTTCAGGAGAACCTAAAACGCTATAAATGACTTTTGCAAAAGAGTTGTCATGGGAAACTTCCACATCAATAATAGAAACGACTCCGGCGAGTCCGCGTATTTCTTTACGTAAAATATCTGAAATATCTCTCATTAATTCTTTTCTAACACGTTCATTTCTTAAAGTCATAATTTTCTCCTTGCCATTTGATTATAGCATGAATTTCAGAAAAAATAAATAGACGTTAATCTTACGACTTTATAATAAACCTGCGCGGATAAAAATATCAAATTGCTGTTACAATATTTAAATGTTATAATACAAATATGGATGAAAAAGATTTAGTTAAATATTTCAGGTCACTCGGGCTTGAGGTACATACATCTACTAAAGCGCGCGGGCATCAGGGCTTTTTTATGAAAAACAGGATTGATATATCCAAAAATGTTCCGCCCAATCGTATTGTGCCCACACTTTTGCATGAATTTGCGCACTATATTCATTCTAAACTGGAAAAAGATATTAACAAATCCGGCGGCACATTGGAAATTCTTTTTCTGAATAACAATCCTGTGATAAGGGAAGAATTAATTAAAGTAACGCATTTTGTGGATGAAAATTCGCTTTGTATCCGGCTTCTGGAACACAGAGCAAGGGTTAAAGAAAGAATTAAAGCACTGGAAAAAGTTATAAAGGAAGATTACCCGAAATTTTTACGCTCAAAAAAATTTAAAGAATTCGATAAATATATCAGACGCTCAAAAGCCAGATATTTGCTGAAATATGACCGCGTTAAATTAATCAGCGGCTTTTTTGGTACACGGGAGGAAGTTTTTACAATAGATAATCTGGAGAAAGATTTTCCTGATATGCAGCAGGCATTTTGTGCATATATCAGACTTCGTTCGGCAATTCGCAAACAGACGCGGATAAGTGCACGCATAAATAAATACAAAAAATACTATGAACGTCCGACTGAACTTTTTGCAAGATTTGTAGAAGGACTGTATCTCGATAAAGAATGGACACAGGCACTTGCCCCTACAGCTTGCAGAATTTTTTATGAACTGTTAGACGCCGGTCATTATATGGAATTACAAAATGTATTTAGACTGCAAAGCGAAAATGCACGAGATCCCCGTCCTGAACTTCGTAATCCTTGCCTTCCAGACGGGTTACGCCTTTATCCTTGCAAGCAGCATAAGAACCGCATTCTATAAAGTCGTTGTAAGAGGTAACTTCTGCCCTGATAAATCCTTTTTCAAAGTCAGTATGAATTACTCCTGCAGCCTGAGGCGCCTTAGCACCTGCCGGAATTGTCCAGGCATGAACTTCTTTTTCGCCGGCAGTTATAAATGTTCTTAAATTCAGCAGGCGGTAAACTGATTTAATCATTCTATCTATTCCGCTGTCTTCAATTCCTAATTCTGCCAGATATTCTTTAGCCTCTTGTTCCCCGAGTTCAGCCAGTTCTTCTTCTATTTTGGCAGATATCAGTACAACTTCGGCATTATGTTTTGCGGCATATTCTTTAACCTGTTCTGTGTAAGCGTTACCGTCTTTCAAATCGTATTCAGAAACATTTGCCGCATAAATAACCGGTTTGGTAGACATTAAATTGAGTTGTTTTGCTACAGCTATTTCATCTTCATTAAAGTAGTCTTTCAAATTGATAAATGTACCTTCTGACAGAAGTTCTGTTAATCGGGTTAAAACTTTATCCTCAAGAACAGCATCTTTGTCCCCGCCTTTTGCCTGTTTGGAAATACGAGCCTGACGTTTTTCAACAGAAGCAAGGTCTGCCAGTGCGAGTTCTGTATTAATAACTTCAATATCATCAAGCGGGTTAACTTTACCGGCTACGTGGATTGTATTCGGGTCGTCAAAACAGCGCACAACCTGAATTATTGCATCTACTTCTCTAATATTATGTAAAAACTGATTGCCTAACCCTTCGCCTTTACTTGCGCCTTTAACAAGTCCTGCTATATCAACAAATTCAATTGCAGTTGGAATAATTACATCTGTTTTGCAAAGTTTAGCCAGTTTTTCCAACCTTTCATCCGGCACATTTACAACGCCGACATTGGGTTCAATAGTACAAAACGGATAGTTTGCGCTCTGTGCATTTTTTGCACTGGTCAAAGCGTTAAAAAGTGTTGATTTTCCGACATTCGGCAAGCCGACAATACCAGTTCTAAGCATTTATATATTTCCTTCTTTTTCGTATTCCACTAAAATTATTATAGCACGAAAAATATTGGATTAATCACATTTGTTTTTCTCGCTGAAACTTAAATCTTTACAGTACAGATAGTCTCTATTACCTTTTGAATTACCCAATATGCGCATCTGTATCCATTTTCATCAAGACAATTGTTCTTAAATTCTGCAGACAAAGACACACCGGTAGGCGGTTCCACCTAATTCAATTTATATCTTACAATTGAATTGCTGCCCTGAGAGGAAATAAACAGCATATTTCCGTCTATATGCAGTCCGTAAGGTTTCTGGATATTGCCTATCAAAACAACAACTCCGCCTGTTGGATTTACTTTCAAAACATTGTTGTTATTATAATTCGCAACATAAATGTTTCCGGCGGCATCACTCACCATTCCAATAGGTCCATTCAGGCGCGAATCCTTCAGGAATATTACCCGCTGACCGGTTGGTGTAATCTTATATATAGAATTGTCAGAAAACCCCGCTACATACACATTACCGTTTTTATCGGTGGTAATTCCTGTTGGCGAAAGTATATTCTCATACACAGAACTGTTGTCGTAATACGGGTGCTCTTCCTGAACTTTCTGGTCTGCCGCCCCTTGTTTAATTGTCTGCATATCAGTCTTTAAAAGCGATGCAACTTCCTGCCCTTTTCTATACATAGGGCTTGATGGCGGAATTAATGACAGATAACTCTGTGCATCTTCAGGCATTCCAAGTTTCTGGCTTAACTTTGCGGCTTTGTATAACGCCTCATAATCATCAGGTTTGCGCACGATTATCTGTTTAAACACTGTCAATGCTGCATCATCCTGTTTTAAAAACTCAAGAATTGAGCCTAAATTATAATATGCATCTATATAATTCGGGTCAAGTTCAATCGCTTTTCTAAAAGATGCCATAGCAAGTTCATATTTTCCGACCTTGTAAAAGTCAACCCCTAAATTATATTCCAATTTCGCCTCGGTAGTCGGCGGTGCCGGCTGACTCACTGTTGGAGCTTCACCAAACACCATGCCGGTACTTAAGGCTAATAAACATGTTAATATAAGTATTTTTTTCATAAATTATATTTCATTAAGTTGTTCTATCAATTTTTCGTTTTTCTTTGCAAATTCACTGCCGCGTGCTTCAATTGCAAGTTTCAGGATGTTCGGCAAATCAATTGAAGTTAATTCCTTGTAATTGTCAGGAAGTCTCAAACTCCAGTTTTCATCGCCAGATGTACCAGGTCTGTTGTAGACATCGTACACATTGAAATAATCTGTAAAGAAGATTTGAATATTTTCAGCCTGACTGGCAAACAATTCTACAAGCTTTGTCTGAGCCAGAAATTCAGAATCATTTGTCAAACGAACAATGATATCATCCTTGTTTTCAGCCTCTTGGAACAAATCATCCACAAGATTTTTTGCGTGAAGATATCCGATATGGGTATGAATCATTGAATCTGCCCACATCTTTATTGGTTCGTTGTCATGTGTGCCGACCATTGCCCAGCATTTTTTGCCGATGTTGCAGCAGCGGTAAGGATCTTCCGGCTTGTCAGCCTCTACAAACTGCGTCAATTTCATGCCCTGCAAGCCATATTCTTTCATTACAGCAGCAACAGGATTTGTCAATGTGCCTAAGTCTTCACAGACAATAGAATCTTTGTCCAAACCTTCTTCTTTTGCTGCGGCAATAACGATTTTTTCTATAATTCTGCCGTATTGCTTAATTTGAGCTTTAGTCAGGGATTTAACACGTTTTTCTTTGTCTGCTGTTAATTCCATATCTAAATCATCAAGCTTTGCTATCGCGAATTTAGCGAGTTCCGGATGTTCAGGAGAAGAGTATAATCTGCCTGCGCCTTCTTCTATTTTCGGTTTTTTGCCGGCTTTGTATACCCACGGGTCAATTAGACCTACAATGTGGTCAATTCTGACACCGCCCGGATTTTCTTTGAACATTTTTTTGAAAAGATTTTTCATCAATTTTCCGCCGTCATCCAGTGACCCGTCAGCATTGAACAATCTTTCAGGATTCATTACAGGAAATCCCCATGCCTGTCCGTCTTTTGAGAAGTAATCAGGTGGACAGCCAAGCATCCAACCCTTCAGGAATAATGATTGATATGCCCAGGTGTCACGGTCTGAGAATGCAACCTGCCTGTCTGCAATCATTTTTACATTGTGCTTAAGCGCAAATTGTCTTGTTTCTTCGTTTTGTTTGTTGATTACAAATTGAACGAATTTATAATAGTCAATTTCATCAGCATATTTGGCTTCAATCTCTTTAATTCTTGTGCCATATGCAAGCTGTTCTTCAATAGAATCAGGGTTGAACAGATTTTTGTCCATATCTGAATTCCATAACGGCCAGTAGTCATTACCGTGCTCTACGGACAATGCTTCATATAAAGCATCTTTATCAAGCCAGAATTCGTTGTCGCGTTTGTAAACATCAAATTCTTTTAACAATTTTTTTGTAGCACTTGATTTGAAATTATTCCATGCCTCAGTCAAAGCTTCGTTTTGACGTTTATAGATGTATGAATAAGCCGTTTTATTAACGAATTTGTTAGGGTTGTCTTCAACAATCTCGTTGTATGTTTTTTCAGAGAGAATATTTCCCCATTTTTTAGTTGTTAATTCTTTCAGGTCAACAAAAAGCGGATTGTTAGAGAAAATAGTACCTGTGTAAGGTGAAGAATCACAGCTTTTTGTTTTGCCTGCAGGTCCGAGCTGAATAGCATCGAAAAGTCCTGATGAATATTCAATGAATTCTTTTCCTGCATCGGAATTAATAGTGCCGAATCCGGTATTTTGACCGGCGGCTGACGGAAAACTGCCGTTATGCATAATCATAACAAAGTTTTTTTTGCCAAGCGCTTTAAGTGCTTTGCGGATAGTTTTTTTAGCTTTTTCTTCGGAAATCGTCTGTTTTTCTAATGTACAAACCATAAATACCCCTCTTCTTAAATACATGACTAATTACAATCTTATTTTATTAAAAACAATATTAGCATGGGCAGAAGAATATTTCAAGGCACCCGTTATGTTAAGAAATATTAATCAAAAAGTACTAATTGTAAACAAAAATTAACCCAAAAGTATTAGTTCTCAAGTATGGTAAAAATCGTATAAATAGCGGTTTTTACCCTCAAATATCCACTACTGGTAGGATTTTTTTAGAATTACAGTATTGACAACAGATAGAAAAAGTTATACAATAAGAGTATAAAATGTTTTTATTTAGATACTTATAATAAAAGCTCTGCGTTTTGGTTTTGGTTATTGCAACAGAGAGATGAGGGTATTATATTATAGGTATAAAATAAAAGAGTCAGTACATTTAACAATGTAAGAAAGAAAGGTAAAAAAGTTATGACAAAACGTTTTGGTTTCACTTTGGCTGAAGTTTTGATTACTTTGGCAATTATCGGTGTTGTAGCAGCTATGACAATGCCAACTTTGATTAACAACACAAATGGTGCACAATTTAAAACAGCTTACAAAAAAGCATTATCAGTTTTATCACAGGCTGTTGTTATGAACATTGCACTTGATGATTACGATTTGGCAGGTACTTCTGCAAACACTGATAAGAATGAAAATACTATTTCATTGTACAGAATGTTCTCAGAAAGAACTAACGGTGCTTTGATTGAAGACAACGAATTATCTAATTATGAAGTATTAATCTCTAATAATGGTAACGCTGCAACAGGTACAGCAACTGCCGTTCCTAATACAAACTATACATTCAGATTCCAGGATGGTATTGTATTCAGCTTTAAAAATGATGCAGCAGGTTGTACAGAAGCAAAACCTTGCTTTGGCTGGATAGATGCTAACGGTACTAAAGGTCCTAACAAAACTGTTTCTTGTACAGTTTCAGAAGGCGAATGTACAGATAAAGTTACTATCAACGATATCTTCCCTATCAAATTCTATGATCAAACTGTAGCTCCTGCTTCAGCTCCGGCTCGTGCAGTATTATACGGTTCTGAAAACAATGAAAACGGTGCTGAAGGTAACGATGATTCTCCGTTAGGTTAATATTAAATTAGCTAAATATTTTAAAAAGCCGGATGTTTATCATCCGGCTTTTTGCGTATTATTTAAACAATTGCACCGTGGCTGGCGTCTTGAACATTTTTTGCGTATTTAGCCAGGTAACCTGATTTACATTTTAATTCAAAAGGTTTTAGTGTCTTGCGGCGTTTATCCAGTTCTTCATCTGATACAAGAAGTTCGATTGTGCGGTTAGGAATATCAATTTTAATTTTATCACCTTTTTCAACAAGTGCTATTGTACCGCCGTTAGCCGCTTCAGGACAGATATGCCCCACACATATGCCGCGTGTGCCGCCGGAAAATCTTCCATCAGTAATCAGGGCGCATTTTGTCCCTAAGCCTTTTCCCACAAGAAGAGATGTTGGCGCAAGCATTTCCCGCATCCCCGGACCGCCTTTCGGACCCTCATAACGGATTACAAGCACATCGCCTTCTTTAATTTCATCATTTTCAAGCGCTTGCATTGCCTTTTCTTCGCTGTCAAAAGGTCTTGCATTACCTTCAAAGACAAGACATTTTTCATCGACTCCGGAAATTTTAATCACCGCACCGTCTTTTGCAAGATTGCCGCGCAATACGCCTAATCCTGCCTGAGAGTATGTTGAAGAATCGTATTCAGGAATTACTGATGTATCAGCCCATGCCTGTTCGATTATCTCATTTACTGAAAGTCCGCTGACAGTTTTGCCGTTATTCAGAACGTTTTTAAGTGATTTCATAACCGCAGGAATACCGCCGGCATTGTGGAAATCAGTCATTGTGAGTTTTGACGACGGGTTGATTTTCACAATCTGATGAATTCTTCTGCTTAGTTTATCAAAATCGTCGATAGTAATATCAATTCCGCCGGCATTAGCTATAGCAAGCAGGTGCAGGAATGTATTTGTAGAACCGCCCACTGCAAGCGATGTTATTATTGCGTTTGTAAGACTTTCTTTTCTGATTATGTCAGAAGGTTTAACATCATTTTTTACAAGTTCAACAATCTGCATGCCGCTTTCAAAAGCAATGCGGCGTTTTCTTGAAGAAACAGCTGCAGAAGAGGCGCAATAAGGCATACTCATCCCCATAACTTCTGCAAGACAAGCCATAGTATTTGCGGTATACATTCCCTGACAGGAACCCGCAGAAGGACAGGATTCTTCCTCCAGACATTTAAGACAGGTTTCTGATATTTCACCGTTTCTAAAGCGTCCAACAGCTTCAAACGAGCCTGATATCATGGTTAATTTATCTTCTCCATGCCAGTGACCGTCAAGCATAGGACCTGCAGTCACAATAATAGCCGGAATATTAAGCCGCAAAGCACCAATAAGCATCCCCGGGGTAACTTTATCACAATTGGATAGTAAAACAATGCCGTCAAGCTGATGTGCGGCAGCAACAGTTTCCACACAATCGGCTATCAAGTCGCGAGACGGCAGAGAATAGCGCATTCCTCCATGTCCCATAGCAATACCGTCGCAAACAGCCGGCACGCCAAAAACAAACGCCTGACCGCCCGCAGAATGAATCCCTTTTTCAATCTGTCGTTCCAGCTCTCTCATCCCGATATGTCCGGGTACAAGATCCGAAAAAGAACTCGCAATACCAATAAACGGCGCATCCATATTCTTTTTACTAACCCCTGTTGCCATTAAAAGTCCGCGGTGCGGCGTTCTGGCTATCCCTTTTTTAATATTATCGCTTTTCATCTTCTAACCCTCTTTCAACAAAATAATTATACAGCAAACTGCCGGATTAATCTGTAAATAATTTTTTTGTTGTCATAAGGTTGTTTTTTTATTATTTCAAAAATCTCTTTTTCCAACTCTGCCTCGGACTTCAAGTATTCAAAGTCAAAGAAATCAGCAGGTGCGGATCCGAATTTGTCCATAATATTGAGCACTGTCTGCATTGACGGATAGCTCTTGCCGTTTTCAATGTTGCTGAGGGACGATGTTTCAATACCTATTGTTTCGCTGAAAAGTTCTTGAGTTAATTTATGATTTTTTCTTATTTCTTTAATTTTCAAGCCCAGTAATTTTTTCTTGTCCTGCATAAAAGCTCCTTTTTAATAAAGAATAGCTGTTTAGTACCGGAAATTTAATAGTGTAAACACCATAAAATAACTTGACATATACAGAAAACAACATATAATATAGTATATACAATAAGTTTTGATTTAAAATTTATTGTTTACAACAAAAAATGATTAAAAAGTAACCTGAATAATATAAGAAAGGAGCAAGTCCAAATGAAAAACAAAAACAAAATCAACGAAGCCATGGCTCAGACCAATTCCAGAAACAACGGTACTCACCGTACTCACTTCACTCACTTAGTCACTTTTCCAAAAGCCGCGTTTACCCTCGCGGAAGTGCTAATCACCCTTGCCATCATCGGCGTGGTGGCGGCGATAACAATACCAAGCCTAGTAAAGAATTACAACGAAAAGGCATGGTCAACTGCACAGGACGTGTTCACAAAACGTCTAGAAGTTGCGACAAGACAAATGAACACAGAAGAAAAACTAGCAGGCTACTCAAACACCATGGACTTTGTGAACGAACTTAAGAAGTACATAAAAATAACAAGAGTATGCGACAATAACAACATTACAAAATGCTTTAACAAGGAAGTTATTTGGAGTGCTGATGAAGAGCCGGTAGACATGTCAAAAGTAACAGACGCATCAGCTTTTGGTCTGGATTGGGAGACTGATACGGTGGCAGTGCAATTTGCGAATGGCGTAAATGCAGTAATTGCCTACAATCCGAATACAACCCAAGACCCTTTTAACAATCAGTTTAGCGCAACAAGTAACAGTATGGCGATATTATATGATGTCTCCGGTAATAAGAACCCGAATAAATACAGTGCAGAACCAAATTCGGATATTAGCGCAATAAACGTCAGGGAATTAAAAGGCGTGGTTGCCTGCATGATACCTGAATTAAAAGATACGATGTGCATAAGCCAGATACTAGGACCACAGAATGGCGGCTATGGACCATTAACCAAAGCACAATGTGAAGAACAAAAGGGAGACTTAGGAATAGCCGCATGTAATTATGACAATGACTACTGGGCAGGCGCGGTGGCAAAATGTGGTGGCGTAAGCAAAATGCCAAGCCAAGACCAGCTAACCCAACTCGCAAATTATATCTACAACACAGATAGCGTAAGTTCAAGCGGAATAACCAGCAGCTTAGCAATGGACACAGAGAAAGCCTCTCAATTCCTCTCAGCCTCCCCAAGTTCTTATTACTTCTATGTTTGGTCTGGGCAGGAGTACAGCAGCCACGACGCGTACAACCGATACTTCGGCTCTACCAACACGCGCAGGTACATCGGCAGCCGCGACTTCAGCAGCGACAGGCTGGCGGTTTGTGTTGACCAGTAAGAGGCTCTGCCTCTTACTGGAGGCACTAAGGCACTAGGATGCTAAGGCACTAAGGAATTACAAGAATAAGGCAATGCAAGAATAGAGCGTTGCCTTATTTTTAGTAAATACTTAGCCCCTTAGTGCCTTAGTAACTTAGTGCCTTTTATGAGTCAATGTGATATTCCATGTTGCCTGATGTTTCCATGTCATCGCGCACTTGCGGATTGCGAGCAGAGGGCGAAACGACGGCACCCTACAACTACGTTCATATTATTTGACCCCTCACCAAGTTATGACTAAACTCACTACCGTTCGTTAAGTCAAACTATCCTCTCCCTCAAGGGGCGAGGAAAAAGCTGGCGTTGACTGATTCATGTAACCCGCTTAATCACTTAATCACCTGTCTTGAATTTGCTCCACGCTCACGGAGTTTCGCCTATTGTGCTTACGCACAAGCCGGCTCAATCCGTTCGCTATCCGGACTCGTTTCACTCCGTCCGTGCGCAAATTCGCTAGTCACTTAATCACTTTTGTAACAACCGTTCACTGTTCACCGGTCACAATTCACAGAGTACCGGTTCGTCGAAACGTCGGCATCCTCTTACTTAACGCCACAACGTCTTTCAAAACTCTCTATTTATCTGTTTGCACGGTAATGGGGTTACCAGTCCTGTGAACCATACTTTTTATAAAGTTCTATTGTTTTATTTAATTTCTTTTCAACCAGTTCTAACTTTTCAAGTGTTTCTTTATTCGTTAATTTTGTCCGCAATACCTGCAAATCAAGCAATTCTTCTTTTGCTTTGCGAACTCGCTCTTTATCCTCTTCTCGCTTCAAGAAAAGCCAGCCGGAAAATCCGCATCCCGGAGGTACTATCGCCCACGGTGAACTAGGAAAATGTTTGCATAACGTCATTCTGTCTTCGTATCTTGAACACATATTGTCTTCCTGAAGATACTTACAATAATAGAATGTTAGATTATCCGTCGCTTTACTGTCATTTTTTAGGTGCAAAAGTATATTTTCAACTGTATCATTACTTGCTTTACGCGCATCTTCAATTGACGGATACGGTTCAAAAATTTCTAAAAACTCTTTTGCATAAACATCTCCCCTTGCGGCAAGTTCAACCAATTCTGAGTGTGGTGTTCCTGTTGTTACTACACGACAACATTTTCCACACATCAAACACAAATTTTGAGGACGCTTGTTTAAATAATTTTTTTCATATGAATCCATATATTCATTATAGAACTGCATGGGTAAAAAAGTTAATCATTGTTACATTTCTTAAAGTTTGACAAAAATTGGCAATAATTTTTCTTTTTAATACTTTAATAATATAAGTAAGTAGTAAAGGGTAGTTATGGATAATTCAGTAGGACAGTATCAAACACAACCGATACAGCCGCAAGGGCAAAATTACGCCCCGCAGGTACAGACAGCCCCGATTATTCCGGGTAGTCAATCAGGCGTTCATATTCAAATTTTTAATCCGTCAGTGGGAATGCCGGGAACCGCTCCTGTTTATAATGTTAATGCTCCGTCTTACGGAACAAATCCTAACCAGACGCCGAGTTATCCCGCCAATTATTATACAACTAACTGGGGACAAGGATGCTGCGTGCCGCAATACCCTTGCGCATCTATGCCGGGCTCGATAAACGGCGGGGTAAATCAAACTCAGAATGTAACAGTTAATCCTGCTGCTATGCCAGCACAGCCGGCAGCCGCACAACAAGGCTCTTCAAACAGTGGAAATATAAACGGTCAAGCCCCTGCCGGTGCCAGTGCTACTGCAAGTGCAACAACTAATGACGGCAAAAAAACTGAAAAACGTACAATCGTCATGTTAACAGATGATTATATCAAAAATGTTGAAAACTATTTGAACAGTCAGGACAAAGAAGTTCGTTTGATGGGCGCTAAAGAAGTTGTTGCAAGAGCCCTGGAAGATCCTTCAAGAAAAGATGACAAAGCTCTTAATGCTTTAGTTAATAAAATGATTCAAGATCCTGATATGAAAGTAAGATTTTTAGGATTAAGCCTGTTGTATTCTCGCAACATAACCGGTGATGCAAATACTGCTGCTATATTACAGAATATGCAAAATTCTACAAGCGGCTACGGTCAGGATGCGCTGATGGCAGCTAATATCCTGCTTAAAATGTCAGGACAGACAACCGAAAAAGAATTTGAAGTAACAGATAAAGCCAAAAATAAAAAGAAAACAGAAGATGTTAATAAGGTGATGACATTATTATGACGATAATTTCTGCTATCAAAAACAACTATGGAAAATATCTTGCTAAAGGTGCGGGAGCACTGGCGCTTGGCATTGTCGGTTACGATTCACATGTTCTGGGCAAAATAAATTCCGATGCTTACGCAAAAACTCAGGACGCTAAAGCATGCAGAGATTCGTATAATAATACAATGTTTCTTGCTGATCCCAGTATAACGACATCAAAAGCCAAAACATTCCTGTTTGACTGGCAGATACAGGATAACGTCCGCCATTTCGTAAATTCTGCCATCGGATATTTCAAAGGTTTCGGCTCAATGTTGGTTAGTTCTGTTGTGCCGTTGGGACTTGGTATTGGAGCATTAGTATCAAAAAATAACAAAGTTGCCGGCGGATTTGGTATAGGGCTTGCTGCCTATTCTGTTGTTAAATTTTTGAAAGATGTCTGCGGATTGGGGCATTCAAACGACTTTAAGAAGAAGTTTTAATAAATTTTTCATATAAGTCAGGACGACGTTTTTTTGTACGCTCTAAGCTTTCTGCGTATCTAAAATCGTTTATTTCTTTGTGATTGCCGTTTAATAAGACATCTGGCACCTTTAGCCCTCTGTATTCGCGTGGTTTTGTATAGTGCGGATATTCCAGAAGTCCATTAGAAAAACTATCTTCTTCAGCAGACTCAATTTTCCCCAGAGTGCCTTCAAGTTTGCGTGATACAGCATCTATAAGGCATAAAGCAGGAAGTTCGCCGCCGGTAAGTACAAAATCCCCTATAGAAATTTCGCGCGGTTTAATTATGTCACGAATTCGTTCATCAAACCCTTCGTAGTGACCGCATAATAAAATAATTTGTTCAACTTTTGATAATTCATTCACAATTTTATCCGTCAACGGTTCACCTTGCGGGGAGAGCATTATTGTAACTGTATTGTCTGCTTGTGCAATACTTTCATAAGCATCAACATAAGGCTGAGCCATTAAAACCATGCCTGCTCCGCCGCCGTATGGCGTATCATCAACTTTTTTGTGTTTATCAAGTGTAAAATCGCGAGGATTGACAACATTCAAACTAAAAACATCGCGTTCTTTTGCACGTTTCATTATGCTGTAATTACAAAATTGCTCCACCATTTCAGGAAAAAGTGTTAAAACATCAAATCTCATTCTAACAGCCCTTCCAGATTATTGATAAAAATTTTACGCTCAGGCAGTTTCACATCAGTCACAATTGCTTTTACAAATGGTACTAATGAGACTTTTTTTGAATTTGTCTTGACGGAAAGAAGGTCATTTGCGCCATTATTAGAAACTCCAACTACAAATCCCAGTTTTTTATTATCATTATCAAAAACTTCCATTCCGACAAGTTCATCAATCAAAAACTCATCTTCCTCAAGATTGTCACGTATTGTTTGTTCGGTTACAAAAAGCAAGGCGCCTTTGTAATCAATAAGTTCATTAATAGAATCAATACCTTTAAATTTTACGATTGCGACATTTTTTGAAATTCTGACGCGTGCAATTTTGAGCGGTATGTAATCATTATTATGCTTAACAAATACCTCTTTTAATGAACAGAAAAAATCCTGCTGATTTTTAGAGAATCCAACTTTAGCTTCACCTTGAATTCCGTGAAAATTTAAAATCTTGCCGACAGAAACTAATTTGTCATTCATTCTTCAGTTGTTTCTTCCGTTTTTTTAGATTTTCTGCTGCGTTTAGGTTTTTCTTCTGCTGTTTCTTTTTTAGTATCAGCAACTGTGGTTTCAGTCGCATCAGCAGACTCTGCCGCAGGTTTTACTTCTTCAGATACTTCCTGTATTTTTTCTGCATCGTCAGCCGCTTTAGGTTTTCTTGGCGGTTTTCTGTATTCTTCCGGCGCATCAGGTCTGTCTTGATTCCATCTTTTTAATCCCATTTGAGCGCGGATTAATCCGATGCCAACGTGAACACGCCATTCATCCATTTTTAATTGAGCCGCAATAATTTTATGGCATCCGATTGGCGGTAATGGCAAAAGCGGTTCATACAGATTTTTGATAGCGAATATTTGATCCGGTGAAATTGCCAGTTTACGTTTAGGGAACGGTAATTTCGGCAGCATCAATTTTTGTCTGACGAGATTGATACCAAAGAACACTTTTCTTGGTTCTAAACCGATTTTTTCTCCGATTACTTCATGTGCATCCGGGTTAGGGAGCGGGAGCATGGCTTTGTAGAGCAATTCTATTTGATCTAGCTGTTCTTTAGTAACTAAAAGCTGCTTAGGTGCTTTTGGTTTACTTGGACGACGGAACTTGCTGTTGGATGCTTTTCTGCCGCCGAATCTGGAATCGCGGCTGTATCCGCCTTGAGGTCTTTGACCGCCGTATGAACTGTTTCTACGGTCTTTGTTGAAAGACTGGCGTCCACCGCCGTAATTTGATCTGCCGCCCTGCTGCGGACGTTGGTTGTAACCACCGCCGGCGCTATAACTTGAACGCTGAGGACGCTGCTGAGGTCTGGAATATCTTGATTCTGGAGCGCCGCCTGCACTGTAAAATCGCGGAGCATCCGGTGTGCTATATGATTGCAACTGCTGTTGAGGTTCTTCAGGTGATTTTCCTTCTCCCTCCGGTGATGTTGGATTTATCATCATACTTTTATCCGGGTACAAACAATCCGGACAAATAACTCTTTTGGGGTTCTTAGTCTCAAACTCACGACCGCATTTGATACACTTGTTTACATACATAATAGATAAGCCTCTTAATTAAAAATAATACAATACATTAATAAAAAATAAAAAGTAAATTCTCCTCAGTGTAAAAATATAAAAATTCTTTTCACAAAATAGATCTAATCAATACATTTATTATAGCACAACTTAAAAAATATTTCAAGTGGTAAAATCATTTTTCTATAAAAAATGTTACAGGACCGTCATTTATTAATTCAACGTCCATCATAGCACGGAATTTACCGGTTTTTGCGGCAATTCCGTGCGTATTTATACATTTAATGAAATATTCATATAAGTCAACGGCTTTATCCGGCGGGGCTGATTTGTCAAATGAAGGTCTTGTACCTTTTTTACAATCGCCGCATAGAGTGAATTGGGAAACTACAAGAATTTCGCCTTTCACGTCAAGCAAAGACAAATTCATTTTATCGTTTTCATCTTCGAAAATGCGTAGATTTACTATTTTTTGAGCAAGTTTTTCTGCGTTTATCTGTTCATCAGTTTTTTCAACCCCGACAAATACAAGAATTCCTTTGCCGATTTTTGAATATAATTCATTTTCTATTGTGACTGAGGCATGCTTTACCCGTTGAATTAGTGCTTTCAAATTTTCATTCCTTATAATTTTAATAGAACAATGTTAGTTTAACCTGAAGATAAGTTCAGGGCAAGTTTATATGTAAATAAACAATTAATATTGACAATGATTGTGACTTTGTTGTAGTATATTAATGTAAAAAGAAGTTAATTCGTTATTCCCGGATCGTCTAGCGGCAGGACTGAAGACTCTGGATCTTCCAACGGTGGTTCGAACCCATCTCCGGGAGTTTTTTATTATTTAATTTTAATAACTGGAGTTAGGGGCTATTGGAAAAGACAGATAAAGATACAAAAACATCTATAAAATTGTTTGAGGATTTTAAGGTAAGAACGACCTGGGATAATGAAAAAGAAACATGGTGGTTTTCTGTTGTTGATATAATTACTATTTTAACAGAAAGCAAAGATTCTACTGCATATTGGCGAAAGCTAAAACAGCGTCTTAAGGCAGAAGGAAATGAAACCGTGACATTTTGTCACGGTTTGAAAATGGAAGCACCCGATGGAAAAATGAGATTAACTGATGTACTGGATACAGAAGGTGTTTTACGTTTAGTACAATCAGTTCCGAGCCCAAAGGCTGAACCTTTTAAACTATGGCTTGCAAAAGTGGGCAGTGAACGTCTTGAGGAAATGCAAGATCCAGAAATTGCTATTAACAGAGCATTAAAATATTACCTTGATAAGGGGTATTCTCCAGAATGGGTGAATCAGCGCTTAAAATCTATTGAAATCAGAAAAGCATTGACTGATGAATGGAAACGGAGCGGTGTTGCTGATAATCAGTACGGTATTCTAACAGACGTATTAACTCAAGAGTGGTCTGGCATGAAAACTCGTGAATATAAGGAACTTAAGGGGCTTAAAAAAGAGAGCCTAAGAGATAATATGTCTAATATGGAACTTGTTCTTAATATGCTTGCTGAAGTTTCTACAACAGAAATATCAAAGGAAAAGAATCCTAAAACTCTGGAAGAGAACAAGACAGTGGCTAAGCAGGGCGGTAGTGTTGCAAAAGAAGCACGGAAACAAATTGAACTACAGACAGGAAAGCCAGTTATTACTGATGAAAACTTCTTGCCCAAAAGCAGAAAACCAAGACAGATAAAGTAATAGCAAACCCCGTTGGCTTGCCTGTTAAGCCCTTACATTCTGGCGACGGCATGCCGTTCAAGCAGTACCATTAATACTGATATATCTGCCGGTTTAACCCCGCCGATTCTTGCCGCCTGCGCAAGGGTCTTGGGTCTGATTTTTGAAAGTTTGTCTTTTGTTTCGGATGAAATATGGTCAATTTTTGTGTAATCAATATCCTCAGGTATTCTATACTTTTCCAGTTTGCCGGACTGTTCCACCTGAAATTCCTGACGTTTCAGGTAGCCCTCGTATTTTATTAGTATTTCAACCTGTTCATACACATCTTTTGGAATATTTAAATCCTGTGTTTCCTCATCCAATTCTTTGATTATTTTGTAGTTCAAATTAGGACGCTTCAAAAGTTCTGCTATTTTCATGCCGCGCTCAATACCTTCGCCATATTTAGAAAGTATTGATTTAACCTCTTCTGTCGGGGAAATTTTAGCCTCCCTGCAACGCGCCATTTCTTTTTCAATCGCATTTTGTTTGTCTTGAAATATCTTATATTGAGCGTCATCAATAAGACCTATTTTATGCCCGATAGGAGTCAGGCGAAAATCTGCGTTATCCTGACGGAGCAGCAAACGGTATTCTGAACGTGAGGTCAGCATTCTGTATGGATCCTGAATATCTTTTGTCACAAGATCATCTATCAGTGTGCCAATATATGAGGAACTTCTTGAAAGCTCAAGCATTTCAGATTTATTCAAATAATTAATTGCATTAATTCCGGCAATTAATCCTTGTGCTGCTGCTTCTTCATAACCGCTTGTTCCGTTAATTTGTCCGGCAAAGAAAAGTCCTTTGATAGTTTTTGACATTAGAGAATGCGTTGTCTGCACTGCCGGAACATAATCGTATTCAACTGCATATGCAGGCTTGATAACGTGTGCATTTTCAAGTCCTGGCAGAGTTCTCAGCATTTTTACCTGAACATCGGCAGGCAGACTGCTTGAAAATCCCTGAATATACATTTCATAAGTTCCAAGCCCTTCAGGTTCTATAAAGATATGATGAGAAGGATTTTCGCTGAATCTAACGACTTTATCCTCTATAGAAGGACAGTAGCGCGGACCAACGCCATGAATAAGCCCCTGAAACATCGGAGATTTATCTAGATTAGCGCGAATAATATCGTGTGTTTGGTCATTAGTCCTTGTTAAATAGCATGGATACTGCTGCCGTATCGGTCTATCCGGCTTGAAGGAATAAAAATTTAATTCACTATCGCCCGGCTGGATTGTCATTTTTGAATAATCAATAGTTCTTTTATCAACTCTTGGCGGCGTACCTGTTTTTAACTTTTTGAGAGTTAACCCGTGGCTGCGCAGCGAATCAGAAAGTCCTATTGCCGCTTTTTCGCCAAGACGACCCGCATCATAAGATTTTAAGCCGACAAAAATTTTCCCTGAAAGTGATGTACCGGTTGTAAGTATTGCAACAGGGGCGGAATATTCAATACCGAATTCGTCTATAACTCCGCATACCGCACCATCTTTTACCAGTAAATCTGTAATACAAGCCTGCCGCAGATGTATATTATCAATCTGTTCAATAAGATTGCGCATATAATCCATATACGCGCGTTTGTCAGACTGGGCACGGAGTGCGCGTACAGCAGGACCTTTTGAAGAATTAAGGGTCTTCATCTGAATATAAGTTGCATCAGCAGCTTCGCCCATAACCCCGCCGAGTGCATCAATTTCCCGAACGAGTGTTGATTTTGCAGGACCGCCAATAGCAGGATTACATGGCATCAGCGCTATATTATCAAGATTTAGTGAGCATAGTAAAACACTTGCACCTAATCTTGCACAGGAAATAGCTGCTTCGCATCCGGCATGACCGGCTCCAACTACAATACAATCATATTTGTTGTTCACATAATCCATAACAATTTTATTATAGACTGAAAATTTTAATACGCAAATATCAACAATCGCAATTGTTAACGGATTTTTCTAACTGCAAAAGCCAATTTTTCATATCAGTTCCAAATGCATATCCCGTTAGACTTCCGTTGCTGCCGATAACTCTGTGGCAGGGAACAACAATCATTATAGGATTTTTATTATTAGCCATACCAACAGCTCTGCATGCAGACGGATTACCAATTCGTTCAGCAATTTGTTTGTACGAACGAGTTTCGCCATAAGGAATTTCTTTTAATGCATTCCACACATTCTGTTGAAATTCAGTACCTGCAAGATTCAGCGGTAAATCAAAAACTTTCCGTTTCCCTTCAAAATATTCAGTTAACTGGTTTTTAGCCTCACATAACAAAATATTTGATGATTCTAAATGGGGCTCATCTGTATGCTGAATTCTTACAATACTGCCGTCGTTTTCTTCTATTTTTATATTACCTATTGGTGTTTTGATAATAGAATACATCTTAAAGCTGTTCCTTAATTGTGTTGTAATCTTTGCCGCCTATTGCTTTATAAACATTGATTGTGGCAATTACATAATCTATTTTATTTGTAACTTCATCTTTTTCGGAAAGAAGAACTCTTTCGCGGTCACGAATATTCTCCAGTTTTGATTTTGCACCTATTTCCAGTTTACGTGAAGATAGATTATATTTTTCTTTTTCAAGGTTAAATCTGTCTAAACTTGATTTGTAATTTTTCTTATTGGTGTGAGCTATGCCTAAAGAATTATTCACTTCCTGTAGTGATGTAAGAATAGTTTTTTCATACATCTGTTGTGCTTTTTCAAGTTCTAGTTTATTATATCTTAATTTTGCCACTTTTGCACCGCCTGTAAACAAATCAATAGAAGGTGCAAAACCTGCGGCACTTTTAAATGTATGGTTCCCGAAAATATCGCCTAACTGATAGGCATTAAAACCGACCTGCCCATACAGAAGAATTTTTGGTAAAAAGTCTCGTCTGGCAGCCTTTACATCAAATCCAGTTTTTTGAATATACAATTCAGTTTTGTTCATATCAGGTCTGAATTGTATAACTTCTGCCGCGATGTTATCAGGGATTTCAACGAGTTTAACTGTATCATAATCAGAACATTCCACAGAATTGTTTGTTCTGTCTCCGAGCAGAACCACCATTTCTCTTGTCACAATATCCCGTCTGTCACGGTAGACTTCCAGAGATTCTTCAAAATTTGTCAAAAGCTGTTGTTCTTGCATCAATTCTGTTACAGGACACAAACCGTTTTTATATTTTTTCTCAACCATTAAAACAATTTCTTTTTGCAAATCAACAAGTTCTTCTTGATTTTTTATAAGTTTGTCAAGCTTAATTAAATTGTAGTAGGTGGAGGCAAGAGTCGAGGTTAATGCAATATAAGTTGCCCGCTCGTCCTGTTTAATCATGTCAACCTGTTTATTGATACTTTTAGTTTTTAATCTGTTTTCTCCCCACAAATCAAGTTCGTAAGTCATAGTAAGGGGCAAAACAAAATTTGACTGGCTGTAATCATTAATCAAAACATTACCGAATCTTACATCACTGGATGCAAAGTCTCTGAAATAGTTTCCGGCAAATCCCAGATGCGGCAGCTCCTGCGCAAGCGATTGTTTGGCAACCTGCTGTGCCTGCTTTACACTTATTGCTGCGATTTTTAAATCCTGATTGTTCTGATAAGCTTTCATTAAGTAATTAACAAGTATAGGGTCATTATAATTTTCCCACCATTTGATATTTAAATATTCCAATCTGTAATCTGTGTTTTCTTTGTGTTTTGCATATACGGGGCAAATATTGCACAGCAAAATAAACAGGGTTAGTATAATCTTAAAAATTTTCATGCTTTATTTTTCCTTTTTTGTGTTATCATAATAACACAAGATAAAAAATATGTAAACAGGCATGGATAAAAAAGATTTATTAAACAGCAGAATAGGAATGAAATTGGTGCGTATCGGCAAGATGACGCGTGCAATTGCAACACAAAAATTTAAACATGAAAAATATACAGTTACCCCCGAACAATTTACTGTTCTGACTGCTATTTTAGACCATGACGGTTTGTATCAAAGACAAATCAGTGCGCTTACTCTGAAAGACCGTCCCAATATAACAAGAATTGTAAATATCCTTGAAAAAATGGAACTGGTTACGCGTACCTCAGATGTGAATAGAAGAAAAATTTATAAAGTTAATATTACAGAAAAAGGAAAATCTATACTTGAACAGGCTACCCCTACAGTTCTTGAACTGTGGCAGGATTCAGTTGCCGGCGTAACAGATGAAGAATTGCAGAATTGTCTTGGAGTATTGAACAAAATAAAAAAGAATTTAGAAGACAGATTAAATATACAGATATAAGAATATAGAGGTGAATATGGACGATCAGACCCCAAAAAAGAAATTAAGTAAAGAAGAACTAGACGAAAAAGCAAAAGAAGTATTAAAAGTCAGAAAAGCCCGTGCAAAGAAGAAACGACCGGAATATAAGAAAAAACGTGTAGTTGTACCTTTAGCTACAGCCGTAATCCTTATTATTACCGGTATTATAATGGCTATACACTCAACATTCTTTCAATCAACAGATGATGCTTTTGTAGAAGGCAGACTTATTTCTGTTGCGCCGCGTGTATCCGGACCGGTTATAAATCTTCTTGTTGATGACAATGAAGAAGTTCAGGCAGGGCAGCTCCTTGTAGAAATTGACCCGAATGATTATGAAGTTAAACTTCATCAGGCAGAAGCAAAACTCGCGGAAGCAAAAGCCAGACTAAACGTTACTGACAAACAAATAGATGAAGGTTCTTCAAATGTACAGCAGTCATTTGAAGACATAAATTCCACACAATCAAAACTCGATTTTGCAAAAAAAGATTACAAAAGATATTCAGATATGTACAAAGAAGGTATTGTCTCCAAACAGGATTATGATAACAGCAAAACACATTTGACAGTGGCAGAAGCAAATAACAAAGCTGCAAATGAAAAATCAAATGCACTAAAATCTGCTTTAGAATCAAATAAGGCAAAAAAAGAATCTGTTCAGGCAGAAATACAAAAGCTGGAAGCCGAAGTTGAACAGGCGAAACTTGATCTTTCTTATACAAAAATATATGCGCCGCAAGCCGGAAAAGTTTCTGCGCGAAGTGTAGAAAAAGGAAACTATGTTCAGGTTGGTCAGCCGCTGATGGAAATTGTTCCTGATGAAGTGTGGGTTGTTGCTAATTTCAAAGAAATACAATTGACATATATGAAAGCAGGACAGCCTGTTTCTATAAAAGTGGACACTTATCCTGGAAAAAGATTTAAGGGCAGAGTTGACAGCATTCAAAGAGCAACCGGTGCAAAATCAAGTCTTTTTCCGCCGGAAAATGCTGTGGGCAGCTATGTAAAAATAGTTCAGCGTGTGCCAGTGAAAATTGTATTTGAAGAAGATATCTCTGATTACAACATTGTGCCAGGTATGTCTGTTGTACCAAAGGTTAAGGTAAAATAGTTTTTACCCCGTGTATTTTTTACTTTGTTGAACAAATTATAAAAATTTTGTGTGTAGATTTGTGCCTTAATTAAATAATTTAGGGAAAAATAAAAATGACATTTTTTGAAAAACTTAAACAGAATCCATATATATTATCAATTGTGCTGCTATTGCCTTCTATAATGGCACTTGTTGCAACATCTGCGACAAATGTCTGCCAGCCAAATATCGCCGGATATTTCGGGGCAACACAGTATGAGGCGAATACAGTCATTACAAGTTATATTATTTCAAACGGTGTAATGCTGCCGACAACCGGTTTTTTAAGCAAAACAATCGGGAAAAAGATGTTCTTTATTTATTGTATAGCTATATTTTGTATAGGGGCATTTCTCTGTATTATTGCGCCGAATCTTCAGGCACTGATATTTGCGCGAATAGTTCAGGGGATTGGCGGCGGCTGTATTCTGCCATTATGTCAGGCTTATCTTCTGGAAATATATCCTGAACATCAAAAAGGACTTGCGATGGCGTTGTTCGGAGTTGCGGCTATGTTTTCTCCGCTTGTAGGACCTTTTTTCGGAGGATATTTGACAGATAATTACTCATGGCAGTGGGTTTTTATTGTAAATATTCCGCTGTGTATAATTTCTCTTATACTTGTAAAAATATTTATCAAAGACGATATTATTGTAAAAGAGAAATATAATAAAAGATTTGATATAATAGGATTCTTAGGCATTACTGTTGCAATGGGATGTATGCAGATTGTTCTTGATAAAGGACAGCAGTTCAACTGGTTTGATACCCCGTGGATATGCTGGCTTACCGGAATTTCAATATTCTCGTTTGTATTTTTCTATGTGTGGGAACTTGAGTATAAATATCCGATTATTGATATAAGAGTTTTTAAAGATAAGAATTTTTTGCTTGGTACAAGCATAAGTTCTATTATTAACGTAATACTGTATTCGACATTGCTTCTTGTGCCGTTGTTGTCTCAGGGGTTAATCGGATACAGCCCGTCAGCCTCAGGACTTGCAATGCTGCCGCGTGCAATTGTTTGTTTTATAGGATTACTTGTTGTTGGTGAAATAGCAAGGTTTATTGATGCAAAAATTCTTGCAACAACAGGATTTTTGATAATGGCTGTTTCTGTATTCAGTCTTTCTTGTTTAAATACAACTGCCTCAATGGAAAGTATTATTATTCCTAATATGGTGCTTTGTTTTGGAGTATCTGTTGCATTTGTGCCGATTACAGCACTAGCTTTTATGACCTTACCGCAAAACAAAACAGCAGATGCCGCAGGACTGCATGCATTGTTTAAAAATATAGTGACTGCTATTGCGACATCTGTATCTTCGACATTTATTGCAAGGGCATCACAGGTTTATCAAAATAATCTTGTCGGTAATCTTGCACATCATAATCCTGTATACAGGATGAAATTAGCCGCCTTGCAGCACAAGTTTGCAGTGCATTATCCGGATGTGCTCGCAGCTAAAAAAGCAAGCGGAACTCTGTATAGAGAATTATTGCTGCAGTCAAAACTCGGGGCGTTCTATGATGCTTTTTTAATACTTGCACTTCTTTCAATTGTGATTATCCCGTTTATTTATATTTTAAAAAGCAAAACTAAGAAAAAAGCCTCTGCATAAAGCTGCAGAGACTTTTTTTATTATTTGATAACTCTATTGCAGAAATCTAAGATAAATATAAACAGAACTGCAGATTAGAGAAATAAATGTTGTTGCAGTACCGTATTTTAAAAATTGCATAAATGATATTGGATGTCCGTGATGTCCGGAAGTTTCAGAGACAATAACATTAGCAGCAGCCCCGATAATCGTCATATTCCCGCCAAGACAAGCCCCGAGTGACAAACACCACCATAGCGGATGTGTGTAGTCATGTCCCATAACGTTTTGTATTTCAAGCAGCATAGGTGTCATAGTTGCTGTATATGGTATATTATCTATTATACCGGATATTATGCCGGATGCCCAGAGAATAATCATTGCTGTTGCCTGTTCTGAACCCTGTGTAACATCCAGAATCCATTTTGCCATCAATGCGATAGTTCCTGATGCTTCAAGACCTCCTATAATTATAAATAGTCCTATGAAGAAAAATATTGTATTCCACTCTACTTCTTTGAATATTCCTGCCGGTTTTTCAAAAAGTAACAGAACACTTGCACCAAGCATTGCAGTTACACAGGTTTCAATATGAGTAATATCATGAAACACAAACCCTAATATAACAAGGGTTAATACGATAGAACTTCTAATCATCAGTGGAAAATCAGTAATCGTTTTAGAATTGTCAAGATTAGCAACAGAAGACATTTTATCAGGAGAGGCAACAAGCTGTTTCCTAAAAATAAATGTCATTAATCCAACAATTATCAGAAAAATTACAGAAACCACAGGTGTCAGCTCTTTTACAAAATCCATAAAAGAAAGTCCTGCAGCGCTGCCAATAATAATATTAGGCGGATCGCCGATTAAAGTAGCTGTACCACCTATATTTGAGGCAAAAATTTCTGTAATCAAAAAAGGTACAGGATTGATGTCGAGTTGTTCTGCAATAAAAAAAGTTACAGGCATGACGATAATCACAGTTGTTACGTTGTCAAGAAATGCAGATGCTACTGCTGTAAAAAGTCCTAGTACAAACAGAACCATCTTGGGATGCCCTTTGGTAAGCCGCAACAATTCATTTGCAATCCAGTTGAACATGCCGCTTCTTGTTGCTATATTTACAACAATCATCATTGATACAAGCAAAAAGATAACATTAAAATCAACATAGTTAATAAAATAGTGTGGATTAAAATTCCCGTTAACTGTTTTATACTGTCCGACAAGTCCAAGCAAAATAGTAATTCCAGCACCGAGCACTGCAATTGTCACTTTCGGAATTTTTTCAGTAGCAATAAAAATGTACGCAATTAACAGTATTGCGGCAGAAATAGCAACACTATTAGCCTGTACCAGTGTCAATAAATGTTCCATAATACTCTCCTTTGATAATATAATACACAGAGTGCGGCACTAAATTATCACATTAATTTGTATAACAGAACAAGTTTAGTATAAAAATACTAGTTTGGCAAAAGGTAATCAAGGTCAATGATTTTATAATTATCATCAACAGAATTTATGCGGAATTCTGAATCTCTAGGCAAAATAAATTCAGCATTCGCACCGGACGGCAAATCGCGCATGGTAAATCTGCGGCAGTCAATACCTTTAGTACCTTTAGGCAGATTTATTCTCATAACGTATCCGCTTTGTTCTCCAAAATTGGCAATTGTTTCTGCAGCATTGCGAGAGGTGGAGACAAATCCTTTGTCATGAATAATATTACCGTCATAGAATGCTCTTGCAAAATCAAGCATGCTGCCGTCTTTATTTGTCACAATTCCTCTATATACAACAGCCGGTTGTGAAAGTGGTTTCGCATCTTCCATCATTGCATCCATTGTGCGAATTTCAATACTCTGTTCCGGTTTTATTTTATCCAGTCTTAATGGCGCATTAAAGGCGTATTCATCCTGATAAGACCCTATCATTTCTGCTTCATGGCTGGTGAATAAACGTTTGTCTTCAAATTGCAGCGGGGTGTCATTGCTGCGAATAATTCTCGCAACTCTTTCTCTCTGACGTTTTTCATTATCTTTTGCTATATTGGTTATTTTAGGATAAACATCGCGCAGGCGATCCTTCAATCGTTCATTTTCAAAAATAGCCTTGTCTAATTGGTCTACAGTATAATTTTTAATCTCTTGATAAGCCTTATTTATAACAGATGGTTCTTCATTCTTTCTGTTAACAATATTGTTTATATTTGAACCGCCGTTAATTGTTTTTTTGAACATTCTTACAATCGGACCTTTGAATTTAGTCGCAGCAATACCCGCAACAACAATTCCTGCAAGTATGGTTGCACCCTTCATTGCCTTTGCATGTGCTCTCTTTTCTTTAAGCTCATCAGTGTCAGGAGTATTATTTACCTGAACATTTTTTTCTTCTTTTTTTGCAGCAGGACTGCATTGACTTACAGAACCCGCAATAATTCTGGAATTTACGTTTTCAAAACCTATCATATGAAATTTTCCATGCCTAAATTATATAAGTATACTTTTTTATATCAAAACATATAAAAATAAATTTTGCCACTTTATAACAAAACTTAAATTAATTCAAAATTAGAAATAGCAACACCCTCAATCAGGGAGATAATTTCGTCTGACATGCAGCGGCAGAATATTCTACCATCCGGATACCTCCCGTAGTGATATGCAGAAGACAACATCAAAACTTTCATTGCATCTATTATGTTTAATGATGATAAATCTATAGAAAATTCAGGACAGTCAAATTTATCCACAAAACTTTTAATCTCATCAAGTGCGGAGGAAAAATTCCTTATTTTTAAATCAAATTTGTTGATAGTGTTTTGCATGATTACTCCTGACAAATTTGACATCGCCTGTAAAAACTCGGAGTTTAAAGTTTTGTATAATTTTAATGCATTTAGATGAGTTTGGTGATATAATAACAATTAGGAAAATAGTGAGGGATATGAAATGCTTATGAAAACTATTAATGATCTGGCAAAGGAAGTTCTGGATATTGAAGCAAATTCAATATTAAGATTAAAAAACAGTATTGGTGAAGAATTTGATCGTGCAGTTGATATTTTATATAACTGCAAAGGACGTGTAATTATTACTGGCATGGGAAAATCCGGCTTGATAGGGCGTAAAATCGCTGCTACATTGACATCAACAGGAACACCATCATATTTCTTACACCCTGCTGAAAGTACTCACGGAGATTCCGGTATAATTACAAGAAACGATGTTGTTATTGCAATTTCAAACAGCGGCGAAACTCAAGAACTCCTTAATCTTCTTCCGCTGATTAAACGTTTTGGAGTTCAGATGATAGGCATGACAGGAAAACTCACATCTACACTTGCCAATGCAAGTGATGTCGTTCTGGATATATCTGTTGAACGTGAAGCATGCCCGCTGAATAAAGCTCCAACAGCAAGTACAACCGCGACCCTTGCAATGGGGGATGCCTTGGCTGTTTGTCTGCTTGAAAAACGCGGATTTTCAGAAGAAGATTTTCTCGTTTTCCACCCGTCTGGCGCACTTGGCAAAGGTTTCTTATACAGGGTTGAAGATTTAATGCTCACTGGAGACAGGCTGCCAATCGCCCATGAAAATGACAGCTTTGTCAGAGTAATAGATTTGATTTCATCACACAAACTCGGCATGGCAATGATTGTCAACGAATCAGGTGAATTAACCGGCGTGCTTACAGACGGTGATATCAGACGTACATTATTAAAATACAATGATATCCATTCGCTTGTCATAAAAGATGTGATGACTAAAAATCCAAAACATATTTCCAAATCAGACTACGGTGCCAGTGCACTTAACCTTATGGAAAAATATTCAATCACTGCACTTGCGGTTGTTGACCAAACGAATAAGCCAATCGGAGTTATCCACATCCATGATTTGTTGAAAGCAGGGGTGGCATAATGACGATTAAGCTTGCGGCATTTGATGTTGATGGAGTTTTAACTGACGGCAGTTTGACATTTGATGAAGACGGCAGAGAATACAAAACTTTCAACGCTAAAGACGGACAGGGAATTGTTAATCTCTATAAAGCCGGTATTATCACAGCAATTATAACGGCAAGAGAAAACGGAACTGTTTATCACAGGGCAAAAAATTTACGCATAACAGAACTTCATCAAGGCGTAAAAAATAAAATTGAAACTTTAAAAGAAATAATGAAGAAATATAATATTTCATTTGATGAAATTTCATATATGGGTGATGACTTGCCTGATATATGTATTTTGAAAGAAGTAAAACTTGCAGCATGTCCTGCTGATGCTGTGGATGAAGTTAAAGCTGTTGCAAATTTCATTTCCTCCAAAAACGGCGGACGTGGTGCTGTAAGAGAATTATGCGACAAGATTATTAGAGAAATGGAGCAATAAATTATGTATGAAATAAAAACACAGGCATTTTTTGCCGCAGCACACCACCTTTTAAATTACGACGGTGCATGCGAAAACCAGCACGGTCATAACTGGATGGTGGAAGCTTATGTTCAGGGGGACACTCTGGATAAAAGTAATATACTGATTGATTACAAAGTTTTGAAACGTGAATTGAATTCTGTTCTGGAATATCTTGATCATCAGGATTTGAATGAACTGCCGGAATTCAAAAACGAAAGTCCGTCAAGTGAAATGATAGCCAGCTTTATTTACTGGAAATTAAAAGAGAAAATTGTCCAGTTGAGTAAGGTAAGTGTCTGGGAAACTCAGACATCATGCTGTTCATACTTTGAAGAATAATTTGATAGATTGTGCTTTCTAACACAACATGTACAAAGATGAGCGGCAGAGCAATTCGTGAAGTAGGTTGGGCTTACCAGCCCAACAGCATGTATCAAGAAGGACAACAGAGCAGCCGGAAAAGAGGAGAATAGTAATGCATTTTATACAGGCAATATTAATGGGAATAGTACAGGGATTGAGCGAATTTTTACCAATCTCTAGTTCTGCACACCTTGTTTTTACCTCAAATTTTTATAAGGTTTTTAAAGGCATTGAGATAGTGCAGCATTCAAATGAAGAAGTGTTTTTTGATATAATGGTGCATCTCGGGACATTAATTGCAGTATTAATATTTTTCCGCAAAGACATCGTAAATATTTTAAAAGCAATGTGGCAAGCGCTGCGGGCTAAGGACTGGTCAAATAGTGATGCAAAAATCGGATTGTTTATAATGCTTGGTACAGTGGTTACAATACTTATAGCGTATCCGCTGAATGAAGTTGCGGAGAAATTAGTATTTTCACCTGCTATAGTCGGGGGATTGCTTTTTGTAACAGGTTTTGTGCTATTGTTCAGCGAATACATGTCAAAGAATTTCAAGGCACTTAAGGACAATGTAGACTTAAAAACATCAATAATGATAGGTCTGGCACAGGGGCTTGCGGCAATGCCGGGATTTTCGAGATCAGGCTGGACAATTGCAACCGGATTGTTTTTCGGTCTGGACAGAACAACAGCCGCAAGATATTCATTCTTGCTCAGTATCCCGATTATACTTGGAGCGTCAATGGTGTATCCTGTTATAAAGATAGATTTGCATGAGGCAGTGCAGTTCAATTGGAGTGCAATACTAGCGGGTACAGTTGTATCAGGATTGACCGGATATTTGTGCATCAAATATTTTATGAAATTTATATCCAAATTTTCATTGAATATATTCGGATACTATTGCATAATAGCAGGACTTGCAACTGCAGTGTTTTTTAGTCTTGCCGGATAATCCTAAAACAACATGTTATCGTCTGGCACATCAAATGAATCAAACAGATTGTCATTGTTCATTTGAGCAGCCATTGCCGCATCATATGCTGCCAGATTATTGGCATCTATAATATCCTGATTTGAATCGTTTCGTTTTATATTTGATGATTGCCCATCAACATCAACCCACGCAACAGCTTCATTCAACTTTTCTTTTTGCTTGTCTAACTGCCGTTGAAGATGAGTTTTTTGTGTTCCATCAGGTAATTTATCAATACGTTTTTGTAGTTTGTCTATATCCTCAAATGTTTTGATATTATTAATGTCATTACCTATTTTAGCAATTTCAATTCTATCTGCTGAAGATAATTGTCTGTGATGTTCTACCTCGACGACTTCAACAGCCTCGGAGTTGTTTTCTACAGGTTCACTGTTAACTTTAACTGCCGCGATATTATCAGCAGAGGTACCGGAAATAGTGGAACCATTAGTTGAAATATCTTTAACTATAAGCTGGTCACCCACCTTTGTAATCGTTAAGTGTTCTCTTGAAACCTGATTACATTCATTAGGCACTTTTATATCACCTTTACGTCCAACGGTGAGAGATTCACCGTCTTTTAAACTCTTAATTTGCGGAGAATTTAAGTCTAATTCATATTGTCCGCCCAGATTAATTTTCATATCAGATGAAACGATTACCGGTGTGAGAGGCAGTTCTGTACCGGAAGCTGCATTTTTGTAATCTTTTGCGTTTGCCAACAAATTATCATTAATCTCTTTTAATAATGACTTGTTACCGTCAGTGTTTGCATCAGGTGTAGAGCTTTTAGGTGTATCAGCATTTACATCTACTTTTTGAGCCGGAATTTCAATAATCTGACCTAGATGTCCCCATTGATCAGCATAAACATAAACTAAATCACCCGGTTGTGCTTGAATTTCACCTTTGCCGCGATAAGCCATGACATGCCCGTCTCTGTATATTCTTATATCACTGTTAGATGAATTAAGTTTTTGGGAGCCATTGTTTATTTTGAACGTAATTGAACCGTCACTTCCCTGAATTGCAGTTATATTGTTGCTGTCTGGAATTATGTGTTCTTTTCCATCAGATAATTGATTTAGAATTTTTGCTGCACTTTCTTTTTGGAAATTAAGTATTCCTCTGGTATATGCACCACTTCTGTCATCAAATTCCCATAAAGAATATTGCTTACCTTTGCTGTCCGTGTGTATTTCCCAGCCATCAACTATTTTAACACTTTCTGAGCTTACCGGTTGGGCGCCTCCTTCGACTTCTGCTTTAGGTTTGGCACCGAAAATCTGGTCTAGTTTTTCAGAAATAGCTTTTTCTAAGCTTGCTTTTTCCGGACAATCAGGATATTCGTCCATTCCGCGCTGCCAATAGAAAATATCTTCAGGAGTTTTGGCATTTTTTATTGCGTCCTGCATCCGTTTCAGTTCTTTTAATTCTCTTTCTGTAGGCTTACGCACTTCAACTTTTGGAGCATCTGCTTCTGGCGCGTCAGCTTTAGGTGTTTCGACTTTAGGCGGTTCAACTTTTACAACCTGATTAGTCTTCTTGTCTATCAATTGACCGTCTTCAAATTTTAAGCCGCGTTTATCTAATTCTGCCTTTATTGCATTTCTGCTTGCACTTGTATCGTGATTTTTAACAATTTGTCCTGTTAATGGAGATATTACATCTCGGCTCTCATCTTCGTATTCTTTTAGTTTCTTATATTCAGCTACAAGTTCATCAGGACTCATATCCTTGTAATTTTCAGGTTCAATAAAGCCTGCACCATTTTTAGAATATTCGCCAGATTTTACTTTTGCAGCCGGCGCGTCGGCTTTAGGAGGTTCCGGCGCATCTGTTGCCGGAGTTTCCGGCTTTGCTACAGGTGTTTCTACAACAGGAGTTTCACTTTTTGCAAGTGGACTTTCATCTATATAATGTGCATTCGCTACATCTGCAGCGGCGCCGGTTGGTGTGCCTGCCGGTGTATCAGCGGCTGCTAATGCTGCATTTTTTGTATTCAAAAATTCTATTTTATTATTGATATCGGCAATAAGTTTTTTAGAACCGCCATATGATCTTATTGGTTTACTGCTGCTCATTTTATCGGCAATTTGTTTCAATTCATCTGCTGAATTGCTCTTTTCCATAAATGCTCTGATTGTCTGCAAATCTTCGGCATTCAACCCTTTGCCGGCACTTATTGCATCGTCAATTCTGCCGGTTGTGGCTGCAAAGTCTGCTTGATGTGCTTTGATAGAATTGATTTTTGTATCAATCTTTTTAATTGTAGCTGCAGCATGGTCAATTCCCTGAACCTGATAACCTACGCGGCTTTCAAGCTGTTTTTTCATTGTTTCAAGTTCTTCAACAGTATTTGTTAACTTGATTTTGTCATCAAGTGTTGCAGCGCCGTGAGGTGAAAGTGGTTTGCCTTCGTTTGCGAGTACTGATGCAGCATCGCGTTCGGTGTTGGTATTCATTCTGTCTACAATTTCAGATTCAACTTTCTTTCCTTGTAAGTTTGGAGCAGCATTTAATTCAGCCATTCTGGCATCAATTTTGTCAAGCATTGCCTGTCTGTTGCGTGCTGCGTCGCCTCTTACATCTTTTTTACCGTCAAACCACTGAGAAATTTCTTTCTTAGCCTGTGCTAATTTTTTAAGATCAGTTTCTTTGGTAAGATCGATTTTGCCGAGGCTAGGGCTGTCATAAACACTAAATGCATCTTCAACAATGTGTTTTATTTCACGACCCTGATGTCTGCTTTGAATTTGCAGTTTATCTGCCTCACTATGAATTTCAGCAGCTCTTGTTGGAGTTGCACCGGCGGCTAATTCGTCTCTTACTTCCCGTTTGACCTGTTCAAAGTTTTGTTCAGACAATTTACCACCCGGTACAGATGTATTATTAGAGGTTGCTATATCCAACTTGGACGGAGTAACTGCCGGAGCAGGTGCATCAGTATTACCTTTCAATTTGCCTAATCTGTTCATAATCAAACCGGTTGCAAGGTCAAGGAATGCTTCATCCTTGCTGTATCCGCCGTTAAATGCGGCAGATATTCCGGCAGATGAACCAACATCCATTGCGCGTTCGGTAATTTCTTCTGCAATTTCTTTTGCAACTTTATTTGAAATGCCATATGTTTTGGCAAGTACAGGAGCCAATTCACCTGACATAGCACCGGCACCGGCAAATGTAGCATTCATCAAACCTTTACGTAATGCTTCTTTTACAGATTTACCATTAGAAAGATCTACGGCTGTTGTTCCTGTAAATGCTGCTGCCGCATTTGCTGTTGTCTTTTTAGCTCTTACAATATTTGCTGAGCGACCTGTATTAATTGCAGTGTTAACTCTAGCGAATGCTGTTTGTGCTTTTGTGGCATATTTTGCTACTTTAAGTCCGCGGCTGCCCCATCTTGCAGCGCTAGCTGCCAATTTTGCTGCAGCTATTGCTCCGGCACCCGGTACAGCCATTAATGCAGCTGTAACTGCAATTTCACCTGCTGCCTCAAATACCATTTCAGTCATCTGCTGATTGGCATTATATTTGATTACATCGTTTACAATATCTCTTGTACCAAATGCACCCTGACGTACGGTGTCAACTTCTGCGCTCATTTGTTCTATTGTTCTGCCTTTTGCAATCTGATTAAACTGTTCTTCCTGTTCAACCATCATATCGCTGGCAATCTTTTGCAGGGCTTCCTGTTTGTCAGTAATTTTTGGATTTGCAGCCATGTATTCATTAACCATGGTATCTATTTCATCTGCAGATATTTCAAAATTATCAGTTTTTAGGGCTGAGGAGAATGCATCACGGTAACTTTCATAGCTGTCGTAGCTTGAACCGTCTGCCCATAAATTTCTTAACTTATCCATCTGAGTTTTGTAGCCGTTAGCCATTGAATAATCACTCAGAGCAGTTTCATATGCGGCGACTTTTTTGCTGTCAAATGGCACACCAAATGTATCTTCATAAGCTGCTTTAAATTCAGCTTCAGTTTTTGCATTCTGTAAACGTTCTACATCAGCTTTGTAAGCGCCGAGTTTTGTATCCATATCTTCTTTTGTTGTACAGCCAAACCAGCCGAGTACACTGTCACCTGTTCGGGCAATCCAGCCTTCTTCAGCTCTAGCCGTGTCATAAGTTGATTTTGCCGTGTCATATGTTTCTGCAGCTGCACCGGTAATTGTATTTATTGCTTCTGCTTCATCCATATCTCCGGCATTAAGATCAGCACCGAGAATTAACCCGTGTAAGAAATTCATTGAATTTTCCATTTTGGCAGGGTTAATAAAACCAGCTTTACGGAATTCAGCATTCATTGAAACTTCAAATTCTTTTGTCGCCTTAGTAATATCAGCTTCCGGAATTCCGCGTTCTCTAGCGGCTTCAGCTAATTGTCCCATTAAATATGTTAATGCCTCTTTTCTACCGGAGCCCATTTCTGAACATATAGTATCAACTAATGATTCGTCCGGATGTAAATCCTTATACTGAGAAAGCACCATGCTTATATTATCTTTATTAACCTTGTGTAATGCTGTTTGGAATCTATCTCTTCCCACAGCCAGAACCTGGTCATCGCATGCATCAAAAAGTTCAGAAGCCAGAGCTCTGGCTTCTTGCTGTTTTTTAGAAACAGCAAGAAGTTCTTCTTTACTGAGAGGTTGTTTACCGTCATCGCCGTCAACAGTTCCGTCGCCGCCGGCTTGTTCTAAGGCTGCCTGACGTTCTGCCTCAAGTCTTGCATATTCCGCTAAATTGGCGTCTAATTTGCCCTGTAGTTCTTCTATATTTACAGACTGGATAGTAACATTACCGTTTTCATCAGTTACAATCTGGAAATTTCTGTCTTTGGCAGATGATTCATAAATTCCGTTTTCAGGATCAATTAATTTCAATTTCATTGTGGCGTTTTCACCATAAGACGGCGGCAATGTTATGCGCAGATTTTCAGGAAATGCGCCATCTTCAATTGTTTCACCGTTCGGTAAAATTACCTGTCCTGTATATGGTTTACTAGACAACCCTGTGGCAGATCCGTCAATTTTTACACTTGCTTTTTTCTTATCACCAAACAAATTCTTAAGTGCATCTTGCGGGGTCAATTCTTCTGTTGTATCACCTTCATCATCTCCGACAGTATCACCGTCAGTGTTAACTACTGTGTCAGGTACGACGGGCGGGTCTTCTGCAAGAGGTTCAGAATGAACAACTTCCGGCTCAGTTATATCAGGTGTTGCAACATCCGGAGTGCTAACCGGAACTTCAGCATCTGGTGTGAATTCTGTTTTGATACCTTTAGATAACTCTATTGCTTGTTTCAAAAATTTATTTATGTCTTTCCGGCTGCCTAATCCTGCAGCTTTAGCCTCTTTGCGGTTAAGTTTGTTATCAGCGCCTGCAGCGGTGTGTAATTTTTCAATATACGCCTCTAATTCTTCTTGCGTAATAACACCGTCTTTGACAGTATCTATCTGCTCAAATACTGATTTTAGTTTATCCTTTTTACCAAAGTCAAACTGTTCTGCTTTCAAACCACCTTTTAATTTTGATAAATCAATCTTTTTTCTCAATCCACCGAGGCTAAAATTTTCAGACATCTGTAGTTACTCCATACAAATTTTGTTACATATATTGTGTTTGACGGAGTTTTGAGTGTAAATCTTTAAAAAATAATAAATTTAAATATGATAAAAATATCAAAATACGCATTATCAGTGCATTTTAGAAGTTTACAAATCTTAATCTACACAATATTAATTTAAAAATTTTCCGGATATTCTATTTATATTTTTTTATTTTTGTGTTAATTTGAGAGAGTTAGGGACATGCTTTCTGCATTGTTAAAAAATGTAAATACATTTTCTATCTCTGGCAAAATTTTTTTTTCAGGAGTCTTTAAGTTATTACATTCATGTGTGTGGAGTAATGATGATTTTACCGATTAATAGCGCAAAAAATAACATCTATTTTTCTGCTGAAAATAATAAAAAATCGCAGGAAAAAAATACAGAGGAAAAAGGGAAACAATTACCTTATTCCAAAGATACACCATTAAAAAATAATTTTGCGACAAGAACACGAATAGCATTTGACAAATTTACCAATGCATTGACATTATATCCGGCAAAGGGTATTAAGGGAAGCCGTAACTCAAACTTTTACGAGTTTTTGACAATGGGGTCAGTACCATATATTATCGGTAGTCTTATGCTGATGTCTGTGTTCAACTCCGCAAACAAGCATTTTGATGTATTTTCTAAGACAAAAGCTGGTCCTATCGGTAACAAAATGGCTTTAGGCGTACTGTTCTACGGCATTGCAAAACACATCTCAAAATCTTTTGTAAATACTCCGGTTAAGGCACTGACAGGAGTGGATGTTAATATACCATACGCAAAATTTGTTAACGAACATCCTGAATATGTTGATGATACTGACCTGACAAGTATCGAATACCACAAAGTCTATGAAAGTGTGGATTTCCCGTACTGGAACATGCTCATCAACGAAAACAACGGCAAACCGCGTAATGAATATTTTGATAAAATAGCCAAAAAACTTGGCATGGGCACCAACCTGAATGATTCAGATCAGGAAGTTAAACCATTAATCAAAGAGATTGTAACAAAGACAAGAACAGCAACCAATTTGTCCTCATATTTGTGGGCAGCAACAGGGGTTGCGCTGGCATTTCAGGATCCGTGGGAAGACTTTTTCAAAGTCATGACATTGAAATTCTGGGATAAAAAGAAATTTTTCAAAGCTGCAGAAACATTTAAAGACAGTCTTGTTGACAGTGCAAAAGCACTATATCACGGAGAAGGCAAAGGCTTGCAAAAACATGCCGGTAAAATTCTTCTCGGGGCTGCTGTAGCATCATCATTACTCGGTGTAATAAATGTTATGAACATTTCAGGCAAACCGTCAAAACTTAGTGCCGGTGACGTTATTGATAAAAAAGAAAAGTATGTGGTGAACTAATATGAATACAAATTTAATACACAACTACATAAGAAATAATAACGTTTCAATGGGTAATTCTCAAAACCAGAATCATCCGGCATTCAGCGTACAGGACAAACTGTATAACAGAAACTTTATCAAACCTCTGCCGCCGACTGCAAAACTTGTTGATGGCGGAATTTTGAATGCGCCTGCAGAACTCGCAAAAGACTGGGTATACGAAGCAAAATCATTAAAAGCAGGTATTCAGGGCAAGGCAAACGACCACCAGCTGGGAAAATTAAATGATGTGGGTATGAAACTCGGCGGACTTGCCATTGCATGCTATTTAGCTGCTAAAAAATCAACACCGCTGACTAAAGCGATGGAATTTATCGGATTAGGTTCATTCCTTGCTGCAATGTCATTATGGCCTAAGATAGCTATTCAACTTCCGGCAAAATTAATCCACGGTATTAACACAAGACAGTCTTACGAAGACAGTTTCGGCAGAAAGAAACCTTTCTCTCTGGATCCGCAATTCCTGCCTTTTGACCTTTACTCTGATAAAAAAATTGATAAAATCGGAAACTGGCAAAGAGTTCCGAAAGATATGCCTAACCGCAGAGATTTTATTCAGGAAAAGATGAGAAAAGAATTCGTACAAAATAACACGCTCTGGATGTTGACCGCAGGATTCGCAACCCCTGTGTTAAGCGGGTTGATTTGTAACTTTGCAACTCCTTACATTGAAAGAGGACTTGAAAAGTACGATAATAAAATGAATGAAAAAATGCTGGAAAAATTCCCTGACAGTGTTGCGGCAGCAAGAAATAATTCTTTAAATCATAAAATTGAAACATTTATTCAATTTAACAAAGACAAACCAATTAACAAAAACTTTGTAGATGAGTTGACAAAATTATTTACAGACGGTGTACAGCCTGTGCTGGCTGACGGCATAAAAGAAGATTTAGCAAGCCTTTTAGATAACAAAAAATTCGTCATTGACAATTCTTTAACCGAACACATAAACAAAAACCTTACACTTGCACTGGCTGAAAATTTTGATGATGAAATTATTCAACACATAGTGCCGACAACTGATCAAATTTCAGATGTATTTACAAAAGGTAATTATTTAGATAGAGCTTACACAGCAGAAGAACATAGAAGTATAATTACTGATTTGCGTAATCTGTTATTGAAAAATGTTGATGCTTATAACGCTGTAGAAGGCAACACTCCTATAAACAGAGAATTCATTGAGGATTTAATTTCAAACGTTGATATTGAAGCCGACCCTATTAAAAAAGGATTGAAAAAAGTTCCGGCAAGAATATTTGATGTAAATACGCAGGCAACTGTAAAATCTATTGCCGAAGCAATTACTAACTTTAATGCAAAAGAAAAAGTTCTTCATAAATATGCTTACAAGAAGGTGGCTCATGCTGCTGATTCTACCCTTGCAATTGAATATAACAGAATGACTAAACAGCTTGTTCCAATTTTAGGCATATCACCTGAAGATTTTGAAAAGGCAAGGTATGACCGCGAACTTATGAACAAGCTTTTGAGAAAAACATTCATACGTATTGCATCAAACAAAGATGAATACGGAAGAGTTATGGGTGAGTTGGCTGATGTTGTATCAGGGCTTGACACTAATATCAAAGACAGTGATATCTCAAGCTACAAAAAGCATTTATCAAATTCATTCAATGACAGTGCGTCAGACTTTGACAAGCTTAATATGAAAAAGACAGCCCAGCGGCTTGTTGGTATGAACAGAGCTAGTGGCAACGGTTCTTACAAAAAAGTTATGGAAGAATTTGTATCTGACAGATTAAGCGGTGTAAAATATGCAATGTACAGACTTATTTCGACACTCGATATGTTCCGCCGTATAGAAACTTTAGAAAACGCATCAGTGTTGACTGATGCTGGTGTACCGCGTGCAATAAAAGAACAGCATCTTGAAATGGCAATGCGTGAAGCTATACAGGCACACTCTTCTGATTATGCTGTCAAATTCTACGATCCGCGTGATCCGCATCCTAATCTGGATGATTTCAGCAATATTGAAATTTCTGCTGACGGAACACCTAAATACGAATATCTGGGTAAAGAAAAACTTAAAAAAGTTGATATACCTCAGGACTATAAGTACTTCCAGAAATCAATGCAACTAATGCATGGTGATGCAATGCACAGCGAAAGCGTTACAATTCTAAAATCTAAAAACTTATTGGATAAACTTAATGAATACCGCAAAAATATTGTGGAAATACTCGGCGGTGAATTCTATTTCATTAAGCCGGAACATATTGCAACAATTCAAAAAGAAAGTACCTCAGAACAACGCTTCTTACTGTCAGGTATTGCGCTCGATGAATTATTTACAAAATTAAGTAAGGCAACTCACAATACAAATAAATGGCTGAAGATGTTTGGTGGATTTGCAGCAGGGTTATTTGCAATCACTGTAGGTTCACAATTCTTCTTCGGTCGTGTAAAAGTTCCTGAATATACAAATAACAAGGGGCAAAAAAATGCTTAACTCAACAAATTTATTGTCTCAAAAACTGAATACAATGCAGATAACAAGACCACAGCCGCAACAGTCTCAGCCTAACCATGCGGCAAAAGCACCTTACAATCCTGCAATGCACAACAATTTGTTATCAGCTTATCTTAATACACTTGCTATGATGAATACAGCAGCAGTGCATCAGTCTCAAAGACCAGCCCCTGTTACTTATCACAATGACCTGCGTTCTTTAATGCAAAATAATCAGGCTAAAATTCTTGCTATTGTTCCAAGATTATTTACTGCAGAAGATACAAATGGCGATGACAAGATTACCGGAAATGAAAAACACGGCACATTTTTAAGTGCAATAAAAAGATTGGATGAAGTAAAAGCTCAAGGGTATAATACTTTGCATGTTCTGCCTGTTCACCCGCCTGGCAAAAAGCATGCAATGGGATTGGCAGGTTCAATTTACGCCCCGAAAGATATGCTTGAAATAGATCCAGCATTAGCTGATCCAAGTGATCCACGCCCGGCAAAAGAACAGTTTAAAACATTTATTGATGAATGCCATAAACGCGGAATTCGTGTAATGCTTGATTTGCCAAGCTGCGCATCACTAGATATGTTTGAAGAACGTCCTGAATGGATGGCTATTGAAAGAAACGGACTGGCTAAGACTCCGCAAGGATGGAATGATATCAGAATGTTCCAGCCGTGGGAGGACGAAGGAAAAAGAACTCTGAATCCGAAACTTCTGGATTTACACAAAAAATATATAGATATGTGTATTGATTTAGGAATTGACGGAATTCGTGCCGATGTAGCAAGAGCAAAACCTGTTGAATTCTGGGATATTATAATTCCTTATTCTCATCAGCGTGACCCGCAATTTGGCTGGCTGGCAGAAACTTATACTCATGAAGATGCCTCACCGCAGGCAAACATGCCGGCAGACAGACCGGAAGACTCTTTACGTGCCGGATTTGACATGTATTACGGTCAGTATCATATTTTCCATGAATGGGCAACGGCTTCTGAATTAATGGATTATGTAAAACAAAACCTTGAAATGTCATACCGCCTGCCTAAAGGTAAATCGTTAATCGGCTCCTTTGCAACTCACGATGACATCTCTCCAATGTTTAACGGCGGGGCTGATTACTGCAAAATGACAAGTGTTTTACAGGCAACATTGCCGATGCTGAATCCATACATAGTTGACGGATTCCAATCAGGTGATTATTATACAAGAAAATTCGCCGGAGAACATTCTGATAAAACTGATACAGACTGCCATGAAATGACTTTACACTATGGTAAATTGGACTTGTTTAACTACTCAAGAAAACCGGGCGGTGATGATCCTTCTATAGGTGAATTCAATACAGCCTGTTTCAAAGTAAAAGACAAATACGCTGATATCATCAACAGAGGGTCTTTTATTGAATTAGATAAAGTCGGCGATACAAATGACCAGATTATAACTTACGCAAGACATTATAAAGGCAAAACCTTGTTAGTCGTTGCGAACAAAAACATTGACCGTTCAGTCGCTTGCAAAATAAAGGTTCCAACTCTGAAAGCAACGCAGGAATTGGATAACCTTGTCCCTTCTTACGGCAAAGAAAGTATAATTCAAGCTGCAGATAATGAATTAAGAGTAGACTTAGGTCCTGCAAGAGCCCATGTTTTTGAAATTGATACCCCTAAAATAGAAAATTATACAAATAAAATCTATAAACAAAATATATAATAGTTTGGCAAACATTAAATAAACGAACTGATGTAATTGCTTTCATGGCAGTTGCATTTGTTCGTTTATTTAATATCAACTTAAAAATCCATTGAGAATCTTGTATATATCAGTGAGTTTATCCGGATTTTCGTCCAACATTTTATAAAGAGTTTGTTTCAAATCTTTTGCAGGCATGGGGTTGTAGTCAAAATCGAATAGTTGTTTGGGAGTGATGTCCAGTGCATGACAGAGTTTGTCAAGCGTGTCGGATTTTATAAAATTGATACCTCGTTCAATATAAGACATAGAGTTGATGTTAACATCAAGAATTTCAGCGAGTGCCTCTTGAGTTAGTCCTTTTTGTTCTCTAAAATACTTTACACGTTTGCCAAATTGTTTTTTTATTTCATCACTCATATTATTAATCCTTTCTTATATATTGTTAATGAAATAAATTTTGATATTAACATATTGACAATGTGTATAATAATATTTATAATGTTATTAAAATGTAAACAAGAATCATGAGGATTTTTAATATGAAAAATAAAATTTTAAACGCCTTCACTCTGGCAGAAGTATTAATTACACTTGCGATAATTGGTGTTGTTGCAGCAATGACTATACCAACACTTGTTCAAAGATATCAGGAAAAAGTCACTGTAACAAAGTTGAAAAAGGCGTATAGTATGTTGAATCAGGCATATCAAATGGCAGTGATAGAACACGGAACATATGATCAATGGGGCATGATAAATGCAGAATATGACGAAGAAGGAAATATGACAAATCTTGAGGAATTTAAAAATACATATGCAAACACCTGGAAAATACTTGCGCCTTATTTGAAGGTTGTAGCTAGCTGTGATTTTACAAAAGACAAATGTCCGGATATGTTTCTTGAAGACTACGACCGAAATAATTTAGATGGTGCTTTTCGAACAAAAGGACTTGCTAATGAGACAGGAATATTAGTTGCAGATGGGCTATTATTTAATTGCGGTTTTGTAAACAGTGCTGAATGCGGCGCAAGTCGGGGAACATCAAAGTCACTCAAAAATGTTTGCGGTGATTTTAGTGTAAAAATTGGCGCTAAAAAATCAGTTTATACACTAGGCAAGGACGAATTTTATTTTTACATGACAAAAGATGGAATATACCCAGTAGGTATGCCCGAAGATACTCATTATACTTTTGACAATAATTGTAAACGAAATACTTCAACAAGTTATAACGGCTATGGCTGCACAGCATGGGTTATTATGAATGGAAATATGGACTACCTGCATTGTGATGACTTAAGCTGGGACGGCAAAAAGTCTTGTTCAGGAAAGTAAATTAATTACTGCCGTGGATAGTGGATAAATGTCCAAAGTCCTGCTAAATAAAATATTGCAATATAGGCAAATAGCAGATTCAGCAATATACCAAGCCAAAAATAGATTTTTGCGAACAGATTATTTTTATATTTATCATTAAAATCAAAACTTAATTTTCTACCTTTCAGAAAGTATTCGATAACTGCAATAAACAGCAAAAAAACTAACCATGGGAACAGTACACCACATAAATATACATGGAATAATATAGCAAGCCCTAATATATTTTGCTGCATCAGCCACGGAATCCACAGCGGAGTTAAGTATCCGGAAAACGAAAACAGATTAAGCGCAAAACTTTTATTTATTTTGAATATGTTCATACAGTTATATTAACAAAAGATTATGCTGAATACAAGCAAGGAAAACACCGTAAATTCAGTCTCCAATCCAACTGCAGTTCACTGTTCACAGTTCACTAAGGCATGTATAATGTCTTCTAATTATATATTTTCCTGTTCAAATCGGCTTTTCTTATTCTGATACTTTCCGGCGTAATCTCAACAAGTTCATCGTCGCTAATATATTCAAGACTTTCCTCAAGAGAGAGAATTTTTGGCGCCTGAAGGGTTACCATAACATCAGCGGTTGCGCTGCGCATATTCGTCAATCTTTTTGTCTTACAGATATTAACCACGATATCCTGCGGTTTGTTACATTCTCCGATAATCATCCCGCGATAAACTTTTGTTTTAGGGGTTACAAAGAATACACCGCGGTCTTCGTATTGCGCAAGTGCATAAGGAATTGCCTCACCTTGTTCATGTGCAATGATAGACCCGTTTCTCTGACGCGGAATATCTCCTGCATAAGGTCTGTAATGCAAAAATGTGTGATACATAATTCCTTCGCCGCGCGTCATACGGATGAATTCACTTCTGAATCCGATTAAGCCGCGTGCAGGAATATGGAATGTCATATGCGTTCTGCCTTTTGCATTCTGCATTTCTTTCATTTCAGCCTTACGTCCGGAAAGACGGTCAATACAAGATCCAGCATAACCTTCCGGAACATCAACTATTAAATTTTCAAAAGGCTCGCACTTTTCACCGTTAATTTCTTTGTAGATAACTTCCGGCTTGGATACCTGAAATTCATAACCCTCACGGCGCATTGTTTCTATGAGAATACTCAAATGCAGTTCTCCGCGTCCTGAAACTCTGAATACATCAGTGCTATCAGTATCTTCAACACGCAAACTTACATTTTTTTCAAGTTCGTCATAAAGTCGTTTTCTAAGCTGGCGGGAAGTTACAAATTTACCTTCAGTACCGGCAAACGGACTGTCATTTACTGAAAAATTCATCTGTAAAGTCGGCTCATCAACTTTAATTAACGGCAGCGGCTGCGGATTGTCTAATGCACAAATACTTTCACCGATTTGAATATCAGAAAATCCTGCAATACCTACAATATCTCCTGCAAATGCCTCCTGAATTTCAATACGACCTAAGTCGTGAAATCCAAAAAGCTTTGTGATTTTTCCTTTTTCCTGAGAGCCGTCTGCATGGATTACACAAACTTGTTCCTGCGATTTTACTGAGCCGTTTTCAATGCGTCCGATAACAATTCGCCCGACATAATCGTTATAATCAAGAGTTGTGGCACGGAATTGGAAAGGTTTTGTCGCATCACCTTTTGGCGGCTTGATGTTTTCTAAAATACAATCAAGAAGAGGTATCATATCTTTTCTTTCATCATCAAGATCTTTTATTGCAAAGCCCTGCAAACTGCTTGAGAATATGAACGGAAAATCTATTAAATCATCTCTGTCTGTCAGTTCTGTAAACAAATCAAAAACTTTATCCAAGGCTGTGAGCGGTTCTGCAGCCGGCTTGTCAATTTTATTTATAACAACAATAATTCTTAAACCTAGTTCCAGCGCTTTAGAGAGAACAAATCTTGTCTGCGGCATCGGACCTTCTGCAGCGTCAACGATTAATAGAGCGCCATCAACCATTCCTAAAACACGCTCAACTTCACCGCCGAAATCAGCGTGTCCCGGAGTATCTACAACATTGATTTTAGTGTTTTTGTAATTGATTGAAATATTTTTAGAAAGGATTGTAATCCCGCGTTCACGTTCTAAATCGTTGCTATCTAATACACGTTCCTGAACGTGTTGATTTTCGCGGAATGCACCTGCCTGTTTCAAAAGACAGTCAACCAGAGTAGTTTTGCCGTGGTCTACGTGGGCAATTATTGCAATATTGCGTATATTTTCATTAGTATTTGTCATAATTCCATCCTGAATTGCTTAGGGTAAATCTTATGCTTTTATATTAAAATGCTGATAACAATTTTGCAAGTTTATATAAAGAAATATATTTGACGGGTTATGGCAGATTATGGACTTTAGTTAGTCGTGACCAGAGGCAGACAAGTCAGATTTTTACAGTGAACTGTTACCTGTGAACGGTGACCAGTCGTAGGGTGCAGTCACTACTGCACCAATAGTTCACTGAACCGTTAACGGTTGTTACATGAAGTGATTAAGTGACTGAGTGATTAGGTGATTAAGAGTTTACATTTTATCAGAGAATGTGATATGCAGGCGTAGCCTGATTTTTATTAATGAACTTAGCGGATTTGCGGACGGACGGAGCGCGAGCCGGCAGAGGGCGAAACGGCGACGCGAAGGCGGCGGCGTTGCAGACCCGTTTAACGCCGGCGAGTAAGACAGCGAAACGAGTCCGGATAGCGAACGGATTGAGCCGGCTTGTGCGTAAGCACAATAGGCGAAACTCCGTGAGCATGGAGCAAATCCAAGACACGTCCTAGCGTCTTAACGTCTTATCGTCTTTAAAAAAACAACAGTTCACAGTTCACCGTTCACAATTCACAGAGAACCGGTGCGTCGAAACGACGGCACCATACTTTTCTCTTCTCGTCTGTGAGGCAAAAAAAAGGGAGCAGATGCTCCCGTTGGAATTAAGAATAGCTGGAAGTATGAAAAAGATTTAATTATATTTAACGGAATTAGTGTGCTTTTTACAATTACTCTTCTGGCTAATATGAAAAAATCGGTTGGATAATATTTTTTTCTCCATATTACCCATGCCGGTATACTTTTTCTGATAACAAAAATCTTTAATATAAATAATAAGTGTATTTACGCCACTTTATGACAAAATCCCGATTCTAAAAGCTTTCTAACCAACTTAACAAAACTTTACAGCAGGGGTTGACAAATTAGAATTTATATTTTATAGTAAAAGTGTTAAATGAAGTGTTAAAAAAACACTTAATAAGAATCCTCGAAAGGAGGGCAAACATGATAACTATAAATCCAGTAAAATTTAATACAGTTAAACCGATATCTTTCGGTAATAACAACAATAATAACACAGCTGCTCAAGCAATCTTAGCATTGCAGAACGACAGCGCAAAGGTTAATTTTGAAAAAGACCTTCAAAGAACTTACAAAGCTGACGCTGTACAATCTAACCCTGTTACAGCTCTGGCTTACAAATTCGGTAAGACTTTAGATATACTAAGAGGCGCTAACAAAAGCGTTCAACCCCAAAAACACATCTCTTTCACTGCATAAGAGATAATAATTAAAATACAAAATAATTCAAACTCCTAAATATTAATTCATTATACATTTACCCCAAATTAATTTTAGACTTTTAAATACCCCGATTATATAAGTTACTTTTTTACAAAATAGATTATCCTTTTCTTAACAGGAAAGGATAATTTTTTATGAGTTTAAAAATAAAAGAGATGCGTTTTAATACGCAGGAGGCACAGGATTATTTTGCACGTGAACTTGCATACACGCTGGGACCGGTAGAATTGCAAAATATGGCAGAAAAGTATGATATCACCATTGTTGATGTACGCCGCAGAGAAGATTACGCTCTCGGACATATTGCAGATGCACTATCAATCCCAAAAGATGAACTGGCAGATAATTTAGACCAACTATCTAAAGAAAAGATTACAATCGTGTATTGTTACAATGAACAATGCCATTTAGGAGCAAGGGCATGTATGATACTTGCGGAATACAATTATCCGTGCATGCTGCTTGAGGGCGGATTCAAAACCTGGGCTGACGAATTTCATTTTGAAGTGGTCAAATAAAAAAATCTGGTTGTCATAATTTTTTTAAAGGGAAGTCAGATGACTTCCCCTTTCTTTATATAAGCATTTTACCGTTTTCATAAATCAAGACATCATCAGCGTAAATTTTTCCGCCATTTTTCATATTTTTAATCATGTCCCAGTGAAGTCCTGAAACATTTTTTCCGCCGGTTTCCGGATATGACGCCCCGACAGCCATATGAATTGAGCCGCCTATTTTTTCATCAAAGAGAATATTGCCGGTAACTTCTTGAATTTCGTCATTTGTACCTATAGCTATTTCGCCGATGCCCTTGGAACCTTCATCCATATTAAGCATGGCATGTAAAAAATCTTCACCCTTATCGGCTTTGGCTTTTACTATCTGACCGTTTTCTATCCACAGATGAACCCCGTGGGCTTCATTTCCACGGTAGTTTTGTGGAAAATCAAAGTATATTTCGCCATTTACATTATCTTCTACAGGAGATGTAAATACTTCGCCGTCAGGGTAATTATTAAGTCCTGAGCAGCTTACCCACTTACGTCCTGCAACTCCGAAAGTTATATCTGTTTTTTCTCCTGTGATGCGAATTTTTTTAGCATTGTTAAGGTAGTTAGCCCATTTAGATTGTTTTTCGTCTAATTCGCGGAGTTTTGCAACAGGGTTGTCCAGGTCTAAGTAGCACGATTTAATCAAAAATTCGGTGTATTCATCAAGAGACATTTTGGCTTCCTGCGCAAGTGCATTGGTTGGAAAATCTGCCACAACCCAGCTTGCTTCGCCTCTGGCAGAGCGGGACATCAGAATTTCTGATAATTGTTTGGTTGCCTTGCCGCGGCGTGAAAGCTTGTTTAAATCTGCACGCGCCATGTTTTTGGTATTCAAAGGGGCACCGATAGAAATAAATTTATCTATTGTTTCATACTCCATTTTAGTAATCGGGTCAACATAATCAAGTTGTTCATCTGATGCGTATTTAATAAATATGTCAGACAAATCTGCTATAGAAGTTCTGACTATAGGATGTCCGCCGCGTTCTAACACTCGCTTGTATACAGCTTTCACGAGTTCTTTTGCTTCTGCACTTGTAGCGCGGATTTGAACAGTGTCGCCTTTTTGAACATTTGTTGAATAGTCCACGAGAACTTCTGCATATTTATCCCAGACTGTTTTCATAATTTTATCTCCTTAATTTTAAAAAAGGAGGGTATTAAATCCTCCTTTTAAACACTTTTATTTTTATTCTTCACTTTCTAAAGATTGATAGCCGGATTTATGCGATTTTAAAAGCACACCGCGTTTTGAAGTATGAATAAAATCAATCATATTTTTTATGTATTTATTCATAGGAATTTCTGCTTTAATTTTTTCAATAGCCTGAGTTGTGTTGTATTCATCAGAAATAAGCAATTTGAAAGCTTCTCTTGTGTAATTTCTGATATCTGCAGGAACTCCGCGGCGTTTCATCGCAACAACATTTAATCCACGCGGAACAGGCGGACGCCCTTCACCTTTAGAATACGGGAGGATATCTTGACGGGATGCTGAGAATCCGCTTACGATAGCCATTTCGCCAATACGGATGTTCTGGTGAAATACACTCATACCGCCGATAAAGGCTCCGAATCCTACATGGATATGACCCGCAAGTGTTACAAGGTTTGCTAAGATAACTTCATCAGCTAAAACACAATTGTGAGCGACATGTGAGCCGACCATTAACAAACATTTATTTCCGATTCTTGTAGTGAAATCGCCGCATGCAGCGCCGCGGTGAACTGTTACATTTTCTTTAATAATTGTGTCGTCACCTATAACAACTTTTGTTGGTTCGCCTTTGTATCCTAAATCCTGAGGTTCAGACCCTATTGTTGCAAATGGGCTAATTGTACATCTTTCGCCTATTTCAGCGTACTCAATATGAGCATTTGAAATAACTCTTGTTTTACTTCCAATTTTTACGTTTTCACCTATTACAACATATGGTCCAATAATCGCGTCATCTGCGATTTGTGCTGTAGGGTGGATAATTGCTGTTTTATCTATCATAACTTTTCCTCTCTCCTATTAGTTTAAATTATATTACAAATAGGCACTTTCTACAATTTCTTTATATTAACTTAATACATTACAGAAATGTTAAAAATTATTACAATAGGCTAAAATCTGGATTTTACGTGCGTTTTGCGGATTCTAACAGACATTAATCTTATATAAAGGGCAATTATTGTACTAAATTATTTTTTATATAACTACGGGGAATATATTTTTATACGGGGAATAAAAAACAAAATTTAAGGGGATGGTTGTATGACAAGAGTAACAGCAACGACGTATTCATCAGGCAGCAGAGGTGCTCAAAAACCTAAAAATTTGAAAGAGTACATGGCGTCACATAAAAGATTAGAAATCGGTCAGATTCTAACACAGAATAAAAACGGCTACAGGAAAAAATCTGTAGGTCTTGAAACTGCCCCACAAATACAACAAGAATTAACGAATAAAGATGTGCCGCAACAGGAAAAACCTGCTCAGCAAGCCATGACACCGAAAACTGAGCAGGTAAAGGCGCAGCCTTCTACTCCTGAAGCGCCGAACTCAGAACAACCAAAAACTGAAACACCTAAACAGGATGCCAGTACGCCAAAGACAGAACAAGTTTCTAAACAGGAGGCTAACACTCCAAAGGCTGAACAGCAAAAGGTTGAAACACCAAAACAAACACCGGTTGCTCAACATGCAGAAGCACCTAAAGCAGAGTCTGCTGCTCAAGCACAACAAGCAGCCAAGCCGCAGGAAAAACGTCCGAAATCAACAAGTATTTCAGGACGCCGCTACTATGAAAAGAAAATAGGTATATATAAAGATACAAGACCTAAAAATCTTGCTGAATTAAGAAAACAACGTAAAAAACTTGAAGTAGGTCAAACACTTAAACAAGATACAAACGGTTACAAAAAGAAAAATAACAAAACTACTCAGGCAACAGAAGCAGTGCATTCAAATAATAATGCTCAACAACCTGCCGATGTTAAAGAAGTTAAAACAAATACAGTTCAAACTCCTGAAAATAAACCGGAGGTTAAACCGCAAACAAATAACACATCGCCAAAAACTGAAGCAAAGCAGGCAGTTGTTTCTGATGCAAAAGGGGAAATTGCCGCAAAACAAACTAAACCTTCAATTGTGTTGAACGAACGCGGAACTTATGATGCAAAAATCGCTGGTGAACCGACAAGAACTTTCTATTCTAAAGAAGATGCACAGAAATTTATTGACAATTTCAACAAAAAAGCACAACCGCAAGCTGCAGGCGCAAAGCCGTCAATTGTGTTGAATGAACGCGGGACTTATGATGCAAAAATTGCAGGTGAGCCGACAAGAACCTTCTATTCTAAAGAAGACGCTCAAAAATTTATTGATAATTTTACTGGCAAAACTCAAAATGCAGCTAATCAGGCATTAAAATTTATGTCTGATGGAGCTGTAGAATATAATGGCGTAAAATACGCAAGTTTAGAACAATGTCAAAAAGCCCATCCTGAAATTAAATTTACAACTCAGGCTCCAAAAGGAAATTTGACACCAATTCAAGCAGACAAAGCGCCGTTTAGCAAGAAATTCTGGGGGGATGCAAGCGTCTTAACTAAAGATGCTAAATTAAATTATGCACCGGAAGCAAAATCATTCCAACTCGGCACAGGCAGCAAAGCAGGACTGTCACCTATTCAAGCAGGAAAAGCTCCATTTAGCAAAAAATTCTGGGGGGACGCAAGCGACTTAACTAAAGATGCTAAATTAAATTATGCACCAGAAGTTAAAACCTTCCAACTCGGCACAGGCAGCAAAGCAGGAC
>CALUQX010000004.1 GCA_944323045.1 Candidatus Gastranaerophilales bacterium | reverse complement strand
AGTTTGACCCTTGCAAACGGAAGTTCTATTGCAGACGCTGTAAATACAACAATAACCGGTGATGTTAATATAGCAGACGGTTCACTTGCTCTTAATAGCGGTGATACCTGGACTGGTAATATAACTGTTGATAACGCAAACGCTAGTTTGACAATTGATGATATGACATCAAACGGCGGTTTGACCGCTACAACTGGTAGTGTTAACCTTGCAGGCGGTAGTTTGACTCTCGCAAATGGAAGTTCTATTGCTGACGCTGTTAATACAACAATAACAGGCGATGTAACAATCGGCGGCGGTTCTCTGGCGCTGAATGGACAGGATAGCTGGAGCGGCAATATCAATATGACATCCGGTCAACTGGATTACAGCCTTGCTCAAAACGGCGGTTTAACTGTAACCGGTGGTACAATTAATGTTACTGACAGCGGTAATCTGACAATTGCTAACGGTTCTTCAATCGGCGGTACTACAATAACTAATGTGACAAACAGTACATTAAATGTTGGTGAAAATGGTTCTATCAGCGGCGGTGAAAACACTTTTGATAATGGTGAATTGAATGTATCAAATGGTGGTGATATTTCCGGCGGTGAAAATACATTTAATAATGGCAGTTCTCTAACTGTTGGCAATAACGGCACTATTTCAGGCGGTACAAACACTGTTAATGCAGGAAGCTCTGTAACTATTGAACAGGGCGGACAGATAACTGGTGGTACAGTAGACGCACAAAGCGGTTCTACATTTGACAATGCCGGTACAATATCAGGCAATGCAGATGTAACAATAGCTGGCACAGGTACAAACAGCGGCGAAATAGCCGACGGCACAGTTGACATTGCAAATGGCGGTTCTTTAGAAAACAGCGGCACAATCTCAGGCGGTACAACAACAATCGCAAGCGGTGGTAATGTAACTGTTACCACTGACGGTGAAATCACCGGCGGTATAACCAATGTTGAGGCTGGCGGAACTTTAGAAAATAATAACAGTATTTCTGGCGGTGCGCTTAATGTATCCGGTACAGTTACTAACAATGGCGCTATTGAAGGCAACACAAACTTGACAATTGATTCAAACGGTGAAGTTATCGTAAGTCAGGATGCTTATGTTGATACAGAAGGCGCAATTGAAATTGCAACCGGCGGTAAATTAACAATAAATGAAGGCGGCAGCGCTACAATTAAAGCCGATGATATCTGGGACGGTAATATCACAAATAATGAAGGCACTTTGACTTTAGTAGGCAGAGAAGATTCAGGAAAAGATTATTCACAAACCGGCGGCGAACTTGTTCTTGACGGTTCTGAATTTATTCTTGACGGAACAATTGAAGGCGGTACAGTTACTGTTAGCAACGGGTCAAACTTTGATATCGGTGATAACGGTAGTATGACTGACGGTGCACTTAAATTTGAAGGTTCAGGCAATACCGTTAACATTTCCGGTGAGGCTAAAGCCGATGCTGAATACACAATTAATGACGGTAATATATTTAATATAAAAGAAGGCGGCAGTGCAGAACTCAATGAAAATGATATCTGGACTGACGGTACAGTTACACTTAACGGCGGTAAACTTGATTTTCAGGGGACTGTTGACGAAGATAAGTTAACCCCTAATAACGGTCAGTTGATTGCAAATGAAGGTGAATTTGTTGTTAATAGCGAATTTGATGTTGTTAACGGCAGCAGTATTGCGTCAGCCGTCACAACAACTGTTAACGAAGATACAAATATCCTGACAGGTGGTTCTCTGGAACTTGATACCGGTGATAGCTGGGCAGCCGATGCAACAATTACTGTTGACGGCGGCAAATTGACTTATGATGATTTAACATCAAACGGCGCACTCAATGCTAATAGTGGTAATGTCGAAGTAAATTCCGGTACATTAACTGTTTCAGACGGCAGTTATATTAATAATGATGTTAATACTGTTATCGGTGATGCTGATGATGCATCCAAAACAACCACAGTTGATATAACAACCGGCGGTTCAGTACAGTTGAATCAAGGTGACGATTGGAATTCCAATGGTACAATTACTGTTAACGGCGGTTCTTTAGAATATGCATTGCAGGAAAATGGTAAAATTCAGGCTAACACCGGTGATTTGACTATTGTTGAAGGCAGCACTTTAACAATGACTGATGCAAACGATGTTATTGCAGAAGCAGTCGAAACAACAGTTAACGGTACTGTAGATATTCAAACCGGTAATGTAACCCTGAATAATAATGATATTTGGACTGACGGCACTGTAAAAGTTAACGGTGGTACATTTGACTTCAAAGGCACAGTTGACGGGGAAGGCAATGCGGCAAATGGTCTGTTAATTGCTGAAACCGGTAATGTCAGCATAAACAGCGACTTTACATTGCAAAATGGCGGTTTAATTGCCGCTGCCGTTGAGACAGAAATAAATAAAGACACAACTCTGCAAACCGGCAGTTCTGTTGAATTAAATACAGGCGACACCTGGGCATCTGATGCAACAGTTACTATAGACGGCGGTAAGTTAGTTTATAGTGATTTGACTTCCAATGGGCATATTGATGCCAATTCAGGCGCTTTAACCGTACAATCCGGTACATTAACAGTTGATGACCAAAGCGAAATAAGCAGTGGCGTTAACACAGCTATCTTAACTGATGCAACAGTTGATATTACTGGTGGTAAAGTTTCATTAAATAATAATGATAGCTGGGCTGGCGAAATCACAATCAATGGCGGTTCTTTAGAATACGCAATGCAGGAAAACGGCAAAATTCAGGCTAACACCGGTGATTTGGCTATTGTCGAAGGTGCAACTTTGACAATGGCAGATGTGAACGATGTTATTGCAGAAACTGTTAAAACTACTATTGACGGTACTTTGAATGTCCAAAACGGTAACGCAACTCTTAACAATGATGATATCTGGAATGGTACAGTTCACGTAAGTGATGACGGTACATTAAATCTTGATAATGTTGTTAATGGTACATTAATTGCTGACGGCGGTACATTGAACTTCCAGGATGGTGAATTGAATATTACCGGCAACAGCATAATTACAGGTGATGCAATCACAAACCTTACACAGGGTACTGTAAATATTAATAACGGTACAAATGGCGGTGGAAGTGTTACCCTTAATGACGGCGATAGCTGGGCATCTGATGTAACCGTTAACCTCGGTCAGGGCGGTAGTCTGGATTACGACCTGACTTCAAACGGAACATTAAAAGCTGACGGCGGTAATTTAACAACTCAAGATGATAGTCAGTTGACACTTAACGGCGACAGCTACATTAATAAAGAAGTAACAGCAAACCTCGCTGGCGATACAACAATTCAAAGCGGAGCAACTGTTAACCTCGGTAATGACGGTGTTACACCAACCGGCGGTCAGGATAGTTTAACAGGTGATGTTACAATCGATAACGGCGGTACATTGAATCTGTTTAATGATGTCGCTATGAAAGCCCCTGTAGCGGGTGCAGTAAATCAGCAAATTGCTGTTAACGGTACAATGAATCTTGAAACAACCGGCGAACTTCATCTTAACGCTGATTTGAGCGGTGCCGGCGATATCAATAAAAACGGAGAAGGCAATGTATGGTTCCACGGTCAAAACGGAGCTTATACAGGTACAATTCTCGTTGATAACGGCGGAGATTTGTTGTTTGAAAACGGACTTGCCGGTAACCTGACATTCGGTAATATCGACGGCAAAACAATCGGGATTCACGCTGATGAAATTACCGGCGACTTAACTCAGGATAGAGAAGCAACAATCATGTATACAACTTATCATGATGATGTTGACTTAGACCTGAACGGTAACATTGATGTTTCTAAAGGTACATTAATCGCTCAATCTAAAGGCGATAAGAATATAAACTTCGGCGGTACAGTAAATGTCAGTGCTGCAGCGGATGCTCAAAACCCTGTTTCAATGAATGCAAACAGCAACGGCGCTATAACATTTGACAATACTGTAGCCGTTAATAATTCAACATTGAATGTAGGTTCTGTTTTAGGCACAACATTCAATAATGATGTAACTCTGACTAATAGTATATTGAATGCAACAAGCGGTGATTTGAGCTTTAACAACCTTGTTTTTGCAGACAACGCTTCTGTTGTAAATTCAATGAACGGTGCCATCAATGATAACACTGTTGGCAATCTTGATATGAACGCAAGCGGTCAGGCTAACTTCCAAATTGATGTTTCTACCCGCGACTGGGATTCTGATAGTTTCAGCCTGTCACAAATCGCTGCGGCTAACGGCGGAAAAATTAACATCAGCGATTGGCAGTTTGTGGGTAAAGCCCCAATTGATAGATTTATCAAAGTTGATGTATTTGATGTAAACAATGTTGACCCGACATTACTTGGCAATATTGAATTTACACAAACTGATAAACAGATATTCACACCAATCGGCTGGTATCAATTGTTCAACCAGACAAAAATCAATCCTGCAACCGGTATGCCGGAAGTTATGCCGGGAAGTTTACAGGCACAGCTTGTAAAATATAACCCTCAGGTATTCAGAGGTCAGGTTGCAACAGTTGCATCTTATGCAAACCAGTTGGTTACAAACAACATAGTATTTGACCATATTTTCAATGTAAGCAATCAATTACTTGCAGAGAAGAACTCTAATAAATATGCGGCTGCATATCCACAATTTGCGCCATATCAGTACAGTAGAAAAGATGGCAGCCTGTGGTTCAAAACCTATGGTACTTTAGAACACATTGACATGACAAACGGTCTTGACGTTGAAAACAATGCATACGGTGCATTAGTCGGCGCTGACTTCCCTGTCATTGAAATGAAAAAAGGCTGGAGTTTCTTGCCAACAGCATATGTAGGCTATAATGGAGCCCACCAGACATTTGACGGAGTCGGAATGTATCAAAACGGCGGTCAATTAGGCGCTATGGGTACATTCATGAAAGATGACTTCTTAGGATCTGTAATGTTGTATGGCGGCGGCTATGGCAACCAGATGGATGTAGCCGGTTACCACGATCACACAGGCAACTGGTTTGTTGGTACTGCTGCTAAAGCTGCTTACAACTTCCACCCGACAAAACACTTTACAATCCAACCGACATTGCTGGCATCATATAACTACTTCCACAGCCAGAACTGGTACACTCAATTCGGTGATATGAATATGAACGCCGGTAAATTAAACGGTGTTAACGTAGCACCTGGTTTGAACTTGATTTACGGTCGTGAAACATGGAGTGTTTACGCAACTGTTCAATACATGTTCAATATCCTTGGTACATCTTCCGGTAACGCAGGTAACGTAGTTCTTGAAGACATCAGAATGAAACGTTCTTACATTGAATACGGTATCGGGGCAACCAAAACATGGAAAGACAGACTCAGCGCTTACATACAAATCACTGTACGTAATGTCGCAAGAACAGGTATTGGCTTCCAGGGCGGTATCACATTCAAATTCTAAAAAACATAATTTGATAATATTATTATCAGGAAGGGTTTTGAAAAGTCCTTCCTGATATTTTTTTAAATTTTTTAACAATATCTGAAAAATATTAAAGTTTTCAGGGCAAATATCCGTATATAATAGCAAAACTGTAAATGGTAGAAAGGATATGTTAAAAAATGGTAGATTTTAATGACATTAACATCAATCAGCAAAATGGAATTAAACTCCCTGATAATGACAAATTGACCGCGAAGAAGGATAATACCCGTGTTAATAATATAGTTATTGATTTTAGGATACCTAACGCTAATAACGATTCTGACCCTGTGTTGGACAATCTTAAAAAGCTTTTAGATTCTATAAAGGCAGATGCATCACCTTTAAATACCGGCAACAAAGAACTTGCAAAAGCTGTCAAAACAGCCCTGCCAAATGCTTCTGATAAATTTATAAGCCAGATAGAAGACATGGCTGAAAAATTAAAATGCGACCCGATAGATGTTGCAGCATTGTTGTTCAAAGAATCCAAATTCAATCCAAAAGCCGGTAATGGTTCATTTAAAGGTATCGGTCAGATGAACCTTAACTCTTTGAAAGCCAGTATAAAATATGCAGCAAAATATCCTGATGAATCAGAAGGTATTGACCCGAATATGACTATGGCAAAATTCGTAAAACTTTCACGCGAAGAACAAATGCCATATGTAAAAAATTACACATTGTCCATGAAAGAAACCTATCTTGGCCAAAATAAAGAAATAGACGGCGGGGATTTGTATGCACTGTTTTACACTCCGGGCTTAGCCAAAAATCATGTGCTGACAAGCGCAAACAGCAAAAAAGCAAGTATCAGAGCAATGTATAGAAGTAATAAAGGTCTTGATAAAATCGATGACCGTTTTCACGAAGTAAGAGACGGCAAAATTACCAAAGATGACCTGCAGTTTGCACTGGACTCCGTGAAAACAGATGTGTTTAAAATACCGGAAGAAATAGTTATGCGCACAAGGAACAAGTAGTAGAACGCGTGATGTGTAAGCGTTTGAAGTTCATATTTAAAGCATCAACAGTTAAAAGCTGTCCCTCAAGCCTGTTGCCAACATCCAGAATCAATTTCAGGGCTTCAGCGGCTTGAATTGACGCGATTAAATTCACAACAGGACTTATATTACCCTGCGGAATTTTCTCGTCTAAATCAGCCTCAGGAAACAGACAATTCAGACATGGAGTTTTGTGCGGGACGATTACGGTTGCCTGCCCGTAGAATTCTGTTACTCCGCCATGAATTAATGGCATGTTTGTTTTGACGGCTATTTCGTTGAGTAAAAATTTTGATTTGTAGCTGTCAAAACAGTCGATTATAAAATCGTAATCTTTTACTATTTCTGCATAATTTTCATTGTCAAGCAGGACAGGATAAACTTTCACGTTAACATCAGGGTTAATTTCATGGATTCTATCTTGCGCGGACAAAACTTTTAATTTTCCTATATTATCAGTTTTGTGGATAAATTGCCTGTTGAGATTTGAGAGTTCAACGAAGTCGTTATCTACAAGTCCGATATGCCCTGCACCTGCTGATGCGAGACAGGAAATAACACCGGAGCCGAGCCCCCCGCATCCACAGATTAAGACTTTTGAGTCAAGCAGTTTTTTCTGCCCTTTGGCGCCGAGTTCTTTTATTGCTATGTTGCGTTGATATCTTTCCATAACGATAATTTTAGTATAAAATTATAAAGGAGGCAAAATATGACGAAAATTAAGATAACGGTTAATGGCAATGAAGTTGAGATAGAGAAGGATTCAACGATAAGTGATTTTATTAATGAACGTAAGGTTACAGGTAAAATGTTTGCCGTGGAGAAGAATCTGGAGATAATAAATAAGGAGCGCTATGATAGCGAAGTGATACACGAAGGTGATAGCCTTGAGATAGTAGGCTTTTTCGGAGGGGGATAGACTAAGGGAAATAAATCAACTGCACTTTATGCGCCTTAATCCATTAATTCTTGTTGATTTTTTATATAATAATAAGTTTGTATTAAGAAATATTTCATTTATTGTTATATTTGTAGTAAAAGACTTGAAAAATAATTTTGATTAAGTATGATAAGTACACTTGTTCTTTGAATTTTTGTAAATGTTTCGAAATATACAAGAAGAAAATTGGCAATTTATAAATCTTACGAGTTTTATATATAAAGTAAGTAAAGTGTAGTAGTTAGTGGAAATATAAAGTAGGGATATGTCAGTAAAAGCAATTAATACAACATTTGAACTCCAAAGAGAAAACTCTCTTCAAAAACAAAATAAGAAAAATAATAGGAATAATACCCCGTCATTTACCGGAGTCGGCAACCCGATAACTATTGTCATGGATGCTATAGACAGGGGCGGATTTGCAGCATCATTTATCGCACAGGACGGTATCGGCATGGTTGCGCCAAGAATCTGGGAAGGGCTTAACCGCAACAGAAAACGTGAAAAAGACCCTGTGACAGGTGAAGAAACTGGTAAAAAAACAGGACCTTTAAACTGGGAGTTCGCCCGCCGCGAAGCTATCCGTGAAATATTGAGCGGTCCGAGTGCATTTATCATCCCGGGTATGATGCTGTGGGGTATCAAACGGCTTTCCGGCTCAGCAAACAATGTTCATATTGACCATATCAATGCTTTAGGCAAAAGTTTCACTAACTTTGCAGAAGCTAAAGTTTCTGCAAATAAAGCAGATATATTTGCAGACAGTGTTAAAACTAAAGAAGAATTTTATGAAAAAGTGTTCAAAAATGTACTCTCATCTTCTTTAGACAACAAACTTAACGGCGATGAGCTGACCCAAACAGCCAGAGAATTTACAAAAGAATATATGGCTGTAGAAGAGGCACCTTCAAAAGGACACTGGAAAACTTTCCTCGGTAAAAAAGTCGATGGGTCTGCCGAAGATTTACAGGGTGCACTTGTTGAAAAATACATGAATTTAAGAAAGAAACTCTTACCGTCTTCAATAAACGAAATGGATGCCGTAATACCTGTTGAAGGCACTAATAAAAAAGTAAATACAAGCTTTACAAAAGTACTGTCAAGTTTAAGCGACTACTCAAACGATGTAATCAAACATTCTAAAAAATACATTGAACAAAATGGCGCTGATAAACTCGGCACATATATCAAAAATCTTAACCACCGACGTGTCGGTACAAGAATTATGTCAATCGGTGCAATGTTTGCCGCTGTTGTAGGATTTTATGACCTTATTCCAAAACTCTACAACCTTGGTTTGAAACATGACCCTGGACTTGCCGGTCTGGAAGATGAAACTTCTCAACAAAATCAATCAGCTCCTGCAAATAACAACACTGCACAGGCTGCCACTGCAACAGCAGCATCAGCCACAAAAGCTGCCGCTATTGCAGCCGCAAATGAGCCAAAAGCTGATACTGATAAAAAAGATAAAGATAAAACAAATCAAAAAGATCCGGCATTTACCGGTGCATTCCAAACAGTTTCCCGTAAACTCGGAGAATTCGCAAATGATAACAGCTTAGTACAAAAAGCAGTTAAGAAATTTGAATTTGACGGACCTTCAATGTCCGTTCCGGCAATGTTAACATTGCTGTTTGGATTCTGCCTGCCGCAGCGTTATAAAAACGCAAAAAGCGATAAGGAAAGAAAAGAAATTCTTGTTCGCGACATCTCCAGTTTCTCAGCGATACTATTTGGTGCTAACGCGCTTTCACGTCTGACATCCGATATTTTCGGCAAAATGTTCGGGTTGGTCCTTAACGTTAAACCGCAAGACCATGACAAATCTATTTTCCATGCGGTTAAAAACTATCTGACACCGGGCAAAGGTATTGATGTTCTTAAAGGCGCACAGATAGATTCTAAATACAGCAACCTTGAAAACTACAAAGACAGAATCGTTGGATTTGTTGACTTTTTAGAAGACGAAAACGGCAATGCTAAAAAAGTCTTTAATATGGATAAAGGTTTACGCGCTGAAGTAGAAAAAATCTTAGGCAAACCGCTGAAAGAAGTTTCTATAAGCGAATTGAGAAATGCATTGAAAGCTGCTGATGATGAGTTACTGCAAGGACTTGAATCTCCAATGGCAAAAGCAATGAAAAATATCTATGCTAAATTCGGTCCAAACAATAAATTTATTAACATAGCTAAAACATGCAACAGCACATTCGGCTTACTGTCAACATTAGCTCTTGTTCCTGCCTTTATGATAGCAGTTGCCAGATACTGTGAAAACATGACCAAAAAGCAGGTTGAAGAAGAAAAAGCCGCTAAGGCTGCAGCAGCCGCTGAAAATGCAAAAAATGCGACTATGTCACATCTGAAAAACATGCTCAGCAATGTTATGCCGTCACAAAAACCAACCATGACCGGATTTTTGAACAGTTAATATTTCCATGCAGGATAATTCAGGCAGATATGGATTTTAGCAAAGCTTTTTGTCCTCTGACAAAAAGCTTTGTCGTCAAAATACTCGCCGGCAGAACTGCGTCAGGCACTACGGCGCATCAGGTCTGAAAGCTTTATCTCCTTTTGAACTTTTGAGGCTTTTTTGACCTTTTTAAGTTCCTGAATATTATCTTTTTTAAACTGGGATAAACCGATTTTCATCTGATCATTGTTCTTGCCTAAAAATATACCTTGAAAAAAAGTTATTATTTCTTGCATTACGACCTCCAATTCTATTGTAGCAGTTTAAATCTTCTATATATCATTTATTAAAACGATTTTACTTTACAATTACATTGTACTTTATGTTATATTATTTATGCAGGCTGTCAGAGGAATACAATTTGAATACTTCTTATTATGAAACTTTAGATGAAAATTTTAACAAAGCATTGGAACTGTTTCAAACTGAGTTCACCCATAGCGAACTGATAAATCTATTGCAAAATGGTAATATAGTACAAAAACAGATTTCGGCTCTCAGGCTGGATGATATTTTATCCGAGAGTGATGCAGATATTCTAATGAGTAATCTCGTTGGGCAGGATGGTAAAATTAGAGAAGCTGTTTCTTTCAGACTAAAAGAATTTCTTCAAAATCCGGCATGTCACAAATTTTTCTTAAAAGAAAAAAATTATGATATTTTTCTGGCGGCAATAATTGATATTAACGGAAACATTTGCCGCAACACAATTTCTGCAATTACAAACCTACGGATATATCCGCAATTTTGCAGTTATTTTTGCCAGAAACTGGCGGAGATGACAACTGCACTTGTTCAAAAAGTACAGGAATTCGACTTTCAAGACGGCAAATACAAAGTTAACAAAGAAGTCTTCAAACTCTACTGGTGCCTTGAAACTATTTATGTATTTACTGATTTTATAAAATTTGATATACTAAAGAAAATTCTGCTAGAGGTTAAAAATACAGGAGACTATACAATAAGAGAGAAAGCCGCTAAAATACTTGCTAAAATCAGGTGTGATAGTGATTTACTGCATGCCAGAAATGAGCTTAAACAAGACAGAAATTACTATGTAAGACGTTTTTAAATATATAAAGTTTTGTTAAGCGATTTATAAAAAATATATACACATTACGCAATTTTTAAGCATAAAATTACTTTATATAAGTAAGAGGAAAAATAAGTTTTCAGGGAAAAGTTAAAAAAGGAGTTAAAAAAATGGCTAGAGTTCTTATTTCAATGCCGGAAAGATTTCTAAACGAGATTGATGAACTTGCAGGTAACGAAAATCGCACACGTTCCGAACTAATAAGAGAAGCACTAAGGACTTATATGTACAGGAACCAGGTAAGGAATTCACAAAAGGCACTAAAAAATGCAGAAATACTTGAAAATCTACTAGGCTAAACAATTAGGGAAAAAGTTAAAATTATATGGGGAAAAAAGAAACGGAGAAAGTTATGAAAAATGATTATTTAATGTCTTCAATTGATGAATACTTTGCAATACTGGACAAAGAAAACCAAAAACGTTCAAAACTGGTCGCTAAATCACTCGTAAAATACTTGAAAAATTCAAAAACAGAATCTAAATATGATGCACTGAAAACAGCAGTAAAATAAGAATCTTGAAGGAAACAGATACAAAATTTGGGGGAAAAATACAATATTTAAAGGCTTACTGACAAGGTAAGCCTTTGTGGTACTTATAGCAAAAATTTTTATTCAGCAGTTTTTACAAAAGCGCAATGAAAATTTCCCCGATAAATTATAATACACAAATATATAATAACAATTTCCGTGAAAATACCCCCCGTAAAAACACGACATATACAACCGCCAGTAATAATGCTGATGATATCTCTTTTACCGGACGGTATGGATTGACATATTTTGCCAACAAATTGGGGTTGAATCCTTTTAGTAAACTTGAAAATTTTTCTATCGAAGAATACAATAATCTATCATCATCAACAATTTCAAGATTAAGAAAACAATACAAATTATTATCATATGATGACCCTTATTTCTATGATTCTATTGCAGATATCCACTCCTACGCTGCAGGTGCTATGCAAACTGTTTTTGATAGCCGGTTTGGCAAAGGTAATTATGTTGTCGTTCCGATAGGACGCTCGTTATCAAGTTTTTGTAAAGTTCTCGGTTACAAGATAGGTGAAAATAATGTTGTAAATATCCCGATGAGCGACGCAAAACGCTTTAGCTTTTCACCTGTTGCTTATAAATACGCTGAAAATATAGAAAATATTAAATCATGGGAGAACATAAAGCGCCTCACTGAGTATCTTGAGAAAAACAACTTAAGTCGTAAAACAATTGAAACAAGCGGGAAAAATTATATTTTGACGGATTACTGCGTATCGGGTTTGTCGCTGGAGGGGGCAGAATGGCTGTTTAAATCGGATTTGGTCTGGGGTAATAAAAAGCGAAATATTTTTACGGTAGATTTTTTGAAATTACTGAACAGTGTTACATTTAATCAAGAGGCTTTTGATACATTAAAAAGCTGCCATATCAATAAGGTAATAGATAATATGCTTTTTGAAAGCGAATACAAAAAATTTGCATTTGTAGGTCAAGCAGATTATTTATATTCAATTCCTAAATCTTCACCGCAAAAAATAATGTCCAATGCCAGCAAAAGCACTAAACTTGTCTGGTTTCATCTGCTTGACAATGAAATGACCAATAGAGGGGTTGACAAATTTAACATAAAGATGAAAGAGGCAAAGCCGATTATTGAAATACCGGAACAAAAAGTTGAACCGTGGCATGATGGAGGCACGCAATATGAATACGATTTAAGGGATGATTTAAACGAAATAAACAAATTAATTATGCGATTTAGCAATATTAACACAGAAAAATTATCCGATTCGGCTCAAAAACAATACAGCAAAAACAAATTACATCTTTATACTCTATATAACAGGCTGTCAGACTTTTATAAGCAGCAAGCAAACATGCGCTCAATCATAAAATACTATTTAAACAGACAAAATATTTTTGATAAATTAACACAAATCAATGAATATATTTCACAATACAATCTATAATAAAAAACCACTTTTTTAAAAAAGTGGTGTCAAAATTTGTAGGGAAAATAGGGAAAAAATCTGTTTTAAGAGAAGATACTGAATGTCTTTTCTACGTTTTTGTCTACAACATTTTTAACTGAGTCGTATTCAGTCTGTAATGTATTGTGTTCAGTATCCAGTTTCTTTAACTGAAGATCGTAGCGGTTGTCTGTATGTTCAAGATCGTCTAAAGCCTGAGTATATTTTCTTTCAGCTTCCGCAATTTTAGATTCGTCTTTAACTTCCTGAATAGATGCGTCTTCACTCAATGTTGTTTCAACGAAATCATTTTCAGATGTTGAGTAATATTGTAGCTGCAAATTGCCTTTTTTCAGTTCTTCAACGAAGAATGTTGCGTCATTCAAAGGTGATTTGTCCATATCTTTCGGCTTGGTGTTTATGTCAGCCGTATAAACATAATGGGCTTCATCTTGAGCCGCCTTGTTCGGATCATTCGTATATGTGAAGAAATCACATGACTGCATTTTGTAGAACAAGTTTTGATAATAAGTTATATCCTGCTTGTTGTCGGCGTCATATGCAGTATTAACAGGGGTTGCTGATGTACTGCAATATGATTCTGTTAATGCAACTGCATAATCATATAATTCTCTTTGTTCTTTGGTTGTCCCTTCAAAGTTGATTGGCTGCGGATCCCCGCCTGCAGGAGTGTATGTTGCATAACCTTCTCCGGCTGCACCGAATGACATCCAGCCAAATCCGAAATCGTGTTCTTCATCGCCAAATTCAATACCAACACTTGTCAGGTATTTATCCCACGCATCGTGTATTTTTTCTTCGGCTTCAGTTTGTTCTGCTGTTTTTGTATCATCCGCATCAGCAGGTACTTTAATCGCCGGATCTAAATCGGAAATTGAATAACCTCCGTTATAAATACCGCTTGTAGGATCTCCACATAATGATAAAAATTTGTTTAAGTCCCCGTTACTGTCAATAAAGTTTTGGGCAATATCTTCTGTAACCAGTACACGTCCGCGGGTGTCTGTTACAACATATTGTTTGCCGAGTTCTGCGACTTTTGCACTTGTAATCAGAGCATATGAAAGGTCACTGTAATTTGCATCAGCCCCGTTAAAGCTTGTCAGCACTGTAAATTTAGTAGCTGACAACGCATTATTGTATTCTGCCTCAATCTGATCAGCCTGATTTGCGAGTCTTTCTTTTGCGTAAGAAACAGCCTGACCTGACTGTTCGTTATCAGTTAAACGAGCAGTAATACTTAATAATCGTGCCTGACTGGCAGCCATACCCATAGCTGAGTTCCTTTCATAAATTATTACTTTACAATCATGGTTACGGCTGTTTTACTCTGAAACTTTAAATATATAACATCTAATATTAATAATTTGTTACAATAGAATAAAAAAAATGAGATAGTGTATGTCTATCTCATATGAATAGCATTGCCTATAAAATAAGCAACTAGAGTTCAATGTTACTTTATTTCCGGATTGCCTCCATGCATTCTTCGCATATGCCATCCGCATTAAGTTTCCGGTACTTCCAGCAACGGGCACATTTTTCACCTTCTGCTTTAGTAACCCATACTGTGTAACCTTCTTCTTTATATTCATTTAATACCATTTCAGGAGATTTGTCAACGATATATGCCTGAGATGTAATGAAGATATTACATAGTTCATTTTCATTAGCCTTGAGTGCAGCGTCATCATCGGCTTTTATATACACTGCAACTTCTAACGAACTGCCGACCTTTTTATCTGCACGAAGTGGTTCTATTGCACGGGTTACAACTTCTCTCGCTTTCAGAATCTTTGAAAATTCTTCTTCAAGTTCGTGGTTGTTCCATTTATCATTTGGTTTAGCCCAATCAGAGAGCAGAATACTTTCCAGCCCGCCCTTTTGTGCTTCCGGAACACTCATCCAGATATCTTCTGCCTGATGAGGCATAACAGGAACTAATAGCCTTACCAGAGTCTGCGAAATTTCATATAAAACAGTCTGGCATGCACGTCTTGATAGAGATTTTTTACCGGCAGTGTACAATCTATCTTTTACAATATCAAGATAGAATGAACTTAAATCAACCGCCGCAAAGTTTTGCAGTTGTTGGAAGTATTTATAGAATTCGTAATTGTTGAACGCTTCCGTTACCTGCATAATTAACTGATTTAATTTGTGTAAAGCAAATTTATCAATATTTTTAAGTTCATTGTATTCAACATAATCTTTAGCAGGGTCAAAGTCAAACAGGTTGCCCAGTAAAAATCTTGAGGTATTTCTTGTCTTTTTGAATATTTCAACAAGCTGTTTGATTATGTTATCACCGATTTTCGTATCGTTTCTGTAATCTACTGATGCAGCCCAGAGTCTGAGAATATCAGCGCCGTATGTTTTGATAATATCGTCAGGTCTGATGTAATTGCCTAAAGATTTAGACATTTTTCTGCCGTCTTCACCGAATACAAATCCGTGCGTCAAAACAGTTTTGTAAGGGGCTTTACCTTGAGTAGCAATAGATGTTAACAGAGAAGACTGGAACCAGCCTCTGTGCTGGTCTGAACCTTCAAGATACATGTCAACCGGAGTATGTCCTAATTGTTCTGAGCGTTTTTCAACTACAGCACGCCAGGTTATACCGGAATCAAACCATACATCCATAATGTCGTTTTCTTTAGTAAAGCAGTGAGTCTTACCGCATTTCGGACATTTAAATCCCTGAGGCAGCAATTCTTCAGCCGTGTATTTTACCCATGCATCTGAACTTTCTTTTTCAAATATTTTTGCTACATTTTCAATAGTTTCATCGGTTACAATAACTTCACCGCACTCTTTGCAGTAGAAGACAGGAATAGGAACGCCCCAGGCACGCTGGCGGGAAATACACCAGTCAGAACGACCTTCAACCATGTTGGAAATTCTTGCCTGACCGCTTGCAGGAATCCATTTTACATCTTTTATTGCATCAAGTGTTGCCTGTCTGAATTTGTCAACTTTTACAAACCATTGAGGAGTTGCACGGTAAATTACCGGATTTTTACATCTCCAGCAGTGCGGATAACTGTGTTGAATATCAGCCTGCGCAAGCAATGCTCCGCAATTTTGGAGTTTTTCAATAACAATTTTGTTTCCTTTGTAATAAGGAACACCTTCTAAATCCTTGTCGTTTACAGTTTCTGTCCAAACGCCGCGACCGTCGAGTGGTGAAAACACTTCTATACCGTATCTGCAGCCTACTTCATAGTCTTCAAGCCCGTGTCCCGGGGCAGTGTGAACAGCGCCGGTGCCGGCATCAAGGGTTACGTGTTCCCCTAAAATTATCGGAGATTTTCTGTTTGCAATAGGATGCTGTGTTTTTAACAATTCTAAGTCTTGTCCGACACATGTTCCTAAAACTTTTATATCTTCTTCCTTCCAATCAACATCAGCTAGAAATGCCCCTAAAAGTTCCTGCGCAACAACATAAATATCACCATTATATTCAAAGAAAGTGTATTCAAATTTAGGGTGAAGACTTATTGCCATATTAGAAGGAATTGTCCATGGAGTTGTTGTCCATATGACTGCATATAAATCTTTATTGCTATCAACGCCTGCTTTGGCAAACGCTTTTTTCTTGTCTTCTTCATCAAACTTAAATCTTACATAAATAGATGTTGAAGTATGATCAGCGTATTCAACTTCAGCTTCTGCAAGTGCGGTTTCGCAGGAGGCACACCAGTAAACAGGTTTAAGTCCTTTTTCGATATAACCTTTTTTGAACATTTCTCCAAAAACTCTAACCTGTTCGGCTTCAAAATCAGGATTAATAGTTAAATAAGGATGAGCCCAGTCGCCCCATACACCCAGACGTTTAAATTCGCTTTCCTGTCCCAATAGATTTTTATGCGCGAATTCACGGCATTTTTGACGGAGTTCAACAGGAGTTAATGCACTTCTGCCGCCTTTAATATTTTTTACTACAGCGTTTTCAATTGGCAGCCCGTGTCCGTCATACCCCGGAACATACGGAGCATAGAATCCTGATTGGGATTTGTATTTTATCAAGATATCTTTAAGAATTTTGTTTAATGCAGTACCAACGTGAATTTTTTCAGAACTCAAATAAGGAGGACCGTCATGCAGAATAAATGAGTTTGTTTTATCACGCTGTGCAATATTTTTTTCATAAATATTGTTTTCTTCCCAAAATTTTTGTATTTCGAGTTCTCTAACTGCAGCATTGGCTCTCATAGCCAGAGTTGTCTGCGGCAGATTCAAAGTATCTTTATAATCAACTTTAGTACCAGTTTCATTAGTCATAATCTATTATCCTTCTTCTGTTTTTACAATTTCTTCTATATGTTTTTCTATATTTATAAATCCCTGTTTAATATCAGTACCAAGGCTTTCTTCTTTAGATTGTCTTACGAATTCATTCATTTTATTATAATCAAAAGATTTTTCCCAGCGGGCAATAACAACCGTTGCAACACAGTTGCCGATTAAGTTTACGGTAGTACGTCCCATATCAAGAATCTGGTCAATTCCAAGCAGTATTGCAACCCCGAGAATCGGTATATTGAAACTTGCCAGTGTTCCTGCAAGAACTATTAATGACACACGCGGCACACCGGCAATGCCTTTGCTTGTCAGCATTAGTGCAAGCATTATGATTACCTGCTGGTTTAAATCAAGATGAATACCAACAATTTGTGAGGAGAAAAGCACTGCCATTGCCAGATACAAAGTGCTGCCGTCAAGATTAAATGTGTATCCTGTAGGCATAACAAATCCGACAATATTTTTCGGAACGCCAAAACGTTCCATTATATCCATTGCTTTTGGAAAAGCTGCCTCAGAACTTGCGGTCGTGAAGGCAAGCAAGGCAGGTCCCTGCAAAGCGCGGATTAGATTACGGAAAGATATTTTTACAATTTTACATACAATTATTAATACGAGAATTACAAATACAGCAAGTGCCGCATATAATGCCCCTATAACTTTTGCATAATTTTTGAGGATACTCAAACCATTAGCACCGACAGTAGCCGCTATTGCGCCAAAAATCCCTAAAGGCGCAAAGTACATTACATATTCGGTGAATTTAAACATTATCTGAGAGACGGAATTTAATATATCCAGTACAGGTTTTGCATTTTTACCTACAGCAACAATCGCCAGTGCAAAGAATATTGAAAACACTACAATTTGCAAAAGATTACCCTGTGCCATTGCATCAACAATACTTGTCGGGAATATATTTGTAACCATTTCACTGACAGTAGTATGAGCCTGAGTCGCAGCCATCAGTCCGGCTTCCTGCATATGAATAGCATGCGGCGAAGTTCCTGAAACAAATCCAACACCGGGTTTGAAAATGTTACCCATAGTAAGCCCTATAATAAGGGCAAGGGTTGTAACTATTTCAAAATAAATAATCGTTTTAAGTCCGATTTTTCCAAGACTCTTTGCATCACCATGCCCTGCAACCCCGACAACAAGTGTTGCAAATAAAAGCGGAGCAATAATCATTTTTACCATTCGCAAAAATATAACGGCAAGCGGGCGCATTTTTACCGCAAAATCAGGGGCAAAATGACCAACCAGCACGCCTAAAATTAAGGCAAAAAATATCAAAGCTGTAAGTCTTGAATGTTTCAATAGTATTACCTCAACAGGTATTGTACTACAAACATGGCATTTGGCAAAGCAACATAATTTTTTTTAATCTTTTGTAAAATAAAAATTGTCTTATCCAAATGCCTCGATATAAGTTTCAAAACTGCCCCCTTGTTTTTTTTCTATGTCCCTGTTAAAATTCAACTATATAGTACGAAATATTTATAGAGGGATAAAAATATGACTAAAAGAGTTCTGTTATGTATTATGGATGGCTGGGGAATTAGTACAAGTCATCCGGAATATGATGCAACATTGTTATCTAAACCGGTTCATGTTGAACAGTTGGAAAAAGAAGGTAAATTTGTAAAAATTCATGCTGACGGTGAATATGTAGGTCTTCCTGCAGGACAAATGGGCAACAGTGAAGTCGGTCACCTTAATCTGGGTGCCGGTCGTATCGTTCATCAGGATTTGTCCAGAATCAACAATGCTATTAAAAAAGGAACTTTTTTCGAAAATAAAGAATTCCTAAACGCTATTGAACATGTTAAAAAGAATGATTCAGCACTGCATATCTACGGACTTGTTTCCACAGGCGGTGTACATTCTTCCTTAGAGCATGTCATGGCATTAATCAAACTTGCAGCAGACAAAGGCTTGAAAAAAGTATATGTACACGCGTTTTTAGACGGTCGTGACACTCCGCCGCAAAGCGCCTGCACTTTCCTTGAAAAAGTAGAAGAAGAACTTAAAAAATATAATCTTCCGCCAATTGCGACAATTATCGGACGTTACTATATTATGGACAGAGATAACCGCTGGGAACGTGTTGAAAAAGGCTACAATGCGCTGCTGCTCGGCGAAGGTGAACACGCATCATCTGCCTGTGAAGGGGTTAAACAGTCCTATGCAAGAGGCGATAACGATGAATTTGTTCTGCCTACAGTAATCGGTGGTGAAGAATCCCGTATTCATGACAACGATGCCATAATATTCTTCAACTACAGACCGGACAGAGCACGTGAAATTACTAAAGCTATTAACTTTGAAAAATTCGACGGCTTTGAACGCAAAGCTGTTAGAAAAAATCTGTATTATGTTTGTATGACGCAATACGATGAAACATTCACCTATCCTGTTGCTTTCGGCAAAGAACGAATGACAAATATTCTATCAGATGTTCTTGAAGCACACGGAGTTAAACAGTTCCGTACCGCAGAGACTGAAAAATATGCCCACGTAACATTCTTCTTTAACGGCGGTGTCGAAGAACCGAACGCTCACGAAACAAGAGTTCTTGTTCCGTCTCCAAAAGTCGCGACTTACGACATGCAGCCTGAAATGAGTGCTCCGCAGGTATGTGAAAAAGTTCTTGGGGCAATTGAAAACCCTGAATACGGCTTTATTCTGGTTAACTTTGCCAACCCTGATATGGTCGGACATACAGGCGTTCTTGAAGCCGCAACAAAAGCATGTCATGTTGTTGATGAATGTGTTGGCAAAATCGCAGACGCCTGCAAAAAACACAATATCGTAATGGTACTGACCGCTGATCACGGAAATTCGGAAGTTATGTTCAACGCAGACACAGGCAAGCCGCAGACAGCCCACACGACAAATGAAGTGCCTTTTGTAATCATCAACGGAGATGAAAATATCCAATTAAAAGACGGCGGGGCATTATGCAATGTTGCTCCGACAATCCTTCAATTAATGGGTATCCCAAAACCTGCTGAAATGGATTGTGAGTCCTTAATAAAATAGTTATAGTTGATAATAGACTGGAAATTTATGACTGAAAATTACTTAGATATTGATTTTTCATTTAAAAAGAATAATGTTGACGAATTGTTTTTTAACCTCTCTGAAAATCCTGAGGGGTTCAAAAACAAAGATTTCCGATATACATTAAGCCTTATTTATCAAACGGTTGAAGATGAGTTTGAAGGCATATTCAAAAGCCCGCATACTCCTGCCAGAAACACCGAATTCTTTATGGTAAACGACAACGATAAACTATCATTCTTTGTCACTCCAACCAACAACTTTGAATATTATCTGAAATCAAAAGGCTCATTATTCCGTTTTAAATCAGTCGTAATGGAAGACAAAGTCGGCTATGCAATGAATCTTGATGTTGTTCTGGATTACTTCGGCGGGTTTGAAAATATTATTAATATTGATTCGCTGACAAAAACTTTTGTTTACATGAACAAATTAACCTATTTTGTCATGAAATTAATTGAAAAATTGTATTTCATCCCGACTGTAAAAGTAAAAGGTCAAATGTTCAGAATTGTCTACGAACCGCTGATTACAAACCAGCAGCTTTCAAGAATCATAAGCCAGTTTGAAGAGAACATGCCTGAAAATCTATTCATCAAAGGCGAAAAACCTAAAAACTTTGTCCATGATTTTGTATATAACTACCTGAATTATGTTATGTACAAATTCCTCAGCATAAAAGCGTACAAATTCAAAGATGTCAAATCCGGCACATATATGATAAAAGAACAGGATCAAAGAGCCGTGATGAAAGGAATGGATATCGCGGAAAATATTGCCCAGTGGTTTGATGAACTATATCTTGGCAAGTACGATGTCATTCCGTATTTCAAAATCGACCGTATTGAAGATGAGTTATTCAGGCTTAAGGTCTATATTAAAAACAGAAAAACAAACGAAAGCGTTCTTATTGATAAACTTTACACAGACGATACGGTCTTTGATGCCAGCACATCTGACATATCAAGAATTGTAGAAAAACAGCTTAACTATGCAATCCGCTACATGCCGGAGCTGGAAGATTTATTTGAAGATGAATCAAAGCTTGCACTTGACCTTAATTTGAATGAAGTCTACAAAATTATTACGCAGACTGCATACTATCTGCAAAAAGCACAGATTGAAGTTGTTCTGCCAAAAGAACTTGTTAATATCGTTATTCCGCGTGCATCAATTAACGCTAAAGTAAAAACAGCAAGAACAAAAGAACTTAAAGATATCTTCAACAACGCTTCAGCTTCTACAATTTCGCTTGATGATATCCTCGACTTTTCATACGAAATTGCTATAGGCAGCGAAAAAATTTCACTTGAAGAATTTAATGAACTTGTAAAAAATAACAACGGGCTTATCAAATACAAAAACAAATATGTCCTTATTGATCAGGATGAAAGCAAAAAAATATTTGAACAGGTTGCCAAAGCAAACTTCAAATCACTTTCAAGAATGGAACTCATCCACGCATCAATGTCCGGACAGCTTGACCAGTATGATTTTGATTATGACAAAGCCTTTGCAAGAATTATTCAAGACTTTAACAAACCTGTTGAAGTTACTCCGCCTGAAAGTCTTCACGGACAATTAAGACCATATCAGCAGACAGGTTTAAAATGGCTATGGACAAATGTAACTAAAGGATTTGGCGCCTGCATGGCAGATGATATGGGGCTTGGTAAAACTATTCAGGTAATCAGTCTTATTCTCAAAATGAAAGAAGAAGGCAAACTCGACAAACCTGTTCTTGTAATTTGCCCGACAACCCTTATGGGGAACTGGACAAAAGAAATTCAGATGTTTGCCCCTACTCTTGATGCAACAGTATATCACGGCGCTGAAAGACAACTGGATTTGAAACACGACATAATTCTTACAACTTACGCAATAATGAGAATTGATGTTGAAGAACTCAAAAAACATGAATGGGGCATGATTATTGTTGATGAAGCTCAGAATATTAAAAATCCTGATACAGCACAAACAATTGCTGTAAAAATGCTAAAATCAAGCATAAAAATAGCAATGACAGGTACTCCTGTTGAAAATAGATTAACAGAATTGTGGAGTATATTCGACTTTATTAACCATGGTTACTTAGGTACTTTGCGCGAATTCCAGAAGAGTTACGCAATTCCTATTGAAAGATTCAAAGAAAATTCCCGCGCAGCGAAATTGAAAATGTCAGTTTCACCGTTTGTACTGAGACGTCTGAAAACTGATAAACACGTAATTACAGACCTGCCGGAAAAAATGGTTATCAACGATTACTGCTACTTATCTAAACCTCAAGCTGTTTTATATGAAAAAACACTTAACGAGATGATGGAAAAGATAAGCGGATTTTCAGGTATCAACAGACGCGGTAATATTTTCAAACTTATTACTGCACTTAAACAGATTTGTAACCACCCTTACCAGTTCTTAAAGGGCGGCGAAATGAACAGAGAACAGTCCGGCAAAATGGATAAATGTATTTCCACAGTCCAGAGTATTCTTGATAACGGTGAAAAGACTCTTATATTCACACAATATAAGGAAATGGGGGATATCTTGTGCCGTATAATTGCGGATGAATGCAGTACTGACCCATTGTTCTTCCATGGCTCACTGACAGTGACCCAGCGCGAAGAATTAATTAACCGGTTCCAGAACAATGATGATTCTAAAATAATGATATTGTCATTGAAAGCCGGCGGAACAGGTCTTAACCTAACAAGTGCGACCAATGTAATCCACTACGACCTGTGGTGGAATCCGGCGGTTGAAGATCAGGCTACCGATAGAACTTATCGTATTGGTCAGGACAAAAATGTTATGGTTCACAGGCTGATAACACTCGGTACTTTTGAAGAAAAAATTGACGAAATGCTGAAATCTAAAAAAGAACTGGCAGATCTTGCAGTCTACGAAGGTGAAAAGATTATCACAGAACTTTCAGACGAAGAAATTTACGATATATTCACACTTTCAGGCTAAGAATTACAGCGCCGGCATAAATTGCATTTATAATACGTTTTTTAAAAACGTACTTTTTGCACTACGATAGAATTTTCTGCAGCATTTAAAATGAAAAGTCAAATAACGTTTTTATTTCTACATCCAGCGCATCAGCGAGTAATTTCATTGTTTTGATAGTAACATTAGCCTCACCGCGTTCTATTTGCCCGATATAATTAAAATTCATATCGACTTTTTCAGCAAGTTTCATCTGGGAAAGCTTTTTTGCCTTGCGAACATAAGCAAGTTTAGCGCCAAATCTCTTTTCTATATCGTAGTTCATTTCCATACTAATGGATAGTATATACTATTGACAAAACAGTTTCTAATAGTTAATATCATGTTATTAATGGTTAATAACTATTATTTTAATACCTGCCATGACACAGCGAATTTGGCGCAATTCCAGCTGGTCGTAGATAATGCGTAATCTCAAAAGAAAAGTAGTAAAAAAAGGAGAATAAAACAATGAAAAACAACACAAAAGAAGCAAGCACTAAGCATAATTCCAGAAAACACGCTACTCACTTTACTCACAGTACTCACTTCCTCACGCGCGCTAACGCGTTTACGTTAGCCGAGACCCTCATCACCCTCGCGATAATCGGTGTAGTTGCGGCGATTACTGTTCCGTCATTAATACAAGGTTACAAAAAGAAAGAGTATTCTACAAGGCTTAAAAAATTCTACTCAACAATGCAGCAGACAATTCAGATGTCTACAGTTACAAACGGAGCAATTGACTACTGGGATAAAAAAGAAATAATTCATTATGAGCAAATTGAAGACGAAGAAGAAAGAGAACAGGCTCTAGCAACAAATATAAAGAATGGAGTTGAATTTGTAAGTACTTATATTCTTCCATATATGAAGTATCTAAAAATTGAAGAAAATCAGCCGGTAGAAATAAACAGTTCCGGTGAAACTATAAATATGAACAAAATTTATCTTAATGACGGTTCTACATTTTATGTTTATAACGGTGACTGTATAGACATTTTCTACGATGTAAACGGAGACAAAGACCCGAATAAAGTTGGTTATGATATTTATAGATTTCTTTTCGCCCCGCAAGCCGCAATGAGAAATTTATATTTTGCTACAGAAAAGCAATATTTTGGTCCTCGTACAGAGCCTGGTGCACGCACAACCCATTCGCAAAACTACCGTGAATATGTACATAACTTATGCGTAACAGATGGCAAATTTTGTACAGAATTACTCAATCTGGACAACTGGGAATATACGGAGGATTATCCATATAAATTGTAATGAGATGCCTTATGCTGCTAACCTGTGCGGCATAAGGCTTATTTTATTCACAAGAAGACTTGCCGTCCCAGCTTAGATTGTCATATGATATCAATATGCTGTTATTTTATATCAATATAATAATAGTAGTAATCATTATATTCACTTATATTACATTTGTCAAGCAGATATAATTTAACAATGGAGAAAAATTTCAAATATATATTAGGACGCAACATCAAAGCAGAACGAATGCGTAAAGATATAACGCAAGAACAATTTGCCGAATTAATAAATATGAGTCTGAGTTATGTAAGCAAACTGGAACAGGGGCTTATTTCGCCTACTGCAATAACTCTTTTCAAAATGTCTAATATTCTAAATATCCCAATGGATGAATTTTTTAAAGGTATAGACATCACAAAATTGAACTCCTATGAATGACTTTAAATTTAATAAATAGTATGGTTAAGATGCGTTTTTTGTGCCACTAATTCTGTTAAGAAATGTAAAAATTTTTATTATTTTTCAAATCGGAAATATTATTAAGCACAATATTAATTTTTGGTTTTATAATAATAAATAGAAAGGAGTCAAAAGCATGAACAATTTGACAGAGAGGGAAAGAATCGTTCTGGAATTTATAGCACAGGGCTACACAAATAGAGAAATAGCGGAAAAAATATCCGTTAGCACTCACACAGTAAAAGCTCACGTGAATAGTATACTCAGGAAATTTGAAGTGAAAAACAGAGTTTGCGCAGTGGTCAAATTCATAGAAGCGAATTACAAAAACGAAGTTGAGTAATTGACAACACAAATAACTGCTAAAGTATATAAAGCCGTGTACAAACAACACAGCATTTTGCCATGCCAATGCAAAGAGGCTGTAGTGTGGTCGTTTCGACGAACCGGTACTCTGTGAATTGTGAACCGTGAACAGTGAACGGTTGTTACAAAAGTGATTAAGTGACTGGGTGATTAAGTGATTAAGCGGGTTACATGAATCAGGCAACGCCACCATGTCATCGCGCATTTATTGCGCGATCTCAAATTAAAAGGGAATAGGGGAATAAGTTTCAAACATAGGTCGGGCTTCAGCCCGACATCATGAATGGGGGCACTCAGATTAAGTCGCTAAGTTACTAAGGCACTGAGGCACTAAGTAGTTAATAAAAATAAGGCAACGCTTGAATCTTGCATTGCCTCATTTTGAAATCCTCTTAATCACCTAATCACTTTAAAACAGAGATCGCGCAACTGCTTGGTTGCTCGCACTAAACGGGTCTGCAACGCCGCCGCCTTCGCGTCGCCGTTTCGCCCTCTGCTCGCAATCCGCAAGTGCGCGATGACATGAAAACATCAGGCAACATGGGAATATCACATTGCTTGATTAATTGTAAATACTTTACTCACATTACTCACTGCACTCACTTTTCTCACCCCAGTAAGAGGCTCCGCCTCTTAATGGTCCACACAAACCGCGAGTATGTAGCTGCGGTCGCGGGTGTTGCTGCGCCAGCCCGGGCCGGTAAAGTAGAAACAGCGGTAGTACGCGCGATCGCTGCTGTACTCCTGCCCAGACCAAACAAAGAACTCAGCAGAAGATTGTGAGGCTGAGAGGAATTGAGAGGCTTTTTCGGTGTCTAACGTTTCATATGTCGTACTTTCTCCGCCGTTTATACTGTCCGTATTATATACGTACTTAGCTAGATCTATTAATTGTGACTCGGTCGGCATGTTACTAACTCCTCCGCAAGACTTCACTGCACCTGCCCAGTAGTCTGAATCATAGTAACATTCTCTTATTTCTAAGTCGTCCTTTTGTTCTTCGCATTGTTCTTTGGTTAGTGGGCTATACCCTGTTCCTGGGGCTAGTATTTGGCTTATGCACATGCCGCCGACTAAATCTTTCTTAATCATACAGCCAAGTTTTTTTACATTCGCATTCTGATTTATATCTTTGCCTATTGTATTCGGATTCTTGTGTCCAGATACGTCATATAGTATCGCCATGCTTGCCTCGGTTGCGCTAAACTGGTTATTGAACGGTTGTTGGTCGGTCTGTGGATTATATGCTATTAATGCATTTATTCCATTTGCAAATTGTACCCCAACTGTTTCTGTACCCCAATTCTCTTTTGCAAGCAGGGCAGATGTCTTCAAATTCGCGGCATCTACCTCCTGACCGTCTGCTGTTAATATTTTACTCTCAAAGCATTTGCTTAAATTGTTGCTATCGCAGACATTTATTATTTTGATTTTCTTCTTTAATTCGTTTACAAAATCCATTGTCGAATTGTAGCCGGCTAATTTTTCTTCTGTATTCAATTGTTTTGCAACAACCTCAAGACGTTTTTCAAAGACATCTTTTGCTGTACCCCATGCCTTCTCATTGTAGTTCTTAACAAGGCTTGGTATCGTTATCGCCGCTACTACGCCGATGATTGCGAGGGTGATGAGGGTTTCGGCTAACGTAAACGCGTTAGCGCGCGTGAGGAAGTGAGTACTGTGAGTAAAGTGAGTACCGTTGTTTCTGGAATGGGTCTGAGCCACGGGGTCGTTGATTTTTAAATTCATATTTTTGGGTTCTCCTTTTATTCTGTCTTACAACTATATTTCCATATTTTTTCTTATTAATAATCCACCTTTTGGTGGGTTATACATTTTTGCACAAGCCTTTTAGCTTGTGTTGGTGTGATGTTTTTGTGGCAATGTGCCGAAAAGCCTTGTGGGGCTTAGAGTTTGGCGCCCCCCCCCCCGCAAAACTCAGTATTCATGCGGGTTTCAGCCACATTGCTTGATGCAAAAGAGGCATGTTCGCACGCGGCAAAAGTGAATGGGGTGAGTATTGTCAGTGAAGTGAGTACCGTTTGAAGGGATTTATCAACATTGCGGTGGGCACGCTCCGCTTTGCACACCCTACGGATATTGTTGGAACCCCAACCTACATTTTTTAAAGTGACTAGGTGACTAGCGAATTTGCGGACGGACGGAGTGAAACGAGTCCGGTTAGCGAACGGATTGAGCCAACTGGAGCAACGCTCCATTGGCGATTCTCCGTGAGCGTGAAGCAAATTCAAGACAGGTGATTGAGTGATTAAGAAATTTTTTTGCTCTATGCTTTCTTGCAATCTTAATGTCATCCTAACTCCTCGCTTTTTGCCATTCATATATTCATTATTACATATGTCTCAAATTTTTTCAAGTCCTTTTTGGGAAAAGTGAGGAGAGTGAGGGGGGTGACTAAGGTGAGTATAGTATTTACAATAAATTAGGTAATGTGGTATTTCATGTTGACCTGATTAATTAACCACAACCTCACTATACTCACTCCACTCACCTCACTCACTTTAATCACTTTTCCGAACCCGTACTTCAAAACGACGACTTCTAAAATCATACATTCATAGGATTAAAATAGCTGCATTAATAGTTTAAAATACTAATGGGTTAGTAATACTTTGGGGGTGTCTTATGGAATTACAGGATTATTTGTTGGAGGATGAAGACCTTTTTTCACCGCAAACGAACGGGGAAATTTCAGATTCTATTACGCAAAACTGGACTGAACAGGCTTTAGAATGCTATTCAATCGGCTGTGACTGCAGCAGATGCTCGCTTTCCGGCGGTAAATATTCTTTTGTCTGTCAAATGCCTAAAGTTATTGACATTCTTTTGAAATCTGCAGGACAGCCGCGATTAGCTTAATATATTCTCATGTTATAAATTTTAATTAACATTGTCTTGATTATAATTAAATTTTATATGAAAATAATTTGCGTTGATTATACATAAATTATTTTGGTAATATGAAAAAAATATTCCTGATTATAATCTTAATGTTTGTATTTACCCTGCCGTCTTTTGCCAGTGTCCGGAAGATACCAATGGACGATGCGGTTGAACTTGCTTTGAAAAACAATCTCGCGCTTAATGCAAAACGCAAAGAAGCTGAAATTCTTAAACAGGATATTAAAATCGCCAATGCATTGAAAAATCCGCAATTCCAATCTAATTTTCTTATTGGTAAAGTATCCCGCGGAAATTCAAGTCAGTTCGGGCTTGCGTTACCTATAGAAATAGCAAAACGCGGACCGCGTAAAAAAGTTGCTGAAGCTAAATTAAAACTCGTCGAAAATGAAATTCATAAGGCAGAACTTGATTTAGAAATAGAGGTTATGGAGGCGTATTTTAATGTTTTGTATCTGAAATCCGTTGTCTATATTATGGAAGAGAGAATGTCTCTGCTGGAAGATATGCATGACATATCAAAAAATCGGAAACCGGATAAAAACTACAAAATTGACCTTTTGCAATCTGACATAAGATGTAAAAAGCAGGCAATTCAACTCAATCAGGCAAGAGCAAATCTTATTAGTGCGCAGTTTCATCTTAATGATACGTTTAATCTGGAAGACAGTTCTGTTATGTATGACACGCAGGAAGATACGTTGTTTGAAGATTTAGCAATTCTGGATTTAGATTTGCCCGCATATGAAGATTTAGAAAAAGTTGCGCTTGTGTGCAGCTACTCATTGAGAATCGCTGATAGTAATTTAAATATATCCGAACAGGAATTGACAGCGGCTAAGCACAAAGTTATTCCTGATTTGACACTTACCGGTGGTACTGCTTATCAAACAGCACATCAGACGGGTGGAGAATCCATGCCAGGTGCATTCGTAGGTGCTTATTTTGACATACCTGTTTTATACACCTTCAGACCAGATGTAAGAAGGGCAAATTTTGTACTAGAAAGAGCTAATATGGACAAAAAATCTTTTGAAAGCAGATTGAAAATTGCATTAAAACAGGATTATAACGATTTTAGATATGCAAAAGAAAACATGAAATACTATAAAGATATTCTGTCCTCTTCTGATGAAATTTTGCAGATGTCAAAACAACGTTACAAAAAAGGCGATACTTCTTTGATTAATTTGATGTATGTAGAGAATTCTCATCAGAGTATGCTGAATGAATATATTAATGCAATGCAGGTGTATTATATGGCTTATTTAGACTTGATGCATAATGTTGGAAACGATATTCTGATAGACGAAGAAGTTTTTAACATCTAAAAAGCACCTGTAAATTTTACAGGTGCCTGCCTCCTTAGTCTTTAGCCGTTTTTCGGTTTAGTGAAATCCTTCTTGATTAAATTGCATACGCTTTAGAATATTCCATTCTTTTGCTTTAAGTTCGTCAATACGATTTTTTATACCTTCAAGTTCTTCAGTGAGTGTTTCCAAATCTTTGTGTTGTCTCACAAAAGGTCTTGGCGGCAATTCGCCCCAGTCAGGTGACATACATAATTTATCGAATAATTCTTTAGCGTCTTTCATAGTTAACTCCGTTTCTAAAAAGAATTTTATGAGTCTTTTTGTGTAATAAATGAGTGCAGCATATCCAGAAGATTGAAGTTGCCGTATTTGAATGCTGCCGGCTGGTTTGAATATTCGCTGTCAATTGCTCTCTGCAACTCTCTTGTTTCTTTGTAATCTAATGAATTAAAGTCAAAACTTGTCATTTCGCCATAATCAATCATTAAATCTTCCATATCCAGAACTTTTTTTTCTTCTGCCATAAAAACACACTCCTTAGATTAACTGATAACAGTTAATTAATCGGATGTTTTCAGGCAAAACTTTAAAGTTTTTCTGAAAATCGTTACAAAATGATACATTAAAGCCGAATACTTAAATCAGACCTTGTATTAATATATTACACCTTTTTTTGTCTGGTTCATAATATCAAGGATTATGTGTTCCATAAGTGTTATTTCATCCTGTTTTTCTTTTGGCTGACGGGCTTTCCAGTCTGCTAATTCTTTACGAAAAACTTCGCCGTCAACAAGACAATCGCCTGTACCGACAAGGTGAGAGTATTTTTTAGTGAATTCGCGGTTGAAATCGGCATAAGTTTCGGTAATCAAATCAGATGCGGTCAGAGCATTTTCAAGGATAATGCGTCTGTCATCTTCAATTTGTTCTTTCATTTTTTCAGAGATATTTGAGCCGAAACGGTATAATGACTGTTTGCCTGTTTTAGGACCAAGTCCCATAATTTTAATCATTTTGTCAACATTATCTGCCGCCATATCAAGATCACAGGATATACCAAATGAACCATCAATTCCATAGAAATGTTTTTCGCAGGAATGTCCGCCGTAATCACATACTATATCAGCAAATAATTTTTCAAATGAACGTTCCTCGTTATTATCTTCTAACGGATACATTGCACCGCCATAATATCCGCGCGGATCTAGGGTTATGAAGTTGACTTTTGAAGATTTATGCCATGGTTTGCCGTATTTTTTCGCAATGTTATTCATTATTTCTGCATTTACAGCATGTCCGCACTCGTGTGAGGTTACGATATCTTTTTCATGCTGTTCAATATGTTTGGTAGAAGGACGACCGGTTGTTATCTGCATATAAGCCTCTGTAAAATCGCCTTTCGTAACCTCTTTATGTCCGCGTTCAAGCGCAACAGATTGTGCTTTTTTCACCAGATTTTTTACAAAGATAAATGGAAAACCTTCTGTTGTCTTGGCTATTGAATTTATTATTTCTTGTTTTTCTACCGGAGTTTGACCGGCTATTTTTATTTTATTTTCTTTAATTGCTGTCTGTATGATATCAGCACGTTCTTTGTCATTAAATGCAGGTGAGGAGACTTCAATACTATCTACAAATTTAAATGATTTCATTGTAGCCTCGCCAATAAGTCTCGGGTCAGAAACAGAGCCTATGACAAGAATGTTCAGACCTTTGCGTTCAGCATTATCCATTTCTCTTAAAAGCTGTGCCATTGCTTTTTGCTGGTATTCAGATATAAGTTCTCCAATAGAGAAATATTCAAAGTTTTCTATAAACAGTACTGCAGAGTTGTTGGAATTACTTTCTGCTTGAGTATTCACAAGAGAGAACATTTTTTTGATAGAGGCTTCCGGCGAGAGCAGACTGCCGCCAAAGATATCGACTTCTTTTGTACCGAAATCCATAGCATTCATTTCTATATAAGGAACTTTAGCTTCACCGGCTATTGCTTTTGCTATAAAGCGTCTGCCGCTGCCTGCCATACTATCTTGAGAATATATAATCATACCCTTTGTACCCATTTTGTTCGATTTTATTTGTTTGACAATCGCTGCGGCTTCTTTCTGGGTGGCGTCTTTGCCTATTATATCTTTTATACGTTTTTCAGTATCAAAAATTACATTTATGGAACTGTCATCTTCATTTTTCTTAAACAGTTCTTTTGCTTCTTTTACATAGTTTATTACATCTTTCTCGTTAATTTCTTTTTTATCAATGTAATAAGAGGTCATTTTTTTCATCAATTTTTGTGTTTTATCCGGGAAAACACCGTCAAGCTGGGCAGAACTTTCAACAGTTTTTTCAATAGCTTTTTTGCTAAAAGGTTTTTTAATATCTTTCATCAACTGCGGAACATCTTTAAAAGCTTTTACAAACTGTTCTGTACTCAATACAGGAACAGAAAGTTCTCCAAAGTTTTCATACATAGATTGTATAATAGAATTTTGCATATTCAAGAAATAATTATCTTTTACATCAATCATTATAAATTTAATATTTTGAGGAATGTTTGCCATCAAATTACGAAATTCTGTCGAGTATGAAAAAACTTGATTTTCTTTTTCTTCCTGAGTAGCAGAATTTACAAGCATATTAGAAGGATACATTATAATTACGTGTTTTTTATCTTTATCTTTTGCCAGTTCTTTAACTTTTTCAAACACATAGCGTTCTTTTATGCTTAAATTAAACTCCGTAATATCTGTATCTTCAGGTGCAGTTTTATAAAGACTTGTGATAAACATGTTCGGGTTAACCTTTTTATGGTCAAAGGTAACAAACATATTTGTACCCAGTGCAAGATTTTTCCAGACATTGCTGGCTTTTGCATCATAGTCTTTGATATGCGCGCGTTCGTCTAACGGAATATTTGACACCATTGTCAAATCGCATGTTTTATTAACAAAGTTATCAATGAAATTTTTGACATTTTCATTGGCAGAATAAAAAGTTGAGCCAAAAATATTGAAATCATATACACGTTCATTTTCATCTTCTCTGGGACTCCAGATATCACGTACCAGTTCATCAGAAAGTTTTGGGTTATCCACTTTTTCATCTTTCGGGAATTTAGCGATTATATCATCAAGAGTTTTATTTTCTTTTTTAATTAATTTTTGAAATTCTTTTCTTGTTTGTTCGTCTTTAAAAAGGCTGTTTGAGGTTATGGTTTCCAGAAAAGACTGAATAGTGTCTCCGCTCATATCAGAATGGTGTTTGCTGCCGGAATTTAAGTCATCTATGTATTTGTCGAGTTGATTTAATTCAGCTTTCCAGATGTGGAAGTGATTAACTTCGGTATTGTGGTTTTCTTTAGCGATTTTTGTTGCATCATTTACGAGATTGGTTGCAGAGTTTGTATAGTAATATTCTAAAACTTCAAGCGGGGTCATTTTTTGAACATTGCGCTGCTGTTTTGCGGTAAAATTCACCGGATAATAATAGGGGAGATCTAATTGGCTGTTACTATTTATTTTCGGCTGTGAAACTGTGTGGTTATTATTTTTCTGTTGATTGTTTTTAAATTTTATACTGTAACTAAGTCCGACTTTCTCAATCATTAACAAACTCCTTTTTAAGCTCGTGTGATGAGGGATAAAAACATCTAAAAAAATAAATTTGCTAGTCGTGTAATAAAAATTAACATGGTAAATGAACTTGACAAGATTCACAGCAATAGTGACTAATCAAATCAAAAAAGTACCTATATCAGATTCACAAGACCGGTGGAATGGTCAAAGTGGCATTTTGCAATGTATAATTTGCCTGAATCAACTGCTTCTTTAATTATTTTAGAACGCTCCATTAAAACATCTTCAACCCATAGTGTATGCTGTTGGGCAAAATAATTGTGACAGGTGATGTCTTCTTCTTTATCCAGCACCGGATATACACAGCTTAAAATAGAGTTGAAATTCCCATCCAATTCAGGATAGTGTTCTTTTGCATATTTCATTACCCCGCAGTCATCGTGTCCGAGCAGGATTAAAAGCGGAATTTGTAATTTTTTAACACCGTATTCAATGCTTTCTATAACATTCGGTCCTGCAGTTATACCGGCAACACGTACAACGAAAAGCTCACCAATTCCGCAATCAAAAATAATTTCAGGCACTACGCGGGAATCCGAACAACTTAAAACTAATGCATACGGCTCCTGATGAAATGCATATTTTTGCAATGTTTCCAGAGTCATGTTCTGTGCTGTCGGGTTGCCGTTTACAAAGTTGCGGTTGCCGTCTAGCAGTTTAATTAGTTCTTTTTTAGCCTTTTCAGGTATATTTTTGTCTAAATTATATTTTTCTATCATATATATATATTAACATAAATTTACTATTTTTAGACATTACCAACCTGATTATGTTATAATTTTTAATGTTGGGTGTTACATTGGAGATAGAAATAATTACTATGAACTTTACTCAAATAAAAACTTTTGTGAAAGACCATGCTGATTGGTTTACATTTATTGGATTGTGTATATTGTTTTATTTTATATTTTTCCATAACATAGGCAATTATGCGCTTATGGATGTGGATGAAACACGCTATGTTGCAATGTCGCGGGATATGTTCAACAGCAAGAACTTTCTGACATTGTATTTGAACGGCGATTACTTTTTTGAAAAACCACCTCTGTATTTCTGGGGAGAATGCCTGTCTTTTGCAATATTTGGCAAAGTTAATGAGTTTACGGCAAGATTTCCTGTCGCATTGTACGGGATGCTGTCCTGCTTTCTGCTTTATTTTACCGGCAAAAAAATTGTATCAAGAGAATTCGGTGTTATATCTTCTCTAATCCTTGCAACAAGTATGGAATTTACTATACTTGCAAAATTCGCAATACTTGATATTGTTGTATCAACCTGTGTTGCTTTTGCGGTAATGTTCGGATTTATCACATATTTTTGCCGTGAAAGCAGAAGAAAATACTACTGGTGGCTGTTTTATATTTTCTCCGGACTCGCAGTTATGGCAAAAGGTATTCCGGGATTTGTGCTGCCTTTTGGAACAATGTTTTTTATTGGACTTGTCACCAAAAAGTTGAAAGCCTATTTTAAGCCGCAATACTTTGTTATCGGGATGATTTTGTTTCTGCTGGTCGTTTTGCCTTGGCATTTGATAATGTTTAAGGTTCATGATCCGCTTTTCTGGAACGAATATATAATTAAACATCACATAAACAGATTCTTCTCTTCCTCTCAAATTCATAGAGCTGAACCATTCTATTTCTATATCTTTACCTTGCTTTGGGGACTAATCCCGTGGGTGTTCTCTGCAATTGCTGTCGGAGTTACAAAGTTCAAAGCATTTAAGAAAATCCATTATGACGAATTAAATATTCAGCAGAAATACCTCTTGTTTAACTGGGTAGGATTTCTGGTAACATTTATTTTCTTCTCAATATCAGAAACCAAACTCATTACATATATTCTGCCGATTTACTTTTTTACTGCAAACATTTTGGGATTTGTCTGGAAAGGCTATATCGACAGCGATAAGCACAAAAAAGCAATTAATTTGTCAGTGTATATTGTCGGCGGCATAATGATATTTACCGGCATCGCTGCAATGTTCACAAAATACTATCTGCCTGCACAGTTGTATGAAGACATATTGAACGCTAAATGGCTGTGTATTGGACTTGTCTTGTTCTTAGGCGTTTCAAGCATAATTTGTGCTCTGAAAAACTGTAAACGCGGCGTATTCTATACTTATGTGATTTTTATGGCTTTGCTTTCCGCCTTTGGTACAAAGGAGCTTTTCAATATAGATTACAAATTCGGACAGAATGATATTATGGAATATGCTGAGTATGCAAAAGAACATAACAATGAAGTTGTTATCTTCGGTTATGGCAGAAAATATTCTCTGCTGTATTATCTGGGGCGGCATGTAACTTTTGAAACTGCAAATAACTATCCGTTTTTGGATAAAGCTTTAAAAAATGAAAATACTCTTTTTATTATCAGAAAAGATGAGTACAAAGAAATTGCGCAGAATGAAGACGATTTTGAGATAATCAAAACAGGCAGAAAATACCTCCTGATAAGAGGTAAAGAAAATGGTCAACAGGGAAAGGATTTACGGTTTGAATAAATCCTTTACACTAAACTTCCCGACTTTTTCCTGATGAAATTCCAACGCCTTTTTCATGATAGGATTTGTATGACGAACAGCAGATGATTTTGAAACTTTTTCAACTTCATCTGTTTTTGTGTTTTCAATAACAGTTAACTTTGTTATTTTTCTCTCGTCCATACGAAACCTCTCTTATTTATATTAAAAAGATTATTTATAAAAAATTGCCGGATTTGTATATATAGATTATATATTTTTACAAACCTTAACATTACCCGTGAAGCTTTGCTATTTTTACATTAAAGACTTTTTCAATATCTATGCCGGAGAGAATGTTTGCGATTAAATCATTCGGATTGACATTCTGGATATCATCAACATGATTGAATTTGCCTAATACACAGGTGTCTGTGTAAGTTTCTATCAGGTTTGGCATAGTTTTAACTTCAGCCGGACAGGTGTTGTCGCAGTAGTCATTTATTATTACCCCGCGGATATTAATCCCTTCTATCTGTGCATGATTTATGGTCATAAGTGTTGAAGTTACAGCAGATGCTGTCGGCTTTATTACAAATACTACAGGCAGATTAAGTTCTTTTATAAAATCTTTTTCCGTAAAATTGGGGGCAAAAGGAGTGTTAATACCGGATGTGCCGTCTGTGATTATGCATTCGTAACTTTTCATAATGCTTTCATAATCACGCAGGATTAATTCTTTATCAATAATGGTATTTTCTTCAGCAGCGGCAACAAAAGGGGTTGATGTGCTTTTTAAAAGGTAGCTGAAGTATGTCTGGATATAGGTATCAATCAGTTTTACAAAAACTAAATCCGGAGATTGTAGATAGCCGTTGTTTTCTACAGCCCCTGTTTGTATGGGTTTGTAGACTGTGGTGTAATACCCCAGTCCCTGCATTGTTGCGGCAAGTCCCGCTGTTATGTAGATTTTATCCGAATCCGGTTCTATTTCCGTTACAAATAATTCTAACATTGGCTACCTTCATGATGAGTTTATTGCAAAATAAACTTCTTTCAAGCGTTTTTTACTAATATGAGTGTACAATTGTGTGGTGGAAACATCGCTATGCCCCAGAAGTTCCTGCACAATACGCAAATCCGCACCGTTTTCTAATAGATGTGTTGCAAAACTGTGTCTCAGTGTGTGAGGAGAAATATGCTTATGAATTCTTTCACCCTGTGCCTTAATAAAATTATATATATCCTGACGTGTAATTTCTCTGCCTGTTTCTGTAATCAATAATTTTTTAGAGGCGAGCATATATTTATTTAAAATAAATTCTCTGTATGGCAGGAAATTTTTTATTGCTTTAATTGCTTTTTTACCAATCGGCACAATTCTCTCTTTTGACCCTTTTCCCATACATTGCAGGTATTTTGCGTTAATATCAATGTCATTAAAATTAAGATTCACGAGTTCTGAAACGCGCAGTCCGCAGCCATATAAAAGTTCTACAATAACCTTTTGTTCGGGGGTTAGGTTTTGTTTTAGAATAGTTTCTATTTCTTCTATAGTCATAACTTTAGGGAGTTTTTGCGGCAGCTTTGGCTGTTCAAGTGTAAGTGCCGGATTGGATTTACAAATCTCATTTGCACAGAGCCATTTGAAAAAACCACGCAGGGAGGCAATTTTTCTGGCAACGCTTGTCGGAGAATATTTGTCGTCGCGGAGTTTCAGGATAAAAGAATTAAGATTTGAGCGTTTGACATCCTGAACTTTACAGCCGCAGAAATTTAAAAATTCGCCTAAATCTCTTCTGTAGGCTTCCCTTGTGTTTTCAGAAAGCCCCTTTTCAACATCCAAATATTCCAGATATTCCGCCAGAATCTGCATACTCATAAAAATATTATAAATCAGTATGGATGTTTTGTAATGCTTTATTTGACGTAGTTTTGCGGCAATTCTATGTCCATGCTGCCACTTCTTATTCCTTCAATATCAAGGGTTAAATATTGGATATCAAGTTTTTTCAGTTCATTTATAATCTGAACACGTTTTTCTGTAAAGGAATTAAACTCATCTGGAGGAATCTCAATACGTGCAATATCGTTATGAAGGCGGACGCGGTTGTTTTCAAACCCGATAGTTTTAAGTATTTTTTCGGCAGATTTAATTTTTTCAATGCTGTTTTTATCAAGTCTTGTGTTGTAAGGAAATCTTGTTGCAATGCAGGGCGCTGAAGGCTTGTTATAAATTGTCAGCCCGCAAAGCTTTGCATACTCTCTAATTTCTTGTTTTGTTATCTGAAATTTTGCAAATGGTGAAATGATGTCTAATTCTTTAAGTGCCTTTAAGCCCGGTCGATAGACGCGTAAGTCGTCATAATTTGTGCCATCAAGAATATATTTCAGATTGTTGTTTTGTGCAAAATCCTTTATTTTTGTAAAAAATATCTTTTTGCAATGGTAGCACCTATCAACAGGGTTATTGACAAGAATGTCGTCTTCAAGCGGGTTAAATGTTACAACATCATGCCGGACACCGAGTCTGTTGCAAAAGTCTTTTGTAAAATAAAGTTCTTCATCTGTTTGAAAGACAGAATGTAAAGTAACAGCCGTTATATTCATATCTTTACAGGTAAAAAGCAGCAGGGCACTGTCAATTCCACCGGAAAAAGCAAGGCATAAGCCCTGCTTTTCCAGATTTTGGAGATTAAATTTTAATTGTTCAAATTTATTTTTCATAAACTTTAGCTTTTCTGTCAATCAGGAAGTAAACACATACAAACATCAGTATTGCAGCAGCGGCAAGCCCGAGAATGTTAGCCGGTACAGACGGCAGACTGGCAAGTATTGCTGTTTTTGCCTGAATACTTTCTGATACTGTATAGATATGTCCGTTAGTTTGTGCGACAAAGGATTCTGACATATTTAACAAAGACCATTCAAGTCCGTCGGGTTTAGAAGAGGCAAACTGAGAAATTCCGCCCGCTAAAACAAGTGAAATTAGTCCTGTTACATATGAGAAATTTTTTGAGATATTTGTTTTTTGCGCGGCATAAACAATTCCTGCTGTCACAACACCTTCAATTACACCTATAGCCAGATGAATACTCTGCATCAAGCCGGCAAATAATCCGATGTTAGCGGAAGTTGAACCTGAAAGTGCTGATTCTGCAACAACAGCAATTGAGCCGAGTTGTAAAGCCGCAACAGAGGCAATTATTGCGCCTAAAACAGATTTATTGTTTTGAGCAAGCGGCTTATAAATAAGCGGATACGCAACAAAACATGCTAAAAATCCCATGTTAAATATGTTGCATCCGAGTGCCAGCAGCCCGCCGTCTGCAAAGAAAACTGCCTGTACAAGTAATATTGCACACATTGCAAGAAATGCCGCATACGGTCCTAATATTGCGGCAAGCAAAATCCCGCCAACAATATGTCCGCTTGATGCAGTTGTCGGGATTGAAAAATTAATCATCTGAAGTGCAAAAACAAGTGAAGTCACTGCAACTGCCGGTAATACACTTTCTTTTTTAAAATCTTTTCTGGCTTTTTTAAATGCCCACACCGCAGCAGCTCCTGCTGCAATAATCATTGGTATTCCTGTCACCGGACAAATAATAGAATTTCCTAAATGCATATTTCTTTCTCCTTTATTATTGTAACATCATAACTCTTAAAATCGGGTTTTCATATTTTCTTTTACCTGCGCCATAACCGACTTTTTCCATAATAATCTCATCTGGCAGTTTTTCACCGTTATACAATGCAGCGGCTATTGCAGCACCGGTTGGTGTAACCATTTCTCCGTCATTATCTGTGATTCTAAGCGGCAGTTTGTATTCTGATGCTATTTCACACACTGCAGGAACAGGCACAGATAGTTTTCCGTGCTGGCAGGTTACAAAACCTTTGCCTTCTGTAATGGTTGAAAAATATACTTTTTCAGGGCTCAAATCATCAAAAAGCACTGCAAAACTCACAATATCGGCAATAGAATCTATTGCACCGACTTCATGGAAATGAACATCTTTTATATCTTTGCCATGGACTTTTGCCTCAGCCTGCGCAACAATTTCAAAGATTTTTTTAGCAAGATTTTGGGCGTTTTCTGTTATATCAGCTCTGTCTATAATCGCATTCACATCCTCTAAATTTCTATGTGCATGATGATGTTCATGCCCGCTATCGTGATGATGTTCGTGTTCATGATGATGTGTATGTTCTTCATTCAGCAAAATAACATCAAAGTCAGTTGCTTTAATAGAATTTATGAATACATCAGAGACTTTATATTCAAATTCCTTATTAAGATTAAGAGAAGATAATGCTTTATCAAGTTTTTTTCTATCAGCGCCCAAATCCAAAAGTGCGGCAACTGACATATCTCCCGAAATTCCTGAACTGCAATCAAAATATAATTTCATTTATTTCCCTCCGCATATTTTTCTGTTAATCTGATTTGCGCTGTAACCCGCATTAAATCCATTGTCAATATTTACAACAGTCATGCCTTCTGCACAGGAGTTAAGCATTGTTAAAAGCGCAGAAAGCCCTTTAAAAGATGTTCCATACCCCACAGATGTAGGCACCGCAATAACAGGAACATCTGCCATGCCTGCAATAATTCCGCCTAACGCACCTTCCATGCCGGCAACTGCAATAATTACATTTGCCTGTTTTATTTCATCAATTTTGTCAAAGAGTCTGTGAATTCCGGCAACACCGATATCGTAGTATTTTTTCACATTGCTGCCATAGAATTCTGCTGTTGCGGCTGCCTCTTCTGCAACGGGAATATCGCCTGTGCCGCCTGTACAAATTGCAATTTCACCAACTTTTTCAATCTTGTTTGTCACAAGGGTTAAAACTCTTGCTTTTTCATTGTATTCAACCGCCGGTAAAATGGATTTTACAGCTTCATATTGTTTTTTTGAGGCTCGTGTACCTATTACATTTTGACCGTTTTGACTGAATGTTTTAAAAATCTCTGCAAGCTGGTCATTTGATTTGCATTCACAATAAACAGCCTCTGAGTATTTCCTGCGCTTAACTCTCTCTATATCTAATTTTGCAAAATTTAAATCTATATATTTTTCATCCATAATTTAATCCTAACACTTGATAGCAGCTATAAGTCAAGCTTTTTGTTTTTTTCTTTTTAGAGAATAAAAGTCCGAGTTCAAACAGCAGATAAGTAGGTATAAAAAGTGTAATCTGGCTAACTACATCCGGCGGTGTAAGTATCGCCGCAATAATCAAAAGAATAACGATTATATAAGATCTTTTGCTGCTTACTGATTCGTATGATATAATATCCCACTTTATCAGGTAATATGTTATCAGCGGCACCTGAAACGTCAGCCCGAAAATTACTGCAAGCCAGAGTGAAAGATTTATTACATTTGAAATGCCAAAAACAGCCTGAATATCAGGAGTAGCAAAGCTTACGCCGAAATTTATAATTAGCGGCAAAAGTATAAAAATACAGAACAACACGCCGGCTATAAAAAGTGTACTGGATACCAGAACTATTGATTTAATAAATTTCTTTTCATGCTCATAAAGTGCCGGCAGAATAAAATCCCATATATTTTTTACAATATACGGAAAACAAATTATTAAATCTATCACCAGTGCAATTTTTATCTGTAAAAGAAAGACCTCTGCAGGCGAAAAATAATTGAGTGTTATTTTGTTATTGCCGATAAGTATTTTTATCAGATAATTCAAAGCTTTCGGGGCAGCAAAAAAAGTAAACGGCAGCACAACAGCCACTGAGACAAAACATCTTATCAAAGTGCTGCGTAAAGCTTCCAGATGATAAATCAGACTCTCATTATCGTCATTTTGTTCGGGCATTTTTAGACTTCCGGATTTTTTACATCATCTTTTAACTGATATTCTTGAGGTTTTTCAGACTGCTCTTCCAGAGATTCACGCAAGCCGTTTGCCTCTTTTTTTATAATATCTTTAGCTTTTTTGTACTCATAAGACGCTCTGCCAAGTGCTCTTGCAAGTTCCGGTATTCTTTTCCCGCCGAATAAAAGCAATATAACAACTAATATTAGTGTAATTTCTGTTATTCCTAGTGACATTTATTTCTCCTTCTTTTTTTATTTTATTATATCACTGTTTGTTCATTTATTGCAAAAATTTCTATAGCATCAAACCGGCATGATTTTTTACATCTGCCGCAGCCAATGCATTTTGAGGCATCTATCACTGTTTTCTTACCCTGTTTTGAAATAGCACCAGCCGGACAGTCATAGACGCATATGCCGCATTGTGTACACTTTTCCTGATTTATTGATGCCATAGCGATTCTTGTTTTTTGTTTTTCTTCTTTTGTAATTTTCTTTATTGCGCCGGAAGGACAGACCTGTGAACACTTATTGCAGTCATATTTGCAAAATCCTTCGCCTTTTGCGTAATCTATATGAACGGCACCAAACTTATCGTTTGCTTTTGCAAGAATTTTATTCGGGCAATTTTCAATACACAGGTTGCAGTTCAAGCATTTGTTATACATCCTGTTTGCATTCACTGCTCCCGGCGGGAGAATTATATTACGAATTTTTTCTGCAGCTTTCTCACCCAGTTCAAGACCGGCTTTAACCGCGCCTGCCAGCACAACAAATGCTGCTCCGGTCCAGATTAATTTTCTTCTGCTTACACTGAATTTCACTTCTTCCTTTGGCTTAATCCCGTATTTTATGGCATTTTGCCGGCATGTTCCGATGCATTTAAGACATTTAACACAAGTTTCATTATCAACTGTTTTTTCGTCTTTATTTATGCATCCTGAAGGACAGGAATGTACGCACAATCCGCAGGATACACATTTATCTTTATCAATGTATATTTTGTTAAGTGAGAATTTTGATATGAGTCCGAGAACTGCCCCCACAGGACAAATATTTGTACAGAAAAATCTGTTTTTGAAAAATACCAGTGCCAGAGCTACAAATAAAACAACAAGTCCGGTCAAAGACAGACTTATTGCAGAACCAAAGACCGAATACGGGTCAATATATCTTATCAACAGCGCGCTGCCGCCAAGCAGTGTTCCGAAAGTCAATGCCGCAATAATATACTTAAATCCGGCATTACACTGCTGTTTTGTTTTTCGTCTAAAAATCAGTGCTGCAAATTCCTGTAAAATTCCGAACGGACAAATTGTTGAGCAGTAAAAACGTCCGAAAACTGCCGTAACCGCCAGCAATACTACCAGCAATATCATTGCTGACAATGAATAATCTGCGAGAGTCCTTTGCAAAAGTGGAACAAACTGTATATCTAAAAAACTTACAGGATAAAATACTCCGCACACTGCAAGTATTGACAAAATACCGGCAATTCCGGCGGTAATTAGTCTTATTTTATATGCTGTTTTTTTCATTCTTAACCTGCTTTTATCTCTTCATACTCTTTTTCAATTTTTGCAAGCAATTCCGGTATGGACAAATTCTGCGGACAATTTTTGTTGCATAAATTACATTTTATACATTTGTCAGCTTTTTCTTCATCAGCAAGTGTTTCATAATAGATTGTAAACAGCATTTTATTCTTGCTTACTTTATACTGGTTATACAGCGAGAATATTGCCGGAATATTTATTCCGCGCGGACAAACTTCCGTACAGTATTTGCAGGCAGTACAGTTAATTTCTCCCTGCGACTGAATAATTTTTGCTATTTCCAGTGCAAGTGCGTTTTCTTTTTCATCCATTGGTTTAAAATCAATGAAAGTTTGGATATTTTCTTTAACCTGCTGCAAATTACTCATTCCGCTCAATACAGTCACTACATTATTTCTGCTGGCAGCCCATCTTAGTCCGAACGCTGCAGGAGTTGTATCCGGATAGTTTTCTTTTAACTTTGCAAGTGCTTTGTCGCTCAAATTAACCAGTCCGCCGCCTCGCAACGGTTCCATAACTGTTACAGGAATTCCTTGAGCCTGAACTATATCATACTGTTCATGCGCTTTTACAACATCCCAGTCAAGATAGTTAATCTGTAATTGCGCAAAATCCCATTTGCGATCTTTTACAACTTCTCTCAAAATTTCAGGAGTTCCGTGGAATGAAAATCCCATATATTTAATTTTGCCTTCTTTTTTAAGTTTTACAAGTTCATCATACATTTCCACATTTTTATAGGTATCAAATGTGTTTTTGTTTATGTTATGAGCCATATAAAAGTCGAAATACTCAACCTGACATTTTTCAAGTTGTTCATTGAATACTTTTCTTACATCTTCTCTCGTCCGCATTTTGTAAATAGGACTTTTGTCAGCGAGAAGAAAGTCTTCTCGTTTATAGTTTTTCAGGACTTTTCCTATGGCGTTTTCAGATTTACCTTCAACATACATATATGCAGTGTCAAAATAGTTTGCGCCGTGCTGCATACAGTATTCAACCATTTTTTCTAACTCCTGCATGTCTATTTCGTCATTCTTCATTGGCAGACGCATGCAGCCAAGCCCCAGCAGCGGAACTTCTATATCTTTATATTTTCTTCTGACTACCTGATTTTCTGACATTATTAGTTCTTTTTTGCCGCAGCCTGCAAGCAGGGCTGTGCCACCTATTGCAAGTGCTGAATTTATTATAAAATCTCTTCTTTTCATAAAAAATCTCCTTATAATTTTATTCAATTATAATACAACTTGATAACAACTATCAGTCAAGAGATAAATTTAATTTTTTACAAATCAATTTCTGATTCTTTAATTGGAGCACCGATTACACGTTCAAGTTCTGCTGCGTTAACATTGTAATCCAGCAGATTTGAGTAGTAGCTTAATTGAGCATTCAGGTAGGTATTTTCGGCATCTTTGAATTCAATAGCATTTCCTAAACCGACCTGATATCTTCTGTAAGCCTGATACTGTTGTTCTTTTGCCTGTTGCAGTGCAAGTTTTGCAACCTCAAGGCTGTCGTGCGAATTTAAAAGGCTTATATATGCGCTTTTTACTTCCAGATAAACATTCTGGCGTTCGGCTTCGTAATCCGCAACACATTTTTTGTAAGTAGAATTTGCCTCATCAACCAGTTTTTTCAACAGCATTAAATTTAAACCGGTATAATTCAACTGGACTCCGAACTGATAACCATAATCAGTATTTACACGCGGACCGCCGTGGTTATAAGACCCGAATGCACTTAAATCTGGTGTAAATGCCCTTTTGGCACTTCTTATGTTGAGTTCTGCCGCATCCATTCTTTTCTTTGCAGATAAAAGCGAAGGACGGGAGGCTTCTGCGATTTTAATTAATTCTTTAAAATCAACATCATAAGCTTTTGTATTTAACTTGTCTTTTAAAACAACATTTTCCAACTCAGGAATACCTACAGCGTTTGCAAGTTCTACAGCGGCAAGTTCAAGGGTATTTTTTGCTTTAATCAAGTTAACTTTTGCGTTGCCAAGGTTGTATTCAGCGGTTGTGACATCTATTTTGGCTTTTTTACCGATGTGATAGTATGCACTTGCCTGTTTCAACTGCAATTCGTAATCTTTAACCGTATCTTCATACACAACTTTTTGAATTTCTGCAAACACAAGATTGTAATAAGCAACTTTCACATTATAAATTACAAGTTCAATACTTGTTTCAGCATCATATCTTGAAGATTCATACGTTCTTTTGGCGACATCAGCATTTGCTTTAGTTTTGCCAAAGTCAAAAAGCAGCATATTTGCAGAAAGTGTCGGCGTATAGTACAAATCATATTTTCTATTCATCATGCGGGAGAACTGCCCGCCTGTCATTGTCATCAGAGAATCGTTTCTTGAATAACTTATCCCTGCGCCGAGAGTAGGAAAATAATTTGACCATGCCTGTCCTATTCTTGATTTATAAATATCTGCATTATTAATCGCTGACATTATTGCAGGGTTGTGAGTGATTGCGAGTTTAATACAGTCTGTCAGTGTAACCTCGCCATTCATCTCAGAATATTCGATTTTACTGTTTATAACAGGGAATTTCGTTTCATACATGCCTTCTGCTTCTTTTGAAGACTCTTCTTTAGATTTTACATTTTGTGCATGTTTTTTTCGTTCCCGTTTCAGGTTTATTTTTTTTTCTTTTTCAGGTTTAACTATCTCGATTTTTTCAGGTTTTTTGGCGATATTTATATTGTTATTGTCCTGTGCATCTTTTGCCAGAGCTATATTAAAAGTACCTGTGACAAGTGAAGATATTAAAAGTAAACTAAAAATCTTTTTCATAAACTAATACTCCAAATCCTCATCCGTAATTTTTTTAGTAGGGAATTTATCAACGAATTCCTGAACAATTACATAGAATGCCGGTGTCAAAACAGCCCCGATAGTTGCCGCCGCGACCATACCGCCGAATACTGTTGAGCCGACAGACAATCTTGAATTTGCACCGGCGCCTGATGCAAAAAGCATTGGTAAAACGCCCAGAATAAACGCTATTTCTGTCATCATAATCGCACGGAAACGAAGTTTTGCGGCTTTTACAGCAGCATCCTTTACGGAAAGTCCGTGTTTTTCGTGTTCTTCTTTAGCAAATTCTACAATCAAAATAGACTGTTTTGCCGCAAGACCAATAAGGGTTATCATCCCGACCTGCGAATAAATATCAAATGACTGATTAATCATCATCTGGAATATCAAAGCGCCAAGTGCTGCAACCGGTGAAATCAACAGTACAGCGATTGGAATTGTATAACTTTCGTATAAAGCTACAAGGAACAAATATACAAATATCAATGCCATAGCGACAATTATAACTGTTTGTCCTGAGGCTTCGCGTTCTTGAGCGGATGTTCCTGACCAGTCAAATGTTATATCAGAAGGCAGAACTCTTCTTGCCACTGTTTCCATTGCATTCATCGCATCTCCGGAACTTTTTCCTGCTGCCTGCTGTCCCTGTATTTGTACAGACTGATACAGGTTGTATCTTGAAATTGATGCTGTACCGATTGTTTGTTTAAGTTTTACCATTGACAGTATCGGAACCATTACCCCGTTTGTATTTTTTACATAAATACCGGACAAATCATTTGCTGTGTTTCTGTACTGGCTTTCTGCCTGCATTTCAACTTTAAATACCCTGTCGTATTTGTTAAAGTCATTTACATAATAAGTACCGAGCATTGAGGCTAAGGTTGAATAAAGTTCCTGCAAATCAACGCTTTGCGCAAGTGCTTTTTCATAATCAATCTCTAAAGTATATTGTGGCACATTTGCCTGAAATGTTGTATAAACACTTGATAATGACGGATCTTGATTTGCGGCCTCAATCAGTTTATTCGCCCAGCTTTCAAGTTCTTGCGGAGTGTATTCGCCTCTTGCCAGCATCTGGAATTCAAACCCGCCCATCATACTCATACCGCTTATAGCAGGCGGTGAAAAGACAACGATTGATGCTTCTTTTGTATTTGAGGCAATTGCTCTTATTCTGTTCAAAATTGCTGTGTGGGAGAGGTTTGTCGGACGTCCCTGAAATTTTCTTTTTACCCAGGCAAACGGCGAAACTTTTCTGTCTGCATAGTCATCCAGTTTTATAATTGCAGTGGCGCTGTTTGAAGCTCCGTTGCCGCCAAATACAATTAATCTGTTTTCATCAACACCTTCAATATCTCTTATCTGCGTGACAAGCCTTGAGGCAACATCTTCTGTTCTGGAAAGTGATGCACCGTCAGGAAGCGTAATACTTGCCAGCAATACCCCCTGATCTTCGTCTGGAATAAATCCGGTTGAGATTATTCTGAAAGAAAACAGGGTTAACGCAACTATTGACAAATAGAAAATTATTGTCAATTTCTTGTTATGAACAAATTTTTCTACATATTCAATATAAAAATCTTCTGTTTTGGCAAAAAATGCATTAAATTTTTCTACCATAATATCAGTTCGTCTGCCTATTCTTTTGGCGATGTGTTTAAGATGCAAAAACAGAGGAGATTTAATTTCTTTAGTTTTTTGAGTTTCTTTTTTCTCACCGAGAAAATGTGAACACATTGCAGGAGAAAGCGTAAGAGCGCAAATTGCAGAAACAGCAATTGAAACAGCAATACAAACAGCAAATTGTTTGTACATAACCCCTGTCATTCCGCCCATAAATATAATCGGAACAAATACCGCCATCAAAACTAATGCCATTGCAACAAGTGAAGACCCTACCTCTTCCATAGTCAACTGGGTTGCTATAACAGCAGATTTGCCTTCTTCTAAGTGCCGTTTTACGTTTTCAATAACAACAATCGCATCATCTACTACAACCCCTACTGCAAGTACAAGGGCAAAAAGTGATAACAGGTTTATACTCATATTTAATGCTTTTAGGGCAACAAATGTACCGATTAATGATACCGGAATGGTTACACAAGGAACAAGTGTTGCCATTGCATCGCCCAAAAATAAAAATATGATTATTACAACGATTAGACCTGTGAGTAAAATCGTAAATTCAACTTCTTTCATTGATTCGTGAATATAATCTGAATCATCTTTGATAAACTGAACCTTCAACCCGTTGTCGAACTGTGAATTTAATTCAGCAACCTTCTTTTTAACAGCTTTAGACAAATTCAAAATGTTTGCATCAGAAAGCTGTGACACCATTATCAAAGCCGCCGGTTTATTATTTATTCGACCTAACTGAGTATAAGTTGCAGCGCCTAATTCTACACGCGCAACATCCTTAAGTCTGACTTTGCTTCCATCCATATTGGAACGCAATATAATATCTTCAAACTCTTTTACATCAGACAAACGCCCTTTAGTTTTGAGAGTGAGCTGCAAAGCCTGTTCATCATCTGTCGGCAATGCACCGAGTGAACCCGCGGTAACCTGTGTATTCTGCGCAACAATAGCGTTTTTTACTTCTGTTGTAGAAATATTCAACCCTGCCATTTTTTCAGGATTAAGCCAAATTCTCATTGAATAATCGCCGGAACCGTAAACATCAATATCTGCAACCCCTTCAACACGTTTCAATTCATCTTTAATATAAATAGACCCGTAGTTTGTCAAATCCAGTTGTGACCAGTCGCCTTCTTCTGCCTCGATATTAAGAATAATAGCGCCGGAACCGGATGTTCTGCTCAAAGCGGTTACACCTGTTCTCTGCACTTCTTCTGGCAGTTGTGAAAGTACCTGCTGAATTCTGTTTTGCACATTCATCAGGTTAACGTTCTTATCAGTACCAACTTTAAAATACAGAGTCAGCGAATATGAACCGTCATATGAAGTTGATGTCATATAAGAAAGATTTTCAACCCCATTCAACTTATTTTCCAGAACTGTCGCGATAGAAGATTCAATAACTTCCGCGTTAGCACCGGTATAAGAGGCTGAAACTCTCACCTGTGGAGGTGTTACATCAGGATAGTTTTCCTGCTTTAATGACATCATTGAAATAAGCCCCATAATCACTATACATATAGAAATTACAAGCGCAAATCTCGGTTTTCTTATAAAAAAGTACAGTTTATCTTTATCAAAAATCTTTTTCATTATTTACCTGCATTTAAATGTTTAATATATTCTTCGTTGTCAATAATCTTTAATTTCTGACCTTCTGCATTAATATTCTGAATGCCGGATACTACAACAACATCATCATTATTCAGTCCGCTTTCCACTACCCAGTTATTGTTAATACTGTCGGATACTTCAATATTTTTTCTTACAGCTTTATTATCAACAACTGTCCATACATAATATCCGCTCATCGGATCACCTTTAGTGCAAGCCTGCGGCACTGTCATAAAATCAACCATTTGCGGGGCTACAAGTTTTACTTTCATGTAATCACCCGGAACCAGCCAGCCTCTATCGTTGTCAAATACAGCACGAAGATTTATTGAACCAGAATCTTTATCAATTTTATTATCTACAAAATCTACCTTACCTGTTTTGTCATACCACTGCCCGTCTTCTATTTCTAACTGAACTTTTACATCTTTCAACCGGTTGCTGGATCTCAAAAGTCTGACAAAATCGTCGCCCTTTAAGCTAAAAGAAACATAAACAGGGTTTGTGCTGGAAATATTAACCAGTGAGCCGGAAGTTGCTGTAACATAGTTGCCTTCTGTAATATTAACCTTTCCGATACGTCCGTCAATCGGTGATTTTATAGAGGTATAACTCAGATTAACCTTTGCAAGTTCAAGCTGTTGAACCGCCGCATCTAAAAGCGCTTTGTTCTGGTTTCTGGTTGCAAAACTCTGATCTACATCGGATCTGCTTATCAAATCTTCTTTTACCAGTGCATTTGCGCGGTTTAATTCCTGCTGTGCGTTTTTTAACAGTGCGCTGTACTGGTTAACTGATGCTGCTGCGTTGTTGACTTCTATCTGGTATTCTCTGGGATCTATCTGAAAAATCAACTGTCCTTTTTTAACAAAATCCCCTTCTTTAAAATATTTTTTTATCAAAAATCCCGGAACTCTCGCAACCACATCAACAGAATACTTTGCCTCAACACGTCCGGTTGCCTCGGCGGAGATATAAGTACTTTCTTTATGCGGATTGTCTACGACAACTTCTTTTGGCATCATCATTGCCTGTTTTTGGATTAAGCCTGCTATATATCCCGCTGTCTTGTTATAAATTATCGGAACAATAATAATCAGTAAAATTACTATTGCGGCTTTTTTTCTTGTCATTTTTATTTTTAATTTCATACTTCTCTCCGTCTTTAAAAAAATAGTATTTAATAGTTTTATATTAGAGCATTTTTTAATCCGTGTCAATGAAACACTTGTAAACTGCTTGTATAAAGGAAGAGGAGTGGTTTATCAATACTTCATATTCTTAAGAATAATCGATTATGCTGTCTTTTTGGATATTGTAACTTACATTTCTGGCGGATTTAATATTAAAGTATATAAAAATAGGAGATTATATTATGTATTACAATGTTTTAGAAGCCAAAAAAATAGTTAATCTTGATGAAGAAAAATTTGCGCGGGAAGTCTTGATGGAGGACAACGACAGCAGTCTCAGCATAATAGCTATTAAGAAGGATGAAATTATCGATACTCATACTTCAATTTGTGATGCTGCTGTATATGTATTGGAAGGCGAGGTGGAACTTCATTTTGATGCGGAAAAATTTAAAGTCGGCAAAGGCGAAATACTTATGTTTAAACGCGATAAAGAACATAAAGTTGTTGCCTTAAAAGACAGTAAATTTTTGCTGATTAAAATATAAAAATTACTCATTGCAAGGGCAGGTGTTTTGCTTTGACAATCCAAGATTTTCGCACAGGATAATCGTAACAGCTTCACCTGCTTTTGCATGGTATTTCAGCCCCGGAGTAATGAGACCTGTAATTAAGCCGACGGTTGTACCGACAGGAATACCTATTGCATAACCGACTCCGAGTTTTGCAGGATTTGGAATAAACGCAAAACCTGTACCGGCGCCTGCACCGACAATTCCCAATCCCAGAGTATAAGCAAAAAGTTTGCCGGCAGTCATCCACGGACCTTCTTTCAGCGCTCCGTCTTTTGTCGCTGTTCTGGCAGCCATTGCAACTGTTGTGCCGTCAGGCAAAAGCAAACATTCAAAATTTAAATACACTCTTGCATTTTTATTCGGCACCCGTTGTTTTTCTATTTTTATTACAGTTGCAACAATTTTGGAACATGCCGGAATAAGCAGAGTACCTTCCTGTGTGTAAATTGCTTCCGGTACATCAAAATTCACTCTGTCTCCGGCTTTCATGCATTCTGAATGGAATTTGCATTCAAAAAGTATTTTAAAAGCATTACCTGCACAAATGATATTCCTCATGTTGGTAATAATAACCTGATTGCTGGTAGCCTGTTTTTCCTTAAACATATGTTCATGAGCAATAACTTCTTCACAAGTATCTGCCATTGCCTGTGATGCCATTAATAAAAATGTTAAAATAATCAGTAAATTTTTCATACAAATATAATGCATTAATAAAAACCCAAATTATATTGCCTGATTGTATAATATTTGTGTTAAAAAAATTATTATTTTAGATAAAAAGTAGCAAAAAATTTTGTATTGTTGTTTTAAGAATTAAAAAGGAGTTCTACTATGGAAATACAAGAAGGCGGCTGCCGTTATGAGTCAATAAGACGCAATGCGCAATATAACAACATGCATTTGGACACACGGTTAAAAATAGATTCCAATTGTGTGGAAGATGCAATAAATCATCTTGACGATTGCACAACAAATCCGACAGTGGCACTTCTCGCACGTAAGAAAGCCCGCAGCAATAATTATCCCGAATTCTTCAGGAGAAATTTGAATGATATTTATAAATTAACTCCGGTAAGAGATGCCTATGATATTTTTAGAACAAAGTTTTCATTTATGTATCCTAAAACCGGCAAGGCACGCAAACTCCTGATTAATACAGAAAGTATTGTTCTAAATTACGTAAAACCGATAAAAAAAGATTTCAAACGCTCAATCATAAAACTGCTTAGTAAGATGTAAGACTGTGAATGGTGACCAGTGAACGGTGACCTGTGAACTGTTGTTACTTGAAGTGATTAAGTGACTGGGTGATTAAGTGATTAAGCGGGTTACATGAATCAGGCAACGCCACCATGTCATCGCGCAGCGGCATCGTCGCAATTCTAGCAAGTCGTAGATATTGCGCGATCTCAGAAAAGTAGGGTGCCGTCGTTTCGACGCACCCTACGACTTGTCCGCCTGTTCACTATTCACTGAATTCCGATGCATTTGCTAGTTTAAACAAGTAATCATCTTTTGAATTTAGCTGCAAGCCGCGAGGGATAAAATATTCCTTAAACTTCTCAACGGCATATCTGTCTGTCATGCCGGAAATATAATCCGTTACAACACGTTCAATACGACTCTCTTCACAACAAGGTTTCAGCATTTCCACGTATATACCGAAAAGTTCTTTTATTACGCGTCTTGCCTTCTTCTCTTCCTGTTTTGCAGGTGAATCTATATAAACATTATCAAACATCCACTGACGCAATTTCGTTGTGTAATACCAGCCTTCTTCACTCATTGCGACTTTCGGCATATTCAACGAATTAAATACAACTTCATTAATCATTCTATCCAATCTTTTGCTTTGCACTGAGGAAAAATATTCTATACAATCCTTGGGCAAATCGTCTTCCGAAATAATTCCGGCGCGGATAGAATCCTCTATGTCATGATTTATATATGCAATTTTATCCGCAAGCTGAACTACCTGCGCCTCAGGAGTTTTCGGAACATAACCCCATGTATGCGTTAAAATTCCATCTATTGTTTCCTTGCAAAGATTCAAATTCTCAAGTACTTTTACAACCCTTACACTCTGCAAATTGTGATGAAACCCGCCTTTTACAAGTTCATTCAAAACACCTTCGCCGCAATGCCCGAACGGAGTATGTCCTAAATCGTGTCCGAGTGCAATTGCTTCGGTTAAATCTTCATTAAGCCGCAGGGAACGGGCAATTGTCCGCGCTATTTGTGATACTTCAAGAGTATGTGTCAAACGTGTTCTGAAATGGTCGTCAAATGGTGATAAAAACACCTGTGTTTTGTGTTTAAGGCGGCGGAAGGCTTTGGAATGCAAAATTCTGTCCCTGTCGCGCTGAAAACATGTTCTTAAATTGCATTCTTCCTCAGGGGTTTCTCTGCCGAGTGTATTAATGCTTTTGGTAGCAAAATCACTTAAAGTCTCTAATTCCTTTTGTTCCAAAAATTCTCTTATCTTATTTTTTTCATCAGTTTTTGACATAATAAATCCTTTCAAAAGGATTATAGCAGAAAAACTAACAGTTTCTATACGGCTTTTGCAGTAGATTCCGTTTGCGGCGACTGTTTTGCAAGCAATTGTTTTTGGCGGTATTCATCAACTTTTGTACCAACTTTATTCATTAACAAGCCTGATATTGTACTCAATACAAGTGCACTGCCGCCTGATACAAGTGTTGCGCCTAAATAAAGCGATGTGGCAATTGCACTCAGTGCTGGTATTCCGTATTTTAATGAGACAGAAATACGTTCGTCATTATCTTCGGCTTTGGTCAAGCCGGCACCAACTGTGACCAGACCGGTTACCATTGATAAAAAGTCGGTAGGGGCAGAACCAAGTTCCAGATCGCGCAGTTTATCAAAGAATTTATCTGTTTCTAATAAAACAGCTCTATCAAGTTTTTTCACAGCGCTGTCAGAGGCGCGCTGGAGTTTTTGGAATTCAGCCGGCGGCAATAGATGTCTGTAAATTTCCATTATTTCATCCAGGTGTCCCGGTTTATCTGAATTTCCGGCAATTATATCTCTATACCAGTTGACCTGTTTTTTCAGCGAACTTTTTGAACCTTCCAAAATTGCCTCAGGCAGGAATGTATCATAAATCTCTTTGTTTTTATAATTATTTTTCACATCTCCAAAACTTAACTCCCAAACTTTTTTCTCTAAACCGGACATTGATTTTTTGGTAGTTTGATAGCGCATGTTCACGGCATCTTTGCCAAAGTAAGAATTGAATGCCTGAGACATATCCAATTTTTTCCCGCTGATTACTTTCAGCCATTCTTTGGCAGTAAGAGTTTTACCGTTAATTGTAACGACTTTGTCAGCATTTTCTAAGATAATTTTGTTATCTGCAGCGCCAAAGACTTCATACATTCTATTGAATCGGTTATAGGCATTATTATAACCGCCGACAACAGTTTTGCGGCTAAAACGTTCAAACACGGCGGTTATTTTTTCGGCAATTTTACGGGTCGGTTTAGTTTTACGCATTAGTCTTCCGAATAAAATATCCTTAAAAGTTGAGGCGTTATTTACACTGTTTAAGTATTCGGATGCTTTTTCAGCCTTATTCAAAGAATATTTATAAAATCCTGCCATTCTTGAAGATTTTGCTTCATCAGACAGTTTCGCAACTTTTTCTTCCAAAACAGTGCGCAAATTTTCTATTTTACGTGTAAAACCTTTTGGCAGTCCTTTCATAAGTGCAAGGACACCGAATCCGAGAACAATTGCAGAAGTCGCTATTGTTGCCCCTAATTTTGCGCTTCTATGTTTTTTATCCTCATCAGTCTGAACAGGCGCGCTAAAGTAATAATTACCGCGTAAAGCACTAAAATCACTAAAAGAACGCGGCATTTCCGTATTATATGTATTATAATTTGCACTAACCTGATTTATCATAAAACTACCTGTTTATATAAAAACACAGAAATGCTATTTATTGCGCGTTTAAATCAGTTTTTGTTACAAATTATAAATTCAGTGCTGAGGCTATTTCTTTTGCGACTTCTTTTGCTGAATTTTTATCTGACATTAATGTTTTTACTTCACCGAGTTGTTTTATGTAGTTATCGCGGTAATTTTTATCATACAGAATTTTTTCAATCTCATAGGAGATATTCCGTACATTTACCCCGCCTTGAATAATCTCAGGTACTATTTCTTTATCCGCAATAATATTTGGCAGCGATACGCGTTTGATACATCTGACCAGAAGATATATCAAATAAAACAGCCATGGTCCGCGATAAGCGATAATCATAGGTGTTTGATATAAGGCTGCCTCAAGAGCAACTGTACCGGATGCAAGTATCAGTGCATCTGAAACACTTAGTAATGCTTGATTTTCACCTTTTATAACTTTAATATCAGATGATTTTAAGTACTTTTTATAAACTTTATCAGAAAAATTCGGTGCCTGAGAAATACAGAACTGTAAGTCAGGGTGTTTCTTTTGCAAGTCTTTTACTGTATTTAAAAACACATGCATTAACTGGTAAAGCTCAAATGTTCTTGAGCCCGGGAATACAGAAACTAATTTTTTATCTGGATCCAGTCCGTGTTTCAAAAAGAATTCTTTTCTGTCGGCTTTTGCCGGCAGTTGTGTAACAAGCGGATGCCCTACATAATGTGTTTTTATGCCGTAACTTTCATACATTGTTTTTTCAAACGGGAATATACATAGAACTTCATCAATATTTTTCTTTATTGTATTTATTCTCCATTTGCGGCTTGCCCACACCTGCGGCGGAATATAGTAATAGACTTTTATACCTGTATTCTTTAAAAATTTTGATATACTCAGGTTAAATGCCCCGTAATCAATCAGCAGTACAAGGTCAGGTTTAAATTCATTTTTCAGGTATTTAATTATTTTTCTGCCAAGAATATAATGGTCGATAACAATTTTAGGCGAAATTCCGACAGCCCCCATTTTTTTCTGGTCAGAAAGCAGTTTAACCCCCTGTGCTTTAAGATTTTCACCGCCAACGCCTTCTATTATCACATCCGGATAAGTATTTTTTAAGGCTTTTGCCACATTTGAGGCGTGAATATCACCTGAATAGTCTCCTGTTATAATAAAAATCTTTTTCATACTATACTGCCATTATTACAATATTATTGTCATCAGCAAATTTAACAACTTTTTCCTGCTCCACAATAATAGTTTCATTAGCTTCTATTGCAAGCAGATTTGCTTTGTATTTTTTCATTGTTTTAAGTGTTCTGAGTCCGACTGCCGGTATATCAAAACGTTTGTCCTGTGCGGGTTTTGCGACCTTGACGACAACGGCATTTTTCTTTGCAAGTTTGGCACCGCGTTTGATACAAACATCTGTACCTTCAATTGCCTCAACAGCCATTACCATTTTATCTTTGATTACAACCGATTGCCCGACATCAACTTTACCCATTTCTTTAGCCAGCCAGAACCCGTAATTTACATCTTCCATTTGCGCTTCAGTCGGTTTAACTTTTCCGAGGACACCTGACGGCACCATCAAATTTTTTATAAAAATCGTCTGATCCAGTACTGTTATGCCGGATTTTTCAAATTCTCTTACTATCAAAAGCATAACTTCATCATCATTTAAGCGTTCCATTGATTTTAAAAGTTCTATAGCGCGTTTATCAAATTTATGCAGTTGCAGCAGAACTCTTTTATGAACTTTGCCTAAAAATGTTGCCTGTTTTATTTCTTCTTCTTTAAGTATAGATTCAATTCTGTTTATTTCCCCCGGGTGGCAGGAGTATACTTTTGAGCAGTATTTTTTTAACTGATTAACGTTGTCATTAGCGAGTGAAATACATATGACTTCAAACCCGTTTTCTTTTGCATACTGCGCCATCTTTACTGGAAGACTGCCGTCTCCTGCTATTAATCCCTGTTTATGTTCTAACATTATAGACACTGTTAAATTCCTCGACTATTCTTTTTCTTTTATTATAACACAAGCAAATTTAGTTGCGAAGGGCAAATATTTCTTTTGTCTGTTCTACAGAAAGTACCTTTGCACCGCCGAGCATTTTTGTATTAAACACGACCTGCGCATAAGATTCGGCAAGCTCCAGTTTCAAATAAGCCTCTTTCATAGTTGTTCCGCCGACAATAAACCCGTGATTCGCCATCAAAACAGCCGTATAATCTTTAAAATATTTTGCTGTTTTTATAACCAAATCATCAGATGAAGGCAATCCGTATTCTGCCAGAGGGATTTGCCCGAAATAAAAAACATTCTCTGCCATAATAGGTTCATCCAGCGCAATTCCGCAGGACGCGAATGAACTAAGATATGGAGAGTGTACATGGATTATATAATTTATATCTTTGCGGAGTTTATAAAATTCCAGATGTAATTTGGTTTCGCTTGACTGCTTTTTACCTGACAGAAGATTGTTTTGCATATCTACAAGGGCAAAATCATCTTTGTTCAAATAACCGTTTGCACTGCCGGATATTGTGACCAGCACATTTTCGCCATAACGTGCTGAAAGGTTGCCGGAAACTCCGGGAGTATAATTTTTTTCTCCCATTATTTTTCCGTAATCAATTAATTCCTGTTTTAAATTTTCCAAATCATTCATTATAACTGCTCTCTATCAGGATCCTGAATATCTACTACTTCTGCATACTGTAATACAGGTTTTGCAGACTTTTTCATTTTAGCCGCCTGCGCTTCTTCAAAAGTCGGTATCAGCTTTTCATTTTTGGTATCGCTGTTTGCAATTCTGTCAGGATTTTTTATCTCCATACGTTTGTAATCAAGTGAAGATCCTTTCATATCCATTGCAATGGCAAATGAAAAGTAAGTTTGCTGACGGATAAAATCATAACCGAGGTTTACCTTGAAATCATCCGGTCCCAGAGAAACTATAAAAGCATTTTCCTGAAACATTTTGCCGTTAGGAGAGTCATCAGAAAGGTTAATATTTCCTGACCAGCCGACTGCTAAATATTTATTAATTCTCAGTGCTTCTCTAATATACACACTGGAACGCCCGTATCTGTAAGTATCAAATCTGGCAAGCGGCGTGTTGTCTTCGTAAGCTGCCTGAAAATATCCGATATCCTGCATCCAGCGTTTGTATTGTGAGTGAATTCTCGGACCTATTCTGCCGACGAATTGTGTGTCGCCTGTACCATATACAGCAGCGCTGCCCTGTAATACAAGTCCCAAATCAAATAATTGAAGTTTTTCTTTATTTTCATATTTGAACAAAGATTGTTCGGCTTCTGCAATATATTTGAAACGGGTAGTACCGATATCTTTATTCGGAATATTACCAAAATATTTGTTGTAATCAGTGTTATGCATATAACCGATACCGGCTTTTTGACGGAATCTCAAGTCTAAATTATCTGCAATAGTATCTTTTACCACAGTTTCATCTTTATAATAAATTTCTGCCGCATACTTTGCCATATTACGTCCCATAAATCCGTCTTCCATATAGGAATTTATACCGTATTGCAAGTACAATTTGTCATCTAATCTCTGGCGACCTTTTAATACAAAGATATCTTCTGCAGACCCGTATGCAAAATCAGTTACGTTGTTTGCACTTCTGTATTTTAATGCACCGCCGACACCCAGATCATTTTTATAGTTCAAGAACGGAATTGCCTTGACAACAGCACCATTCGGCAGGTCAAACATAAACCCTGGACCTGCGAACATACCCAATCTTGAGCGTGAACCTAATTCAGGATAGCTTGCCTCAAAGTAACTCTGGTCTTTGTCAGTATGAGCGGTAAACCGTTTAAATCTAAAAAGTTTTTTATCACCATAGTATACAGTTCCTTTTTTCAAAGTAATTGTATCATGGTCTTTTTTGCCTTCAACCGTAACTTCTTCCGCCTTAACCCTGAACGGAACTTCACCTATTGTATCACTCAGGTGGGAGCGTTCATCCTCTTCAATTAACATTCTTGAAAAATCCTGACCGCCTATCATTCTTGTTCTCAAATCAAGTTTGTAGGATTCTTCTGATGTCATATTGCCTTCATCAAGCACGATTTTATCACTTTCTGCAGTGGCTTTTCTGGTATTTACGACAAAATTTCCCTGTTTAAATTTAACATTATCCATGAATGCATTTTCTTCATTCATGTTAATCTGGACGTAATCCCCGTATATTTTGGAATTTTCTTTAGTTAATTCAACATTTCCATAAGCTTTCAAAATATTTGAAGACTGGCTGTAAGTCATTTTATCAGCTTTCAAAGAGACTTTTTGCGGCGGAAAACTCAAAACAGGCGAACCTATAGCCTCCAGTTCATCTTTAACCTCATCATATACAACATTATCACAGTCTAATATAACATCATTTTCTGCTTTTTGTTCCTGAACCTGACCGGTCAATTCTATTGTTTGTTCTGAATTTTCACCCTCCTGAACATTAGCCGTATCCTGTTCTGCGCTATCTTCATCAGTGCTAATTTTAGCTTTTACAGACTTTGTGTCGCTTATTTCTTTTATGTTTGGTTCAGTATCAATAAGCGCTTCCTCATCATCCAGAAGTTCTTCCTGTAATTCTTTCATTTCTTTTTCTTTTTCAGCGTTTTCTTTCGCGCGGAAAAAGTTCGTAATCTTAATACGCATCTGTTTGAACATCGGATTTACTTTAGGTTCTGATGTCATGTTGATGATTTTTCTCTCATCTTCAGTTTCCGGCAGCGGCATGATTACAGGTGCCTCATAATAAACATCATACATAGTATCCATATCATAAGGAGTATATGTATCTTCTGCGGCAAAGACACTTCCTGCTGATAGTATTATTAATAATGCTGTAACTATTTTATTTATCTTTTTCAATTCGATTACCTTTATTTTTTAAATGTAATTCAACGGGTTATTTGGTTTTCCGTTAATTCTCACTTCAAAGTGGCAGTGAGGACCGGTGCTGTATCCGGTTGTACCTTCTTTTCCTATTACCTGTCCTTTGTTAACTCTTTGACCGTTGCTGACAAGTATTGAAGACATATGAGCATACAGTGTTGTGGTAGGTTTGCCGTTTACTGTACCGTGATCCAGAATGACAACCTTGCCATAACCGCCGTACCAGCCTGAATAAATAACCTTGCCGGAATTTGATGCGACGATATTACCATAATTTGGTCCGCCTATATCAACGCCTGAGTGGAAAGTTCTGCTGTTGAAGATAGGATGTGTGCGCCAGCCAAAAGGTGATGTTATTCTGCCTGCAATTGGTTTCAAAAATCCGGCAGAAGACGCTGCCACTGTTCCGGTATGCGTGTTTCTGCTAATCATAGTTTCAAGACTTGCTGACTGACGCGCCAATTCACGTTCAGCGCGTTCATATGCTGCTCTGTCTGTCTTGAGTTTATAAATCATGTTCTGATTCTGGGCAATAGCGCTTTTTATTGTTTTTTGCTGTGAATTTATAGACTGAATAGACTGCGCAAGCACGCGTTTTTGATTTTCAATTTCAGCCTTCATTTTCATCAAATTTTCAGATTTGGTTTTGATTGCCATCATACGGGCATAATCTTTTTTAAGAATAATTTTTTCAAAATATATTACATCCAAAAGTTCATTCATATCCTGTGCCATAAACAGCAATTCAAACATGCCGCGGCGCTGGTTTTTATAAACTTTTCGGATATGATCTTTCATTCTTGCACTCTGGTTGTTGTAATCGGCAAGCGATACCGTGTAATCACGTTCCATTTGTGCAAGCTTGCGTTCTAAAGTATTGTACTGATTCTGGGAGGCGCGAAGATTATTGGTTGCACTCTCCAATTTCTGCTGGTTTTTATATAATTTATTTTTTTCAAGTCCTTCTAATATTTTTAATTTTTTAATTTTGGCATTAGTGGCGCGACGTTTCTGATCAATAGCAGCTTTATTCGCCGCAAAAACAGCAGGAGTTGCAGTAATAAAGGTTATTACTGCCGCAAGCATGATTATGAATATTTTTTTTATATTGACTGCTATATTCTTCACACTAACCCTATCTCACCATTAAAGGTAACATCATCAGTCCGACTGTCCACGCAATGAACGTTACCGCTATTAATCCTACAATAAACTTTTGATGTTTTCTGAAAAATTCCATAAGTTCCCCCGTTTCTGTCTATTACGTTAATAACATATTACTATTAAAAAAAACAAAGTGCAATTATTTTAAAAGAATTTGCAATTTTTTTTAAAATCAATTAATATAGCTTTATGGAATATTGTTTTACTAAAGGTTTAAGTGATAAAAAAGATTTGTCAAAAAGCAGCGCTGACATAAATCCGTTTCTGCTTGAAAATAATACTAATCAGGTAAACAAAATTTATAATTTTCTTGAGTCAGAAACTCCTCTTTTGCTGGTTAACGGATTTTTAGGCACAGGAAAAGAACAGGTTGTTGCGCACACTCTGAATTTTAAAAATCCTGAAACAATTCTTTTATATTACAACTGTTTTGAAACAACTATTCTTGATGACATTTTGCTTTCGTTTTTTGATGAATTCAGAAAGTTAACTGCACAGGGAATTATACATTCGCCAAAAGCTAAATTTGAAAACTTTACACAAAAAATAACGGCTTATTTTGACTCAATAGAAAAACCGGTTATTATTGTTTTGAATTCATTTGAAGAAATTTTAAAAGAGAATAAACAAGAAATTCTTGATTTTATCTTTCATCTGGCAAATTATGAAAAAATAAAAGTTATTCTTATTTCAAGAGTATTTGACAGTAGTGACTTTGCTGACAAAATCAAATATGAAAAAGTTTCTGTTATTGCGCTCGACAAATCTGTGTTTGAAAAATATCTTCGTGCCTCTGATGTAAAACAAATAGGACCGCTGTCAGATGAACTCTACAAATATACAAGAGGCTACTATTTTTATGTAACACTTTCTCTGAAAATCATTAAACTCAGAAATTTAACCCTTGTAGAATTTCTAACCGGATTCAACAAAAGTTTTTTAACCTTCAACGATTTTATCCTGCGCGAGGCACTTGCATTAGTTGATCCGGTTAGCGGGCATCTTTTCAGATTTCTGACAATAATGCGGCATCCTATCAGTATTAAATTATTGCAGACACTGAACTTATACAATGAAGAAAGAATCAATTTCTTTCTGGACAACCTTGTATTAAACCGTGACGGCAGTTATATATATTTGCAGGACTACTACAAAGTTATTGCAGAAAATTCCATAACATCAAATATTGCCCAGAAACTTCACAAGGGCTGTATTGAACTCTATAACACGCAACTGCCGCTAAAACCGCTCGACAGAGATTTACTTATCTCCCGTCAGACAATGCGCAAAGAAATAGAATATCATAACATGTTTCTGCCTAAAAAACCGGAAGTCAGCCATGCACAAGTTTCGGGTGCCGAGTTTGCAGAATTTCCGCGTGCACAGAAAAAAATCGAAGAACCGGCTTTGCCGCAGCCTGTTTCTAAAAAAGAAACTGACGACAAACTTAAACAAATGTCTTTTATGTTTGAATCTGAAGAGGCTGAAAATAACTTCCTCAACAATGTCGCCGATTCCATTGAAAACTATATTTCTAACAAAATCAAAAAAAGTGAAGAATTAAAAGAAGCAGTAAACATGCCGCTTTTACAAATAATGAATCTAGCCAAACAAGAAGAGGTCAATTACAATTTCAAACGCGCTGCATTGCTTTACCAAACGGCTCTGACACGGGAAAACGACGAAGATTATTATACACTTCTGCCAACTATCTATACAAAAATTGCCTCAGCATATCAAAATCTTTCCGACTGGTTTAATGCTTTGAAATACTATGAACAAGCACTTGAATTTTTCAACTCAACCGGCGATGACGCAAGAATTAGTGATATGAAATGGCATATCGCTGAAATTTACTACATAACATTCAAACGCGACAAATCAAAAGAACTTCTCAACGAAATTCTTGAGCAGAAAAATCTTTCATCCAATCTGAAAGTAAAATCATATCTTCTACTCGCAAACCTCTATGACAACAGTCCGAATCTTGTCTTTAACTACTATAAAAAAGCAATGGAATTTACTGACAACACCATTGAAAAATCCGTCCAATCAGAACTGTTTTTCAAATTTGCGCTTGCATTGGATGAACGCGGCGAAACAAATCTCGCCATACGCGGTTACAAAAAATGCATAGATATTGATTCTAACCCGCTGATTAATACCTATTTGTCCTCTGCGCTCTCAAATCTGGCAACAATTTATGACGAAAACAACAACACAGAACTTGCCGAAAAATACTGTCTTGAAAGTTTGAATATTGATGAAAAAACTAAAAATTACAACGGGATTTACGTATCATCTATGAAGCTTGCAGAACTTAATCTGAGCAAAAATGAAGAAAAAGCACTGAGTTACTTCAAAAAAGCTAAACTTTGCGCCTTTGAACTAAATGAACCATTTTATATAGCATCCTGCGACATCGCTATGGGGGACTTTTATTACAACCGCAAAGAAAACGAACTGTCACTAAAAAGCTATTTGAATGCATACAATATTGCAAAAAGTAATTTTAGCAGCGACAATCTGGAAAAAATTAAACAGCGCATAAATGATATTAAAGCCAGAATCGGTGATGAAGAATTTAAAAAACTTGAAAATGAGTATATCAATGGAAAATAAAGAATTTTATCAAAAATATATGGACGTGTTCCTTAATCAAAATTCCAAACTGAATCTAATTTCCAAAAATGATGAAAAATTTTTGTGGGAAAAACACATATATGACAGTCTGGCGATAGAAAAATTTTTTAACACAATTAACCTTGAAGGCAAAAAACTCCTAGATATAGGTACAGGCGGCGGTTTTCCTTCCGTACCTCTTGCAATAACTTACCCGCAGTTAGAGGTCTTTGCACTAGACAGCATCCGCAAAAAAATAAATGCAATAGAAAATATAAAAGCTGAATTAGATTTGAAAAATTTGCATACAATTTGTGAACGTGCAGAAAAGCTCACCGATAAATTTGACCTGATAACCTCACGTGCCGTCGCATCACTGAATATAATCGCCGGTTATGCACTGCCTCTGCTGAAAAAAGGAGGATATTTCATTGCTTACAAATCCCGTAAAACAAATGAAGAAATTCACGACGCAAAAAAAATCTTAAATAAATATCAGGCTAAAATAGTAAATATTATTGAATACAAGCTGCCGCTTGAAGAAGAACACACCAGAAATTTAATAATAATACAAAAATAATATAAAAAAGCTCTCCTTTTACGGAGAGCGCAGAGTATATCACATAAAAAATTAACCCTAAATCTCTTTAATCACGATAGTAGCGTTCTGACCGCCAAATCCAAATGAATTAGATAAAGCGACATGTACATCAGCTTTTCGTGCTTTGTGAGGTACATAATCCAGATCAGCAACTGCCTCATCCTGATTATCAAGATTTATAGTTGGAGGTACAATTTTTTCATTAATTGTCTTGATACAAGCAATAGCTTCAACAGCCCCTGTTGCACCGAGCATGTGTCCGTGCATTGATTTAGTTGAAGAAACTAACAGGTGAGGATTTTTCTGTTTATTGCCAAAGATACCTTCAATAGCTTTTGATTCAGCAATATCGCCCAATCCTGTACTTGTACCGTGGGAATTAATATATTGAATATCTTCAGGTTTCATGCCAGCATCTTTAAGTGCGAGTTCCATAGATTTTGTTGCGCCTTTACCTTCCGGACATGGAGCAACAACGTCATATGCATCTGCAGATTGACCGTAACCAACGATTTCTGCATAAATTTTTGCACCGCGTTTTTTAGCATGTTCATATTCTTCCAGAACAAGAACAGCAGCCCCTTCAGACATTACAAATCCGTCTCTGTCTTTGTCGTAAGGACGTGAGGCTTTTTGCGGCTCATCGTTACGTTTAGAAAGTGTACGTGCACTTGAAAACGCACCGATACCGACATCACAGATAGTTGCTTCAGCACCACCTGCAACAACAATATCAGCATCGCCGTATTGTATTGATCTGAACGCATCTCCTACTGAATGCGTACCTGTTGCGCAGGCTGAAACTACAACTTTATTTAAACCTTTAAATCCATATTTAATAGATATTCTGCCTGACGGCATGTTTACAATCATCATTGGAATTGTAAACGGTGAACATTTATTAGGACCTTTTTCAAGAATTCTTTTATGATTTTCTTCAAATGTAATAAACCCGCCTGCAGCAGAACTTACGATTACACCGACTCTGTAAGGATCAATATCTTTTAAATCTTCGAGTTTAGCATCCTTGACAGCTTCATCGGCAGCCACAAGCGCAAACTGAACAAATCTGTCAGTTTTTTTGGCTTCTTTAGGATCAATATAATCTTCAGGATTAAAATTCTTAACTTCGCCGGAGATTTTAACAACATGTTTGTCTATATCAATTAATTCAGATGTGCTAATCCCGCTTTTTCCTTCCACAAGCGAGGACCAAAATTTGTCAACACCGACACCAAACGGTGTAACTGCCCCCATGCCTGTGATTACTACTCTTCTTTTTGTCATTTTTATACCTTTTTATACCACTGTGATAAATTTACGAGGGAGAAAATGCTATTCAATTTTCACCCTCGCAACATTTATAAAAGATTCATTAAACAGTTTGTTGCGCTAACCATGCCGGATTATAGTCCGGTAAAGGCGGCAAATATAAACTACTTGTGAGAATCAATGTAGTCAACTGCATCTTGAACAGTTTGAATTTTTTCAGCTTCTTCATCAGGAATTTCGCAGCCGAATTCTTCTTCAAAAGCCATAACTAATTCTACTGTATCTAATGAGTCAGCGCCCAAATCAGCAGTAAAACTTGCTTCCGGAGTAACCAGAGATTCATCTACGCTTAATTGGTCTACAACTACTTTTTTAACTTTTTCTAATGTACTCATCTTTTTTTCCTCATAATTATTGTATTACTACACTATTTCAAAAATATTATAAATGGGTCAAAGTTTTTTTGCAAGAAATTTACAAATACTTAAATATATTGTTAAAAATCTTTACTTTATATTATTAATCCGCCGTCGACTTCCAACACCTGACCGGTAACATAATCTGCATCGACTGCCAAAAATTTAACGGCTTTAGCAATATCTTCAGGTTCACCGAGACGTTTGAGCGGAATGAAATCGGTGAATTTAGAAGTATCAAGATCTTTTGTCATATCAGTATTAATAAATCCCGGAGCAACTGCATTAACTCTGATACCGCGTGAGCCTAATTCTTTTGCCAGAGTTTTAGTCAACCCGATCAGCCCTGCTTTAGCGGCAGAATAGTTTGCCTGACCGGCGTTTCCTGAAACACCTACAACGCTTGCCATATTAACAATTGCGCCGTTTCTTTGTTTCATCATAACTTTAACAACCGGTTGAGAAACAAAAAATGCACTTGAAAGGTTTGTGTTAATGACAGCGTTCCAGTTTTCGGCTGACATTCTCATGAACAAGCCGTCGCGTGTGATACCTGCGTTGTTTACAAGAACATCAATTCTGCCATATTTTTCAATAATTTCGGCAACACTTTTGTCAACTTCCTCTTTGTTAGAAACATCGAATTTGTAAGCAGCAGCATCAACTCCAAGAGCTTTAATTTCCTGAACGGTTTTTTCTGCAGCTTCTGCGTTGCCCGCATAATTTACAATGATATCATAACCTGCTTTTGCAAGTTCAAGCGCACAAGCTTTACCAATACCACGTGATGCGCCTGTAACTAATGCTAATTTTTCAGACATATATAAATCTCCTTATTTGACTCTCTTCAATGTTGAAATAATAGCATAAAGATAAATTTTTCTCACTAAGTAGAAAAAGATTGTTAAAATTGTTAATAAAGTCAGGGACTGCGCAGCCTCAAAACACTCATTTTACCCAGAACTGTGCCATAGTCAGAATTTTTGTCGGGTTGTCTTTGGAATAAATTTTCATTACATATGTTCCAGGTTCATGTATGACTATATAGTCGTCATAATAATACATCTGTTCGTCTTTTAGTCTGACGGTATTACCATAATACATTTTATAACCGAGTCTTTCATTTGCCCCTTCTTTTTTAATTATTTGTATATAGGCATATCTGGATTGTATTGGTTTTGGAATAATTACAAGGTAATATATTCTCATACCCGGAGAAAATACATTTGTTAAATTCCCAATGTTTTCTGCTGTAATCGGTGTGTTATTAAACAAAATAGAAGGCTTAACCCTGTCGCAGGCACTTGTAACAATTATAACTACACAGGCAAACAATAATATTAAAAATTTTTTCATCTTATTTTTCCAGCGTTTTAATTTTTTCTTTAACGGCTTTTTTAGTTACATCATCGTCACTGTGTTCTAAAAACAATTTGTAATTTTTTATCGCATTAAGATAATCTTTTTCGTTTTCATAAGCAAGTGCCAGTGCGTAATATGCATAGCTGTAATCAGCATCCAGCAATACAACCCGTTTGAAAGCATCTATTGCTCCTGAAAGGTTATTTTCGTCTGCATAAATAAGTCCTAGGTTAAACCAGCCGTCGCGGTAATCAGGATTTACAAAAATGGCTTTTTTATAAAAATTTATTGCATTTGCATTGTCATTTTTAAGTTTATATACATAACCAAGTTTAAACAGCGTTTGTTCATCACTCGGGCGAATTTTCAGAGCCTCCTGATAATTTACAATACATTCATCGTATTTTTTATTTTTGAGATTTTCATCTCCCAGTTCGATCAAGTCTTTGTGACGTTCAGAATCAAGTTCTGAATTGCCGTTTACTTTTAACCCGTCCTGTCCCACACTTACTGCAGGAAGTTCACCGCCGGTTGCGGCAAGTTCCGCATCGTCTGTTTGCAGAGGTGCTGTGGTATCATTGAATCTGGAGGCTATAAATTCAGCATATTCATTGCTGTATTCTGCCCTTGCCGGTTCAAATGCAATTGCTTTTTCGTACATTTCTGCAGCTTTATCATCCATATTACATTTGCGGTAAGTTTTTGCCAGAAGATAATACCCGTAACCTGTTTCACTGCCTTTTGCAACTGCCTGTTCAAGGTAAGTGGCGGCAGTTGTGTAATCCTGTGCATCATAACTTACCTGTCCCTGTGCAATCAATGCAGTTATGAGATTTTTCTTAACTTCTTTGTCCTGTTTTGTTTGAAGAAGGTCTTCATATATAGAAATTGCTGCAGGATATTTCTGCATTGCGTGTAATGCAAGCGCTTTGTTTAATTTAATATCATAATCATCTTTTTTGACTAATAAAAGTTCATCGTAATATTTAATAGCATTTGCATAGTCTTTTTTAAGATGATAACACTGAGCCAGATCTTCCTTTAAATCAAAGTCGCGGCAGTGCTTTGCAAGTGCAAGTTCATAATTTTCTATTGCCTTATCAATATTATTCTGGCGTTTGTAAACTATCCCGAGGTTTTTGTAGGCAATAGCATTGTCAGGAAAGTGCTGAATATACAGGGTATACTGCTGAATCGCTTCAGGAGTTTTCCCCATGTCGGCAAGGAGATTGGCATAATCAAGTCTTACTGCATGCAAATCAGGTTTTTGTTTAAATATTTCTTGATATTGCGCATAAGCCAGTTCATTTTTTTCAAGCTCCTGATATGCAAGCGCAAGGATTGAGCGAGAATTCAAATCTGCCGGTTTTTGCTCAATATATTTTGACAAAATTGTAGCTGCACGTTCGTAATCTTTTGTACAAAATAGTGCATAGCCGTATTTATCAAGTTCTTTAAATCCATTTGGGTCAGCATTATAAAGTTTGTCGTATTCTGCAACCGCTTTTTGCGCATCACCTGTTACAAGATAAGATGCGGCAAGATTTTCGCGGGCTTCTTTATGCTGCGGATAAATCGTAAGAAATTTGTTGAAAGAATTAGTCGCGTTTTTGTAATCCTTTAATTGAAATTGTGCATTAGCAATGTTCAGATAGTTAAACTTGTATTCCGGAAACAATGCCATAGCTTTGCTATACGCATCCAGCGCGGATTTGTAATCGCTTTTATTTTCATAAATACTGCCCATACTGATATAGATAAAGGCATCAGTAGGTCTTAATTCAGAAACTTTTTTATAAGCAGCGAGAGCTTTGTCATATTCACCGAGTTCTGAATATGCACCGGCAAGTTTTGTATAAAGCTGCGGTTCGTTGCCTGATATTGCAATAGCTTTTTCTAATGCTGCTGCGGCAGCTTTAAAATCCTGTTTGTATTCATAGGTACAAGCCTGTTGATAGAGTGAATTTGCTTCTGGTGACATATATGCATGTGCCGGAACAGAGCCAAGCATCATTGAAAGAATAACCGATGTTAATAACTGCTTTTTAATTTTTCCAACCCTCAATTTAATAAAATATACACAATAATATAATAGCAAAAAACTAAATTTGTGTAAAGCTGTGAGAGTAAATTTTCTTATTTAATAGTACAGCGGCAGTTTTAATAATTTTTTGCTGTTCAGCAGAATTCACGTCAAATTCGACGTCTTCAAGTTCGCCAAAATTTGCAATCATTTGTGAAAGATTTATGTAAAGTTTATCAATTTCATTTTGCGGGGAATTATTTTCAAGCATTCTTAAGATTTTCACAAGTTCACAATCTTTAGCATCAATAATAGCCGCATCCAATCCTGCACCAAAAGCCATTACCGCATAAACCTGATTGATAAGCGGTCTAAGTTCTACAGGGGCGCCGTTAGAAACATTTGACAAACCTATAACAGTTTTTACCGGCGGGTCAAAGCTTTCTTTTATCATCTGGATTGTATGTAATGCTTCGCGAGCCTGAGATTGTTCTACAGTTACCGGCAGAATCAGCGGGTCAAAATACAATTTTTCACTATCCAGTCCTTTTTCCATGCTGTTTTCATAAATTTCAAAAGCTATTTCCAGCCGCCCGTCAGCGGACTTTGGTATTCCTTCTTCTTTCCCCATAGTCAAAGCAATAAGATTACACTCATAAGTCCCTGCAAGTTCTGCCATTGCAGAAAATCTCGGTTCATCAGCAGATGTACTGTTGATAAAAGCATCCCTTGTGTTTTGACATATTGAAAGACCGCGCCGCATTTCATCAACATTAGTGGTATCAAAACTAATATTTAAATAGGACTTTGTCTCAACGAGTTCACAAAGCCATGGCAAAATATTAACAAGTTCACCTTTGGCAGGACCGACATTCAAATCAACACAATCTAAATTTTTCTGTATATTTATCAAATTGTTAACAAATGTTTCATCTCTGTTAACCAGAGCATTGCGCACAACCTTTGATATTATATGGATATTCTCGCCTATTAATTTCATACAAAAATTTTATCACAAAATATTTCACATTTTCAATAAAATATGATAATATTAAAATATGGTTAGGGTTAACGCAATAAATTGCAGGGTATATTTTGCCGGCAAAAATCAAACTCAAGATCAGCAAGATCCGGTGATTAATGCTGCAATGGAAGAATTAAAGAAAATTAAATTTAATAATGATGATGTAAGATACGTCAAAAAGTTAGGAGCAAAACCGCCTTTCAAAAACGGACATCAGGCATACGATTTTATCCGCAACAATGACATTCAAGTCAAGTTTATGAAACTGCCTTCTGAGGATATACATGCGCAGTGGGATGTGCAGAATAAAACAATAAAAATTAACGAAAAATACAAAGATACCAAAAGTAAAGCGGTAGTTCTTGCAATATCAGAATCTATTTTGCACGAAACAGGGCATGCTAAAGATTTAGACGGCGACAGTTCTATTCAGGAAGAAGTAAATTGTCTTTCATTGAATTCTATGGCACACAGGTCTCTTAATGCAAAAGATCCTGGGATTTTTGAAACGAGTGATGCAAGTATTTTACAAAACGGTGTGAATTTGTATTCATCAATGTATTTTAACAAAGATTTGACAGATTTGATTACAAAAGTAAGAAAATCATACGGTCATCTGGCAGCCGGAGACGCCAAACATCCTGCATCAAATTTTGCAACAGCAATCAAAAACGGCGAACCAAATTTTGTCGTAACGGCTTAATAAAAATTTACAGGGAATTTTTCCCGTCCTCAGGCGGTTTCAGAAAAATTCAAAAAATTGCCACTAGAAATTTTCTAATAAGTATGTTATAATATGTATATCTATTCTCGCGATTTTTATATAATGATGCATCAAAGAAACAAAAAAGGAGAAGGTCTAATGTCTACTTTAGTTAATGAAACGGTAAAAATGCCGAAAATCAAATCCAAATTCAACGACGAATTTGAAAACTATCTAAAAAATCAATGCCTTAAAACAACATTTAACGGTGTTGAACTTGAAACATTCAGCTGGTACAAAAAAGTACTTGGTCTGATATAGGAGTAAAACAAAATAACAGCATCGAAACCGACTGCCAACGCAAGCCGGTTTTTGTGTTGTGTAAAATCGGTAACTTAAAATGGGAATCAGGCAACACCCCATGTCATCGCGCATTTATTGCGCGATGACAAAAAGACGTTAGGACGATAAGACGTGTCTTGGATTTGCTCCACGCTCACAGAGTTTCGCCTAAAAGCCTTGCGGCTTAGTCGGCTCAATCTGTTCGCTACCCGGACTCGCTTTGCTCCGTCCGTACGCAAATCCGCTGAGTCCATATCTGTATGCAGGCTACGTGATGATTCCAATAGGGCTTTATTTAATATATTATTTTTGTTGGGGTGGAAAACCAAAACTACATTTTTTAAAGTGATTAGGTGACTAGGTGATTGAGTGATTAAGAAATTTTTTTGCTCTATGTTTTCTTTCAATCTTAATGTCATCCTAACTCCTCGGTTTTTGCCATTCTTATATTCATTATTACATATCTTGCTAAATTTTGCAAGTCCTTTTTGGGGAAAGTGAGTGAAGTGAGTGGGGTGACTAAGGTGAGTAAAGTATTTACAATAAATCAGTCAATGTGGCATTTCATTTTGACTAATTAATTAATCACCACCTCACAATACTCACTTCACTCACTACACTCACTTTTGTAAAGCATTTATTATGTCGGGCTAAAGCCCGACATATGTTTGAAACTTACTCCCTATTATCTTTCAATTTCAGGGCGTCAAATTTCGCCTGCATTGTAGGGTTATTTTTTGTCAGGCGCTTTATACTCAAATCTTCCGCTTTATTATTTGCAAGTCTTAAATTGTTCTCAGACGACAGCAATGCATCTTTTGTTTTTTGCAGGTGCTCGATTGTTTTGTCTATTTCTTCAATTGCCTTATGGAATTTTTCGCTTGCAAGCCGGAAGTTTCTTGAAAATTTGTCCTTAAAATCATTCATTTCCGCCTCGAAGTTTGAAATATCTATATTTTGGGCTTTTATCATCGCAAGTTCGTTTCTGTATTCCAGTGAATTAAGTGCGGCATTTCTAAGTAGCGTTATTATCGGAATGAAAAACTGCGGGCGGATAACGTACATTTTTTCAAAATGATGCGACATATCCACAATCCCTGTATTATATAATTCATTTTCAGGCTCAAGCAAAGATACCAGAACCGCGTATTCACAACTCTTTTCTCTGCGGTCTTTGTCGAGTTCTTTCAAGAAATCCGTATTTTTCTTCTTTGTGGATGTTGAATCCGATTCGTTTTTCATCTCAAACATAATCGAGATAAATTCTCCGCCGTCCAGGTCGTAATCTCTATATATATAATCCCCTTTACTGCCGGATTTTGCATCATTGTCTTTTTCAAAGTAAGCCTTCTGAAATCCGGTTGCACGCAGTCGGTTAAATTCTGTTTCACAGTGTTGTTCAAGGCTTTCACCGACCATTTTGGTTGAAAGTTTCAGTTTGTAATCTTTAAGACGCTCAATTTCTTCTTCTTTAAATCTTATTTCTGTTTCGTATTTTTCTTTCAGGGATTGTTCTTTCAGTTGGAATTCTTTTTCTGTCAAATCCTTTTCGCCGCTGAGTTTTGTTATTTTGTTGTCTTTTTCAGCGAGTTCGGTGTTCATTTTTGTGAGGAGTTTGTTAATTTCAAGTTCTTTATCTTTGTTAAAGGAGTCGAGTTTGTTTTTAAGTTCAGTAATTTCTTTGTCTTTTTCGGCAGCGGTTTCGTTGACTGCAGATTTTTTCGTAAGTTGTTCTGTTTCAATTTCGGATTTAAGTTTTGCTATTTCAGCTTCTTTTTTGTTCAATTTTTCGTTAAAATCTTTTTCCACCTCAAGTTTTGCAAGCTGAACAGCGCTTTCTTTTTCCGTTTCAAACTGTAATTCTCTTGACTGAATTTCTTTTGAAAACTCTTTATCTCTTACCTGCTTAACAATTGCGGCATAACCCGATTCATCAACCTGAAAAACTTCGCCACATTTTGGACATTTTATTTCCTGCATATCTTACTCCTTTTACATTAATATCGCTCATAAAAAATAATTTTTCAAGTGTATATAAGCCACTTTTATCAGGTTGTTACAATGTTTAGAGTAAAATAATCATCGAAAGCATAAACCCGCGTGGCGCGAGAAAATTGGCATTAAAAAAGAGGCTATAAAAAGCCTCTGAATTTTAATGGTGGAGACGAGGGGAGTTGAACCCCTGTCCAAAACGGATCTTGATAAACTTCTACGAGTGTAGATATTAATTCTCTCGGATTATGCAGGGAATATCAGAACCTTTTACACAATCCAGAGTGTTTTTTCAAGGAAACACTAACCCTTAACGGTTATCTTGATGCATCTACCGTCGTCAATGCACTGCCGCTTGCATAATGGACCCATAAAACCGGCAAGCTGGGCTCTATGAGTAGCTATTCATCGGAAAGACTTACGCAGCTAAAGCGTATGCTCTAGAGAAGTCTGCTTCGATTACATTGTTTTTAGCATTTAATTTGTTTTGCTCGTTGATAAGCGGGAACAGCGCCCGCACTCGCAATCTATCTCAACCGAACGTCCTGTCAAATCCAAAACGTCCCCATGATATTGAGATAACAGGTCTCAATTTTCAATGTGCTTATCTCTATTATAACTCATTATTTTAAGAATTTCAACCCCTAAACCAATAAAACACAAAAAATTCTTACACTCTAATGTATTTGGAATACACATTTGGAACAATGCGCTTTGGGTTCAACAACCAGATTATCCTCTAAATCATACATCTGCACAATTTTTGTAACAAGCGGCGCTCCGCATTTCGGGCATTTTAAGCCGCCGGAGCCCTTTAATATCAATTCTTTCAAGCTTTCTATTATCTGCGGCGATACAAGATCTGTGCTTATATCCTTTTCATAAACTCTTATTTCTTCCGGATGACAGCGCAATCCTTTTGCTAAATTTTGGCGTACAGTAACTGCAAGAAACAATTCTTTGCCCGCTTCTATTTCTTCTATTGTATTTAAATCAAGATTACAGCATTTGGCAAGCCCTGATGGTGACAGCCCTAATTTATCTCTTCGTTTTTGTACAAATTGTGCTAATGTTTCCATAAATATATTATATAGCAAAAAGCCCTCTTTATTCAAGAGGACTTTTTTTATTTATATCTCGTATTTATTTTTCAGGGTTTGCTAATACCATTTTTGCCTCAGACCAGCCGTATGAATCTTCATATCCGCTTGGTGAGAACAAGTTTTCATAGAAACTTACACCTGTCTGGTCTTTATATTCGTCATCTTCTTTTTCAAGATAGCCGATTGGAGTTAAGTTTCTATTGTCATCATATTCTGCTAATGAAATTGTGCCGTCATTATTGTTGGTGCCGCAAACTTTTGCAACTCCTATCCATTCAATTGCACTGCTTGGTTTTATACCTACAACAGGAGCTTTTGATATTTCACCTGCAACACCGCGACCTTCATCTACTGAGTATTCAATACGATTGTATTTAACCTGAGGGTTGTTAGGGTCTTCTGAATAATCCTGTGCTCTATCAATAAATACCATTTTTTCTTCGGAAGATGCTTTGCCGTCAAATACTAAATCATGGTCTGTAGAATTCCACTGGTCAAATGCGTGAATTCTTACAGGAATATTGCCTTCGCCTTCAAAGTCAAATCCTAAGTTTTTGCCGTGCGCAACTAATGAATCTGCAACCTGAGATTTGTAATTCGGTTTAAGAAATGCTGTGTCACCCGGAAGAACTATTGTTATTGTATCCCTAACTGTATCACCCGGAACTGGTTTTTCAATAGTTATGGTATCAGGTTTAACAGGATGCGGATGAAGATTTACATTAACTTCAGTATAAGATTCGTTATTGTAGCTAAAATTCGGGTCATCATCACAGCTTACTGCCATAGAGCCGGCACTTAATGCTGCAAGAATACCCAGTGCCATATTGCGCATTGCTTTTGCTGCATCTTTTGACATAACTACATTTTGTTGTTTAGCAGGGGTATTTTGCGGTTTGGACACAGAATTTTCTTTTTTAGTTTTTTGTGTATTGCCTGCAAAGTTTGTCACTTTAACATTGTTTACTTTTCCAATCATTTATATGAACCTCCAATTTTTTGTGTATGCAATTTAAAATCCCTAAATTTATAATTTTGCTATTTTTACATGCAAATCATAGCATAAAAATCTAAAAAGCTTGATATTAGCGGCTTTTAAACATAAAAATGCCTTTACAAAATTTAATATCATTTGTAAAGGCATTTTTGCATAGTGTAATATTTGTGTAGAAATTATTTTTTAGGATTGCTTGTATACATTTTTCCTTCTGTCCAGGAGTAAGAATCAGTATAACCGCTAGGACTTATGATGTTTTCGTAGAAACTTACTTCCGGAGCACCTTTTTCGTAAGAACCTTCTTCTATAAGTCCGCCGTTTTCATCATATTGTGAGCGTTTGATGAATCCGTTGTTTAAGTTTGTCAGACAAACTCTGCCTGTGTGAATCCAATCATTTTTGCTGTCAGGTTTTACACCTTCATAACGTGAGTTGTAATGATCGAATGTTACACCTTTGCCGTAGTCTACTGAGAATTCGCATTTGCTGTAGCCTAAAGTTGGGTTGTAAGCATCAAATCTGTAATCACGTTTTCTGTCAATGAATGTCATTGTTTCTTCAGAAGAAGAACGACCGTCAAATACTAAATCGTGGTCTGTTGAATTCCACTGGTCAAATGCGTGGATACGTGTAGGAATTTTGCCGCCGTTATCTACATCTAATCCGAGATTTTTAGCGTGGGCAATTAATGAGTCTGCAACTTCTGATTCGTAATCAGGTTTGATATAGACTGTTTCGCCAGGAATTTCTACTCTGATAGTATCATGGATTGTGTCACCAGGGAGATAAATAGGAACTTCCTGATAAACTGTATCTTTCTGGAAGATAGTATCTCTTACAATTTCCGGAACTTTTTGATAAATTGTATCTGTTTGATAGATTGTATCGCCTGGCAGATAGATTGGTTTATCTTGATAAATTGTATCTGTATGATAAATCGTATCTCCCGGCAGGTAAATCGGTTTGTCTTGATAAATTGTGTCAGTTTTATAAATTGTATCTGTTACAATTTCCGGAACCTTTATAATAAATGTATCCGGTTTTTGCGGCACTGGATGAAAATCTACATTTACGACGGTGCTGTCTTTATGATTAATATCTATATCTGGAGCAAAGTCATCATCGCAACTTGTTAATGTAGGTGCAGCTATTGTTGTTCCTAATGCAGCTAAAATACCCATTGCATAGTTGCGTAATGCACGGGCACCGTCTTTAGACACAACTACAACCTGTTTAGGTTGTTCCTGTTTATTTTCTTTTTCGGGTTTGGATACAGATTTACTATTCTGTACTTTTCCTGTAAACTGTACGCCATTTAATTTTTCTATCATGAAAACCTCCAATGTTTCTACACTTTCACGTTATGTATTGCATGTAAGTTTCCTGACAAAAAACTATTGCCTGTTTTTTCTGATTGTTTTTCTATAAAAAAGTGAAAGTATTGCTATATAAGGCTTTCAGACTATAAATTCATATTTACAAAAGTTAACAATATGCATGCTATACATAATTCTGGCGAAAATCTTGCCTTATAAAGCCCTTAAAAAAATAAATCGCCAACCCCCTGAATCTACAAGGAAAACACGAACCTGATATCCATGAAAACACCTACATGTTTTCGTCTATATATTATTGTTTAGATGTTTTCGTGGACTTTTATTTTTGAAAATATACGTTACACTGAATATGTAAGTTAAGACTCAAGCCCGCGGGAATAAAAACCCGCCTTGTTGATGGTAAAGTTGTTTGCTTACCGGTTTTCAGGAGATACTGTATCTTGAAACAATTTCAGGTATCTTCATAATCCTCCGGAATTTTTGGTATATAATATTTGTATGAAGAAAATATTAATATTATTGCTGATTTTCTTTTTGACACCTCTTAGTTCAAAATGTGAGGAGCTATACCCGTTCGGTTCTGGTAAAAGTGAAACAAAAGAAACACATCCAATCTATTTCGGGTATATGGAGGATTATGCAAAAGAGTTGCGTAAAGCTTTTGAAAATAAAAAGATGTTCGCGCTCTGCCATTGGGGAGCATCATATAATCTTATAATCACTCGCGACGGTGAAATTAAAGATATGAAAATTTCTACTATGCAAAATGATTACTACAATGAAAAAGTTAAAGAAATAATCATGTCTGTGAAACCATTGCCATTTAGAGAAGGTATGAATCTGGATTATATGCGTTTTTCTATATATCTTGGATACGAAAATTATGAAGATATACATTTTAGTATAGGAGGTATACCCAACCCGCCTGATTATTGTTTCTCGATAAATGTTACCCTGAAAAAATAGCTTGAAGTCTTAACCTGTAGATTTCTTGCAAAATAACTGCTTAAAAAAGCAGTTATTTTGCAATACAAACTCAAAAGGAATAAAAAAAATGTACGATTTTTTCATTAAAGCCGACGAATACAAAGAATTGTGTGCCGTGGCTAATGACATGTGTAAGGACAGTGTACCTCAAGGTGCAGATGCAGGTAATGGCTGGGTAAAAGTTGACCACAAGTATGACAGACGCAGCAACTGCAAAGTGGTATTATATCAAAAAGGAGAACAGTATGCCGTCTGCTTTGTCGGAACTGACAATAAACAAAAACGTAAAGATTGGGGCGCTAATTTAAAAATGGCAATTACAGGCTCCAGCAAGCAGATTAAAATCGCGAAAGAATTTACAAAAGATTTAATTAAAAGACATCATCTAAACTATCAAAATACAGTTTCAATCGGGCATTCAGAAGGCGGCACAGAAGCAACACATGTCGGGCTTGAATATGGGTTTCAAACTTTTACCTATAATGCATTTGGCATTTCCAAAAAATATCTGGATTCTGACGTTGACTATTCTAACTGGGTCTTTAATTTTAGAGACAAAAATGATCCTGTCTCAAAACTCAAAGGTAATATAGGAACGACATATATATTAAGACAAACACAGGCTGATGCACGTACACCGTTTGGCACTTTAGATGCTCATGGTGTTGTAAATATGCCTAGTTGTGTTGGCGCTATGCCCGTTGAAGATTACCGGAAAGAGCATCCATGGTTTCTTGACCACCTTACAGATGCAACTATCACCGGTGAAAATATAGATGAAATCGCAAAAGAAGGACTATTTGATTTATATGACCCTATAATAATGGAATCACTATCTAAGGGCGAAATTTTTCATGAAATAGATATAAGAGCCGGACGCGTAAAAGTGTCAGCCTATACACGCGATGACGGAACACATGTTGAGGGATATTACAGACGTTATCCGCAAAGAAATGTTTGAGGTATAATTTATGTATGAAAAAAATATTAATATTATTGCTGATTTTCTTTTTGAATCCTCTTAGTTCAAAATGTGAGGAGTTATATCCGTTTGGTTCAGGTAAAACAGCGACCAAAGAGACACATCCTATATATTTCGGGTATATGGAGGATTATGCCAAGGAGTTGCGTAAAGCATTTGAAAATAAAAAAATGTTTGCACTCTGCCACTGGGGTACGTCTTATTATTTGACTATAACACGTGATGGTGAAATAAAAGATATGCGAGTTTCTGTATACCAGAATGATTACTTTGACCAAAAAGTAAAAGAAATAATTATGTCTGTGAAACCTCTGCCTTTTAGAGACGGTATGAATCTGGATTATATGAAATTCTCTATATACCTTGGTTATGAAGATTTTGAGGATATTCATTTTAGTATTGGGGCAGATGCTCGTACAACAGATAAGTGTTTTACGGTACATATTACACTGAAAAAATAAGGTAAAATAGAAAACGGGTATCGCTGTCAAAAGCAATACCCGTTTCTCTCTTTTAATATCCTCTTTATTTTTCTGCCAATTTCTCTCTGACAAGTGTTTCCACCTGATTAAGAATATCAGGATTTTCGCTCAAGAAATCACGCGCTTTGTCACGTCCCTGACCTAATTTTTCGTCATTAAAGCTGAACCATGAACCTGCTTTCTTAACAATATCAAGATTTACTGCAACATCAAGGATATTACCGATTTTGCAGATACCTTTACCAAAGATAATGTCAAATTCGGCAGTTCTGAATGGCGGAGCCACCTTGTTTTTCACAACTCTCACTCTTACGTGGTTGCCGACATCTCCGTCGTCACCTTTAACACCGTCTGTACGTTTAATTTCCATACGAACAGATGCATAATATTTCAAAGCATTACCACCGGTTGTTGTTTCAGGGTTTCCGTACATAACCCCGATTTTCATTCTCAACTGGTTGATAAAAATTACTGTTGTATTAGTTTTTCCGATAATACCGGTCAATTTTCTCAACGCCTTACTCATCAAACGCGCTTGCAGCCCCATTTGCTGGTCTTCCATTGAGCCTTCAATTTCTGCCTTCGGAACAAGTGCGGCAACAGAGTCAACAACCACAACATCAACGGCGCCTGAACGAACAAGTTCTTCTGTAATATCCAGTGCCTGTTCACCGGTATCCGGTTGCGAAATTAAAAGGTCATCTACCTTAACCCCTAAATTTCTTGCATATTCAGGGTCAAGTGCGTGTTCTGCATCCACAAATGCCGCAATACCGCCGCGTTTCTGGCATTCTGCAACAATATGCTGAGCAAGTGTAGTTTTACCGGAACTTTCAGGTCCATAAATTTCTATAATACGTCCGCGCGGCACTCCGCCGATACCAAGAGCTACATCAAGCGCCAGAGAACCCGTCGGGATAGCTTCAACATTCACTGATGCCTTATCGCCGAGTTTCATTATCGAACCTTTACCAAAGTCCTTTTCAATCTTTTCTATAGCAAGTTTTAATGCTTTACTTCTCTCATCTTGAGCAGAAGGTGTTGTTTCTGTTTCTTTCACAGCCATTATTTAATTCCTCATTATATTTCCATGCGGCAATAAATCTATTCCCACATATGTTTTTCTTTTTTTCTATATAATCCCAAGCCTACAGGTTTGTAGCAATTCAGACTGTTTTTGAGTTGATAAATTTCTTTATTCAAATCAATAACTTTTTGTCTTAAAGTTTCATTATCCGTTTTGCAACGAATAAGTTCCACTACAACCTCATCCATGCCTTCAAGTTTTTCGTCAATAACTTTAGAAATTCTATCGCTTAAATGTTCTTCCATTTCCTTCAAAGAATTGAGAATATTTTTGACTGCAGATGGATATTTTTCTGGTGCTGCAGGGTATTTTAAAGCCTGAACTTTTCTCAGATTTTTAACTTCCTCGTATGAAAAATAAGTCTGCCCTTTTTCGTTCTTTTTCGGTGCAATAGACGCTCGTTTGCAAAGTTCCAGAATTTCTCTGTTATCTGCTTTTAAAATATTTCTCACTTCTTGCGGTGTTAATGTTCTTTCTTTAAGATTTTGTTCTAGCATTTGTCTATACCCTCTAAAATTTCCCCACTTATATTTTATTTGATTAAAAAGAAAAAAACAAATAATTTAACCATTGTTGTAACATGACTTAATAATAAATAGCCCAATCGGGTAACTTTTTTATAAAAATTTTTCAATTTGCTTAACCAAAATTAACACTGCACTTGAAAATTTATATTTTTAATATTATTATATTCTTACACAACTAGCTAGAAAAGGAATTTACTATGGCAAAAAAATGTGAAATATGCGGAAAAGAAAAACTTAAAGCAGCAAAATTGACTTTCTCTCATAAACAAATTGTTAAACATCAGCAGCCAAACTTGCAAGAAGTTAAAGCTGTTGTTAACGGTCAAACTAAAAAAATCAGAGTTTGTACTTCTTGTTTAAGAGCAGGCAAAGTTACTAAGGCTTAAGTTTTACAAGTGCGGCAGTGCCGCAAAGATGTTTTTATTAAGTAGCGGCGGATTTTTTTCAAAAATCCGCCGCCTCCTTTTACACCTACGAACTCGAATTATTAACCTCTAAGGAATAATTTGCCCTGACGGTTTGCCTGCTGCATAAGATTATATGACGGCATAGGCGCTGTGAAATAATTGTTAGCAGAGACATCGTTTCTGTCCTTAGCAAAATACTTGATATATAATTCTTCAAAATGATCAGGATATTTTTGAACAATAGCTTTAGCTTCTGATTGTCCTTTAAAATCCATTAATTCAACTATTTTTACTGCCAAATCGGATGTTTCGCCGATGATTTTAAGGATTTGCGGACCATAGCCAAGGTCAATGAATGAATTAATCAAGTTTGGCGCGTATTTAACAATAACTTTTAATGCTTCTTTTCTCTGACTCGGTTCTAATTGACCTAACAGTGCGAATTTGTTAGTAGAAGGGTCTTTAAATTTTTCAATGTATTTTTGAATAGCTTCCTGTTTTTCATCTACAGAAATTAACCCTGTTCTAATGTCCTGTTCAACCATATATTCAGCATATTGAACGGCGGCTTGTTGTATGTATTTTTGTTCAACCTGAGCTGTATAAGTTTTGATATCAGAAGAAAGCTGACTGTCATAGCTTTTGCTGTTAGACGGAACAGATGCCGTTTCATTAGCAAGCCCTTCGCATCTGTCAATATTTGAAACAGCAGCCTCAATGGCTTTCTGGTTGCCAGTTTCAAAAGTATACTTCATCGCATCTTTTTGCGCAGATTCAGCGTATTTGTAGATGTTTTCAGCCGCATGCTGAACGACTTCTTCGTACTGGGACTGTGAAATCATTTTGTGAATTGCAGCCTGATTTGATGCATCGCACAATTCAATTTGGTCAGCCAATATGGTTTGTGCTTCTATTGCATCTTTTTTCTCTAATTTTTTAGATGCTTCAAAAACAATTTTAGCTGCTGGCTGTTCTGCCTCTTCACCAAATGTATCAGCAACGATACCTGCACCTGCTTTAACAAGCTCTGGTTGTCCGTCTTCTAATTGACGATCTAACGAATCCAATCTTACATTATCATCAACCTTAGTATGTTTTAAAGTTTCAATTGCCTTAACACGGGTTTTAATACTGCTGTTTTCTTTTATCTGATTATCAATCTTTTCAAAAATTTCGACATCTTCAACTTTATTACGAAAATCAACAGTTTTTTCCTGAACTTTTTGTGATTTTGCTCCAGAAGTCGTTTCTGTATAAATTGTTGATTCTTCTTTAGCAGGGTCCATCACATCTAAAACTGTCATCTGGAACTCTTCAGCCACCGCAGGATTTGATTTTTCTAAGGCTTTATCCTTCTGAGCAACTTTTTGCAATTGGTCAGCATCCATTTCACCGGCTTTAGTACGTATTAAACGCTGCCCGTCAACATCTTTGCCGCCTAATATAGCTTCCAAATCCTTAGCGTCAAATTCACTTATTACATAACTTGCGACATATGTTGCTTCTTCTGCTTCATCAGCAGTTAATGAGGCAATATAATGATCATAAGCCGTCCTAAGTTTTTCCGGATCATCCTTTAATGACTCCATGTAACGCTTAATAACAAATGCTCGTTCCTTACTGCCTGATTGTGTGTTGGTATATAGTTTACCAAACGGAGATTTTTCAATCTCAGCGTTAAAATCCATATTAACATCCCATGGATTTTCAGAACAGTGTTTTAATCTTTCAAGGAATTTTTTACCACTTACAGAATTTGCTATTTTGTCAAGTGCTTTAAATTCTAACTGTTCTTTTTCACTTAATACAGAAGGATCGTTTTCAAATTGTTCCTTTAAATACTGATATTTTAATTCAATTGTTGTTATAGGCGGTTTTTGCTTTTCTATTATTTCTCTGAGTTCAGCAGGACAATAATTAAAATCCTGATGTGAAGGATCAACCTTTTTCAACGCATAATTAAGCGCTTTATTCAATAAAGCTTCATTTTCAATAAATGCTTTATTTGCAACAGACCACTGCTCAGGATCAATCGCCATTAAATAGTCATTATTTCTTTCTAACTTTTGAGCATTAGGAGCACTCATAAACTCATCAAGTGACATCCCGTAAAAATTTGCACTTTGCAAATCTGTCATCATGTTGCTGAATAGTAGTTTTAAGTCATCTTTTTTACCTGTTTTTAAACTATCAATTCCTTCAGTTTCTAAAAGATGAGTCTTAGCGTCAGCAATATATTTATCCTGTTCTTCTTTGGATAAAGCATCCCATTCAGCAACTGCTCTTATCTGTTCTCCTGAATATACAAATTTATTTTTTGCCAGTTCCTGCGTATAAACATTGAACTGTTCTTCTACAGAAAGCTTACTAAAATCATTCTGGTTAAAAGAATTCCACAGAGTATCAAGGTCTTCAGGGCGGGATGATGCTGATGATGTATTTGCAACATTACCTGCGTCCTGAACCGGTGTCTGCGCAACTGTGGTGTCTGCTGTTTCTGCTACAGTTACATTGACCGGCTGTGCGGTTGTTGTAGTCTGTGGTGCTTCTGCAGCTCCGGCAGTAACAGTTTGTACCGGTTTTTCTGCCGGTGTATTAACAGGCTGTGCATTCTGTTTTTGTATATATTTTAATTGTTCATCAAAACTTAACTTTGCAAATTCAGGGTTTTCGTTACAGAGTTTCAAATATTCTTCTTGAGTAATACCTAATTTACTATAAGGAGTATCATTTGCTGGTTCACTTTTACCAATAGGAATTTCCTGCTGTGGTATGGTTGATGCTTTAGCGTCAACTATACTAGCATTAGCAATCTCCTGTTGTAATTTTATTTTATTTATATCAATATTAAGCGTCATAATACTCTCTTAATTTTATACTCGTAAATATATAAAAACATGCTGAAACGCATAATTTCAGCATGTTTTAACATGTTTACAAAAATTTACAATTTAATCAATATTGTAAACGGCACCTTTTTCTGTAGTACCATAATCATTTGAGATAGATACAGCAGCAAAAGCATTATTAAATGCATTTTGTTCTTTTGTTAAAATATCTTTTACCTGATTTAATGTTAAAGCGAGTTTATTATCTACAATATTATATCTTGAATTATTTGCACCATTTAAGGTAATTTGTCCGTAACTTATTTTAGTAGGATTATCAGTACCTTTATTAAAATAATCGTTATGGAACACCAGAAGTCCAACTTTTAATTCAGGATAACCTTCTCTTTGTATAGTTACATTTTCTGCATTGTTATCATTTTCATCTGTAGAATAGTATCTTACCGTATAAGTACCATTATCGCCTTCAAAATCCTGACTACCCACATATTTTCCATAATTTTCCATAGGCAGTGCATCTTTCATTATATCACCTTTGGCATTATTTTGCAGAGTTCCGCCGGTAGTAGGAGCTAATATACGGTTGTATTCAACTTTTTTAATATCTTGAGGATACTGTTTGTTCAAATTTTCCATATAGTTGACAACTGCTTTTTTCTTTATAATTACAGGTTTAGGCGTAATTAGTGCTGATTGGTACGGATCTTTTATAAAGGAATGTACACTTTTCAATTTAAACGATTTTTTAGTTCCGTCGTCTGAAACTATTGTAAAATTATATTTCACAAATCTATTATCAGTTGTTTCGTCAATATTTTTACCATTTTCAATATACGTAAATTTAACCTGTTTTTTACCATTAACATTTAAAAGGTCAACCCCTAAGTCAATTCCGGGTTCTATTTGATTAAAACGTTTTTGTGAAATAACCCTTGCCTGTTCAATATCATTAACTACAGGGGACTCAACCATTTCTATATCATTTTGTACTTCAAGCCTTTGGCTATTGCTTGCAGTAGTTGTCATAGGGCTCATTGCAATAAGCACAGCAAGAGGTACTGCTTTCACCATTGGTGTGGTACTTGTTTTAGGTTGATTGCTGTTTTTCTTTTTCCCTTCAAATTGAACTATGTTGTTCTGTTTTGGCATTATTTGTGTTATCGGTCTTATTGCCATAATTCATTCTCCTGATTGTTTTATTTAACATTATAAATTTTATTTGTACTTGCAGAAATTTTGTAATCCTTTTCTAAATCTGCTTTATCAAAAGGTACATTATCCTTTTCGTATAAAGGAGATTTGCAGACTCTTTCCATATATTCGCCTAGAGTTTTGTCATAGATTACGGTTGTAACCCCGTCATCATCTGTCAGGTTAAACTGATATGTTTCATAACTTATAGGTTCGTTGTGGTCGCTTACAAAATTCGATTTAACCTTAAACATTTTATCAATTCTTAATTCAGGACAGCCTTCTTTTTTAAGTGTAAACTCTTCTGCAGTAAGCGTCTGGTCGTCAGAATTGTAAATTGCTATGTCATAGATACCGTTATCGCCTTCAAGAATTCTGTGTCCCATATATTCACCTTTCGGGGTATACGGTTCAGCATCCTGCCATAGATTGCCGTCTTCGTAAGATATAATCACTCTGCCGGAAGGCAATGGTACTAAATTTTCGTTATGATTAACAACTTTTATTGCACCATTATTTGCCGGTGAATTGGCAAGTTTTTCAAAGTATTTTATAAACTCTTCGTTACCTATAAGTTTTCGTTGTGTATCTACATCTTTTACTTTTACACCGTCAACTGTGAAGAATCCGTTATTTGCTTCTATATCATCTGTGTATGGTGCAAAGTTATATTTTGAAACTTCTTCAGTTTCATATTTTGCCCCGCGGGATTTCGGAGTTGCCTGTGATACGGTTATGCTTTCAAAATTTGAACTATCACCGTCTGTACTTTTTGTTCTTACTATATAATTTTCACCATTTACGTTAAAAAATGTTTTTACATCAAGTATTTTGGTTTTTGGCTGCTCTTTTTGCCGTTTTTCAGCGAGTATTTCATCAGGTTTTTGAGGTAATTTATCCTGCGCCATTGTGTTCGGGGTTGTCAGAGGACTCATTGCAATAAGCACTGCCAGAGGCACAGCTTTGTGCATTGATGAAGAATGTTGAATATGTTCTGATTTTTGTGTTTGTTTTTTCTTTGTACCTGAAAACTGTACTTTATTAAGTGAAATTTGGCTTAAAGGCTTAATGTTCATAAGATATCTCCGATTAATTTACATACATATACACACATATAAGTCCTCTAAAAAATTTTTTTGCTACCCTTTTTTAAAAAAACTCCAAACTATTTATATTATATTGGCACAAAGGATTTTTTGTAAAATAGTATATACGATATTAATATTTCTTAACAAACTTCAGAAATGTCCATGCCGGAAGGCAATTAAACAATCTCATCGCTGTGTGAAGTCACGCCTATTGATTTATTTTTATCAATTTCAATGGTATGACGTATAATTGTATGCGCCATTAAAAGCAAAAACGGATTAATTTCATTGGTATTAGACATATTAATTTTTGCCTGTGGTTTAGCAGAATCCCCTTTCTTTTCAACGACTGTTGAAAATGATACCACAGACTGCATTGAGTAATGTTTTTCATCGCCTTCAATACGCAGCAACAGTTCATCTTTAGGAAAATCTTTAGAACATTCAATATTTACATGTACAGAATTTTTACTTTCAAGTATCAAAACAGCCGTCACAATACCATAGTTAATCGTACTGATTGTGATTGTAAGGATACTGTCATCCGCATCATTGTCCGCACCGGCTTCTATATCCAGATCAAACCCCACCCCTTCCTGCAAAGGCAGCCACGGCAAGTACAAAAGTAGCAGTGTCTTAAGTGTCTGTGCATTATCCCCCTGTGCGGCAAGCGCAATACTGGCATTGATAAGTTTTGCAGTATCTTTAAGCTGGGTCAAATCAGAAACGCCCTGTTTGGCAGAACTTGCCATTGCCATAATAAGCTTTGTAACGGCATCTTTGCCATTTGCCTGAATCAACGCCGAAATATCTGCTAGATTTATCATCCCGTTTGCAAGTATAGGTAAATCCTTTAAAGTAGTAGATAACTGATTTAACATTGCATTATTAATCTGCGTACCGGAACTGCCCGCAAGTGACAGTCCCTGTAGTTGTGCAAGAATTTGTGCCTGAGTCTGTGACAAGAAATTTCTATGAGCGGCAAGCTGGTTAAAACGCTGATTAAACTGGGCTTGTGACATATTTTGCTGGATTACAAAAATAAATTCATTAAAATTTCTAGGCAGTTTCATCAAATCTTTTACATAAGCAGAGCGATCTGTACCTGCAAGGTTCCCCATTTGTGCGGCAGAAGACGAAGTACTCTGCGCGGCAGTGGATGCAGTCTGTGCAGCATTTTGAGGGGCAGCATTATTAAATTGCGTTTGCGAGGCAGCATTATTCTGGACGGCTTTTTTTACATTCAAAGCCTGATAATTTACGTATTTGGATATTAAATGCCCTAAGTTAAAATCGCTCATATCATGATTATTATAACGATTTTTTTACAAATGTCCAGCGGTTAATTTCGCGTAGGCAAATATGACTGCGGATAATTATAATCTTCTTTGAATCCTAAATGTCTGTACATTTTGAGCGCCTGAAAATTATTTGTTTCAGTGCAAGTATTAACCTCGGTTATAGGTCTGTTTTCAAAATCCACAAGCTGTAATATCTTTTGCATAGAATTTTTCAGCATATGTTTTGAAAGTCCTCTGCCCTGATGGTCTTTTTTAATCGCAACAATAGGGATATTAACTATTTTCCCGCCGGTTAAGTTCATAAAACAAAATCCCACCGGAATGTTATTACATAAAAGTACACTTGTTGCTTCCGGTAAAAATTCTGCATAAATATTTCTTACAATTTTAGTCAAAATATCATGAGTTCCTTCCAGTGACTTGAAACGCGGGTCAAAAAGCGCATCAGCACTGTCTTCAAACGCTTCTTCAACTATTTGAACAGCTTCCTCAAAATACTCATCAGACCATTCAACAATTTTGTAACAACTATTCATTTCGCTTAGTCTTGAGAGGCTGAGTATATCGCGGGAATTAGTTCCATGCATAAAGAATCTTAATACCGCAATACCTACAAATCTAAACCCGTATCTGGCAAGTTCGCCTATAATAGATTTTTGCGCGCCTAACATCGGGTAGCATACGATTTTGCTTTCACGTTCCTGTTTTGTTTGTTCCAGAAACTCCTGAACAAGATATCTGCTGCGTTCCAGCAAGTTTTCCATATTAAGGCTGTGAATGATATTTAATTCCAATGCTTCGGAAATTGCTGTTGTATAAACGCAAAATGCCACTGCTATTGAATTTTCATACATCACAAGACAATTTATCAATCCTTTTTCATAAGATTCGATAAAATCATTGAATTCCAACGGGGCAAGTTCAAACTTGTATTCTGGCACAGCACGGTTTACAAAATCATCATAAACAGTTTCAAAACTTACATAATCTTTTGGTTCAAGCTTTTTCACTACAATATCATTTTCAGCCATTGTTTAAAATCCTTAACTTCTTCGCACTAATTAAATACATGGTGCATTTTTTCTTTTTTAGTATTCATATACCGCTCATTGTACTTATTTATAAAAGGCGGTATTTTAACTATATCATGAATTTTTAATCCGTAACCCTTTAAACCGATGATTTTTTTCGGATTGTTAGTAATAAGATTAAAGTTATTAAACCCTAAATCCAGAATTATTTGAGCGCCGCTGCCGTAATCCCTTAAATCAGGCTTAAATCCTAAAGAAACATTTGCCTCAACGGTATCTTGCCCGCATTCTTGCAGATGATAGGCTTTAATCTTGTTAATTAATCCGATACCGCGTCCTTCATGCCCGCGAAGATAGATTAAAGCTCCTTTACCGTGTTCATTTATCATCTGAAGAGCACTGTGCAATTGCGCATTGCAGTCGCATTTCAGACTGTGGAAAATATCTCCGGTAAGGCATTCACTGTGAACGCGGATTAGCGGAATTTTATCAGATCCGTCATCTTTCACAAGCGCAACATGTTCCTGATTTGTAATAGTGTTTCTGTAGCCGTAAATCATAAAATCGCCGAATTGAGTCGGCAAATGCGCTTCTGCTTCACGCACAACAGTTCTTTCATAGCGCAGACGGTAAGCGATTAAATCAGCAACGGTTATAAATTTTATATTATGTTTTTGAGCGAATTTAAAGAGTTCTTCGCGTTTTGCCATGTGCCCGTCTTCACCCATAATTTCGCACATAGGACCGGCAGCCGTATGCCCTGCAAGCCGCGCCAGATCAACAACAGCTTCTGTATGTCCGGTACGCTGTAAAACGCCGCCTTTTCTTGCCACACAGGGGAACAGATGCCCCGGACGACGCAAATCAGAAGGTCTTGCATCCGGCGCAAGTGCAACTTCTATTGTTTTTGCGCGGTCATATGCAGAAATTCCGGTTGTTACCCCGTATTTTTCAGCAGCATCTATGCTTATTGTAAATGCTGTTTTCATGCTTTCATTATTCTGTTCAACCATTTGCGGTAGTTCCAATTTCTCAGCAATTTCATGAGAAATAGCCAGACAAATCAAGCCTTTGCATTCACTTGCCATAAAATTAATTATGTCAGGCGTAACCATTTGTCCGGAGCAGATTAAATCACCTTCATTTTCGCGGTCTTCATCATCTGCAACGATAACAGGTTTTCCGGCTTTAAAATCTTCCAACGCTTCTTCAATAGTATTAAATTTGCATTCCATTATATAAATCCATTCTCTTGTAAAAAGTTTTTTGTAATATTACTTATATTATTATTCGGGGACAAGAATTTTTCAACATACCTGCCTAAAATATCAGTTTCAATGTTTACAAAATCACCTGTACTCAGATTGGCAAGTGTAGTGTTTTGAAAAGTATGCGGGATAATTGCGACCTTAAATATATTCCCTGTAATCTCTGCAACAGTAAGGCTTACCCCGTCAACAGCTATGGAGCCTTTGTGAACGATGTATTTGTTTTCATGTTCTGGAATTTCAAAATACAGTTCATAAAAATCGTTTAGTGAAACTTTTTTTATAAATTTGCCGACACAATCTATGTGTCCCTGAACAATATGTCCACCCATTCGGGAAGAGGGGGTGAGTGCGCGTTCAAGGTTAACCGGCATGTCAGGCTTAAAATGCTTGAAGGTAGTGATGTTAAGAGTTTCTTTGCTGACCTGTGCAGAGAAAGAATTCTGGTTAAAATCAACAACTGTCTGGCAACAGCCGTTAATAGCGATACTGTCGCCGATTTTAATATCCTCAAGAATTTTGCTGCATGTGACAACAATCTTTGCACTACCGGCATACTGAATAAATTCTTTTATAAATCCTTTTTCTTCAATAATCCCTGTGAACATAATATTATTGTAACACAGAAATATGGAAATGATAGGCGGACAAGTCCGCTGCTCATACAGCTTGGATTTATTTGTAGGGCGCAGAAAAGTAGGGTGCCGTCGTTTCGACGCACCAGTTCTCTGCGACCGGTGAACCGTGAACTGTTGTTTTTTAAAAGACGTTAGGACGCTAAGACGCGTCTTGGATTTGCCTGGCGCATCGTTCGCGAATAACGAGTACGCTTACGCTTTAACTCTTCGCTCACTCGCTCTCCATACTCACGGAGTTTCGCCTATTGTGCTTACGCACAAGCCGGCTCATTCCGTTCGCTATCCGGACTCGTTTTGCTGTTTTACTCGCCGGCGTTAAACGGGTCTGCAACGCCGCCGCCTACGCGTCGCCGTTTCGCCCTCTGCCGGTTCGCGCTCCGTCCGTCCGCAAATCCGCTAAGACGATAAGTCCATTTCTAAATCTGGCTACGCCTGCATATCACATTCGCTGATAAAATGTAAACTCTTAATCACTTAATCACTTAATTACTTTTGTAACAACCGTTCACTGTTCACAGAGTACCGGTTCGTCGAAACGACGGCACCCTACTTTTCTGAGATCGCGCAACGAGCGCGCGATGACATGAGGGCGTTGCCTGATTCATGTAACAACAGTTCACAGGTCACTGTTAACAGTTAACTGCGCCCAATGTATAAAAGCAGACTTGTCCGCCCGTTCACGGTTCACGGTTCACTGTTCACTGTTTACAATGCCCGTATGATTGATTTAATATTTGTATCAGTAACCTTCAAAAGCGCAACTGTTTTTGTATTTTCATCCAGACTGCCCAATTTTTTCAATATTTCGGCTGTTTTTAATATTAGTGTCTGATTATTTGCCTTCAACAACTCCCGTACTGCATAAATATCCTCCGTAAAATCCAGTGCTGTATAGACAAATGGGCTGTTTTCACTCAATTCTGCTTTAATTAGTTGTTCCAAGTTCTTTGTGTCTATATCATAAAGAAGTTTTTTGATATCCAGAATTTCGTTTTTTGTATCCTTATCTTCATCATAAAGATATTCGTCATTCTCTGTCAAAGTATTAAATTTTTCCCGGGCGTTTAAAAGCACGACAGCGGCTTTACTGTCTTCATCCCTGTAAATCAGACGCTCAAAAACTTCAAACAGTTCATAATCAAAAACACACGAAAGCGGGATAATTTCACCCAGACCGTTAATAATATTGTTGATTACAAGCAAAGCGCCGGTATAATCGCTGTCTAAAAGCGAAAAAATATTTTGTAAATACGGTATTTCACCCGCAATATTTTCACTCATTGATGACGATTGCATTGTTTCTATAATAAATGGTATTGCGGAGATATCACCATATGCTGACAAAAACTTAACCCCATTAAGTTTTACAAATTCGTCCTCACTCTTAAGCATCTCAAGCGCACTGACATACGATTGTTGGTCTTTAAAAATGCCTAATGCAAGTGCACAATTGTAATTTAGCGATTCATTATCAGAAAACGCATTTTTACGCAGGGCATCTATTGCCAGAGGGTCTTGCACTTTAGAAAAATACTTTGCGCAATATATCTTTTCGTCATCACTGCCATTTTCAAGCAGATTAAGCATTTCGTCAGTCAGGTCTTCATTCGCATATTTAACAAAAGAATTTATTATAAAATCTTCATAAGAGGGGGAATAAACTTTCATCAATGCAAAAAGATTTTTGTAATTAGCCGGATTAACTGCGTTAGAAAGCCGTTCATTGACATTTTGCTTTACGAACTCAAACAAAAAATCGTCTTTTGCAACGAGTTCTTTAAACATTTCAACATCAGGAGTGTTTACAAGGTGTGCCGCAGCCTGCTCATAATCAGCCTTGTTTTTACCGGTTAATTTTTTTATCAAATCATCTTGCATATAATCTTTCTTTTTGTATTTTTAAGGTGTCCAAAAGTACCGCAATTTACATTATACCTTAAATGCGGCATAGTTCAAACAAATACTTTTTTAAAAACTAATCTAAATAGAATACAGTAATAACTTTATGCCCTTCTTCAGCGTATTGTACTGCATTGTGAAGAGTTTTACTTGTGTGAGACAAAAAGCAAATAAGTTGATTACAATCGTCAATAATTTCTCTGTTACAAACTCTGGATGCGTCAGCCAGAGTCATCATTGCTCTGTCAGAGTGTTCGACAATATTTGGTACACCGATAAGCTGGTTTTGCACATCACTTGGCTGCTGTCCGATAGTTTGCGGGAGAATAACTTTTAATTTATCCGGATTAGCCTTCATAGCTCCACGGATAGCAGCGGCGTTTGTACCAGAAGAACCACCGGAGGTAATAATGATATTCCCCTGCATAACAAGTGCGGTTGTAAGTGTTTCAATCATTTGCTGATGCGTAATCGGCAGATTGCGGCTTCCAATAATTGCAATTCGTTTTGCAGACTGTTGAATTGTTGCTAATTCCATTGCCAGTTCATCTACAGTGTCCGGCGAATCCGATGATACTTTGTCCATATCGTCAATAGGTACTACAATTGATGGTTGATTGTTCTTTCCTTCATCTTCGGAATTCATAAAAATATTCATGTCTGTCATTTTTCTCACTTTCTAATTGCAATAATTATGTTTTTCGATTATGCTGATTATATCACAAAAAAACAATTTTGGGAATAGGGATATGGAAAATTTATTAGATAATCTTAACAAAGAGCAAAGAGAAGCGGTGCAAACTATTGCCGGACCGCTGTTAATACTGGCCGGTGCAGGCAGCGGAAAGACAAAAGTTTTGACTTCACGTATTGCATATTTGATACAAAACGGAGTCAAAGCGCGTAACATTCTGGCTGTTACATTTACCAACAAAGCCGCAAAAGAAATGAAGGAACGACTTGCGGGCATGCTTGGCGAGAATATCGTAAAATATATGTGGGTCGGGACTTTTCACGGGATTTGCGGAAGAATTTTGCGTGAGAATATTGAACAGTACAGTTTTCAATCAGGCAAAAAACTTGACAAAAATTTTACAATTTATGACGATTCCGACACAAATGCTGTTATAAAACAGGCGATTAAAAAACTTAACCTTGATGAAAAACTATATCAGCCAAAACTTGTAAAATCAATCATTTCCAACGCTAAAAACAAAATGCAGGATGCGTATACATTTGCGACATTTGCAAGAGATTTCAAATCCCAAAAAATCGCGGCGATTTTTGAAGAGTATGAAAACACACTAAACAACAATAATGCCATTGATTTTGATGACATGCTCCTGTTGACAGTGAAACTTCTTGAACAAAATGCTGAAGTTCGCAGCTATTACTACGAAAGATTCCAGCACATACTGGTTGATGAGTATCAAGACACAAACCTTGCGCAATACAAGCTTGTTAACATGCTTTATACAAACTTGCAGGCAGAAGTTCCACCGGAGCGCTCATTATGTGTAGTAGGTGATGTTGACCAGTCAATTTATAGCTGGCGCGGGGCTGATTACACAATTATTATGAACTTCCAAAAAGATTTTAAGAACACAAAATTAATTAAATTGGAACAGAATTACCGTTCAACAGCCAATATCTTGAATGTTGCCAATGCTATTATTGAAAACAATACTGAACGCGTAGACAAAGTTCTCTATTCCCAAAAGGGCGACGGGGAATTAATTGATTATTTTGAAGCGCAGGATGAGGCTGATGAGGCAAATTTTGTTACCAGCAAAATAAAACAGGACAGCGGCGGCAATTACAATCAGTTTGCGATTCTCTATCGTACAAACTCACAATCACGTGCGCTTGAAGAAGCCTGTATGGCTGCCGGTCTGCCATATAGAATTTACGGCGGTCTGAAATTCTATGACAGAAAAGAAATTAAAGATATAATTGCCTATCTTAAATTAATCTACAATCCTGATGATTCCCAGAGTTTCAGAAGAATTGTCAATGTGCCGAAACGAGCTATCGGTGATACAACTGTCAAAAATCTACAGGATTTTGCGGATAAAAATGATATAAGTTTGTTTGAAGCCGTCAAGCACATAGATGATGCGCTTGATATCCCGCCGCGGACTCGCGCAAAATTAAAAGATTTTGCGGAATTAATCCTGAAATTTAAAGATGCTGTTAAATCCTATAATTTGCAGGAATTTGTAACACTTGTCTTAGAAAAAACAGGTTATTTAGCCGAACTTCAGGCGCAAAATACCCCTGAAAGCGAAGCGGATATTGAAAACTTGCAGGAACTCGTAAACGTAGCCGGAGAATTCCAGCCGGAAGAGGAAGACAATGTTTTAGGTGAATTTTTGCAGCAGGTTGCACTTGTTTCAGACATTGACGGTATGGATGACATCAGCAACAATGTAACGCTTATGACCCTTCACTCTGCAAAAGGACTTGAATTTCCGACGGTATTTTTAGTAGGCTGTGATGAGGGTGTTTTCCCGCACCAGAGAACATTTAATTCGCCGTCAGAACTGGAAGAAGAACGACGTCTTATGTATGTAGGGGTAACACGTGCAGAAGAAAAATTGTATCTTACTTCTGCCAAACGCCGTCAAATGTGGGGTGAATACAAATACTACAATCCAAGCCGGTTTATAGAAGAAATTCCGCGCCAGCTATTGAATATGATTTCATTTGAAGGCAGCAGAAATGACACTTCTACATTCCGAAACGCTGTTTCTAAGGCAAAAACTGGTAAATCCGATTATTCATACTCTGCTGCACAAGCTGACAGTTACGGTTATGTAAAACCTTCCAGCGGCTTTGGAAAAGGTTTTGTCGCGCCAACCAGAGGGCTTGCATCCGGCGGAAACAAAACTCATCAGGAAAAAAGTAATCCAACGCGTTACGCGCAGCCTGTCAGAACGCCTTCAAGAACAGTTCTCGTCAAGTCAGAGGCAAACAAAAAACGCGACGATGAAAAGGTTAAAGAATTTTTTAAAGACAATGCAATAAAACGCATGCTTGAAGAAAAACGCCGGAAAGAACGCGAACAAATGCTTGCGGAGCAGGAACGCGAACGTCAGATGAGCGAACAAAAAGTCGCGGATTTTGTCTATAGTGTGGGCGACAGAGTGTTCCACGACAAACTCGGAGTCGGGCACATTGAAGAAGTCTCTCATATCGGTGAAAGCACTATGTACACAATAGATTTTGGCAAGCAGGGCAAAAAAGCACTCGATGCGGCTTATGCCAAATTAAAAAAATTCTGATAAAATAGTGTCCGGAGCGGCATAAAAATGTATGAAATAAAAAAACAAATCTATTTAGACTTTACAAAAAATCAGAAATCTGCTCTGTGCAATTTTTTGCGCGCACTTGTCAAAAAGTCGCCTGAACTCTCTGTTGACGCCATTTTTGACAAATTTATCGAAGATGAAAAGTACTATCTTGAAATAAACAACTCAAGATTTGAATTTCTTGCAGATATAATTGATGATGAAACATTCATTAATGACACAAAATTGTTTATAAAAGAATGTATCAAATATTACGAATACAAGAAAAAGCAGGAGCCGATTATTCAGGCACAAAAAGAGTTTGAAAAGAAAAAACGAAAATTTTTGCAGGAAGTAAAGATGAGTAAAGACGCGCCCACCAAAAAGCAGCTTTACTATTATGAAAAACTCTGCAAAAAATACGGTCTAGAAAAAAGAGAGTTAACCTCAAAACTCGACGCGCGCAATGAAATAGATAAAATTATCACCGAGCATGAACAGCAGGTAAGAGAATTTGAAGATTAAGGACATTATGAGCATACAGGAAATTTTGAAAATCTTAATAGATGCCGGCATTGAGCCGAATGAAGCAAATGTAGAAGTTAAACTGCTTATTGAACATTTTTGCGGCTACACGCGCACAGATATTCTTTTAGGCAGAAAATTAACAGAAGACATGCTGAAAATTGTTAAAGAAAAAGCCGAATTGCGCGCAAAAACACGTCAGCCAATACAGCATATTATAGGATATGCCGATTTTATGGGCGAAAAATTCATCGTAAATCCAGATGTTCTTATTCCACGCGATGAAACAGAATTTCTGGTCAGAAAAGCTGTTGATATTATTAAGGCAAACAATTACAAAATGGCGCTGGATGTCGGAACAGGCTCCGGCTGTATTGCCTGTATGGTCGCAAAACTCACAGACTGTCAGATTATCGGGCTTGATATCTCTAATAACGCCCTAAATACTGCGCTTGACAACGCCTCGTGCCTCAATCTTTTTAACAAAGCGATTTTTAGAAAATCTGATATCTTTTCAAATGTAAAACCGCGCGAAAAATTTGATATAATCATCTCAAATCCGCCGTACATCCCGCCTTCAGAAAAAGCCGGCATTCAAAAAGAAGTTACTTTTGACCCAGATCAGGCTCTTTACACAACTGATGAAAAAGGGCTTGAGTTCTACGAAAAAATTACCGCAGGCGCTCCTGAAATACTTAATTCTGGAGGCTATCTGCTCTTTGAAACAGGATGCGGACAATCTCAAGATGTTGAGAAAATTATGGTTACAAATTGCTTTAAAGATATTGAAATCATAAAAGATTTAGCAGGAATAGACAGGGTTATTTGCGGGCATCTTCAGGCAAAGTAAAGGTAAATGTCGTGTAATTATTGCCGTCACTTTCCACGTGAATCTCACCATTATGTGCATCTATAATCTTTTTTGAAATATACAATCCGAGTCCTGTGCCCAAACTCTTATTCTTTTGCGCAAAACTTTCCAACTTGTCAAAAATCTGTTCCTGTGTTTCAAAATTGATACCTATACCGCTGTTTGTTATTGAAAATGCAACGCTATTATCTTTCTCAAACAGGTTAATCTGAATGTTAGAATTCTTATTACTGTACTCTATAGCATTAATAAGCAAATTGTGAATAACTCTTTTTATTTCAAGGCAGTCGAAATATGTTTCAATATTTTTTATAGAAGAATTCAAACTAATTTCAAGCTGTTTATCTTCAAGCAGATATTTCACCTCTTCAATACATTGAATCGTAAGCATTTCAAGTGAAAACAGCGTTTTATGCATAACCTGTTTTCCGTTTTCGCACTTATATTTTTGCAAAATATTTTCAACAAGATTTTTCATATATTTAGCCGCGCCAAGAATATCACCTATTATTTCGTGCTGAACCCCGTCAAGTGAAGATGTCTTGTTTTTCAACAAAAGTTCTAACGCGCAAATCTCTGCATTTACCGGAGATTTTAAATCATGTGTAACCATAGCAAGAAATGTTTCTTTTCTATCAAGCAGTGCATCCTGTAGTAATTTTGTTTTCAAAGTGTTATAAATCTGGGAACGCACAACATTTATATTAAAAGGTTTTTCAATATAGGCGCATGAACCAAGATTATAACCAAGAATTTTATTTTCAGGATCTGAAAGTGCTGAAATAAACATTATCGGCACATTACAATTTATAGTAGTTCCTTTAATAATTTTAGCAAGGTCAAATCCGGACATCTCCGGCATCATAATATCAAGTAAAAACAAATCGAATTTTTCAAGGTTAACAATTTTGCTTGCCTCAACGGGTTTTATAAAGGTTTGCAAATCCAACCCCATTGGCGCAAGCGTTTCAACCAGAAGGTCAATATTCATCTGATTGTCATCAACAATCATTACCTTCATCCCTTTTAAAAAACTGGCAGAAAAATTTTCGCCAAACTTTTCTGCTTTATTTTTATCTCTAAAGAAATCCTGAACCAATCTTGCGTCAACCGGATATGAAATTACATTTTTTACCCCGCATGAATTTGCAGTTAATACATTTTTTCTGGAGATATCACCGGAGGCAATCCAAACCTCAAGCTCCGGATTCTCCTTACAAATTTTTCGGATGGCAGCAGTATCAGAAAAATCAGTTTTAATAATACAAAGAGACTTTTTTGACAAATCAACGCCCTGAAGATTTTTAACGTTTTCAACAAATATTAAATTATCGTTTTCAATCCTGCTGGATAATTCGTACATATCATAATTGTATAAAAGAATAATTTAAATACTATTGCCCTAGTAGGTAACTTTTTATTTTCAATCAAATTAGTTGCGCTAAAACATAGTCTGTGTTACTACTATTTATTATGATTACAAAAACAGAAATTGATAATTTAGTTAAAAAATATGAGACTGCTGACTTTATAAAAGACGACCCTGTGCAGTTTTGTCACAGATATAACCAAACAAAAGAGGATTGTGAAATTGCCGGATTTATCGCATCACTTCTCGCTTATGGAAATAGAAAAGTTTTTATAAGAAAACTGAATGAACTTTTTATAGATATAGCAGAGAATGAACCTTATAATTTTATAATGAATTTTGAGTCAGGAATTTTAAATGGATTTAATTACCGTTTTGGTACAGAAGAGGATTTTACAGATATATTTAGAATTCTTCGCGGGCTGTATGAAAAAGATGGCGGCTTAGAAGAATTATTTAAATATGGTTATGAAAATCCTCAAAATGGTAACATGTTTATACCGGTAACGGATTATTTTTATTCACGGGTTAGAGAAAATGCCGGTCAGGGATTTTATTTTATGATTCCGAATCCGCAAAAAGGCGGGGCAATGAAGCGCATGTGTATGTATTTGCGCTGGATGATACGTAAAGGACCTGTAGATTTAGGTTTGTGGAATTTCATGCCGGCATCAGAACTTTTAATTCCTCTTGATGTCCATGTCGCAAGAATATCAAGAGAAATGGGGCTTTTGACACGTAAGACGAATGATTTTAAATCAGTGGTTGAAATAACTGAGAATTTAAAAGGATTTGATTCTAATGACCCTGCGAAATATGATTTTGCGATGTTTGGTTATGGGGTGAACAATAAATAAATATAAAAGAACCGCGGCTTGAGGAGTTAAGCCGCGGCATACATAGAAAGGAAATTATTCTCCAAGATTCAGCTTAGAGAACTGAACAATTTTATTTTTACCACGTTTTTTTGCATTGTAAAGTGCGTGTTCTGCATAACGGATAATAGTGTTGGCATCTTCTTCTGTGTTTTCCAGACAAGGGAAAGTAGAAATGCCGCCGGAGATTGTAATCGGGTGTCTTTCTTCTTCGCCAGCCGGAATGAATTCCATGCGTTCAATGTCGCGTCTGAATCTTTCAGCGAAAAGAAAAGCATTGTCTTCGGAAGTGTTAGGCAGAATAAGAAGGAATTCTTCATCGCCATAACGTGTCAGAATATCTTCTTTTCTTATAAGTTGTTTTAATTTATCAGCAATAGAACGAAGGAGCACATCACCCCATTCATAGCCATAGATATCATTTACGACTTTGAAAAAGTCTAAATCGAATAACAAACAGGAGAGTTTAGTCCCATAACGTTTAGCTCTGGAAATTTCTTGTTCCAGACGTTCTTGAAGATATTTACGATTGTGCAAACCTGTGAGTTCATCTGTTGTGGAGACCAGTTTAATTTTATCTCTTAGTTCTTTAATTTTCAAAAGACATTTAGCTCTAATCAACAATTCATCATTATCAATCGGCGTTTTTATAAAGTCAAAAGCGACAGCTCTAACGGTTGTGTTATTAAATACATTATTAATAAACAAAACAGGGGATTTAAATTTAGTCACCATAAGCACATCAGTGATGTTTGGAACATTTTCGATTACAATCAATCCCGGATTAAGAGTTTCGTAGTCTCTAAGGTTGGCGGCGTCTTCAATGCGTACATTAGCATCATCGATAGACATTAAAGTATCAGCTATGTTAGAGACCTTGTTATCAGTATAAACAACGATATTTTTCATAACATTTATCCTCATATTTATGAAACAATTATAGCATATAAAAGTGAATAAGGCAAGTTTTTAAAAAAAAGGATGAGATTTTTATAAAAGGGTTGATTTTAATTTTTTTTTATATTAAATTAGTTCATGCGGGTAACTAACGAAGGTTAGGACACACATCAGACAAAACAATATAACGAAGAGTTTATGTGAGAGCCTTTCAAAAGTATACCTGCCGAACAAAAATTGACAAAAGGAAATAAGGGCTGCTAGCTCAGGCGGTTAGAGCGCACCCCTGATAAGGGTGAGGTCGGTGGTTCGAGTCCACTGCGGCCCAGATAAAAGAGAGGTAAGGTTTTCCTTTACCTCTCTTTTATTTTGCTGTAGTACGACAAGAAGCACCCTTTGTGGTTCGAGCGGATTTCCAGACGTGTGGACGAAGTCCACATTTACACTAATAGGTTTCTGGGACATTGAGACAGATAAAATTTAATAAAAAATCAAACAGACAGCACGATTGAGGCTGTTTTTTAGTATTGAGATGCATGGGACATTTTTTGCACTCAAGTACTCTTTTCTTGCACTCTTTTGCACTCCATTTGCAATTTTTTTAAACCACATTAGGCTAAAATCGGCAAGGTGTTTAAAGATAAGCCCAGTGCAATAAAGTGCAAAAAAGTGCAATTTTATTTTTACTTACAAATTGAGATATCCAAAATTATCTAAGAGATAAAG
>CALUQX010000003.1 GCA_944323045.1 Candidatus Gastranaerophilales bacterium | reverse complement strand
ATCAGGCAAAAAATATTAAGATGCAGGCTCAGGCTATTAAGCAAGAAGGTCAAGGTAATAAATTAGACATTCAGGCTTAGATAAAAAAATTGTTTTTCATTTGGTAAAGCATAATTTGTACTTTCTGTTTTACTAAAATCCTCAACCGGTAATACCGGTTGAGGACTCCTTTTAAAATATTAATATTGATTATTTTGAAATTCTTCCAGGTACAACAACTCCGCCTTTCAAATTCTTTTTGTAGAATTCAACATGCGGCTGCAATACACTGTCAAGAACTTCCGGCAAAGCTTTGCCTGCCATTACTTTTTCTACAATTTCCTGATAAACTGTTGCAAATGCTCTTAATTGAGTCATTGCACCTGCAGCTTCTGCTGTCAAACCAAAATCAGACATTTCGACTTCTTCTTTGAAGAATGCACCTGTTATTTCATAAGATTTTGTAAGTGCATCAATGTAGCTTTCTGCATTTTCACGGCAAACGCCATTGTCAACAGGAACAGTCAACGCAAAGACAAGTTTGTTAGCCGGATTGAAGTGAGCTTCTGCACTGTGATGCATTGCATCAGGAACTTTTGCTATTTGTTTTAAAGTGTCTTTAACTGATTCATTTTGCATTTGAGCATGCCAGTAAACTGTGTTTTCGAACATAGAACCCATGTATTGATGAACAGAGGCGTCAATACCGTTAATTTTTGCATCTGCCCAGAAAATTCCTTCTTTAAGTGCATCGTTGTCTTCAAGATTGTCTGATAAAGACAGTGAAGAAACTTCTTGTGCTGCGTTTAATAAGGCTTTCAGGTCATCTTTTTTCATGCCTGCAAAAATAAGTGTGAACAAAGCGTGATCATCAAATGCTGAGAATCTACCGCCAACATCGTCGTGAATATATAAATCACCCAGCCATTTATCTGCAATTGATGTGCGGCGAAGTTCGCTTTTTTCAGAGTTAGCATCTGTTACAGCAATGAAGTGTTTAGCTGTTGCTTTTTTAGATTCTTCTTCAGACAGACCTTTTGCAATATATGCATCTTCAAGCATTTTTTGAATTCTCAAAAATCCGTCTTTTGTTTCGAAAGTAGAACCTGATTTTGACGCTACCATATAATTAGCTTTTGTGATGTCACCTAATTTGTGCAAAAATCTTGCCAAACTAACAGAATCTACATCTGAGTAAAAATAAATACAATCGCCATTAATGTTTAAGCCGTTAATTCCTAACATATGTTCTACAGTATGTTTTGAACCGCCTATACCAAGAACAGCAAGTTTGCTTACATTGGTTTGGGCTTTAAATTTTTCAGCCATTTCATATAATTCATCGACTCTTTTAAGTTGTTCCTGCGGAAGGTTTACCCAGTTCAGAAACTGTCCTTTTTTGTTTGCACGTGACGCAAATTCGTTTACAAATTCAGAAACTTTTGAAGAATATTTTGAAAAATCTACTCCTGAAAAGTTTGTTTTTATTGCTGAACTTTTTGTTGTCATAATTTTCTCCTTTTTTTATATCCTCAAGAATATTATACAACAAAAAATGAAACATACATTATATCAATTAGCAGAGTATTTAATATTAAAGTATTAGAAAATCTTACTTAACAGGAGAATAGAGAAAGTTTTTTAAGAAATTATTATGATTGTATGAAAAATACAAAACGACTTTTAATAACAGTATTATTACTTTTTGCGGGTTTGAGTGTACAGGCTGAAGATTATTCTGTCTCTACTTTTTCTCAACTAATGGGAATCACTCCGCAAAATGGTGATACAATAGGGATTAATGCGGATTTGACATCTACTGAGGCAATAGGGAACAATTTTTCAGGCGCAGATTTATATTTTGTAGGAAATGATCATTATATAGACGGCGGTAATCTTTTTTCAGGCTTTGTTTTTAATCAGGAAACGCAGTTTAATGCGGTTGGTGTAAGAAATTGTAAAGGACAGACTTATAACAATTCAACATTTGCCGGAGCCGTATTTAATAGCGGCGGTGAATTGAATATTGAAAGTGCAGCGTTTAATGACAACTTTGTAGATTCCGCAGGATTGAATTACGGGATTGGCGGAGCTGTTTATAACCTTAATAACGGAACAGTTGATGTTAATAATTCACTTTTTGCTAATAATTATGCAAACGGTGCCTCTTCATATGGCGGAGCGCTTGCAAATGGGAACCAGACACAAGCGTCTGGTATTACAAATATTAGAAATACCACGTTTTATAATAACCATGTCGAAGGCAGCGTTGCACCGCTGGGCGGCGCTATTTACAATAACGGAACAATGGATATCAGCAACACACGTCTGTATAATAATTATGTCAATGGCGATGATAGCATGTTCGGGGCTGGCGGCGCTATATATAATATTGGTAATTTGACTATTGATGGCGGAACAGTAAGTAACAATTACAGTGAAGGCGGCGGCAATAGTTTGATTCGCGGCGGTGCTATTTTTAACAATGGCAGTATGACAATTAATAATGCAACAATTAGCGATAATTATACTTCCTCTAATTATATGGCTGACGGCGGCGCAATATTTAACAGCACAAACGGAAGTTTAACAATATCAAACTCGCTTGTTGAAAATAACCGGATTACAGGTTCTCCATATGGTGAAGGCGGTGCCATTTACAATGATAATCTTCTGGTTATTGAAAATTCGACGTTTAGAAACAATTATGACTTGCAAGGGCAGTTGAATGATATCTATAATAATTCATCAGGGACTATAGATTTTAATACAACCGGCACGACAAATATATTAAGCGGGATAAGCGGAAGCGGTATAATCAATAAAAAAGGCGCAGGTACGTTAAATCTTGGCGGCATAAACCAGAATTTTAATGGATTATTTAATTTTGAAGAAGGAACTGTAAAATTACTTGCAGATAGCAGTTATTTTGGAGCTAAGTACGCAACATTCGGGAATAATGTGACATTTGATTTGCAAAACGGGCAGATGAATAATATAAATTTGAGCAGCTTAACTCTGTCAGGAACAGCAAATATATTGCCGGATGTTAATTTTAATACGAATACAATGGATACAATAAGTGCTGATTCGCTTAGCGGTAGCGGCTCTATTTTTGTACCTTCACTTGCTCTGGAAGGTGTTCCAAAGGGTGAGTATATATCAATGCCATTTGCAGATAGCGTTTTGAAAGATTATGTTAATTATAATTCAACGACGATTCATACGCCTATTTACAACTATCTTGCAAGTTATGATTCCGCAAGCGGTAATTTTAACTTTACCAGAAACAGTTTTAATTCAGCAATTTTTTCAGGACAGGTTGCAGCACAGTTAGCCGGGTACCTGACAATGATAGACACTTATAGAAATGTGTTTGCAAATCTCGATATGGTAATGATTACTCCGCCTGACGCGCGCGGCGGATTTGCAACTCAAAACAAAGTAGCAATGAACGGAAGAACTTTTGCATTTTCTCCGTTTTTGATGCCGGAACAACGTAAAGGTGTATGGTTTAAGCCGTATTCTACATTTGAAAATGTTCGTCTTGATAATGGACCGCGGGTAAGTAATGTGAGTTACGGAAGCATGTTTGGTGTGGAAAGTGAACTGACAAAATTGCCAAAAGGCTGGTATACATTGTATGGCGGATACGCCTCATATAACGGCTCGCATCAAGCGTTTGACGGTAATAGTATCTATAATAACGGAGGTCTGTTAGGTGTTGATGCTGTGTTTTATAAAGGCAGCTTTTTCAGCGCATGGACAGCAAATGTCGGCGCAAATTCTGCAGAAGCATCTACAAATATGGGCAGTGACAACTTTTCAATGTTAAATACAGGTATCGCCCAAAAAACTGGATATAATTTTGAGACATTAAGGCGTCGTTTGATAATTCAGCCAAGCATAATGACTTCTTATACCTTTGTAAATACCTTTAATTATACTGCTCCGGGCGGTGTAAATATTAATACTGAGCCGCTGCATGCAATTCATATTGAACCACAGATAAAATTAATCGGTAATTTTAGAGAGTATTTGCAGCCATATATTGCGGTTTCTATGGTATGGAATGTAATTGATCACGCAAGATTTCAGGCTAATGACGTTTACCTGCCAGATTTGTCAATAAAGCCTTTTGTGCAGTATGGCGTCGGGGTACAAAAAAGATACGGCGACAGATTCACAGGCTTTTTAGAAGCTATGATTAGAAACGGAGGTCGCAACGGTATTGCATTGTTATTTGGATTACGAATAAGTTTGTAAACTGACTGGTGAACAAATCTCACTAAACTATTCCCTTTGCTTCTTTTTATGTTATTATATTCTTATAGAAACAAGGAGATATTATGGAAAATTTAAGAGATAAGTATGAAGTAGTTATCGGGCTGGAAGTTCACGCTCAATTGAAAACTAAATCCAAAATATTTGCGCCGGACGGAACAGAATTCGGTAAAGAACAGAATACAGAAGTTAGTCCGATTACGCTCGGGATGCCTGGTGTGCTGCCAGTTTTGAATAAAGAAGCTGTTAATATGGGGATTTTAACAGGTCTTGCTTTGAACTGTGAAATTCCTGAACGCTGCAAATTCGACAGAAAACAATATTTCTATCCGGATTTGCCGAAAGGTTACCAGATTTCTCAGTATGATGAACCTATTTGTGTAAACGGATATCTTGATATTAACGGAAAGAGAATTGGTATTACACGTGCGCACCTTGAAGAAGATGCCGGTAAACTTGTCCATGCCGGCGCTGACGGACTTGCTGGCTCCAGTTATTCATTAGTGGATTTGAACCGTGCAGGTACTCCGCTTTTAGAAATAGTATCTGAACCTGATATGAGATCTTCTGATGAGGCAAGAGCATATATGGAAGAATTAAGAAGTATTGTCCGCTATATCGGTGTCTGCGACGGCAACCTTGAAGAAGGCTCAATGAGATGTGATGCAAATATCTCAATTATGCCAAAGGGATCAAAAGAATTCGGTACACGTGCTGAAATTAAAAACGTAAATAGTTTTTCTGCTTTGCAGCGTGCTATTGAATATGAAATTGACAGACAAATCGAAATTGTAGAAGAAGGCGGAAAAGTTGTTCAAGAAACCCGCCTCTGGGATGATAATGCCAGAGAAACCCGTTCAATGCGCGGCAAAGAAGACGCTCACGATTACCGCTACTTCCCTGAGCCGGATTTGATGCCTTTAAAAATATCAAGAGAATGGGTGCAGGAAATTAAAGACAAAATGCCAGAACTGCCTTCTCAAAAACGTAAAAGATATATGGAGCTCGGTTTGAGCGAATACGATGCAAATGTAATCGTTGAACAAATGGGGCTTGCTTTATTCTTTGACAAAGTGCTTGAACTCGGTGCTTCTCCAAAAATTGCAGTTAACTTTATAATGGGTGAAATTGCCGCATATTTGAAAGAAGAAAAAATCGAAATTACAGATACAAAACTTACTCCGGAAAATCTTGCGGAATTAATTTCACTTATTGAAAAAAATACAATTTCAAACAATATCGGTAAACAAATAATTATCGATATGATGAAAGACGGCACTGCCGCATCTAAAATAGTTGAAGACCGCGGCTTAAGCCAGATTAGCGACGAAGGTGCAATTAAGGCAATAGTACAAAAGGTTGTTGATGCTAATCCGCAGCAGGTTGAAGCTTACCGCGGCGGTAAAACGCAACTGTTAGGTTTCTTCGTAGGTCAGGTTATGAAGGAAACTAAAGGACGCGCTAACCCGAAAACTGTTAATGAATTGTTAAAAGAAATTCTGGGTTAAGAAATTTTTTGAATAATGGCGGGAATATTATATATATACCCGCCATTAATTTATATTAAGAGGAATGTATATGTTTTTTAAACAAAGCAAACAGACGAGTATGGAGCAAGAAATTCTGGAACAGCCGGAAATTCTCAAACATATCGTTGAAACAAGTATTAACGACGACAATTATATACTGTTTGATATTCCAACAGATGTTGATAAGTTTGTGCTGGTGGCAAGCGGCTCGTCTTATCATAGCGCAAGGTTTGCCGCTGACTTATTCGGTAACGTTGCGCAATTGGAAGCACGTGCAATATATTCAAGCGAATTTTTACTGAAATCTGCTGTGCCGCACGCTGATAATATTTTGTATATTTTTATAACCCAGTCCGGCGAAACTTCTGATACAAATAAAGCTTTAAACAAAGCTAAAGAACTCGGAATGCGGACACTCTGTATTACAAACAAAAAAGAGTCTACAATATGGCAGGCTGCAGATTTTAAGGTGGACTGTCATGCCGGTGAAGAAAAAAGCATTGCTGCGACAAAATCTTTGACTGCACAGATGCTGTGTCTTGCATTAATTGTTTTAAAATACGCTCATCTTAAAGGCATTGATATAAGTAATTATATTGAAGATTTGCATAAATTATCCGCAGAGATTCAATCGGTATTTGAATTGCGTCCAAAAATTAAAGAGCTGGCAAAATTTTTGACACGTTATAAAAATATTGTTATTACTGCTGACGGCATATCGTATGCACTTGCCAAAGAAGCATGTTTAAAGATTAAAGAAACTTCTTATCTTAATGTTACAGCAAGCATTCTAGGGGAATTCATGCACGGGCATGTTGCTGTTCTCAACAATAAATCAGCACTTTTGCATATTTCCGTAAATGATTTAAGCTACACTGCAATAAAAAATCTTAATAAAATTAAAGCAGATTACAATCCGCCGGTATGTATAATCGGAAATGCAAATGATAAGGTTAAAATAAATTATAATATTAATGTTGATATAGAAAGTGAAATGATAAAATCTTTTGCAGTTATTGTAATATGCCAGCTCCTTGCGCTTGAAATGGCTACAAAGTTAAAACGTAATGTGGACAAGCCTAAAGGTTTACATAAAGTTGTTATTTAATCTTTATCGAAAAGATTTAACTTGCGCTATTTACTTATTTGTAAATTAAGGTTATAATAGTAATATGGAACGTAATATTGTAAAATTACAGGGACTGCCGGTTGATACCTTTACATTTGATGAAGCTGTACAATATGCTTTGGACAATCACGGTCAGGTTATTACGATTAATCCTGAAATGATATCAGCGGCACATAAAGATAAAGAGTTTGCAAATATAATAGAAAATGCAGACCTTATTGTACCTGATGGCATCGGGGTTGAGATAGGACTTAAAATACTTGGATATAAAGTAAGACGTATAGCAGGTGTTGAACTTGCGCGTACTCTTATTGATGTTTTTACCAAAAACAAAAAATCTATTGCGTTAGTTGGTGCAAAGCCGGAAATTATTGCGAAAACTGTTGAAAATCTAAAGGCTCAATGCCCTGAAATTAATATTGTATACTTGCAGGATGGCTATTTTAAAGATGATGATGCTGTATTGGATGCACTCCAAAAAGCTAAACCTGATTTGCTTTTAACTGCACTCGGCTCACCTAAACAGGAAATATTTAACCGTCGCGTAAAAGATATTTTGCCGGAGACACTTGCAATAGGTGTGGGCGGAAGTTTTGATGTCTGGTCAGGCATGGTGAAACGCGCACCTGTTTTCTGGCAGAAGGCAGGACTTGAGTGGTTGTATCGCACAATTAAAGAACCGAAAAGATTTAAAAGAATTTTCCCGACATTGCCATTGTTTGTAATAAGCGTTTTACAAGAACGTATTTTTAGAAAGGTATAGAAAATGCTTGATGAAATTGAAATTAAAAAATTAAAGTCATTATGTAAAGAAAATCGTATTAATATCCTAAAAATGATATATAATGCGCAATCAGGACACTTGGGCGGGGCACTTTCCGCAACAGAAATTATGACTGTACTTTTTCACAAATGCATGAAAACTGTACCCAAATGGACTAAGGATAAAGATTTTGATAAACGTGACAGATTTGTACTTTCAAAAGGTCATGCATCATCAATATTGTATTGCGTGCTGGCACAGCTTGGATATTTCCCAAAAGAAGAGTTAATGACGTTTAGACTTTTCGGCTCAAGACTTCAGGGGCATCCGGTGCCTTTTTGTCCGGGAGTTGAAGTCGCAACCGGCTCATTAGGACAGGGGTTGTCTATTGCCTGCGGTATTGCCATGGGACTTAAACTGGATAATAATCCTGCTCATGTTTTTGCTTTGTTAGGTGACGGCGAACTTCAGGAAGGCAATGTTTGGGAGGCATTTATGCAGGCACCCCAGCGAAAACTCGATAATCTCGTTGCAATTATTGACCGCAACCGGCTGCAAATAGACGGCTGTACTGAAAGCATTAAATCCTTAGATCCGCTGGATGCTAAACTCAAAGCTTTTAACTGGGATGTAATTGAAATTGACGGGCATGATTTAAACGCAATTTATGAGGCTATTGAAAAAGCTAAAGCAAATAATGTGCCGACTGCAATTATCGCAAATACAATAAAAGGTAAGGGCGTAAGTTTTATGGAAAACAATGCCGGCTGGCACGGTAAAGCTCCGAATAAAGAAGATTATGAGCGTGCACTTGCAGAATTAAGTTAATTTAAGGATTGTGCTATGAAAAAATTTAATCTAAAAAATGCTTATACACTTGCAGAAATTGTTATTACAATGGTTGTTCTTGCAATAGTTGTTTCTGTAACTTTGCAGATTACTACAAGTAAAATTACCCGTGTAAACAAATACAATTATTATGCTGCATATACTGCGCTTACTGATCTGGCTGCAGAATTGGTTTATGAAAGTGAAGACGGAACAATACCCGCAACCGGCTTATGCTCAAAAATGGAAGAATTAATAAATATTTACGATAAAGAACTTGAGGTAAACGGCGTTGATGTCACACCATCCTGTAGTAATACACACGCAATAACCACAACAACTGATTTTACTAAATTGAATCCAAATCTTGTAACAAGAAACGGTATGAGATTTTATAATTTAAACCCGTGGTATAATCCAATTACCAAATTAGCCGGTGAAGATGAAAACGATGCGCAGGGGTACACTATATACATTGATATAGACAACGAGCGTGGCAGCGGCAAATTGTATCAGGATGTCTATCCGTTTTATTTGACAAAATCAGGAAAAGTTATTCCTGCTTATCCAGATAGCGGTAAATCAGGCGGCAACAGTAATTTTCTTATGCAATTCAGTGTGAGAGCCGATGAGTTTGCCAATGTTGGCGGCAATGAAACCCGTAGTGAACACTGGCTTTTGAAAAGTGTTTCGTTTCAGGAAGCAGCCTGTAAATCAGGATTTATTAAGTCTCCAACATATTGTGGCACTGTAACAATAGATACCAGATGTAATGATTCAGTCAACGCTAATGCTGACTGTATTATGGTGCCGGTTAAACCAATAAAATACATGATAAGGTAAAAAACAATGATATATGACAAAATTGAAAATATAGATAAATATGCGGAAATACCGGATTTTGCGGTAAAATTTATAAAAGAACTCTCAGAGGACATTGCCATCGGCAGGCATGAACTCGGCGGTGACAATTACGCCAATGTTGAATGTTATAATACAAAATCGCCGGAAAATTGCAGACCTGAGGCGCATAAAAAATACATTGATATTCAACTGCTTTTGTCCGGCAAAGAAGAATTACAATTTACAGACCTTGCAGGACTTTCTATTGCAGAACAATATGATGCCAGCAGGGATATTATGTTTTTTGATAGACCTGAGTTTCGCATGAATTCCGTAATCCTGCAAAAGGGCTTTTTCGCAATGCTCTTTCCTGACGAAGCGCATCAGCCGCAGATGAATTATGGCAATGAATCTTTGCCGGTTAAAAAAGTCGTAGTTAAAATTAGAGTTTAATATTTAGAGAGGGGGCAAATTATGTTTAATCCCGTAAAAGATGAAAATGATATGAAAAAACTTGCCGGCATGGCTGATGAGATATGGAAAGAACACTATATTTCCATAAATGCGCTTGATTGCATTGAATACATGCTGGAGAAATTTCAGTCACTTGAGGCTATTAAAAACCAGATAGAAAACTTGAACTATGAATATTATTTTGTGACTTACAAGGATAAAATCGTCGGATATACAGGTATACAGCCTCAAGGGAAAGAACTGTTTCTCTCTAAATTGTATATTTTGCAACAATACAGGGGATTATCGCTCGGCAGAAAATGTTTTGAATTTATCAGGCAGCAAGCTGTTGATAAACATCTTCAAGGAATAAGACTCACCGTTAATAAAAAGAATTTTGGCTCAATAGAATTTTATAAACATTTAGGGTTCAAAATAGTTGAATCTGTAGTGACAGATATCGGCAATAATTATGTTATGGATGATTATATAATGTATTATGAACTTTAATTTAACAAGAACTTTAAAAAAAACAGAGATTCACGGGAAAGTTGTGAATCTCTGTTTTAAAGTTATGCTTGCATGCCGTGGAATTAAACACCTGCTAATGCTGTTGCTTCTTTAACTACTGCCTGTAAAGCTTCCAGTGCATCTGCAGGTAATTTATCTATGCCTGCTTTTTCAACTTCTCTTGATTTTACAAAATCAATTCTGTCATTCATACGTGCAACAAATTGTTTTGCATAATCTTTGTTAGAGAAAGATGCGTCAAAGCCTTCAATATCCATAATTTCAATATCTGAGAAGTTTTCCCATTTATGGAATTTAGCAGTACCTTCAACAATAGCTTCGATAATACCGAGTGTATGAGCCGGTTTAACTTTTGTACCCATAAATTCTCCGGTATTCAGGATGTAGCAGTCAACACCATCTTCAATTAATTGTTTGAATCTTGTGTAATCTACAGCCAGCGGATAAACTCTGAACGGGTTAGCATAAGGTTCAACAACCAATGCATTCGGATCAACCCCTGCAGCTAATCTTTCTGCAGAAGTACGTTTTGTAGCCAGTGTAGCCCCCATAGCAGCACCTAATGATGAACCTGACAATTTCAATACAGGAGGAATTGTAGGGTCTTTCATCAGCCAGAAAATAGCGTTAATCGGCTGGTCAATTCTGTCGACTCTGTTTGGAGACCAGAGTTTAGATTTTACTGCACGACCATTGCCGTTTCTTATATCTTCTGTTACAGAAACAACTTTTCCGTCAGCAAGCTGTATTGCACCGGCATTTTGCTGGGTCAAGATATATTTGTTGTCTTCGCATCCAATCGGATAATCTGCTGTTTTGTCAAAGTATGCAGGTTCAAGCGCAATTGTATACTTGTCATGAACATTAATAACAAATGCATCATCGTGCAAAACAGTAATATTGTATTTGTTGTTATGTTTAGCGTGAGTAATAGTTGATTTGCCTGACCCTGACAGACCAAATACTGCTACCTGGAATGATTTTCCGTTATCAAGGTTGTAGCGTTTCATACCGCCATGGCATGATGCATAACCGTTACGAGCTGCACAGCCCCATGCAAGTGTTAATGTACCTTTTTTGTGTTCGCCAAAATATCTCATACCCAAAATAGCCGCACAATTGTGTTCAGGATCAAAGAAGGTTAATCCATACGGGAAGTCAGGATGTGACCAGTCAGGATCTGAGAATACGAAAATGTCGCCGTCCGGTAATTGACGGGATTCAGCATACATATTAGCGTAAGTTTCGTTTATGTACTGGAAGTTCAACATCCATGAATACATAATATTTTCAAAACCTTCCGGAATCATAAGGTGAGCTTTTACCATAAAGTCTTCTTCCAACCCTACGACAACTTCAGTTTTATACATTAATTTGTCGCGTGTTTGATAAATAGCTTCACGGATAATAGGAAGTAAATATTTCAGATCACAGTTAGGTTCACCGACGATTTTTCTAGCAGCAGCGCATCTGCCGACTACTGTTCCGTCGTTGAATAACAACTGGTTTGCCCCCTGAGGTAAGCCTATTTTTTCAGGTTTGTAAACAGGCATGCCTGTCAATTCAATAGTACCCGGGCTGTTTTTTGCCAGTTTGTACGCTTCAGAAACTGATTTAACTTCTTCTACATTGTTTCCGAAAAATGGTGCAGTGATTGTTGCACGAGCGGCTGACATCAGTTTTTTCAATTCTTCTGAGTCAGTAAAAAATTCTTTTGTTGCCATAATTCTTCTCCTTCTTAATGACAATATATCTTAATGAAATCTTTTTCAAACTATAGATACATATTCACAATAACATAAACAAAAATAAAGCACAAATTAACCCGCCTTGAACTTTATGTTCAAGGCGGAGGTTACAATTAATTTTGATTTAATTTTAGTTTAATTCGCTTAATTCACGCGCTCTGGCATTTGCCAGAACCATTTGAGCGGTTTTCAAATTTGTGTAATTTTTTTCAGCCTGCTTGTTGCGTACAGCGCTGTGGTTTAAAGCGTGTAGTATTGCAGCCCCGCCGATTATTACAGGCGCAAATGCGAGCCCTAATTTTCCGGCACCTTTTACTGCAGGATGAATTTTATCTGACATTTTTGTATAAGCATTTGCCATACTTTTCACAATTTTATTATCATTAAAGGCAACTACTTTTTTAGACAACCCTGACCAGAATTTCATTTTGTTGTCGCCGATAAGCATATTTGCGGCTTTAGAAATACCTTTGCCGGCTGCATAATAAGCTGCAGCAGCACCGGCGAAAACAGCAGCCATAGCTGTGTAAGGCTGATTATTTACAAATTTCTTAACTTTATCTGATTTTTCAGCGAGTTTATTAGCTCCGATGCCCACAGCAGTAGCAGCGGCTAATGCTCCGCCCCATCTGCCGAGTGTTTTGGCTCCGGTAATAACGCGGGCAGCAGACCCCGGCATTATTGCTCCGCCTAAAAGTTTAACAGGTTCGCCTCTTGTTAATACAGTATCTCTCACTGCAGCCACTATCGGTAAAGATAAAATTGCTGCATTATTAAGTTTACGATGTTTTTCGTCGTTTGTTTGAACACATGCTTGATAGTAAGCAAATGCTCTTAAATCCTTGTCAGGAAGGCTGATTGCCGCATCAATATTGGCTCTGCGTTTTGCGCCTTGAGCTTTTGAGCCCTGAGCGCCCTGACCAAAGGATTGATTATTTATTGCCTGAATTTGCATAATTTACACACACCCTTCATTTTACACCTTAATTGTACTATATTTAAAACCAAAAGTAAAATTTTTTGCTATAATTGTAGTTTTATTTTCATAAATATTTACAATTAGAATTCTTTTTATATATAATACAGAAATGAAAAAATTTTACATTCACACAATGGGCTGTAAATCCAACCAGTTTGAAAGCGCCATTATAGAAGAAAATTTAATTAAGAATAGTTTTGAGAAAGTTAAAGATATTGAAAACGCAGATATTTTTATTCTTAACTCCTGTACTGTGACTCATAAAAGCGACAATGAAGCGTTTTATCTTTTGCGTAACGCAAAACACAAAAATGCCGGTATTATAAATGTTTTGACAGGCTGTATTGCTCAGATAGAAAAAGAAAAGCTGCTTGAATATGATTTTATTGATTATGTTTTGGGCAATGACGAAAAACTCGATTTTTATAATATGCTGAAAGAATTCAACGGGGATGTAAAATGTCTTGCTAAAGATATTATGCCGCTGTCAGAATTTCACAAAGCCGTACTTGAGGATTTGACAAAAACGCGTGCCAGTTTAAAAATTCAGGATGGCTGTGACAACAGATGTTCGTATTGTATAATCCCGTTTGCGCGCGGTAAAAGCAGGAGCGCCGATATTGATTTTATTATTGAACAGATTAACAATTTTTCAAAACACGGTTTTAAAGAAGTCATCTTAACCGGCATTCATATAGGGCAGTGGGGGAAGGATTCTGGTTTTGAACTGTTGGAGTTGCTGAAAGAAATAGAATGCCGCACAACTATTGAAAGATATCGTCTGGGGTCGCTCAACCCTCTTGAAATTACCGACAGGATGCTGGAATTTTTATCTCAATCAGACAAATTTTGCCCGCATTTTCATCTTTCTCTGCAATCTGCCTGCAATAAAACTTTGCGCTCAATGAACAGATTTTATAAGGTTGAGGATTATCTTGCCCAAATTGACAGAATTAATGAATTATTCGACCTTCCGTTTCTTGGAAGTGACATAATAACCGGATTCGCCGGAGAAACAGATGAAGATTTTGAAATTACACGTCTAAACCTTGAAAAATCCGGTTTATCACAAATCCATACCTTCCCGTATTCCGTGCGTGAAGGTACTGTTGGCGCTTCTGCACCAAATCAGGTTGAGGATAAAGAAAAAGAACGCCGGGCAGCAATTGTTAAAGAAATTTCAAAAGAAAAATATAACAATTTTGTCAAAAAAAATATTGGCACTGTTCAAGAAATTTTAATAGAAAAACATCCCGACAAAAAAACAGGGTTTATGAAAGGGATTACACGCAATTATCTTACAGTTATTACTAACTCAAAAGATACTGCTATTGCCAATACTCTGCAAAATGCTAAAATCATAAAATTTGAAAACAATAAAATCTTTTGTAAAATTTTGTAAATTTCATATTTGGTTAATGCATTTTATTTTTTGTTTTAACTTTATCGAGGTATGCAAAATATATCACCATTTAATTCAATCCCTCAAATGTCACAAAAACGGTTTGCGCAGCCGGCATTTAAAGGCAGTGCAAAAGTTGAACTACTGGGTAAAGATATATCAGTAGGAGTAAGGAATTTCTTAATTCAGGAGACCGCATTTTTCAGAGAACCCGATACTCTGGAATTTATAAAATCGTTTGTCAAGAATTCCACAAAACAGGTAATAAACATAGTAGACGGTGCATGCTCAAGCGGCTATGAAACATATTCAATAGCAATGCTGCTTGAAAACATAGGGAAAAAAGTAAACATTCTCGGGTTTGATAAGGGACAGAAGGCTATTAATGACGCAATTAAAGGTGAATTTCAAATAAAAAGACGAAACAATGATTTTGATGACATTTGTGACTTTGCTAAAGATAGTTTTCTGGCTTTTCCACAAAAATTATCCAAACATGAACAAAAATATAAAAACATGTTTAACAATTTTTTCACTGATATTACTAAACAAAAAAAAGAACATTCTTTTTTTAAAAGATTAAAATCTATGTTGACTGATGCCATGACACCTTACGATACAAAAACATTTTTAATTAAACCTGAAAAAAAATCGACCTGCACTTTTAAAACAGGCGATATATTAGAGTTGGATAAAATTGTACCTGAAAAAAGTGCAGATGTTATTCTTTTCAGAAATGCTTTGTACCACCTCACAACATACGAAGCCTACGACAGAAAAGCTCCTTTACCGGACAAGTTAATAAAACCGGCAATTGAACAGGTTGTTACCCAACTGGATAAAGCCTTAAACAAAGGTGGATTATTTGTTCTGGGCTCGCATGAATGTGACCATTTTTCAAATACTGGAGAGATTGTTCATAGTACCTTAAAAAAGCACAATTTTATTCCGCTATATATTGAAAATAAGCTGCCGGTAATCTGGCAAAAATCATAACAAAAAAAGGCTCCTGATATCAGGAGCCTTTTTGGTAATTAAGAAAAACTTATTAACGTCTGTCGTTCAATTTTGCCAGTAATTTTAAAAGCTCGATGTATAGCCATACAACAGTCACCATCAAGCCGAATGCACCGTACCATTCGTACTGCTTTTCAAGCATTGCTTCAGCACCGCGTTCAATAAAATCAAAATCTAAAATTAAATTAAGCGCAGCAATTGCTACAACAACAAGGCTGAATACAATACCTAAATTGCTTGATGTGAAAATCTGCGGAATTCCGCGACCGAAAAATGATGCAATAATTTGGATTAAATAAATTAATGCAATTGACAATGTTGAAATAAAGATTACAGATCTGAATTTTTCTGTTGCTTTAATAAGTCCGGCTCTATACAGTGCAAGCATTGAGAAAACAGCCGCAAATGTTGCTGTTACAGCCTGAAAAACAATGCCTGTATATGAAGCCTCAAACATTGCTGAAATACCGCCTACAAAAAAGCCTTCACAAACAGCATAAATAGGAGTCAAAATACCCATGGCTTTTCTGGTAAAAATAATAACCAGTGACAGAATGAATCCGACAATGGCACCGCCGACAGCCAGCATGCCAGCCATATCAGTATAGCCGCTTGCCATAAGATACCAGGTGTATGCAGCAGCCAGCAGCAATACACCAAAAAGAATAAACGATTTTGAAATAGCCCCGTTAATTGTCATCGGTTCGCCTTGCAAAACGCGTTCATTTTCTAAAAATTTTTCATTTAATACAGGATTTGACATGAATTTCTCCTTCCTTTACCATTATAATATAGTATAAACTATATTATAGCATAAATCTAATTATCTTAATGATTTATTAACAAGGGTTAACATATGAAGTTAAACAACTTTAAACAATTTGTAAAAAATTATGGCAAAGGCAGATATCTTAAACTGGGTATTTTCTTTATAATGTCACTATTTGCAGGCTTTTTGGAATTCATCGGTATCGCATTAATTTACCCGTTTATAATGATGATAATCAATCCAGATATTGTTACGAATTCTACATACTACCAAAAATTTATTGAAATAGTAAAAATCGATAATACAACAATTCTGGCATTTGTAACAGGTTTTTCTGTATTGCTGATATTTATATTGAAGAATGTTTACATAATATTCAATACTTTTATGCAGACAAAATTTGTTACTAATTGGAAAAAAGATTTAACAAAGCTGTTTATGGAATATTTTATTTATGCACCATATAAAGATACAATGAATATTTCTCAGGCGGATAAAGTATATATATTAACAACACTTATTGGTCAGTCTATTGACGGTTTTATAATGCGTGCCTTAAATCTTATAACAAATACCCTTATTATTGTGATGATTATTGCATTGTTGTTTGTTAAATTCCCGCTAGCTGCAAGCGCTACAATAATATTTGTTGTTCTGAGTATGAATGTTCAGAACAAATATTTTAAAGATAAAATAGGTAAACTTTCTAAAATACTAAGTGAAAAATCTCAGAATTATAATAAAACAATGATGGAAATTGTGTATAATCTGAAAGAATTCAAGATATTGTCTGCTGAAAATGCATTTTATGAAAATTACGCATCTCAGGAGGCAGAATTCAGGAAATTGCAGGCAGTTAACGGGTTTTATAGTTCTATACCGCCATATATTATTGAAATATTAATAGTAGTTTCCTTGTTGTTATTGGGGGCAATTATTTCAGCGTCAAATATTTCTAACAATTCAGCACTTGTGGCATCATATGCAATTATTGCGGCTGCTATATTTAGAATTGCGCCGGCATTGAACAGAATTCAAACAGCCATAATCAACATAAATTCATCCAGAGAATTTGTACGAAAGCTTAATGAATACCATGACAAATTTCAGTTGAACAAATTTAGACCATATCATGCCGATAGTAAGAAACGGCTGAGGTTTAATGATAGAATTGAACTCAGGAATATAAATTTTGAGTATACAGAAGGCAAACGTGTAATAAAGAATTTGTCATTACAGATAGACAAGGGTGATTTTATCGGGATAATAGGACTATCGGGTGCCGGAAAGAGTACTTTAGCAGATATAATAATGGGGTTATTGCCTGTGGACTCGGGAGAAATACTTGTAGACGGCATGAAATTAACAGCGAAGAATTTTCCATACTTCCGCAATATGATAGGATATGTGCCTCAGCAGGTTAATGTGCTAGATAAATCTTTTAGAGAGAACATAGCATGGGGAATCCCTAAACGCGAGATTAATGATGGAAGGATAATACATGTACTTGAGGCAGCACAAATATATGATATAGTGCGTGGATATGAAGGCGGATTAGACGCAAAGCCGCTTGTGAACTCGACTGGTTTGTCACAGGGACAGAAACAGCGATTGGCAATAGCGCGTGCATTGTATCGGAATCCGGAGATATTGATACTAGATGAGGCGACATCAGCATTAGATGTTCAGATAGAGAATGAGATAACAGAGATGCTGAACAGATTGAATGGTGAGAAGACGATAATAGCGATAGCGCATAGACTTTCGACATTAAAGTCATGCAATAAACTTGTATATATGAGAGATGGTCAAATAGTTGACATTGGCACATTTGAAGAATTGTCCAACCGGCATGAAGATTTTGAAAATCTTGTAAAATTATCGTCATTAAAGTAGATGAGCAAGGGGATTTAAGATATAGCGTGCTCTGCAAAGCGAGGGAATACAGCCATTGAAATAGATTTAAAATGGTGATATTAAGATGTTATAGGATATGGAAAAAAATTTTTGAAAAAAATTAATAAAAGGTATTTACAAAATTTTTTTTTCATATTAATATAAAGAGGTAAACATTCCTCAGTAGCTCAATGGCGGAGCAACCGGCTGTTAACCGGTAGGTTGTTGGTTCGAGTCCAACCTGGGGAGTTTTTTCTTATTTAAGCCACTTTTAATGATGGTCTTAAAGACTTGATTAGGCTCTATGATTATGTTTTCGCCATCGTAAGAAAAGTTCGAACACACTATTTGAACAATTCTTCTTTTTTGCTCTGGATTTGCCTTCAAAAACGCTCTATGACAGTTTTTGCAGAACTCGAGCAAACAGTTCGATTGCTCGAAAAAGGTCTTAGTAATTTTCAATAATTCTTGCTCTTCTAATATAAGGGTTTTTCTCTCAATATCCCAATCTTGAATGGTCTGTTGTAAACTTTCACTATATTTACCCATGCCAGATTCAAAAACATCTTTTAGCATTTTATCAATTTTATTAATACGTTGTCGTATGCTTCTCTTCCGTTGTTCAAAGTCTTTATTATGTTCTTTATGAACATCTTTTAATCCTTTGATAACTAGGTCATGGATTTCACCAGGTATTGTAATTCCTTTTAAAACATTTATAATAGCTTCATCTATAAGCTCTTGTCTAACATAGCTGGTTCTTTTACATTCCCCACCACGATTACCAGTACAGTGATAGTATATGTATGTTCTTGTGCCACTTTTCTTACTTGTTTTGAGCTTGCGTTCACCAGTCATTCTACAACCACAAACACTACAAGTCATACATTCATTATAGGCAAATTCTGTATGTGTTTGTCTTGTCTTTTCTGGAGCATTTAATTTCTTTTGAACTGCAAAATATGTAGCTTCATCAATCAATGGAGGATAGTTTGTATCTTCGATAAGTGAGCCATCATAATAAAACTTCCCAGTGTAAGCTCTGTTGCGTAAGATATATTCAACAGTAGTTTTGGGGTGTTTATTACCATGTTTATTTCTAAAACCTTCTTTATATAATTTAGAAGTTATTGTTCTTATAGAATCACCTTGTAAGCAAAGCACATAGGCTCTTCTAACAAAGAACGCATTAGCTTCATCGATTATCATTTTCTTGTATTTACTACCCTTTTGAACAATATTTTCATAACCAATGGGTGCATGGTATGGGTATTGCCCAGTTGCAACTTTACCTCTAATTCCTTCCTTTGTCCTTAATGCAGCGGTCTTGCGTTCTCTTTCTGCGAAAACCATAGAAATTTGCCTCATCATTTCAACATCTAAACCATCGCCATTTATGTCGGTTACAGTTAAAAGTTTGATATTGTTTTCTTTGAAAAAGGGTTCTAATGTGGCTGAATAATCAGCAATACTTCTTGATATACGGTCTAATTTCCATACAACAACTGCTTCAACATTATTGGATTTATCCATACAATATGCCAATAAATCTTGCAGCGCAGGACGATTCAAGTCTTTTGCAGATATACCTTCGTCTTTAAAAGTTTTGTCAATCTTATAGCCATTTTGCACTGCAAAATTCATATTATTTGTAATCTGTTGAGGAATACTGAATCCACTTTTGGCTTGGTCATCGGATGATACCCTCACATAACTAACTGCATTTTTCATTTTTATTCTCCATTGTACTGTATCATAGCATCGTCATTTTCACATTGCCAGGTCATAATTTCTTCAAATACACTAAGATATTGAACCAATCCTTTTGCAATATTTTCTTCTGAAATATCATCTTCTGGCTTAATATCTAGCTTAACTATAACATTGGCAGTGTTCTTACCTTTCTCAACAGTGAAAGAATATTCTTCAAGTTCTGAAGAATAGAATGTTTGGTTATTAACTTTTTTACCAGTTTCTTTCACTATGAATATACCTTTGAATTATGGAAAGGAACTATTCCTTTGCCCTATATTCATAGTGTAAATTTAGTTATAGAATATTACCTTAAATGCGAACAATAATAATGTGATAACCATTATTAAACTTCACTTTCGAGGTTTTACTGATAGTAACTTAGTGGTTTATTTTGGTAAAATTATTCTACTATCTGAGAAATAAAACGTTCAAATTTATGAAATTCTGGCGATAAGTATTGGTTATTATTGATAATATGACAAAAATTTACAAATTTAGCCACATTATATTGATAATACCTAGTATCATCTATTTTGGGAGCTAATAAGTCTTCAATATCATTCTTTGAATTATTCTTTATCCTATTATAATCACTATTAAATCTTGAAATAGCAGTATCTTGTTGCCCATTTTTATTTTCAAATATACTATTATTAATGAAATGCTTTTGGGAAATTTCTAGTATGGCATATTTAGGATTACTCTCTTTTACTTGCTTTAGCATACACATAAATATTTTCCATTGTTGAGGTTTCATGTGATATATTGGATGATATTTCTTTTTCTTTGGAGTCTTATTTTTCGGCTTACTTGCTGTACTATTCTCTGTCATTGTTGGGAATGGCAAAGTGATACTATCTTCTACTGTGATTTCATCCGATTCAGAGGCTTCAAGTTTTTGCAGATATTCAAGCAATTTTTCACGTTTAAATGCCGTTACCACTTTTATTTCTGTTACACCATTATTTGAAGCAAAGCTAACACTAAGACCATCACAAAGTTTACCATTGTCTTGTAATTCGCTTCTCCAATCATACCTATTATTTGTTATTCCTTTTAATTCAACCAAGTCATTAAGGTAAGTAAGCAAAACAACTGGCATATATTTTAAATCTTCTATAATATAATTATCCACATTGGGAACGTCTTTTATCGTAGAATAAAATTCATTTATTAATGCAGTGAGGTTTTCTCTTTCTGATAAACCAGATAATTCATTTTTTGCCAATGCTTTAACATATTTGAGTGAGTAATTAGTTAGAGCTTCTATATCGATAATACTGACTTTGTAGCCAATATGTATCTCGCTTTTCAATATTTTCTTGTAGGTGTTTTCAATGGAGAATATTTCATCAGGTACTTTGTTTTCGGCTAGGCTGATTTCTTCTTGAATATGTTTAATTTCTTCAAGTGTAAAGTTCTTATCAATTTCAATATTTATAATAGAACCTTTTTCTAATTCTTTGCCTTTAAGCAGTTTTAATAATACATATATTTCTCTATTTGATAAAACTTTCATATCAGCTTACTCCTTGAAATCATTATACTATAAAGCATAAACAATAAATCATGTTTATTAAATTTTCATATAGAGACCAACGAGAAACTATATGAAGGAAGATATATTTAGAAATATAGGAGCTAGCAATCATTCTCGATTAACCAGAGAAGAAAATGACTATTATGCAACAGACCCTATTGCAGGGTATTTGTTATTAGAAGTTGAACCAGATTTAACTAATATCTGGGAATGTGCCTGTGGAGCAGGACACTTGGCAAAGGTATTTGAGTCTTTTAGGAAATTAAGTAAAGCTACAGATTTAATTGATAGAGGTTATGGAGATGTTGAAGACTTCTTGCTTAATAAAGAGCCATATAATAACGGTGATATTGTTACCAATCCTCCATATAAGTATGCTCAGCAGTTCGTTGAACATGCTTTAAGTAAGGTTGATGTTGGTCGTAAAGTCTGTATGTTTCTTAAAGTTTTATTTTTAGAAGGGAAAGCAAGAAAAGAATTATTCAACAAATATCCTCCAAAGACTATTTATATTTCAAGTTCAAGAATTAATTGTGCAAAAAATGGCGATTTTGATACCTATACATCTTCTGCTATTGCCTATGCTTGGTTTATATGGGAAAAAGGCTATTGTGGAGAGACCATTATTAAATGGACTAATTAGTTTTTATTTACTCATTGAATTGCATTGCAGGGGGTAAAGTTTCAGAAATTTTGGACAGTTTCTGTGAGAATTTAATCTAAAACCCTTGTAAATTGTTACATGTAGCTCTATCAATATCACTTGACAAGATGAGAAAAACGATGCATCATTAGACCGAAAGCAGCGCTGCTTCTAGTTATTAGGCAAAATAATAAGGAGCAAAAACATGCAAAACAGAATTATCACAACAAACTTGAACATTGAAAATGAAATCAGACTAATTAAAGCTTATGAAGCCAAAGAAAAGGAACTAAAGGAACTTCGAGAAGAAAAAGAAGCTGAGTTAAAGAAACTACTTGATAATGCAGGACTCGAGGAATTAGAAGTCGGAGCATTTACAATCAGATTTACTAATGTTGTTAGAAACAACTTTAATACATCAGCTTTTAAGAAGAAATATCTAGAACTCTATAATTCATTCATCAAACAAACCAATTATAGGAAATTCACGATTTCATAGGGGATTTAATCCCCTCCCTTTATGGGGGCAACAGTTAAGTAATAAAAAAGATGAAAGGATTATAAAATGACAGTAACATATAACACCGTAGAAAAGATTTATAGCAGAAATTATGGTAGCGACAGATTATTCAAAAGACCATATTGCCAATGTTTAAACTATACGCAAGGTATATTCGATTTTCAGAAAACACTAGATGCTTTTTGGATAGTTGATAATATGGTTTCATATATGCCAACAATTATGAAATCTTATGAAGAAAAAGGTTTTGAATTTTATGTTGTAGAGATTGTTCTAAACAAAGACCATCAGGGCTACATGGAAGTATTTACAGAAGGATATGTTGGTAATGATTATAAAGAACATATAGAGATTATCAAGCAAGAGATACCATATATTGATTTACCTGTAAATGGAAATGAAACAACAACATATAAGTTTTTCTTATCATTATCAGCATTAGAGCCTATTAAATTTACGTTTTGCCTAACATCAGAATATTGATTATAAGGGGGATTAATTCCCCCTTATACAAAATAAAGGAATTAATAATGGAAAATACTAAAAAAATAAAGATTAAAACATATGAAGAGTTCAAAGAACAATTAAAAAAGGTTAAAGAATCTCAATCAGAGATTGTCTTGTCGTATTATAAGTATTGCCATTTATATGACAAGGATGAGGATTTGGATTTCAATTTCTATAAAGATTTGATTTTGAAAGAGCTTGAGCCTTATGGATTAGAGCCTTCAAGGATTACTGAAGATTTAGATTTAATTTTCAGATTTAAAAACAAGGCTGAAGCTGTTATCCACATTAAACCCTTCGGCATTGATTATCTTATATACCAAAAGTAATTGTGCCACAGTAGGTAAACTTTGTAGAAAATTTGAAAATTCCCTAAAGAAAAAAGAAAGGATTAAAAATGAGTAAAATATTTGCATATATCAGAGTCTCTACTAGAGAGCAAAATGAAAACAGGCAACTAGATGCCCTTAAAGGTTTGAAAATAGATGAAATAATCGTAGAAAAGGCTTCTGGCAAAAACTTTGTAGGTAGAGAAAAATACCAACAAATGAAAGCTCAATTAAGAGCAGGCGATTTATTGATTATTCATTCTATCGATAGATTTGGTCGCAACTACACTGAAATCTGCAAAGAGTGGGAAGGATTGATTGATAGAGGTGTTGATATCCAAGTCTTAGATATGCCTATTTTAAACACACGAGACAATCAAAACGGATTAACCGGGAGATTAATTACCGATATTGTATTAAAGTTATTGGGTTATGTAGCAGAAAAAGAAAGGTCGAATATAAAAACTAGACAGGCTGAAGGTATTAAATCAGCACTTGCAAATGGAGTTAAGTTTGGAAGACCAAAATCTGAGATTCCAAAAGATTTTATTCGAGCTTATGAACTCTATAAGCAAGGTTTGATTAAAGTTAAAGATGTAATGTCGATGTGTAATATTGCCAAGAGTACATTCTACAAATATGCTGAGTCTATAAAAACTTAAGTGTGTTTCATGTACCTTTTTTATGATAAATCACCTTTGAAAATGATTGATTTTACATTCAATGAAATTGTCCACGAAAAGTACACTTTTTATAGACTATTGAAATTGATGCAGAAAAATTGAATTGCATTGCTCCTTAAAACTGGTAAGCTCTAAACCGTTAGGGTTCGGAGCTTTTCTTTTCTATAACTATTTTTAATATGACTAACTCTGATAAAAACTTGTATTATTTTACAATTATAGAACTCTTGTGAATATGGCTGAAAAAATAGGCATTACAAGTAAGCTGTTAAATTGTAGTAAATACCTACAACCCTTGTAGTAGAAGCGATTTAAGCTGTTGGACTTCCACTTAACTTGAGACGCTTGTTGTAAACGATATAACAATAGTAGTTTTAAGCTATTTCTAAAGGGCTTCTATACGGCATGAGGATGTCATTTAGGCTAAATTATACTTATAATTCCAAACTTTCTTTTGAAATCATCATAACTATTTATCCAGTTGAACTTAATAGCCGAATCTACAGCCCTAAAGTGTAATTTGCCACATTTTTCTATCTTGTTTATTTCTGTATTTGTTAAATCAGAGCGTTCTTTTCCAAATTTTGACTCAATAATGAAATACATTTTGTGTTCTTGATTAGCTTCTTCTTTGACAATTACCGCCCAGTCTGGGGAATAATTACCATAAGGAGTATCGATGATAAATCCACCTTTTTTTAATTTTGTGAACAATATAACAGATTCATCATTTTCAAGCTGTTGAGCAAAATCATACTCGCCTTCACTATCCATTTTATAGTATTTATTCAATGCTCTTTGTTTAGATATATTTGCATGAAAAACCTTTTTAACTTTCTTGAAAGATTCATCATCTACTATATCTGTTTCAATAATTTTTGCCCAGTCTAATTCATAACCATCAATAACTTCATAAGCTACAATATTTTCAGCTTTTGCATCAACAAGCATTTTAGAGATTTTCTTTGTAACATCTTCTAATATGTCTTGATAATTTAATAATTCACGTTTTTCAATTCCAGTTAATATCCTGTATATTGCTTTTCTAGGCATCATTGTATGATACATAATGTTATCAATAATTTCTAAATCAGTTTTAGGTTCTTGAATGCTATCTTTATAAATTTCAACCGTTGTAGGATTACTTGCTCTATCCACAGTTATTTTTTCAATACTAGCCTTAACATAGCCTTCTGTAACTTCATAGACATTTGTTGCCCTAATGTTGCTAAGGTATTCATTTATTTCATTAACACAATTAGCAATAAACTCATCTTGGTTAAAGTCTACTTTATACATAGACCTTTTAACCATGTAATGTCTTAATGTTTCGAGTAGTTTTTTAAATTTTTCCTCTTCTATGTATGAACATTGCTCATTGATAATTGGGTCATCATCACCATTTTCAATTGGCAATTTATTACTGCCTTTTTCTTTCATTAGCTCTATAAAAGTCTTTTTGATGATTTCTTCATGTTCTTTTAATGTTTCATTAGCAAAATCAATATATTTAAGGTTTTGTGCATCATTTTTGAGCATATTCTTACTGTCAATTATACTTCTTGCAAATAGTTCTGACTTAAACTCTTCAACAAGTTCTTTTGTCATTTTATCAGCAGGTATGCCTGCTTTTTTAAGTGTTTGAGTAATAATATCAAAGGTAACTTCATCTTTATTGAAGCCCATTTTTTCATTGAAATCTTGCTGTAGTGTTGAGGCAAATTCATCATATGAGTCATTTGCAATAACTGTTAATTCATTTATCTCACTATCTTGAATACGTTTACCATTTATATCAACTGGCAATCTTAAGCCTCTACCAATTTCTTGTTTTTTAGCAATATCGCTATTGCTTTTTCTCAAGGTACATAAAGTAAATACATTTGGATTATCCCATCCTTCTCTTAATGCAGAATGCGAGAATATGAAAGCTAAAGGACTGTTAAATGATATAAGTTCATCTTTACCGTTTAAAATCTGGTCAATCTGTTTGTCTACAAGTTCTTGAATAGCCTTTGAATATTCTTTATCTTCTTCAAGAACTTCTAAGTTCATTATTTTACCTTGCTTGTCTCTGGCAAAATATCCTTGTCTTACTTCTTCGATGTTTTCGTATGAAGGAAATAAATCAGCATACTTTCTGAATTTATCTCTATATTCACTTACCAATTTAGAATATTCTTCATCGAATATTCTTAGATATTCACCTCTTGTATCTGGTGCTGAATCATCACGAACTTTAGAAACATCATCAATAAAGAATAATGTCAAAGTTTTAATCTTTTCGCCTCTTTCTAGGATTGCAAATTGCTTTTCTAGATGATTTTTAATAGCCAAATTAATCTGTATTTTAACAGCCTTATCTTGGTTTACTTCACTATTACTTTCTCCTTCTGCAAGTACAATATTTCCATTATTCGTTGAAATCTTCAAACAGTCTTTTCTTGGATTTTCTGTAACATAATAATCATTGTACTGGCTTAAACCTCCAGATAATTCAAATATTGACTGTCCTCCTAAAACTTCAAATGTTTTAAATTTAATTCTACCACCTTGTTCTTGAGAGAACATTTCAATTTTAGCTTTAAGGTCTTTAGTGAATTTTATATAGCGTATATAATGGAAATCCTTTGGGACTGTTCCATATACCGTTTTAACCTTAATTGATTTTACCAAGTTATTAGCAAAAGCTCCATAAGAATCCAGTTTATAAACAAAGTTCGCAGGAAATTCCCTTCTGTGTGTAGCTGAATACTTTAAAGTAAATAGCGGATTTAATTCAGCTAATGCTTGTTTTGATTTAGAAGGTTTCTTCTTTGTTCCTTCTACCCTTTGAGGTTCATCTATAATAACAATAGGTTTAATTTCTTTTAGTTCATCCCACAAAATTACCCCATTTTCTTGAGGATTTTTAATTTTTGTTGAGTCAGAAGCAAATGCTTGCGTATTAATTAAACAAATACTTAAATCTTTGCTTTCTACAAATGTATTTAATAATCCCTGAATATTCTTACTATCATATATGTAGAAATGTTGTAGTAAGTCAATGTTAAACTTACTCTTAAAGTGGTCGTTTAACATTTCAACAGATTTTTTTACACCCATTTTAATAGCAATAGAAGGCACAATAATCATAAACTTTTTAAAGCCATAATCTTCATGTAGTTGTAAAATTGTTCTCAAATAAACATAGGTTTTACCCGTACCTGTTTCCATTTCAATAGCAAAATCACCATCATAAAGGTTATTATCTGGAAATATATCATTATCTAACTGTATTTTCTTCAAATTATCAAGAACTCTTGTACCTAATGTTACATGTGGGTTTGATGAGAAATCATCAGCTAAAAATCTTTTACCAGTATATAAACCTTTGTTGTTTATAGGTAAGCCTTTAAATAAACCAACTGTTGAATCTATTGCCTTGAGTTGGTGTGCTAATTTATCATTAAATTCAAACTTAATCTTCTTTGTCATTTTTACCTTAATCTTTTATTCCTAATAAAATTCTTACATCTTTAATAAATTCTTTTATTTCAGCATCTTGTTTTATTGGTGTAATCCTTAATAAATTATCTAAAATACTTTTAAATCGACTGCTTAATTCTGTACTACCATATAAATTTAAGCTAGCATTTAACGATGTAGCGTATTCAACTGTTAATTGGGTTTTAACCATTTCGTTATTTAATTGCCCCAAGCATTTTATGCAATTTAAATATACTTCCTCTTTTCTTCTTTTTAGGTACAGAGCCTCTTCCTTCTTGGACTTTAAATATTCCAAACCTAAAGCCAACAATGATGTTGCAATTGCACCAACGATTACACCAATTAAACCTATTAAAGCTGCCGTTATGTTGCTATCCATTTATTCTCCTATATAAATTCAACCGTATAGGTTTTCTTTTCATCACTTGTATTTTTGTCAATCAAAGCATTTAACCTTCTAAATGTTTCATCTTTAAATACAATATTATCGTCAAAAGCTGAATCTCTAAACACAAACTTAATCGGTAGAGGATTTAATGTTGATAGCTTTTCAACCATTTCTGGTGTGATATCTTCTTCTAAACTAATCAAATAACTATCAGCTACAAGATATGTTCTTGAGCCAATATCGGTTAGTTTTTCTATCTTGGATGTTAAAGGTAAACCTTCTTGTCTGAGCATTATTTCATATACAACATTTAAATCGTTTTTAAAGTCTGGAGTGAAGTCTAACTTATCTTTTTCAGAAGTTCCTGCAATGTAATCATGGTATATATCCTTACCTTGAAGATTTAATTTTTCCCAGTTCAAAGTAGTTTCACCAACTCTAAACACTTTGAATCCTATATCTGGGACTTTCTTAGGCTCTTCTCTATGTTGTAGTTGTTGATTTTCTGCTTCAATTTCTTCTTTAATTTTCTTACCTGCACGTCTAATGCGTTCTTTGCCAAGTTCTGTTAATACAGTTTGTTTACCTATAGATTTTAAAAATTCATATATATCTTTTTGTTCTTTTACATTGTCTGATAATATTTCAGGGATTTGTACCAAAATAAATTTCCGATTACCACCTTGCGTATTTATTCGCATCATAGCATCAGCAGTTGTAGATGTTCCCGCAAAAAAATCTAAAATAGTAATATTATCGTCAAAATGCTTTATTAATTCTTGAATCAACTCTATGGGTTTTACAGTATCAAAACCGATATTTCTCTGCATTAATGTGTTTAAATAGTCTTTACCGTTTTGAGCTGTTCCTACATTTGAAGCCAATAGTAATGACCAAAATGGCTTATATTGTATTCTATCGATTTCATCCTCTGGGTAAATAGCTTTCTTTACAATACCATCAATTATTTCTACTTTTCCCAATTTTTCAAGTTCGCGTGCAGTTTTTTCTCCGATTTGCCACCTCTTACCTTCTCTAGGAAATTGTCCTAAAATTTTAAATTTCATTGTTTCTCTGCTGTAACTACCAGAATCAGATTTCTCAATAATTTCAAATCTGCATTGCCCATATTTCCCTTGATGAGGGTAGCTCAGAGTATTTCCTGATTCTTCTAATTTAAATCCTTTTATCAATGATTTATTCTTTGCAAAAACAAAAATACTTTCTGTCTTTTGTTGCAAAGAAAATCTTGCATCACCTGCATTTATCGGTTGTGTTGTTGCCTCCCAAGTTAAACAACCAATAAAATTATTTTCTCCATATATCTCGTTGCATATTCCTTTTAAATTTCCATCTTCATGTTCATCAATAGAAATAAATATAACCCCATCTTCTGTTAGTAAATCTTTAGCAAGTTGAAGTCTAGGATACATCATATTAAGCCAATTGGTATGATATTTGGCAGAATCCTTTGAGTTCTTTTGTAGCTTTTCACCGTATTCATCACGTTCACCTTGCATTTGTTCAAGTTCTTCTTGTGTCATTGAAAAGTTATCCTTATATACAAAATCACTACCAGTATTATAAGGAGGGTCAATATAAATCATTTTAATTTTGCCATAGTAATTCTTTCTTAAAAGTTTTAATACTTCTAAGTTATCACCTTCTATATAGAGGTTTTGGGTTGTATCCTCGTCAACGCCATCACCTTCAATATATCTTAATGTTTTACCCAAGACATTTCTTCTGGCTTCCTTCTTTGCATTTTGTTTGCCTGCCCAAGTCAACTCATACTTTTCTTGTCCTACCTCTTCAAATTGCCCTAGTTCTTCTTTTAAAGCATCTATATCCAACTGCCCATCTTTAACAGCACTTGGAAATAAACTTGCTAACTTCTGCAAATTTTCATTATTAACATCAAATAATTCTTGTTTAACTTTAGAAGATTCCATTATTCCCACCTTTTTCAATAGTTATACTTTCAAAATATTGTTTTTTATCGTTCCACTTATACGCAAATTTGTAATTTTTATCTAGTTCGCTTATTAGGTCGTTTAATTCTAATTTCAACGATACTTCATATTCATGTAATTTTGAAACAAGTATTAAGAGGTTTTCTTTTGATTCCTGTGCTTGCTTATTCATATCTTGTAAAATCTTTTCATCAGCACCAAGGGTAGTCTGGGTTTTAATTTCTGTTAAAAATAAATCGTTTGAAAGAACGAGTTTTGCTCTTTCTCCTGTTAGCTGATTTAAATTTCTTAACTTAGAAATAAAAACATCAAATTTCTTCATCGTATTGCTTAATTTAAAAGGAGAAAAACCTTTATAAAATGCAACTTGAGAAGAATTCGCAATATCGATAATGTGCATAGTTAATTTGTAGTTTATCCCAAATGTATTATCAGTAAGTGTTTTTGAGACCAATGCTTTACCAATTTCTTTATCTATTTGCATTAGTGCAAAGTATATCTCACTGAAACTTTCATAAACTTTATTTACTATAAACTTTCTTTCGTGAAGATAATTTATAGTAGCCATTAAAATAGTAACTAATAGTGCCGTTGCAACTCCAACAACAATAGTAAATGTTTTTGTTGAAACTTCAAAACCAATCAAAAAAGGTATTGTTATCAGCAATACGATTATACTTATAATAATAGTATTTCTATTTAATTCCATTTGCTATATCTCCTTGTAATAGCATTGTAATTCTCCAATTAAATTCTTCATCCTTGTATTCAACTCAACTTTTTCCTGTGCAACTACAGTCTTGGCTTGTTTGTCTTTCAAACCTTGTAACTCTTTTAACTTGCAGAAAAATTCTATTTTCTTTGCTTCATTATACCAAATATTTGTGTCAAATATGGTCGTTAAATCTTGTATCAATTTTGAATTATTCAAGACATATGCCTTAATCATTAGTTCCATATAGAAGGAACGTTTATTGTTTTTATTTTTAATATTCTCATATAGCAATCTAGCATCTAACTTTGCATTAATCGGTTGAGGAGTAGTTACAAAAGTATTATCAAGTACAATTGTTTGCTCTTCCTGCATACTCAATCTTTTATCAGCAAAAGCATAACAACAAGATGAAATATCGTAGAACTTAAATACACATGGAGCTTTTATAACTTCCTTTTGCAGAATATTGTTCAAATAAGTTGCACTTTTTAAATTATTCAATTCAATTTCAAGAAACATAATGACCTGATAATTATATGTTTCATTAATAATAGAAGGTATTTCTTCTCCTTTTATCTGATATTTAAGAATTCCACTTTTGATAGTTTCTTTTATTCTTTTCTTATCAGCACGGTTTAATTCCTTATGAACAAAATCAGTAGGTTTAAAATGGCTATTTACGATATATTTATCTTCAATACCAAACATGCCTGTTTACCTCAATACCAGAAAACTTATAAGTTCAAAGTCATCTTGCGTTTCATTTGCAAAAGGATTATCAAATCCTTCAAAAGAGAATATTGTTTGTTTAGACTTCTCAGATTCCTTACCTTGAATACTGTTTACAGCTTTTGTAAGCAGTTCTGAGTATAATTTCATATCCTTTGCATCTTTTGTTAGTTTGTAGAAATCCTTGAATAAATCTTCTTCAACCACAGATTTCTTATAGCAAAATTGCCTAAATGTTTTTAACAAATCTCTAGCTTGGTTGTTTCCAAGAAGTACCTCGCCATTATCACCTATATAAATTAAGTAATATGGATATAATGAACTTTCGTTGACTGGCTTTGTTTCAATATTTTGGTGTTTAAAACAGAAAATTACCCCTTTGTGTTCTCCATTTGTTACTGAATAAATACCATGTGGTGTCTTTTGTACCTCTGGGTTTTCTTTTACATAGCCAGAAAGCTCAAATAGGTAATCGTTCAAATTTAAATCAGTAAGTGAAACGCTATCATTAGCCTCATCAATATCAATAACTTCTTCTTTTAATTTTTCAAGTTGTTTCTTTCTGAAGTTGATGTCATTCATCTCTGGACTTAAAACATTTTCATCACCTGTCGAAACAAGGTTTGTAGCTACCATTTTAGTTTTAACCCTGTTTTCTAAGTCTAAATATTCGTTTAAATCCATATCCGGGAAGAAGTTAATCATTTTAATCTTGGTATTTGTACTACCAATTCTATCAATACGACCAAACCTTTGAATAAGTGAAACTGGATTCCATTGAATATCATAATTAATAACACAATCGCAGTCCTGCAAATTTTGACCTTCTGAAATACAATCAGTACCTATTAATATATCAATTTGTTCTTCACTAGGAAGTTCTGATTTTAATTTTGACTTTGGAGAGAATCTTGAAAGTACTCTATTGAAGTCAAGTTTAGTTTTGTCTGGATTAAAGTTACATCTTGGAGTATCTGAGCCAGAAACCATTGCCAATGAAATATTATCTGCTTTAAATTCATCCTTCAAGGCTTCATATAAGTAATTAGAAGTATCTGCAAATGCTGTAAAAATAAGAACCTTTTTATTACCATTATTATATGGAGTTGTTTTAACTTTATTATGCAGAATTTCTCTTAACGTCTTTAATTTATTATCTCTATCTTCATCAAGAACAGTTTTTGCTTCTTCATATATTTCTTCAATTTGTTCTTTATCAAAATACAAATCCATCAAAAACTTTTCTTGGTCTAAGTGTTCTACTTTAATTTCATATTTGTAGTCTAGGCAAGTGTCCCCTTCTGAAACATCATAATCATCTGTACTAGGATTAAATTCTCCGTTTTCAATATCCTCTATATATGAATCAATTTTCTCAAGTAATCTTCTTAAAGTTTCAGCAAAAGCATAAACAGAGCTATCTAAACGTTTAAAAAGATTAAACCTGTGCATTTTAGCTGTTATAAATTCCCTATCTTCATGATAGAACACGTCTAGACCTGCCCATGTAGTTTTATACTTTTCACGATAAAAAGGCTTATGTATAGGATGAACATATGACAATGGCATGTAAACAGCTAATTTTAACTCTTCTAGTCGCATATTTGTAGTTTTAAAATTCAATAAACATTTTTCTACGTCAATATGAGGAGTGTAAGTATCTGGTTTAAGTTTTTCAGGGAATGTGCCAATTTTATCTGTTCCATAACAAGTAGTAATGTGCTTCCTACTTCTAGCAATAGTCATCATCTCAAGTAATTTGAAAAACTTGGGAGGTAACATATCATATAACTCTTCTTTTCTTTTTGTAGGCATTATAGCCCATCTATTTAATGCCCCCCTAGCACGACCGAGTAAGTTTTTAATACTGTTAATACCATACTCTTCTAAAGCATCATCTTTATCTGCGGTAATAAGGTATAGCTGATTTCTTAAATCTGCAAGGGAATTATTTACTGGTGTTGCTGATAATAGTAGTACTTTTGTATTTTTGCTCTCTTTAATTACACTCTGTATAAGCCTTTGATATCTAGTAAAGCCTTCATCTTTCTCAGTTTTATTTCTGAAATTATGAGATTCATCAATAACAACCAAGTCATATTTGCTCCAATCAAATCTTGATAAATCATAACCGCTTTTAGATTCACCCTTTTCTCTTGATAAATCGGTATGGAACATTATCTTATAGTTAAAAGTTTCATCAAGAAAACTATCTTTGTATGCACCTTTAAAAGAATTCCAGTTATCATAGAGCTTTGCAGGGGTTAAAACAAGTACATTATCCTGTCTTAACTCAAAATACTTGATAATAGCAAGAGCTTCAAATGTTTTACCAAGACCAACACTATCTGCAATGATACAACCATTATACTTATGAATTTTCTGAATAGCAGAAAGAACTGCATCTTTCTGAAAATCGTAAAGCATATTCCAGATTTTTGTGTTTTTAAAGTTCATATTATCACGTTCAAAACGCTCAACACCATAGTCGAGCTGTTCTGAAAATAAATCATGCAAAGTATAGTAATACAAGAACTCTGGAGAATGCTCTTTGTAAATGTATTCTAGGCTTTTTAAAACTTCTTCTTTATAGTCTTGAGTATATTCTGGATTATTCCATATAGCTGAAAATGTTGTATTGGCTTTTTCTATTTGGTTCTTATCCATACTAGAACTGATAATCGAATCAAAATTAAAATCGCTGACCTTACTTTTTTTTACTTTATTAGAAAGCTCAAGTGAAGAAGAGCCTTGTATCATAAAATCATTATCAACAAGTAAAACATTACCTTTAATTTGACAACTACTTGTTGTTCTTTTGATATTAATATGTTTCTTTATAAAGTCATACATAGCCCTAGCTTTATCAAAATGAGTTAAGGTGTTTTTTTCAATAATATCGTATGAATTAAAGAGTGCGTCATTAATATTTATTTCAAACTCATGAGAAATCTCTTGGCTTTGAGGAATGTATCTAGCATCTCTTAGAACAAAGTTAATTTCCTTTACCCTTGATAAGTTTTCTTGCAACATAGAAAATACAGCAAGCGTTAATTTATCGTTTACTATATTTACAACGCAGCCTTCTTTTGTTGCTAAAACTTTATTAAATTCATCAATCAAGTTTGTAGTTTGCACTAATTTCCCTCTTGGCTTAAGCATAGCATGAACACAGAGGTTTTAACATTTTATTACAGACTAAACTATATTGAATTAAAATTATTAAGAAAACATTTATAAAATACATGTTATCAAGCTCTTCTGCTATAATTATCGTATGAAAAATATAGAATCTAAGCATTTTGAAATTCAAAACAAGCACACTGAATTAAAGCATAATTTGTTACAAAATACTTTGAATACTGCCGTTGGTATTGCAAATCATTTTGCAGGGCAAATTCCTTCTGCTACATATACATTTGTTGACCTTTTTGCAGGAAAAGGAATGTTTGACGATGGAACAAAAGGTTCACCAGTTATTGCTTTAGATGTTTTAAGCAATTATCTAAAATCTTCTCTTATAAAGAATTTCAAACAATTAAAAATTATTGCAATTGAAAAAGATGAAAACAATCAATCAGAATTGGAACAAAATATTGAAAATATTATGAAGTCAGATGATGTTGCGAATCAAATTCTATTTTTAACAACAAATGGAGATTGGCAACATTATTCAAGCACCATTAAATCTCATTTGAAGACCTCTAACAGTGGATTTATATTTGCAGACCCTTTTTCAACACAATTAAATATGCAAAATTTAAAAAGCCTATTCAAGAATGTTAAATATCATGACGTTTTAATATTGATAAATAATAATGCTTTAGAAAGAGTTTTAGGTTTAAGTGACGCAAAAAGTTTAAATACAATATGCGAATATTTTGATGTAGACAAAGATTTTGTACTAAAATTAAAAGAGTCTAATCTATCTAATGCAGCGGCTATTAGACATTTAATCAAAAAGTCTCTTGAAAATGTAGATAAAGACTATGTAATAAACATAGCATTACCGAGAACAAGAAATGGTAAAATAGAAAATGGAGACAGATTCTACTTATGTTTATTAACAGGTTCTGTAGGAGTTTCTGATGCTTATTTAAAAACTTATGCTGAAATAAAAGGTAATAAGGAAATCCAAAATAATAATGGGCAAACGAGTTTATTTCAAGGAAATGTTGAATATGAATATTTTAATTTGTGCGAAACAATAAAAGCTATAACAAAGAGAAATGAAATAATATCTTTATATGAGTTAATATCAATATTATACGATGATTTCTTTTCTTGGAAAAATGCAAATAGCAAAGAAATACCAACTTCAATTAATTTAAGAACTTCTTTGAATATACTTTTAGAGAATAAAGAATTAGATGTATCATCAAATGATTTTATAGATAAAAGATGTAAACTTAAAAAGAAACTTACTACAGAGGCATTTTCTTCTAAATCAAATCTCTCTAAAGTAAATTTGGTTTATACTGGTAGCTCTTTCCATTGACGCCCTTGAAGAGTACATCCTGCAACTTTCTTATTTACTCCACCCCATTGCTTAAAGAAAAATGGGATATTGTGTTCTATACAATTATCTCTTATTGAAGTAACCCAATTTTCTTTAATAGGTCTTGCTCCCGGACCACTTTCACCTCCTACAATAACCCAGTTAATATTTTCTAATGATAAATCTTTTATTTCTGTTATCATTGGTTCTATTGATAAATATTTAATATGAGCAGGAGTATTTATTAAATATGGAATACGTTGTTTTTGCTTTTCAGATTCAACTGTTACACCTAACCATATATTTGGTGTCCACTTTAATTTTGGGGCTATTTCTTTAAGTCTTTCAGCTCTTTTGGTAAGAACTTGAAAAGTATGCCAATGAGCTTTATTCATTACTTCAAAAACTTTTATAATAAACTCATCAGGAACATCTTTGTGAAACAAATCACTCATAGAACATACAAAAATAATTTGAGGTTTCTTCCAAGATAAAGGTTCGTTTAGGCATTTTTCGTGAGTTGTAACTTTAAAACAGTTTTTGTACTTTTCTTGTCCCATTGCATGTAAACGTCTTGCCATCCTTTCGGCATAACAATGTTGACAACCTTCACTAATTTTTGTACATCCTGTTACGGGATTCCATGTGGATTCAGTCCACTCTATTTTAGACTTTTCTGCCATAATACAATTATATTATATTAAACCTTTGTATCTGCAACCATTCAAATATATTAGAAATATCCTACTGTATTTAATTTTTCTACTTACCTCATTTTCATTGTGTATTGCATAATATAAAATAAACTACTTTTCTTTTATTTTCGTTATACTGAATAAAAAGGAGTTGTGTATGAAGAAATTTTTAGTTTTATTGTTAATGTTATTCTTTGCAAATGTTGCTTTTGCAGTGAATTCTTATGACCGTTATGGGCAAAAGACTGGTTCTTATAGGCAAACAACTTCAGGCTACAATTCATATGATAGATATGGTTCTAAAACTGGCTCGTATAAGGAAACATCCTCTGGTTATAACAAGTATGATAAATATGGACAAAAGACAGGAAGCTATAAAAAGACATCTTCTGGGTATAATTCCTATGATAGGTATGGACAGAAAACTGGTAGTTACAAGACAAATTCTAACGGTGTAACTACAAAATATGATAAGTACGGGCAAAAAGTAGGTTCATTCAAAAAGGACTCTTCTGGTAGAATTACCGAATATGACAAATACGGCAGAAAAGTCGGTAGCTATAAGTAATAGATATTCAAAACATTAAACGAGAGCCTGCTAGAATCGTTTTTAAGAAGGTTTGTATTCGCTTTGTATAATTTCTCCAGCTCAAAACACATGCCAGCCTTATAAGGCGAGCCAGGAGCTGCTTTTAGATATTAAACTTATTATAGAGTTCATTATAATAAATTCCTAAAGTTTGTTGTTGAATAGTTTTTATTGCTCTATGAAATTTATCTTTATATCCAATTTCTGTAAATAATGGTTCAAAAGCCATTAAATCTATTTCATTGTATTCTTCTACAAGGTCTTTTATTATCGGAATATACTTATTGTTAGATTCTTCGATATCTTCGATAGTATCAAAAAACACATATTTTCTAAGTTCTTCAGTATAAAACTCATCTAATTTATTATATAGAGTTCCTTCTTCCAGTAAATAAATAAGCGTAGATATTCTTAGTTCATTTTCTTCTTTTAAATTAAGCAAGAAATGTGTTATCCGTTTAATATTTGCAGTATATTTGTATCTTTGCTCACATCTTAGAATATTTAGTCCGTGTAAATTATCAAGGTACAACCTTCCCTTATTTCTTTCATAATTCAAAGAAGGAATTTGAGCAATTTCTTCACTTGTAAGCCAAATATTATCAATAAATCTAGCATTTTTAGTTTTGCTTTGGATTTGCTTTATTTTGTCATAAAAAGTAATTTTCCTATTTAAGTTTCTACAATTGGAAGCTTTTTTTCTTTTTAATGGACTTAAGACCAAACTAGAGTTATTAATATCAGAATTTTCATCATTAACCTTATATGGATATTTAAACTTTCTACCGTATAGAGCTTTAATATAAGTTTTTACAGGATTTTCTACAATAAGGTTCTTTGTAATATCAATCCAAGTTACATTACACTCCCCTAAAAAGTGGTAAATATATTGCAAAAGCCTAAGGAATTTCTTTTCATCAATCATATCGAGATTTAAATTTGGTTTCTTTGAATTTTCTACAGTTACTTCATCTAAGTATCTGGCAGGATTAAAATCAACCCTGAAAAACTTCTTGTCAAAATTAACATTAAATGCATTCTCTAGAAAATGTTTCTGTAATTCATTTTTTAATTCTTGTTGCAATACATAAGGAGTATCAATAAAGTCTATTCTCTTTGAAAACCTTATTCTATCAATCAAAATATTACCAAACAATTCTCCACAACTCCTCTCTCATCTTATCTATCAACCTATCTTTCTTTTTTGCAAGGCTTGTTTCAATGTCTTTATATAGCTTTCTAAATTCAGCTTTTTGTACTTTATCAGTTGTCTTAAAATACTTATTGAGAATTGTTGTTAATTCTTCCTCATTCGGTCTTTTATGTATTGCTAAAAGTATCACTGATAATAACTTTGGAACTAATCCATGAGTCTTTACACCTTTATATTTCTCAAGGTAAGCTTGTAGTTCAGTATAATAAGACTTTATTTCTAAGTCTTTTGAATAATTTAGACACGTTCTGAATAAATAGATTATAGGCTGCATTATAGATAATCCATAGGCATACATATTATTGAGATTTATATTGACCTCTGGGTTAGTATCTGAGCTATATATCCTTCCCAATGGATACTGTCCCGAAATAGTGAGTTCAAAAAATGCTTTATTATCATTACTTCCTCTCATAATTGTTAATAAAATATCTATATGTTTGTCGTTTTTAACTTCGCCTATTCTTTTATCAATGCATATTGCACCTTGATATTCCTGTTTATATGCTTCAGTTAAGAAATCTGAATTCTTTATTTTAAAGGTAATTTGTTGTCTTTCTTTTGTGCCAGAATCTGATAAATATTTATTGTCTTTAGTCTTAAATCCTTTTAATTCCTCATAAAATTCTCCATAGCTTCTATTAAGTTCCAATTGTAGGAACATTTTCATGCCAGTAAAAACGGCTAGTGTTATTACCTTGTAGAACTTGATAAAATAAGCTTCTTCATCTTCTTGTGAAATATTACAAATATGAGTAAATACAAGTAGCATATATAGTTCCCAATACATTCTTATATAGTCAAGAATAAAGATTTCTCTATCATCATGAGGATTGAAGTTAAAGTTATCAGGAGTTATACCAAAATGAATAGACCTAAAAGAATCAACATTAAAAGTAAAAATGATATTATCCAGTTTTGAATGGTTTTTATTCTTGGCTTGTGCTTTTTTAATGTAATAAGAAACAATGCTATTAATTGAACCATCTTTGTAGTAGTTGATGAAACTTGTTACCACATCTTCATCAAAGTAACTAAATGGTCTTTGGTTTAAATCTTTAACAGTATCAATATATTTGTAAACAATACGTTTTAATTCATTAACATCTAAAGTTACTTTATGTTTACCTCTATATTTTAATTTATTAATTAAGGTTTGATATTCTATTTTACCTTTCAGTATTTGTTTTATATTGTTATAACCAAATACAATAGATAATTCCCTATATGCATTAGGAGGATTAATAAGATTAATAATACATCTTTCTTCTTTATCTATTATTTTATTATTATCATGGTTTAAGTTATGTACATTAAGAAATATATTATTTGTTATAGGATGATTATTTATTTCTGCATCTTCTAAATCTTCATCAGCTATATCTTCAAACTTAAATGAGTTCTCAAAGTCATCTTCAAGAAACACATATTGCATATATTCAAGGCTTTTTGAGATATTATTAGCATAATTGCTATTTGAGCTAAGCTCCAGATTCTCCATTATATAATTCCCTTCTGATTCTCTACTTTACCCATTCAAAAGAGAAGGGAGGAGTGATGGAGAATCTTTCATCACTCCTTTCCTTAAAATATAATCATCAGTAATTACAGCATTCTTCAATTTCTTCTTTAAATCGTCTTTCTCTGGCTGCCCTTTGTGCTTCCCAAAGTTCTTTCCACGTAGGTTCTGTGGAAGATGTCTTTTCTCCTTCTTGGAGAGGTCTATCTTCTCTAATTACTTCAATTTTCGTCATATACTTTAATGTGTAATCAGTAACTTTAGTTTTATAACCTTTTTTGTAAGAACCTACTCTAGCGTTGAAGGTTATAACATCACCTTCTTTTAAATCGAGATTTTTTAATTGTTGACCTACAGTTTTCCATAAGTGGTCTGTTACTAATTCTTCATTATCATCTGTAAGTAAATATAAGTCTTTTAACAGAATGGTTCTTTCAGGAAAGCCTTTATGGTCATTAGATTTAATGCCCATTCTTCCAACAGTAGCTCTATATCTTTCTCTGGTTTTATTACCGATTTCTTTTACTTTATTTCTCATCATAACCTCCACATTCTTCAATGTAGGTTATTAATACAGGAATTGTGTGCCCTAGAGCAGTAAAAACTATGTCTGAACTTTGAACGTCATATTTTTTTGCGATAACGTTCACTAATTCCACAGTATCTAAAGGTAAATTTATAACCATATCAGATTTTGGTGAATTACTTGTAGATAATGAATCTTTATCAAGATTAAATATGTTGATAAAATCAGAAATTGAGCCTGCTATAAATTTATTTATTTCTATATATCCTTCTTTCTCGTACTCGTTCAATAAAATTACAAGCCAATTTGGAAGTGAGATTTTAACTTTATGCATTATGTCTTACCTCCGTTTTTGTCTTAAGAGCAATAATATTACTTAAGTGCTTTAACTCTCTACTTTCAAAAAACATACTTCGTGGTTCAAGAAGACGTTTAAAATTCCCATCTTCAGAAGTATGAAACTCAAAAAAACTTTCATATTTCATATCAAAAGTTTTTCTATCAAAATACTCTACATAATTATTATGCCAACAACAATAATGCTTTGAAAATATGTCATTATACATATATACAGTAATATTTCTATTATAACTTTGGGGTAAAACTGCATGTGGTTCACAATGAAGTTTATTAAAGCTAATATCGTGATAACCTTCAATTTGGTCAAATTCTACGTCCCTACTTACGACATGGGCTTCAAAAGTCAGAACATCATCTTCCTTTAAAAACATTTTTTTTAACTTTTTACCCATCTTGACCCTAATAGCATTACCAGAACTCTCGACATTAAACCAAATATTATCTATTTTAATTTTTAAATTCTTTAAATATAAGTATTGATTTTGCTTACCAGCGTCCGTATTGTTGTCAAAACTTATTTTACCGACCATTGCTTTAAACTTCTTTTTTTCTATTGGCAGTTCGTGTAAGTTTATGATTCTATGTTCATTAATTAACTTTATTTTATCAGTTTGTTTTAACAAATTATTTAACATTATTTACCTCTTTTCTAATTTCTTTTTCTAATTTTCTAAATAGTTGTCTTTGCTTCTTGATTTGGGGTTCTGGTATTCTTTTCTCTTTTTGCACGCAATTATTGGAGAATAATATATGCCAATAATCCATACTTAGATTTTCGGCTAAATCTCCCCTTGACGAACGAATTGTAATACCTTCATCAACTAACGCAAGGTCTTTAATTCTTCTTATTAGTCTGGCAATTTTATTCACTAAAATTGTTGAGCAATTTTTAGAAGAATTAAGAAAAGTGCCCCTTTCTTTAATTTCCTTTCTACTCAAACCCATCGCTGACTCACTATCAGTAAATTCTGCTACAATTTTAAGATTATTCTTATTAGCATAATCTCTAAGAATTTTTTGTTGTTGTTCAAGAGAATAATCTTCTCTTACTTGTTTCTGATTTGTTACTCTCATATACGTAACAACTTGTGTTTTTTTGGTCATAGTTCCTTCCTTTTTTTATTTTTTTTACCAATTCGTGAGTTTGTGTTCCTCACAAATACACTTTAAACGACGACGCTATATTTCGTCTTTAAAGTGTTTTCCATATTTCATCAAACTCTTAAAAGGAGGCTATTATGAGGATTTACCAATAGTAAAATGTTGGTAAGTTTTGGTAAGAGGAAAGTAAAATGACAAAAATAAATAATTAAATCAACTATGAAACATACCTGCCATTTATGTAATCATAGTTAAACCCTTCAATCTTGTTAAATAAGTCTATTTGTGTTACAGTAATACTGTTGAAGAAAAGCTCCAAAATGGTTCGATTGTTGGTCAGTCTGGGGAGTTTTTTATTGCAAAACGAAAGCCGGCTTTTGCCGGTTTTTGTTTTGCTTGTTAAGTTTAGTGTTTGAGAACCAACCAGCCCGAAGGGCTCTTGGTGAAGAGTCCAGCGGATTTGCGGACGGACGACGCAGCCCAGCTGCAAGTCCGGATAGCGAGAATATTGAGCAAGCTTGAACCGAAGGTTCAATTGCGAAACTATTCGAGCGTGGAGCAAATCCAAGACAACCTGGGGAGTTTTTTATTGACATTACAAAAGCAGGGCTTGTCCCTGCTTTTGTAATGTCAGAAGTTTCAAAAGTTGGACGAGAACCACAAGGCAGAGCCTTGTCAGGTTCGAGCGCGAGGCGGCAGAGGGCGGAGGCTTGCCTGCAAAATGTCATAGACATTGCGGCAGGCAACCGAAGACCCGTTTAATGCCGCCAAGCAAGACAGTCCAACCTGGGGAGTTTTTACATGAAAGCGGACTGGTTTATACCAGTCCGTTTTCATGTAAAAGTGTTTGGGTTAGGGCATGAATCTATCTGCCAACAGATTTTTTATAATGCATTGTTTACTTACGTTATCTTTCATAAAAGGAAATGCTTTTTTGAATAACTCGTTCAAATCATTTTCATTCAAATTCAAAGTATACTCAAATTTATTTCTTGATTTTGCAATTTGAGCAGCTGTTGTAAACATATTCAACAATTCTAATGCATCTTTATCAGTCATTAACTTTTATTTCATCCTTTGCAATTTTGTATATTCTATAAAATAATTCCTGTTTTTCATTATTAATTATATCATATTTTTCTTTTGTTCCAAAAGATGCAACTAGCGGAGCATAATCATAACCATTATAGAACACCCCGAAAGAGTTGATTCTACAGCGAATGACAGGTCATCCCTAAAATATAGTGCTAATCGTTTAAAATATTCTTTGCCTGCAGATATAGGAACGCTATTAATTGCATTTGGTGCAATTTCTTTCGCTATTTCATCAGCATTAAGAAATACCAAATTCTTTTCTTTCAAAAGAACTTCCGCAAGAGTACTTTTACCACTGCCATTTGCACCTGCTATTATATATAATACTTTATCTTTATAATGCATAATATGATTTTATCATGGAATAAATCTTTAGGTTATTAATATTAACAATTTTTTCATTCAGTATTTTGGTAAAAAGTTCCAATGTTGTACAGGCAGCGAAGTTTTTTATTGCAAAACGAAAGTCCGTAATGCCGTTACACGCGAGCGAGCCAGAAACCTGGGAAGTTTTTTATTAGGGAAAAAGTTTACTGTACGAAAACCACAAGGCGAAATAAATTAATTATTTGTCAACAGATTTTTTATAATGCATTGTTTGTTTACATCTTAAAATCTGTAAATATATTTTTTGCTATATTAAAAAATTCCTCTGTCAGCCAATGTATTTGTCGTTAATTTTTGTTTTTATCATAAGCAAAAGGAGGATTTTTTATGACTGACGAAAATAAAATTGAAGATGTCGAAGTTATTGAAACATACAATTGCGAATTGCCAAAGCGCATATTAATGGTTGTTACAAACGCATGTGAAGCGAAAAACCATGATAAAACAGGCGTGTGGCTGGAAGAATTTGCTCGTCCGTATCTTGCATTTACCGAACAGGACTATATCATAACAGTTGCCTCACCTACCGGAGAAATTTCACCAATAGACCCTGCAAGCGAAAGTCTTATTAATGATATCAAGTGGAATGAAGCCAAAAAGGCATTGAACGATACCTTACCGCTGAATACAATTGACTATACAGTATATGATGCAATTGTTCTGCCGGGTGGTCACGGTCCAATGTTTGACCTTGCACAAAATGAAACGCTTGGTGATATCATTAACTATTTTGACAGGCATCACAAACTAATCGCTGCAGTATGTCACGGTCCAGCCGGACTATTACCTGCAGTAAAAGATGGCATACCTTTTGTTAACGGTCGTAAACTTACATGTTTTACAAATGATGAAGAATATGCTTATAAAAAAGAGAATCTTACACCATTCTTTTTAGAAGATGCATTGAAAAACGCGGGTGCAATATTCTGTAAAGAAAATGTCGGTGCTGTGAATGTAATTCAAGATGACAATTTAATCACCGGACAAAACTTTCAATCCTCAGAAACTTTTGCCAGAGCAATAATAAAATATCTTTCAGAAAATTCTTAAAATTCACTTATGCCTCTTTTTATCAGAGGCATTTTTGTGATATAATACCTTTATTAAAAACTGCAATGAGAGGTATTAAAAAATGTATAGAGTCGGACTGGGATATGATATCCATAAATTAACCGAAGGCAGAGATTTGATAATCGGCGGAGTAAAGATTACACATGAAAAAGGACTGTTCGGGCATTCCGATGCTGATGTATTGATACATGCGATTATTGACGGACTTTTGGGTGCACTTGCCCTCAGCGATATAGGAACGCTGTTTCCGGATACAGATCCTATGTATAAAGATGCTGACAGCACTCTGCTTTTGAAGCATGTTTATGAATTGGTTAAACAGAACGGCTATATAATAAACAATATTGACTGTAATATTATTGCGCAGCGACCTAAAATGATGCCGTACATTCCAAAAATGAAAGAGATTATGTGCAAGATTCTTGAAACGGATTTGAACAATATATCAATTAAGGCTAAGACAAACGAAAAAATGGATGCTGTGGGCAGAGAACTGGCAATAGAAGCACACGCAGTTGTAATGTTGAGGAAAGTAGATTAGTTATGGATTTAATAAAAGAGAAAAAGTTTTCAGCAGGACTGTCAATAACTTCTAACACAATAATAATTATTTTAAAATTTATTGTTGGTATAATAACAGGCAGTATAAGTATTATTTCAGAAGCAATACATTCTTTAAGTGATGTACTGGCATCTATATTGACATTTTTTGCGGTAATGCGTTCTTCTGAACCGGCTGATGCAGGACATCAGTTCGGACATGGCAAATACGAAGATATGTCCGGATTTATAGAAGGCGGATTAATTATTTTCGCAGCGATTTTTATTATTTTTGAAGCCTGTAAAAAACTATTTGCCGGAGATATTGAAGACATAAATTCTACCCCCGGTATTCTGGTAATGCTGTTTTCTGTGGTTGCGAATTATCTTGTTAGTACATATTTGTTTTATGTCGCAAAAAAATCTAATTCTGTTTCGCTATACGCAGACGCACAGCACCTAAGAACTGATATTTATTCGTCATTCGGGGTAATGGCAGGACTTGTATTGATAAAACTTACCGGTTATGCGATATTTGACCCGCTTATTGCAATGCTTGTTGCATTTTTTATACTTAAAACAGGTTATTCCATATCCCGTGAGACATTGAACAATCTGCTTGATGGAGCTCTACCAAAGGAAGATCTTGAAAAAATAGACGGGATTTTAAAGGAGTTTACCAAACGCGGGGTGCTAGAATGTAAAAATTTAAAATCCAGACGCGTCGGCGCTGAAAAAGATCTTGAAATAACCTTGATTTTTCCGGAGACAATGACACTCCTTGAGTGCCATAAAATATGTGATGAAATAGAAGATATGATAGAGGATCAGTTGGGTAAAACAGATATACTAATTCATCCGGAGCCATATTGTTCTCACAATCGCTGTAGAAAGTAATACCGCTGGAGTGCTACAGATAAGATTACAGCACACATGCTAGTACCATAAGGATTAGTGTACCTATCTGCATCGCAGTTGCCATGTTCTGGGTGAACTTATTAGAATCGTATGTTTTGGCAGTTTTTTGTGCACTGTAAGCGCTTGATATTCTGTTAAGTCTATCCTGCTGACTGTCACCTGCAAAAGTTGTTCCAAACATGCCGGACTCAATTCTTGACAGACGATTGTCCATATTGTCACCATTATAAGTCTGCTTAAACAATGATTTTTCAATGCTTGCAATATTAGTTTTACGCGGCTTGTAACTGTGCGACGGGGTGGAATGCCTTGCATTATAAGCATCATAATCAAATGCAGGAGGTTCATATCTGTCTAAATGATAATCCTTGTCCAGTTCAACAACTTCGTCATCATAAAACTCATTAGAAGACTGCGCTATTTCATTGTCCATAAGCGAAGATGGTTTTAATTCTGCACGAAGTCTGTCAACACGTGTGGCTAAATCATCGTTATAAGTCTTACCGAATGTCTGTTTTTCAAGATATGAAAGTCTTTCTTTGATATCCATATTCTTATTTTCTTTATTGAATACCTGACGTTCCAGTTCATTTACAGCAGGATAATCAACATTCGGACCCTGTGCAACAGGCTGTTCGTCAATATAATCTCCTGTTTCATCCATAAATGTGTCTTCACGCGGGGCAATTTCTTTGCCTATTTCGTTTGCTGACAGGTCTTTTGTGAGTTTGGCGATTCTTTCTGATGTTGATTTTGTTGACGCCTGCCCGTATACATTTTCTTCTATACGGTCAAGCCGCATTTCATCAGTTTCGTTGCCATACTGAAACCCGAATATCTCATTTTCCAGTTTGTCAATTGTATCAGTATATTGACCACCATATGCGTAATTTACAGATAATATAAGACATAATATAATTAATAGTTTTTTCATGACAGAACTCCTTATCGCTATGATAAGGGTGAATGCTGTAAAAAACTATTCAACAAGCCTATTATTTGCTGAATACGAAATTCAGATATAAAAACTTAGAACAAAAGCACTACATATAATTCTTCAATATATTAAAGTACCGGTTACTCGGGTAATAGTTTATATTTTATAATGATGATAAATAATAAACAGCATGCCTGCAGTTTTTGATAAATTATGGTAGATTTTATCAAGTTATTTCAAAAAATTTACAAAAATTTACAAAAAATTTGCATGCAAAAAATCAAAATTTAAGACAAATTTGATTAATTTACAACAGTTTTTTTATTAAATTTTGCAAAAATTAATTTAAAATTTTGTATTTTTAGTAAAAAAACAAAAAATCGTCTTAATATAAACTTTACATTAAGTGTATAAATAGCAATTTTTAATATTCACGGCTTTTGTATATGCTGTGTGCTTGATATAATACTTGTAGTTATTAGGTAAAAACCAGACAAAAATTTATGATAAGTGACATTAGATTAAGTAGTTTAAATAATAAATATACCCCGCAGCATAAAAAAAATGATGTGTCTTTTGGCGGATATCAGGAAACTTTTGCCAGATATGCGAAAAAAGTAGGTGAAGGCGGAATTAAACTGGTACAGCAGTGCGAAAAGCATCCGATGATTAACGTAACTGTGCTTGATCTTGCGACTGCTATTATTCCGCGTACTCTTGTAGAAACTTTTGCTGTTCCAAAAGATGATTCTAATAAAAAAACAGAAGATAACAAAGATAAAAAACACCATAAAATAAATGTTTTAGCCGGTATGGAAGCATTCCGCCGTGAATCCTCTGGACTTATAGTTAACTGTCTTATACCGGGTTATATTGTATATGGAGTTGCAAGTGCAATAAATAAATTCATCCCGTCATTGATGAAACCTTTTAATAAATCAAATCTTGCAAGCAACTGGGCTGATACAAATACTATTCAAAAAATTACGCATTACTATAAAAATGCTCAAGGCACAGGTGATGAAAAATTATTCAATGCATTCAAAAATCTGACATATGATATTTCAGGTATTGATGGAAAAAGTGAAAAAGCATTCGCGCAAATTCTTGACTCTTCTGATGATGAAGTGTTCAATAAACTGGTAAAAGCAGTACACGATGAACACAATGGCTCAAAACTCTCTACAGAAGCATTCAATGACATTGCAAAAAGAACTCATATAACAGAGAATATCAAATTTAAAGGCGACAGTAAATTCCACTCAACTAACCTTGAAAGCATATATTCAAATATGGTTAAATTCCTGCGTGGTGCTGTCAAAGAAAATATAACCGATGCCGGACAACTGGAAAACTATGCTAAGAAAGCAGGTAAATTAGTTAACTGGAAAAGCATAGGCGGTCTTGCAGTAATCATTCCGCTTGCAATATCTATGCAGCCGATTAACAGATGGCTTACCCATAGATCTGCCGGTCAAAAAGGCGCTCCTATTTACAACGGCAAAGAATACAAAGAACCGACTAAAGAAGAAAAAGCAAAACTATTTAAGCAAAAAATAATTTCAATAGGCTCAATGGTAGGTGTTGGTCTGCTTTCTATGATGAAAATGCCGACACTCAATATGCTGCAATTCAAGGGGCAATTCCCGTCAATGGATCAGGCACGTATAATATCTACAGCTACATTTGCCAGCCGTATGGGTGCCAGTGAGGACGCTAACGACCTTAGAGAAGCGACTATACGTGATATAGCAACATTCTTAAGTTTCTACTTCTTAGGTGATTTTGCAGCAAAAGGTATTGCCACATATATTGAACATAAAGATAAAGATGCTAAACTTATAAATACACTTAAGCCGTTAAAAGAAAATGCAAATCCGCTTGAAAAATTATGGCACTGGACAAAACACACAGCGCTGAAATCTACTGATGAACTCGCAACAGTAAAAGACAAACGATTAAGAACAATTTGTCAGATTGGAAACCTTGCATTCTCACTAATTGCACTTGGTGTATTTATCCCGCTATACAACCGAACAGTTACGAACAAGAAAGAACAAGAACGCAAAGCAAAAGAACTTGCGAACACAAATGCACGAACAACCGGAGCCGCGACGGGCGCCGCGGGCACAACGTTGTCCACAGACCTTTTAAAGTCATCAATCAAACACAACCCGGCATTTCAAGCATTTTTTAATTCGTAAGGAGATTTAGATTATGAAAATACAGAATATTACCCCTCAACTACAACAACAAAAGATTAACAGTAAACAAGATGACCAGCCTCGATTTACAGGCGGTATGGAAGTCGCCACAGGTGTATTACGCTTTTTTGAAACCAATCAGGCGTGGGGCGCCAACGCTGTTGATTTAGGCTCAATGGTTATACCTAGAACCTGGACTGATATGCGCAAACGTGGTCCGCAGGCAGGTACAGAAACATTTATCCGTGAATCTTGCGGTACATTCAACCACTCTATGGTCGGTGTATACGGAACTGTTGCAGGGCTTGCTCTGGCATCTATGTTTAACAACAAATACGGAATAAAAGCTCACAGAATCTTTGCTGACAACAGCGCAATCGATATTCTTGCAAGAGACTGGCATGATGCAGTGCATAATCATTTTAATAACGGCGGAACTTATGATATCGACCCAAATGGTGTTGTAAGAATTCCGAAAAATGTTAAAGAAGATTATGCTGAACGCGTAACCCGACGCATCTCAACATTCAACAACGGATTTACACCAATCGCCGATGCTGATAAATCAAAAGTTAAAAATACTATCGTTGAAGTTCTTGAACAGGCTGAAGAACTCGGTAATAAAAAACTAACAGGTGCTGAGAAAAAGCAGGTTAAAAAATTCTTAAATGAAAAAACTGATTATCTTGTAAATGTCATCTCAGAATCTACCGGCGGAAAAGAATCAGCAAGATTACTCAATGATTCAAAATCTTCAGTCGGAACATTAAGAACAACTGTCCAAAATATATTTAATGTATCAAGAACATTTGTAAACAGTAAAGTTATAGATGCATTCAAAAATGCTGATGATGTTGCTCAGAACGTCTTTGTTAAAGGTCTTAAATCACTCAACCTTAAACGTTCTGCATTAGGCTTGGGCTTTGCAGCGCTGTTTGGTATGTCTGTGCAGCCTGTTAACAGATATTTAACTAAAAAGCGTACAGGCAGCGACGGGTTTGTTGGTGTAGAAGGTCGTAAAAAAGATGACAGCAAATCATTTGCTGTACAGAAAGTCTTGACCGGTTTGATTCTTGGTACAGGAGCGCTGGCTACAATAACAACCAAACCGTCAAAATTGCTTTCTAAACTTCAGTTCAAAGGAATGACCCCGACTATAAATCAGTTAAAATTTGTCTACGGTATGACTATCATGTCAAGACTGTTTGCAGCACGCGACAAGGATGAACTCAGAGAATCTGCTATTAAAGATACTTTAGGATTCTTAAATCTGTTAATTTTAGGCAGCCTTGTTACCAAAGGCGCTGTAATGGCTATGGATAAATCAAAATCATTACTTAATACAGCAGAAAAAAGCAAAAATGTATTCAAACGCTTTATAAATTCAACACTCAAAACTAAAGATGAAGTGCTGGTAGAAGGATTGAAAAAACATGGTCTTTCTACTATCGGGGAAGACGGAAAAGCATTAAACTTCTCTAATATGATGAAATTACTTCCTAAAGCAGATAAAGTTACAAGAGGCAAACTGAATGTTCTGAATCTTGCACAACTTATCGGTTATGCATACTCTGCACTTGTACTGGGTATTGGAATACCGAGACTGAACATCTATATGACAGACAAGCGCGAAGAAAGAAATGCTGCTTTAAGAAATGCCGGCAATATTCCTGATAATACGGCACATGAAGCAAATAATGAATTTCTCAAAAGCAAAATGGTGAACTTTTACGGCAACTTAAATAACTAATCACTGCATTTGTGCTTGCCGTACCAGGATAAATCATTGCATTTCAAATAGTCCATATTATCATAGGTTACAACCCACGCGGTGCAGCCATAACCTTTATCTGTTTTCTTATCTTTGCAAGTAACATCGAAAGAATACTCCTGCCTTCCTGTTATAGGTGTGCCCTGAGGATAAACACCTTGATTTGTTAAGATAAATTCAAAGAAGTCAATTCCGCGTTGATTTGGTTCGCTGTATCCATTTAAATCCACATAAAAGGATGCGCAGTTTTTTAGATTCTTGTCAGCATTTATAATTGTAGAACAGTTTTCGGAATTAACATACTCATATATTATAACTCCATTAGTAAGTATAGCAGTACTGAATCTGCCTGTACGCCAATTTTGTCCGTCTGAGTTGCCGTTAAGGAATTTGTAGTCAATTTCCTTCATACAATCAGCATCAGCGGCTTTGCAAAATTTTTCAACTTTCAAACTCCTTGTAAACATTTTCATCAGAGCATCTGCGCTGCCGGAAGTTATAAACTTGCCCTCATCCTCTGAATATTGATACTTTTCAAGATTCCAATTCTCAGGTGTCCCGTATTCTGCAACAGCGAGTTGGTATGCTCGAGTGAGTGTTGAATACATCTTTTTTAATCCCGTAACTGTAACTCTTTCTCGATAATTGTTAACTAATGCAGGGATAGTTATAGCAGCGACAATTCCGATTACCGCCAGTGTTATAAGCACTTCTGCAAGTGTAAAAGCATTTTGTCTTTTCATATCAATCTCGCTTTCTTGATTATATTATAATTTAATTAATAAACATATATGTTCATTAATTAAATTATATGTTCTAATATATTTTTGTCAAGAGTGCTAACATAATAATATGTTAACTAAAGATGAGGCAGTAAAAATTTTAGCAGAAAACATACGTGTTGAGCGTGCACGCAAGAATTTTTCACAGGAATATCTGGCGGAAAAATCTGATATCACGCCGCAGCATCTGTACCGGATCGAGAACGAAAAAGTCTGTCCGACAATCCTTGTTGTGGCAAATATTGCACTTGCTCTCGGAGTTGATATTAATTGTCTGCTGCCCCTTGACAAAACCAGTCAATACAAAGATTAAAAAAGCGCTCAGGTTCGTGTAAAAATAAATCTTCTGCATGAATGCCATTTTCAAATAGTTCAAACTTCTTTTTGCAATTTGCTTTATCAAAAAGCGCTTTTGTGTGCCACGGGCACACCGTCGGGTCTTTTGCACCTGCAACAAATAGTGTTGGCACTGTTATTCTTTCGACAACATCAATTGGCGCAATTTTCTTCTGTATATGTATGGAAGGGCGCACAGAAATCCAGCGCAGAGGTTCAAATTTCTTGAATGTTTCACGCCATGCATCCGGATGCAACATTTTATTTTCAATTCTATTAAAATCACTGTGAGCAGATACCGCAATAATTTTATCAACATCATTCTTTAATGCACCGTGAATTAATGCGAGTCCACCGCCCAGTGAAAATCCCATAAGATAAACTTTCCGGTAATTTTTGCGTGCAAATGCAACCACAGTTTCTACATCCAGAGTTTCTTTTGCCGTAAATGTATAAAATCCGGAACTTTTCCCGTGTCCGCGGCAATCAAAAGTTATTACATCAAAATTATTGCATAACATCCCCGCAAGCATAGAAAAAGCTTTACTATCTTTAGTCATAAACCAGCCGGCAATGACAATTATAACAGCATCATGACCGGTCGCATAATGATTCAGTGCCAATTTTATATTATCGGCAGTCTGTAGAAATAAATTATTCATTAATGCAGTTATCCTACCTGAGCATTTGCGCCGGAAACAACCTCAATAATTTCCTGTGTAATAGCAAACTGTCTTGTTTTATTGTATACAATAGACAATTCTTTAATCATTTTTTCTGCATTGGTTGTTGCGGCAGACATCGCTGTCATGCGGGAGGCTAGTTCACTTGCCTGTGCTTCTAACAATGACTGGAATATAATATTTGTCACATACAAAGGCACAACCTTCTGCAAAATATGATGCATATCAGGTTCAAATTCCATTAAAGGCTCAACAACATTATCCTTGTTGCGTTCTGACAATGTTTTTGTGGTATCCAGCGGAAGAACTGTCCAGTTTTCAACAAAATAGCTCATCATATTTTTGAACCTTGTTGTTACAACTTCAATTTTATCGACTTGACCGTTTACATAATATTCAGCAAGGTCTTCTGCTATGATATAAGCGCCTTCGCCTGACGGATTGTTTGCAACATTCAGGTAAGTTTTTTCTATAGTGCATCCTAAATCTTTGCATTTACGTTTTAGCGCTGAATTACCTTTTTGACCGACAATGAATAAATGCGTATCAATGCCCTGTTTTTTATATTCAGTAATTGTACTGATAGTTTTTCTGACAATATTGGCATTATATGCTCCAGCAAGACCTTTGTTAGAGGTAATAACAAGCAAAGCAACAGATTTTACCGGACGCATATCGAGTAATGCCGGATAGTTATCAATAGCTTTTTTAATTTTAAGCGTTGTCGCACTGTAAGCACCAACAGAATTCAACAATTTTTCAAACATACTGTTTAATTCTGTTGTAAAAGGACGTGATGCTTTAACGGTTGATTCGGCTTTTTTAACTTTTGCAGCCGCAACCATTTTCATTGCACGTGTAATCTTTTTTGTGCTCTCAACACTTTGTATTCTATTTTTAATATCTTTTAAATTTGCCATATTCTTTACCCAATTATTTGGTTGAGTTGTACTTGTTGGGCTGAAAGCCCAACCTACATCTGCATCGACATTTAAATGTGGTTTAGTGACTTAAGTGATTAAGATTATAAGTTCATTTCTTAAATATTAAACCTGACACACTGCAATTATGTACCACGTTCTTATACCGATTGGCGCCCTGAGGCATTAGCCATCTTACACATAAATCTGTTCACAGCTCACTATTCACAGTTCACTGATTAGAATGTCTTTTTGAAATTTTCAAGGTTCGTGCGCAATGCAGTTTTGTCGTCATCAGACAATGCACTGCCTGCATTTAAGCGTTCAACAAGTTCCTGCATATTTGCATTAAAGAATACAAACCAGTCTTTTTTGAACTTAGCTATTTCTGTGTTTGCAATATCATCTAACAGACCTTCGTTTGCGGCGAACAGAATTGAAACCTGTTCTGCAACACTTAACGGATTGTATTGCGGCTGTTTTAATACTTCAGTAAGTTTTTGACCGCGTAACAACTGATTTTTTGTTGCTTGATCAAGGTCTGATGCAAACTGAGCAAATGCTTCCAATTCTCTGAATTGAGCCAAATCAAGTCTCAATTTACCTGCAACCTGCTTAATAGCTTTTGTCTGAGCTGCACCGCCGACACGAGATACTGAAATACCTGCGTTAATCGCCGGACGAACACCGGAGTTAAACAAATTACTTTCTAAGAAAATTTGTCCGTCTGTAATTGAAATTACGTTTGTCGGAATATATGCTGACACATCACCGGCTTGAGTTTCAATGATTGGTAATGCAGTAATACTGCCGCCGCCCAGTTCATCATTTAATTTAACTGCACGTTCAAGAAGTCTTGAGTGCAAGTAGAATACATCACCCGGATAAGCTTCACGTCCCGGTGGTCTTTTAAGAAGCAAACTCATTGCACGATATGCCTGAGCATGCTTACTCAAGTCATCATATATAATCAGAACATCTTTACCCTGTTCCATAAATTCTTCACCAATTGCAACACCGGCAAATGGCGCGATATACTGTAACGGAGCGCTTTCATTGGCTGTAGCTGAAACTATAATTGAATATTCCATAGCTCCGTGTTCTTCTAATGTTTTCGCCAATTGTGCAACGGTTGATGCTTTTTGACCGATTGCGACATAAATACAGATTACATTTTTACCTTTCTGGTTAATGATTGTATCAATAGCAATTGCTGTTTTACCTGTTTGTCTGTCACCGATAATCAACTCACGCTGACCACGACCAATCGGAGTCAATGCATCAATTGCAGTTAAACCTGTTTGTAACGGTTGATAAACTGATCTTCTTGCAACAATCCCTGGAGCAACACGTTCAATCGGACGTGTTTTTGTGTATTCATAATCACCTTTACCATCAATTGCTTTACCTGTAGGGTCAATAATTCTGCCAATAAGTGCATCGCCTACCGGTACAGATGCAATTCTGCCGGTTGTTTTAACTGTCATACCCTCTTTTATCTGAGTGTATTCACCGAGAATTACAACCCCGACATTATCTTCTTCAAGGTTTAGTGTAATACCTAAAGTATTGTGTCCGTCTTCAAATGTAACAAGTTCGTTTGACATTACGTTGCGCAAACCGTAAATTCTCGCAATACCGTCACCAACTTCTATAACTGTACCGGTATTGGAAATTTCGCTTTGAGCTTCGTAATTTTCAATTTTACTCTTAATAATAGAACTTATTTCATCAGGTGTTATTAATGCCATAATTTCCCCTTTATATTAATTTTTCCAATCTGTTTTTCAAACTTGAATTAATTACATTATCATCAATTTTTATAATTAATCCGCCAATAATATCTGAATCAATTTTCCAGTTTGCAATTATTTCTTTATTCAATTTTGAACGTAACTTATCGGTGATTTTATTTTTTTGATCATCAGAAAGTTCTATTGCTGAAGTTACATCAACAGGTTTGATATTTTTAACATCGTTATATCTGTTTTCAAATTCATTTTTAATTTCAGCAAATTCATTGAATTTATTCTTTGCAGTAATGACTTTTAAGAAATTCACTATTTTTGCATCAACCTGATTTTTGAATACATCGTCAATAATGCTGTTTTTTATTTCAGTTGATATAGTAATATTCTCAAGTACGTTTTTCAACTCGGCAGAACTTGCAATAATATCAGAAACTGTGTTTAAATCATTCTTTATATTATCGTAAGACAATACATTGTCATTTGCGATTTCTGCGAGAGCGCCTGCATAGTTTTTAGATGATGTTGAACTAGCCATTATAATGTCACCTTATCAATATCTGCTATCGCTTCATCAATATATCTATTGTGAAGTGACGGGTCAGCCTTCAATTTTGCAATAATCTTATCTTTTGCAGATTGAACTGCCTCTTGTGTTGTTGAATTAAGTATTCTGGAAGAAATTTGTTTTTCTTCATTGTCAATAACTGTTTGAACGTTTTTAAGAATATTTTGAGCCTGTACATCTGCATTAGCAAGCGTCTGTTTCACAGCGCCTTCTATATTTTTCTTAGTTAATTCAATACTTTCTTTAATTTCATTATCCAAATTTGCAACAGCATTTTGGGCTTTTTTAAGGTCATTTTCTGCATTTTCCCTTGCAGATTTAGACATTTCGATTTTGTTAATGATATTATCCTTCAAATTTTCTAACAGAGATGAGACATTCATCTTTTGCATCAAAACTGCAAGAATAATAACCATTACAATAAAATTAAAAGTATTTGACTCAACTATCAAATTCCAAATATTCATCAGCATTCTCCCAGAACCTTTGCGGAAATACTTTCAGCAAGTTCATTAATTCGACCTTTTACTTCATTATTAAGAACTTCACTTTTGCTTTGAATTTCCTGTTTTGCTGAATCAATCTGAGCAGCGGAATTTTGTTTAGCTTCATTTGTTTTATTTTTAGCAATATTATTAGCTTCGGCGAGTTTTTCTGCGGTTAATTGCCTGTTAGAGGCGGCAGTTTTAGCAAGTTTTTCATCGCGGTCAGTGTAAATTGCTGTAGTTTTATCTTTTGAAGCGTTAGCGCATTCATAATTGTCGTTAATCACATGTTCACGCTCTTCAACGATTTTTGTAATTGGTTTATACAAAATTTCGTTCATTAAGAGTGTGAATATAATAAAACTAATTATAGAAACTATGAATGTTGCATTAAATTCCATGATTTACTCCGATTACTTAGCCATAAGCAGATAAGCGATGATGAAGGCGTACAAAGCACAAGCTTCAGCCAAAGCAGCACCAACGAGGAAGAACCCGACTGCTTTACCGGCAACTTCCGGTTGTCTTGAAATTGCGTCCATCAAACCCTTTGTAGCAATACCGATACCGAGACCTGCACCGATAGCACCGAACCCGATTGCGATACCTGAACCTAATTGTGCTAATTGTAATTGTTCCATAATTTTTCTCCTTATTTAAAATTGTAAAAATTAATGTTCTTCACCTGTTGCTGACGATACATAAGCAATAGTCAGCATCATAAATACCGTAGCCTGAACAAAGGCAACGAATATTTCAAACAGCATAATCGGCAGCGGAGCAAAGTATGCAAATGCGCCGAGTGCTATTGAAACAAGAATTTCGCCTGCAAAAATATTGGCAAAAAGTCGGATTGCAAGGCTTAATGGTCTTGTAACCATTTCCAGTATTTCTACAAACATTGTTACTATACCGGTAAAACTTAATTCGTGTAAAAAGAATTTAGGTCCTTTTTTCAAAATACCGGCAGTAACATAATATATTAATACAATAACTGCAAGTCCTGCAGTTAAATTAATATCATTAGTCGGGGAAGCCAGTTCACCTGTCTTAAGATGTATAATTCTAAGCGGTAACTGTCCCATCAAATTTGCAAACACAATAAATAAAAACAAAGAGGCTATGAGCGGAACATGTTCTTTTGCGGTATTCATTGAGCCCATAATTCCCCAGAAGAAATTCATAACGCCTTCACAAAACGCCTGAAGTTTGTTAGGAATAAGAGACAATTTTCTTGTTGCCATAAGTGAAAATATAATTATGACAATCATGGCAAACCACATAGTAAATATTGTATCCAGATTGAAAGTCAATGTATGACCGGAAAGATTAATACTATATAACCAGTGTTCCATATATTTTCCTCTCCCTTACAGATTTATTTTAAAACGCTGAAAAAAAAATCGCAAATATTTTTTTTTTATTATAAAATTGAACAAAGAAAGAGGGAAAATGTATAATATTCATCTGGAAGAGATAGATTCTACCAACAGTTATGCAAAATTAAATTTAGACAAATTTGGGGACAGAACAATAGTGCATGCTTCAAGACAGACATCGGGGCATGGGCGTCTGCAAAGAGCATGGGTTGATTTGGGAGAAGGAAATTTATTTTTGACATTTGTATTAAAACCTTCAGCATCATTTGCAAAAGTCTATTCAAATCTTACCCAGTATTTATCAGTAAAATTGAGCATGATATTAGAAGAATACGGGCTTGAACCTCAGATAAAATGGCCTAATGATGTCTTGATTAACGGGAAAAAAATAGCCGGAATTCTTTCTGAAACAGTTATTCAGGGAAATGAATTCAAAGGGCTTGTGCTTGGAATTGGTGTTAATTTAAATTCTTCTGCCGGTGCGTTAGAATGTATTGACAGACCGGTAACCGCACTTAATTTAGAGTTAAACAGTACAATTAAACTTGACGAATTCAGAAATAAACTTGTTAATAATTTTTTTAAGGATTATGACGAATTCTTAGAAACAGGATTTGAATTTATAAAAGAATATTATATAAAGCATGCCAGTTTTTTAGATCGGGAAATCTGTGTGCAGATATTGAACGAAAAAAAATCAGGTATAGCAAAATCAATTACAAATGACGGCGCACTTGTGCTGAAAAATAATGATAAAGAAATAGAATTAACCATAGGAGATATATTATGAATTTAGAACTCTTAAAAATAGGCATGACGCTTATGGTAATAGGAATGGGATTTGTTCTTGCATTTTTATGGCTTATGATAGGTGCAATGCATCTTATGTCCGCAGTGATAGCCTATTTAAACAAAATTTTTCCTGAAAAAGTTGTTGTTATTGAAAAACATAAATCAGCAGCGGTAAGAGAAGATGAGGCAATTGCAGTCGCAATAGCCGCGGTTATGGCTAAAAAATAATAGATTTAGATATAATTGAAAGGATATGTTATGGCAAAAAAACTAATTAAAGTTATGGATACCTCATTCAGAGACGGGTTTCAATCAGTGTACGGAGCCAGAGTTTTTGTAGACGATTTTATTCCGGCATTGCAGGCTGCAGTCAGTGCAGGCATAAGACATTTTGAAGTTGCCGGCGGTGCCAGATTCCAGTCACCGATTTTCTATTGCAACGAAAATGCATTTGAAACAATGGATAAAATAAGAGCTGCTGTAGGACCTGACATTAATCTTCAAAGTTTAGCGAGAGGTGTTAATGTAGTTGGATTGGATTCTCAGCCGCGTGACATTATTAACCTGCACGCTAAAATGTTCAAAAAACACGGGGTTACAACGGTTAGAAACTTTGATGCATTGAATGATGTTAACAATTTAATTTATTCAGCACAATGCATAAGAGATAACGGGTTAAAACATGAAGTTACAATCACAATGATGGAACTTCCTTATGGTTGTACCGGTGCGCACGATGTTGATTTTTATGAAAAAGTGTTGAGAAATATTCTTGATGCAGGCATTCCGTTTGACAGTCTTGCATTTAAAGATGCATCAGGAACTTCTAGTCCTAGAAAAGTTTATGAAACAATCAAACGCACAAGAGAAATTCTTGGTGAAGACACTCACATTAGATTCCACTCACACGAAACAGCAGGCACAGGTCTGGCATGTTATCTTGCTGCGCTTGACGGCGGAGCTGACGGTATTGATCTGTCTATGAAACCTGTCTCAGGCGGAACTGCTCAGCCTGACATTGTTTCTATGTGGCATGCTGTCAAAGGAACTGATTACGATTTAGGCATTGACGTTGAAAAAATTCTTGAAACCGAAGAAATTTTCAAAGAATGCATGAAGGATTACTTCTTGCCGCCTGAAGCACTTGCAGTTAATCCGATGATTATTCAATCACCACTGCCGGGCGGAGCTTTAACTGCAAATACTCAAATGCTGAGGGACAATAACTTAATGGATAAGTTCCCTGAAGTAGTTGCTGCGATGAAAGAAGTTGTCATGAAAGGCGGATTCGGAACATCTGTAACTCCTGTTTCTCAATTCTACTTCCAGCAGGCATTTAACAATGTTATGTTCGGGAACTGGAAAAAGATTGCAGAAGGTTACGGCAAAATGGTACTCGGATATTTTGGTAAAACTCCTTGCGAACCGGATGCTGAAGTTGTCAGAATTGCCTCAGAACAATTAGGTTTACAGCCAACCACAGAAACCGTCGTTGATATTAACGACAGAGATCCTGAAAAAGGTATTGCTGCAGCTACAAAACGTCTTGAAGATGCCGGTCTGCCTGTTACTGAAGAAAATATATTTATCTCAGCAGCTTGCAAAGAAAAAGGTATATTATTCTTGCAGGGCAATGGCACAATTGGTGTTAGAAAGTGTGAAAAGGGTGAAACTGAGCCGAAAATTGATTCAACCGGCGGTTACACTGTTTCTGTTAACGGTAAAAAATACGCTGTTACAATTGAAGGCGACAAGGCTACTGTTAACGGCAAATTGTATGATATCAATGTTAAAGCAGGCATTGATGCCACTGCTGTTCCGGCAGGTGAAGGAACTCCTGTTAAAGCCGCATTGCCTGGTACTGTTTTGAAAGTACTTGTTTCAACCGGCGACTATATAAATGAAGGAGACGTAATTGCAGTTATTGAAGCCATGAAAATGGAAACTGAAATTAAATCACCTGTAACCGGCACTGTTCAATCAGTAGAAATAGAAGTCGGCGGCAAAGTTAAAACCGGCGAAGTACTGGTTACGGTTGGGTAGTAGTATATATTAAAGAAGGATAGAAATATGAATATTGCAGACAGCTTATATAAATTATGGCAGTCAACAGGTATAGCAAATTTTGTACAGCCTGCAGACCCGACTATAACAAGCGGATTTGAACAATTTTTACATCAGTTCGGCTCACCGATTATGATTTTACTTTGTTTATTCCTGTTATGGCTCGGTATTAAAAAGGAATTTGAACCATTATTGTTAGTTCCTATTGCATTCGGCGGACTTTTATCAAACATACCGGTTGCTGATATAGCAGGTCCTCACGGATTTTTGGGAATAATATATGAATTTGGTATACATCAGGGCTTGTTTCCGCTCATCATCTTTATGGGTGTAGGTGCAATGACTGACTTTGGTCCGCTAATTGCCAACCCTAAAACAGCACTTTTAGGCGGTGCAGCACAATTCGGTATATTTGCGGCATTATTGCTTGCGCTATGCTGTTTCGGATTTACTTTGCCGCAATCAGGCGCAATAGGAATTATTGGAGGGGCTGACGGTCCGACTTCAATTTACGTAACCTCTAAATTAGCTCCTGAATTATTAGGTGCTATTGCTGTTGCGGCTTATTCTTACATGGCACTTGTACCTGTAATTCAGCCGCCAATTATGAAGGCTCTGACAACAGAAGCTGAACGTAAAATCGAAATGAAACAGTTACGTGAAGTTTCAAAGCGCGAAAAAATCGTTTTCCCGCTTGTAGTTCTCGGACTTTGTATAATCTTTTTACCGGATGCTTGCCCGTTAGTCGGCGCATTAACATTCGGCAACTTATGTAAAGAATGCGGAGTCGTTGAAAGACTTTCTGATACAATGCAGAATGCTTTGATTAATATTGTAACAATCTTCTTAGGTTTGTCAGTAGGGTCTAAACTCTCTGCAGATCAGTTTTTGACAACTCAAACATTGTTTATTTTGATTTTAGGAATTCTGGCATTCTCTTTTGCAACAGCAGGCGGAGTGTTATTTGCAAAATTCCTGAATCTGTTCTTTAAAGAAAAAATTAACCCGCTGATTGGTTCAGCCGGTGTATCAGCAGTTCCGATGGCTGCACGTGTATCCAATAAAGTAGGACTTGAAGCCAACAGCCAGAACTACCTTTTGATGCACGCTATGGGACCGAATGTCGCAGGTGTTATCGGCTCTGCAGTTGCGGCAGGTATATTGCTTGCATTATGCAACTAATGTCGAATCAATTCAGTAAAAAAGTGACAGAAGATAACTCTGTCACTTTTTCTATATTTTTGTAATAAAATTATTATATGGGTGATATGTATAAAAATGCCGGTGTAAACCTGGCAGAAGCGGAACAGTTAAACCGCAAACTCCGCGCAAAAATTCAGGATACAAATGTCAGCGAATTTGTAGGAAGTGTTAACTACAACGGAATACAAATTTTCAACTGTTGCGACGGTATCGGAACAAAGATTATACCTTTATACGAACGAAAACTTTATAAAACAATAGCAGTAGACCTTGTTGCAGCTAATTTAAATGACATGGCAACAAGAGATGTAACGGCTGTTGGTTTTTCAGACTATATTGCTGTCAATAAACTGGATAGTGAGGCTGTCTCTGAAATAATTACAGAGTTAAAACATGCCCTTACAGAATGCAATTGCAGACTTCTTGGCGGTGAAACTGCAGAAATGCCGGATTTGCTCCGTATTGGATGTATTGATATTTCAGGCTTTGCTATAGGCATAGGAAAATCAGCCCCTCAAACAATAGAAAAAAAAGATGTTATTATTGGTTTGAAATCCAGTGGAATACATGCAAACGGCTTTTCACTGATTAGAAAATTGTACAGTGAAAATAAACTCACAGATGAGGAATTCGACTCATGTCTAGCTCCTTCATATATCTATTACAATACAATTAGAAAGTTATGGGAACAGAAACTCATCAAAGCAGGAGCAAATATAACAGGCGGCGGACTAAAAGAAAATCTGTCACGCATAGTGGAACTTAAGAGAGTCGAACTCTATCAGACAAATATTCCGCAGCAGCCGATTTACCAACGTTTACACGAACTAATAGGCGATGAAATTTATGATGTTTTTAATTGCGGTGTGGGATTTTGCATAATCAGCGCTCCGGAAAATAAAGATAAGATTTTTGAAATTTGTAAATGTTTTGAACCTTTTGAATTAGGGAGGGTAATCATATGAAAAAAATAGCAATAATGGGGTCTGGCAACGGCTCAAACTTTGAAGCAATAGTAAAATATTTTCAGCAAAAGCCTGAAATGGAGGTTGATATAACCTGTCTTACTGATAATGTTAACGCTTATATTTTAGAACGTGCTAAAAAATTAGGGGTAAAATACAAATACCTGCCTTTTGAACAGAATGGAGCATATTTTGCGGTGAACAACTTTGATTTAATTGTTCTTGCCGGATATATGAGAATTCTGCCGGATGATGTTTTGAATTTGGGCAAGTTTATCAACATTCATCCGTCACTGCTGCCGGCATTTAAAGGCAAAGATGCTATTTTCCGTGCTTATGACGCAGGAGTAAAAGTAAGCGGAGTAACTGTGCATCATGTAACAAGTGATTTGGACGGCGGAAAAATCATTGCGCAATACCCTGTTTTGATTGGTAATCTTACACACTATGATGAATTTGAGGCTGAAATTCACAATCTGGAACACAAACTCTATCCGATAGTGATAGAAAAACTTTTAAAAGACGAAGTGTTTGATTTTTCTGATTTAATCGGCGGGTGTTCCGGAAATTGCAGCGGTTGTCATTAGTTAAAAAATAGATTATCCGAATAAGTATCTTTTTTCACCACGCTCACGCCCTGCTCCCGCTATCGTTGAAAAAAAACACTTATTCGAATATGATAAATAATTATTTGGAGGTAGAAATGTCATTAAATATACTGGTTGTAGGTAACGGAGCAAGAGAACAGGCAATAAAAAATGCCTGTGAAAAATCACCATTATGCAAATCTGTAAAACTTATTTCCGAAAATACATGTCAGGATATTTTAACTTCCTGCCCGAAACCTGATCTGGTTATTTTCGGTTCAGAACAGCCGATTTGTGACGGGTTTGTTGACCAATTTGAACATGCCGGTATCAAATGCATCGGGGTAAACAAAAATTTTTCTCGTCTTGAAAGTTCAAAACTATTCGCCAAAAAATTTATAGTCAACAACGGGATAAAATGCGCTAAACTCCTTCCAATAGAATCAAATGACTTTCCTCAAGTTTTAAAATTTGACGGACTATGCAAGGGCAAAGGTGTAAAAGTTCTTTATAACAATGACGAAAAAAATGCTTTTGCAAGAAAATTTACAGGCATGAGATATTTTATAGAAGAATATCTGGACGGAGAAGAAATTTCTGTCATGTCATATATGTATAACGGGAGATTGATAAATTTCCGTCCTGCGCGTGATTTCAAACGGCTTTCTGCAGCTAAAGATGCACCCAATACAGGCGGTATGGGAGCCTACAGCCCTGTTGAATTAACACAAGAACAGCAGAAAAAATTAGATATTTATTTAAAACTGCTTGAAAAAGCACTTTTGAATGCAGGGGCAGACTTTAACGGATTTATTTATTCGGGATTAATCTGGACGCGTAATGACTGGTATGTGCTTGAGTACAACGTGCGGCTTGGCGACCCTGAGTGTCAGGCTATACTGACCAACCTTAAAAACGATTTTCTGGATATATTGTTGAATGGCACGGCACCTGAATATCGTGATGGAGTTGGCGGATGTTTGACAATTGCGTCAGAAGGTTATCCGGATGAACCGGTAAAAGGTGATGAAATAACCTTGCCTGATGAGCCGGATATAGATGTTTATTTTGCTGGCATTCGGGTAAATGACGGAAAATTATATTCAAATGGCGGGCGAGTTCTCTCTATTTGTACAAATGCAGAAAATCCGTTTCCTGCGCTGAAAAATTACGCTGAAAAAATTCAGATGCAGCATAAATATTATAGAAAAGATATTGATATCTAAAGCATCTATTTAAATAAAAATTATTCTTTAACTTTTTTAATAATTATACAATCTTTTTCAACGGTAAATTCAACTTTATCTTTTACCGGATTAATTTTTATAAGTTCCAATATTGGCAGCGGTATTATAACCCCCCAGCTGTTTCCTATCTGTATTATTTTTCGTATCATATAGCCTTCATAGTTAAGCATTGTAACAATGTTATAACTATTATGACAGTAATTTTTGTTAATAGGTTATAATAATGTTATAACAATAAAGGAGGATTTATGGATAGATTACAAAAAAATTACGGGTTTACTCTTGCAGAAACCCTCATCACCCTTGTCATTATCGGCGTGGTAGCGGCGATAACGATACCAAGCCTAGTTAAGAACTACAACGAAAAGGCATGGGGTACAGCAAAAGATGTCTTTGAAAAACGCCTTGAAGTTGCCGCAAAACAATTGAATACAGAAGAAAAGTTATCCGGTTACAATTCAACCATGGATTTCGTAAACGAATTAAAGAAGAAAATCAAAATAACCAATGTATGCGATAGCAACAATTTGAGCAAATGCTTTGAAAGCACAATCTTAACAGCGGACGGTCAGGAGGTGGACGCCACGAGTTTAAAGACATCCGCCAAACTTGCCAAAGAGGATTGGGGTACAGAAACCGTTGGCGTTCAATTTGCAAATGGAATAAATGCATTAATAGCATACAATCCGCAGACCGACCAACAACCGTTCAATAATCAGTTTAGCGCAACCGAGGCAAGCATGGCGATTTTGTACGACGTATCCGGACATAAGAATCCAAATACCTTAGGTAAAGATGTAAATCAGAATGCGAATGTAAAAAAACTTGGCTGTATGATTAAGAAAGATTTAGTCGGCGGCATGTGCATAAGCCAGATACTCGCCCCGGGAACAGGATATAGCCCAATGACATTAGAAGAATGTAACCAAGCGGTATCCGACGGAGAATTAGGTATACAGGCTTGTTACTACAGTAGTGATTATTGGGCTGGAGCAGTAAAGGCATGCGGAGGAATAAACAACATGCCAACAATGACACAACTAGGCGAACTAGCGACATATGTATATAATCATGACAGTACAATAGGCGCTCAGCAGGATGTATCAGGCTTACCCCTAGACACAGCGAAAGCCTCCCAATTCCTCTCAGCCTCACCATCTTCTACTGCGTTCTATGTTTGGTCTGGGCAGGAGGGCAGCGGCTACATCGCGTACAACCGCCTCTTCGGCTCTACCCACACTGGCTTGAACAGCGGCAACCGCAGCAGCAACCTCACTCTTGCGGTTTGTCTTGACCATTAAGAGGCGGAGCCTCTTACTGGAAAGGCACTAAGTTACTAAGGCACTAGGGCACTAAGGATTAAATTGAAATAAGGTAATGTGAAACGCGCACATTGCCTTATTTTTTGTAAAGAACTTGTTCCCTTAACAACAAGCAATGTGGAAAATTCCACGTTGTCTGTTGTCGTAACTACTTAGTGCCCTAGCCCCCTAGTGCCTTAGTGCCTTTTGAATGGCAAAGCAAGATTCAAGCGTTGCCTTATTTATTTTTTGTCATGCTGAACTGCGGATTGCGAGCTGAGGCTGTAGGAGCTTTCTTTGGAGGCGGCAAAGCCGCTGAAAAGAAAGTCCGGAACGCCGTTGCGCGAGAGAGCGGAAGGCGGAGGCTTGACGGCAAAATGGCTATGCCATTGCCGACGTCAACCGAAGACCTGCTAAACGCGAACGAGTAAGACACACGCGAGCAACCAAGACTGTTTCAGCATCTAGCCCATGTTGCACTTGTCGGTGTCTTGTTATTCAATTTGTCGAACTTTGCCGCGCGGACTAGACCCTGAAACAAGTTCAGGGTGACATATCTTTAACATTGACTGATATTTTGTAACTCCTTAGTGCCTCAGTAACTTAGTAACTTCCATAAGAGATCCCGCAAGGCGTCGAATCTAGCGTGCCGCGTCAATGCCGCTGCGGGATGACGTTATTGGTAGAGATTGCGCATTATCTACGACTTGCTAGAATTGCGACTATGCCGCTGCGCGATGACATGGTGGCGTTGGCTGATTCATGTAACCCGCTTAATCACTTAATCACCTGTCTTGAATTTGCTCCACGCTCACGGAGTTTCGCCTATTGTGCTTACGCACAAGCCGGCTCAATCCGTTCGCTATCCGGACTCGTTTCACTGTCTTACTCGCCGGCGTTAAACGGGTCTGCAACGCCGCCGCCTACGCGTCGCCGTTTCGCCCTCTGCCGGCTCGCGCTCCGTCCGTGCGCAAATTCGCTAGTCACTTAATCACTTTTGTAACAACCGTTCACCGTTCTTCAAAATGCTGTGGTACCTCTAGTATTAAACCGCTTTTCCTGTCCCTGCGTCAACTACTGTAATCCGTTTGTCGTCTGTCAGGACAATTGGGCTTTTCATCTTTTTGATATAATCACAAGCTAATTTGTCTTTGTCGAAATCGAACAATTTTTCTATGAAATTCGGGTTACGTTTCGTAAAATACCCGTCCCCGCCTGTTGCCGTAAAATCATCCATTGCAATTTTGTAGAATTTATCAGGACGCGGATTTTCAACATCAATAGAGTGTTCGTTGTGTTCTTTGTCTATAAATTTCAACTCAAGCAGTTGTCCGTTTGTGTTGACAGTGTATTTAAGACCGGAAACGTAGAAAATGCCAGGCTTGTTCCCGACATTGGTGAAGGATTTTGTACCGACTTTTATTGCATCAACCAGTTCTTTTTCTGACACATTTGCGATAACCATGTTGTTCTTGAACGGCGTAATATCTGAGATAAGTCTTGAATCAACTGTTCCGACATCAAAATTGCCGCGAATGTTACCTGAGTTAAGCAGTGCCATATCAGTACCTAATTCTTCTCTCATCGCATCAGCTATTATATTAACATTAGGGTTATTTGAAATTAATCTGTGTTTCGGCGCCGGAGGTACAGAACTTATTTCGCCAAGTATCTCGGGTTTACCAAGAATGCTTTCTACGGCGTATTTTATTGGTAAAATTCTTCTGAATTCACGCGTTGTAGATAGATTGTTCTGAACTTTTGTAATAACACCATTAGCATCAAATTCAAGATTCAAGACTCCGAATTTTTCACCGTCTTTTCCTGCTTGAGTGATAATTACAGGTTCTCCGTCTTTAGAAGTTATAAGATTTATCCCGTCTTTTACGTTTTCTAGAATGTTATGGGTATGCGCCCCTAAAATAACGTCTAATCCTGAGGTTTCCTGCGCTATTCGCTTGTCGTTTTCATAACCGCTGTGGGAAAGAAGAATAATCTTATTTATCCCCTGAGATTTGAATTTATCTATTTCTGTTTGGACTTCTTTTATTGTCTGGTCAAAATCACTTACGTGAATTTCTTCGACTGATTTATTATGCTTAACCCTGTCCAGAACATCCGATGGGGCAATACCGATTATGCCGTATTTGTTGCCATTGTGTTCTTCTACAAAAGATTTTGCAATTTTGCCATGCATAGGACTTGTTTTGTCAACATCAACATTGGCACCGAGTATTTTATATTTTGCATTTTTAATAAGTTCTGAAAGTTTTTCAGGCACAACATCCATTTCGTGGTTGCCAAGTGCTGTGGCACTGAAACCTGCCCAGTTCATAAAGTTGTGCGCTACACGGTTAGCAAGATAATTTTCGCCCAGAATTATGTCACCTGATGCCAACTTTAATTTATCCATTTCATAAGACGGAGTGAAAGAATCAAATTGTCTTGCTATGGCATACAATCGTTCCATATTAGTCATTTTTCCGTGAAGGTCATTTATATAAAATATGCTGGCACGGGTTGATTTACCGTTGGATGCATTTGTATTTGGGGCATGTTGCTGCTGGTATTTATTTAATAAATTTGTAGGAGGAAGATTATAGATCATGGTTACCTGACTTTGTTGCTGTCTGTATTCATTGTAAAACTTGTAAAAAAATTTTTTGCCTCAATGTTATATTTCTGTAACATTAAGCTGCCTGCCTTTTTATTTCTTTGTAGGATTTTAACCCTTCAACCCAGTTTTCTACGATGTTTACATCGTTGCCTACGACTTGCTGCGGAAGTGCGGCGTGGTGGATTTTTGGCAGTAAATAATCTTCGCTGTATGCAATAGGGGCGTAATAATCATCATCTGTGTCATTGCATATAAACATCAATTTCCCTTTGTTGTCTTGCTGAACACCGGTTATTGTAATTTCGTGTCCGTTGATAATTTTATTTGTTTCATCTGTTTGAGTGTAACCTATAATGACATTTTCACCGGCTGCAAGTGCAGAAATTATCTGGCGTTTCATTGTATTGAAATCAGTTTCATAACCGGTAATGCGTCCGTTTTCATCAACTGTTTGATAGGTCATTGAAATTTTATTTTTGTCTTCTACAACAGATTCTGTAAATGTTTTTTCAAATTCAATAAGCCCTTTGTTGTTCTGATTGAATTTGCCGCCGCGAGTATCTGTTAAAGTGTCATAAGTTTGTTGTGAGCCGGTTTGCATTAAAGTTGACTGCATAAGTACATCAATTACTGAGCGTTCCCCCGGATCTCTGTGAGAATTTTGAATTTGCGCTCTTAATATTGCATTTTTATCAGGCGCAAATGTTAATTTTACTTCGTTGAAGTTGTCTGCAGTGAAAGGAATTTCAAATGCATTTAGCAGCCAGACTGTGTCCAGAACATTGTCAGCAAGATTTTTTAACTTAATAGTTTTTTCAACTGCAAGTTTTGGTGAGGTTAAATTTTCAACAAAACGTGAAAATTCCGCCGGATGCTTTTGTGCCATATTAAATTCTATACTTGCAGCAACACATGTTCCTGAGTGTTCAAGGTTAATGTCTGCTTTTGCAACTCCTTTTTCTATGAGATTTGTTGTATCAGGATTAAAATCTGGATGACTTTCTGCATAGAGTTTTAATGCTTTATCCTGAAATTCTTCAGGAATATCGCCAAACTGCTGGGTTATTAAATACGGATTTGCAATAGTATCAATTGTTTCTTTTAATATAACGGCATTATCTAATCCTTCTGCGCGCGGTGTTGTCGCTATTTTATGAAGATTGTCAAGTACTGAAGAATGATCATTTGAATCATTTTTCAAAAGAATACCGGATTTAAGCAGTTTGTTTAACTCTTTGCGGGTAGTTTTATCTACCGTTTTAGTTAAAAATTTATATTTTTCTTTCTCTTCCTTAGTAGAGAGGGTAGTACGTAATTGTGAGGATGTCATGGCAGAACCGAACGGAACATTGTAAGTTTTATCTACAGGCAAAGAAGAGGCACAAGACCCGGTTTGCGGCTTGTTTACACTGTTTGCCTGCTTAATTCCGCTTGTGCTATAATTATATTGTTGATAATTTGTATTGATTGAAAGCACTACCATAACTCCACTACAATTATATAAAAAAACTGTGAATAAAAAAGTTGCCATGCAAATAGGCTAAAATTAAAAAATGTAACGAAAAAGATGAAAGTTAAAATTAAACAGCTTACAAAAGAACAGATATTAATTTCTATAGATAGACTTACGCGCTTTAAGGAGCCTGAGATAAAGTATTTAAGAGTGTTTACTGATATTATTACATCCAATCTTGTGGAACCGAGATATAAAAAATCAGATTTAGAAAATATGGATTATAGAATCGTTCGGGATTTAGCTGAAAAGGTCATTAATTATTCGCTTGAAACAATGGGGCTTGAATTGATTGATGATTACGTGATTAATCAGCGGCTTTACGATTATGAGAATTCTATTTTTAATTGCGGGGAAAATGTTAAGGAACTTTTGAAGAATAAAATAAATTACAGGGCAATGCTGCCGCTAATCTCTAAAGATAGTACAAAGAATCTTCAGTGGCTTGCAGAACTTGCTTGTGCAGAGGATATAAAGACTATGCGGGAACAAAAGGCATTGAGGTTTCCTGTAGAACAACTTTTGCTTGTAGAAGGGATTACAGAAGAGACATTACTGCCGGAATTTGCAAGAGTTCTGGGGGTAGATTTTGATAAAAAAGGTATTTATGTAATATCAGCCGGCGGAAAAAATCAAGTGGTAAAATATTTCTACAAACTCGTTCAAAATTGTAAATTACCTGTTTTTATTTTACTAGACAAAGATGCCTCTGAGAATTTAGAGGAAATACAGCCGCGTTTACGTGATATAGACCGCGTACATATATTAAAAGCCGGTGAGTTTGAGGATGTTTTACCGGAGCAGCTAGTGCAGAGGACTCTTGATTTCGCGACCAGAAACATATCAATTGCGCCTGTCGCCAAAGAAAACACAGCAGGCTCAATGGTGGATTATTTAGAAGAGTATTTCAGGCATCGCGGGATGCACGAGTTTAAAAAAGCCGGGTTTGCGCAGCTTGTCAAAAAAAATATTCAGAATGAAGAGGATATTTCTGATGAAATAAGGGAAATATTTAAGGAATTGTCTCTTACCCCGCAGCAGAATTTTATTCATTAAAACATTCAGTCTAGGTTGTTATTAAATAATTTAAACTTTCATCCGTTGGATTTTTTACCTTTAAATAATTTAATTCTTTTGTCTGCCTTGCATAGGTGTCAGCAATTGTTTTTCTGGCTGCGGACATTATTGAAAGATTGGGGTCGTGAAAATCAAGTCCCATTTTTTTGTAAAATCCTACAGTGTCAGTCGGTCCCTGTAATATAGGTTCAAGTTTAAGTGTTTTATATTTTTTAGCTGTTACCATATCGAGAAATGCAGTAAATAATGCGCGTCCTGCATTTTTAACTTTCTTGTCAACCCCGATAGGCCAGGTTGCAAATCCTACCAGATCACAGTGTTTCTTTTTGCAAATAGATACCAGAAGCCCACATGGCTTTTCATCCTGTACTGCAAGCAAAACCCGTTGGCGGTTGGTTGTTCCTATAAAATCGCCCATAAATTGTATAAGTTCCTGCCAGATGCTGAAATTTTTGGTATTTCTTTTTGACGGTAAAAGCTTTGACATATCAATGCCATCAACGATTCTATTTAATGCCTCTTTATCTTTTTTCCCGATTCGGTAAATTTCAATTGGGGCAGTATCAGCAATAGACTTTACTATTGCGAATTTTCTTGCGGTAAATGCTGTATTTTTATTCTGTTTAACAGGAGATATATTCATTGTTTTTTTATTAAAACACAGAAATAAAATTTTTTGCGCATGAATTTTATTTTTTGTGTTAATATTTGAATATGGATAATAAGAAGATAAAAATTGGACTAATAGGACTGGGCACAGTTGGCTCAGGTGTTTATAAAACTCTTGCTGGGTTTGATAATGTAGAAATAACTAAAATTGCCGTACGCAATTTGAACAAACCGCGTAATATAGAAAATCTGGATTCTTCTATTGTAACTGATAATGCTTATGAAGTTGTTAATGATCCGGATATTTCTATTGTGGCTGAACTCATAGGCGGGGTTGAACCTGCTTTTGAACTTATTAAGACAGCAATTAAAAACGGCAAACATATTGTTACTGCAAATAAAGAATTACTGGCAAAGCACGGCGAAGAATTGTTTAATTTCGCTGAAAAATATAACAAAGTTGTTTTGTATGAAGCGGCTATAGCAGGCGGTATTCCTTTGATAATGCCGATTAAAACAATTCTTGCAGGTAATAAAATCCGTAAAGTTGAAGCTATTTTAAACGGAACTACCAATTATATATTGACGAAAATGGATGTTCAGGGTGCATCTTATGAAGATGTTTTAAAAGAAGCGCAGGAATTAGGTTATGCTGAAGCAGACCCGACGGGTGATGTTGAAGGGTTTGATGCTGCTTATAAAATTACAACACTTGCTACTATAGCCTTCAGAAAACGCGTAAAACTTGAAAATGTCTACCGCGAAGGTATCACAAAAATCCGTCCGCAGGATATGAATGCCGCAAATGATTTAGGATATAAGATTAAGCTTATTGCATCTGCAAATATTGATGATGCAGGACATGCTGATGTCCGCGTTCACCCGATGCTTGTGTCCAAAAAATCCACACTGGCACACATTGATTATGTTACAAATGCGGTAAGTCTTGAAGGACATCCGGTAGGAAGTGTAACCCTTTCCGGTCCCGGAGCCGGTGAATTTCCGACTGCAAGCTCTGTTGTAGGAGATATTCTGGCAATTGCTAATGAAATAGGTACAACAGATTACATCCTTCCTATGATGAGATGTCAGCATAATGCAGAGGCTGTTCCGGTGCCTATTTCTGAAACGGTTAATAAATACTATATCTCTATCAATGCTAAAAATAACAAAGGCGTTATAGGTAAAATCGGTACGATTTGCGCCAATAACGGTATAAGCCTTGCCAGCATTGTACAGCGCGGTGTTTCTGATGACAATACTGCTGATATTACTGTTATCACAGAACACGTGCTTGAAAGTGATATGCAAAAAGCTATAAAAGAAATTGAGGAAGACGAATTTATAAACAAAGTTAACAGTCTTATCCGCGTTCAAATATAAGAAAAGAGGATTAATATGTACTATCAGGGATTAATAAACACATTCAGAGAATACCTTCCGGTGAGTGAAAAAACTCCGGTAATCACTTTGAATGAAGGCAATACACCATTAATTAAAGCAGAAAATCTTGCTAAAAAAATCGGGTTGGATGCAGAAATTTATTTGAAATTTGAAGGTTCTAATCCAACAGGCAGTTTTAAAGACCGCGGAATGACAATGGCTGTTTCAAAAGCAAAAGAATCCGGTGCAGAGGCTATAATTTGTGCCTCTACAGGTAATACAAGCGCGTCTGCCGCAGCATATGGCGCAAAAGCCGGCATGAGAACATTTGTGCTTATTCCTGACGGGTATATCGCACTCGGAAAACTTTCTCAGGCAATGATGTACGGTGCTGAAATTATCGCTATTAACGGCAATTTTGATGAAGCTCTTGAAGTAGTTAGAAAAATAGCAGATGAATATCCGATTACCCTCGTAAATTCTGTTAATCCATATAGAATCGAAGGTCAAAAAACAGGCGCATTTGAAATTTGTAATGCGCTTGGGCAGGCTCCGGATTATCATTTCATTCCTGTAGGTAATGCAGGCAATATCACTGCATACTGGAAAGGTTATAAAGAATACCATACTCTTGGCAAAATTGCATCACTACCTAAAATGATGGGATTTGAAGCAGAAGGTGCAGCTGCAATTGTGCGCGGTGAAAGAATTATGCATCCGGAAACACTAGCAACCGCTATCAGAATAGGAAATCCTGCAAGCTGGAAACAGGCTGAAGCAGCAAGAGACGAAAGCCACGGTATGATAAACTCTGTAACTGATGACGAAATTGTAAATGCATATAAACTTATTGCCTCATGCGAAGGTGTTCTGGCAGAACCTGCTAGTGCCGCATCTGTTGCCGGCTTGATTAAAGTAAAAGACCAGATAGAAGAAGGCGCAAAAATTGTATGTATTTTGACCGGAAACGGGCTTAAGGATCCGGACAATGCAATCAAGTATTCTAATGCTGATGTTAAAAAGACTTCCAGCGAAATAACGGATATTTTAAAAGTTATGAAGCTATAATTGATTCTGTGCTTTTCAGGTGTCCTTGAGTATTAATTCTTTAGAATGATGTTTTTTTTATAAAAATAGTGTATAATATAAAAAGGATAAATTATAGGAATTGAGTAAACGGAGTAATATTATGCAACTGACTGTATTGGTTGATAATAATTCAAATATAGCGCATTTTTTATGTGCGGAACCTGCATTATCCTTTTGTATAGAAGACGGCTACAGAAAAATTCTGTTTGACTGCGGTTATAGCGACGCCTTTATAAGAAATGCCTATCAATTAGGAATTGACTTGAGCGATGTAACAGATATTGTACTGTCTCACGGACATATTGACCATACCGGCGGACTGGCAAGACTACAAAGTTTATATCTCAAAATCTCACGTGTGGGATTTCCTATTTGTGTCAAAAGAATTACGGCACATCCAAATATTCTCAAACAATTAGAAGATGATACACTCGCAAATAAGAATTTGCCTAAATTGTGTGATTTGTTTGAACTGTCTTTGACCGCTCATCCACGCTATCTGACAGACAATATACTATTCCTCGGGGAAATTCCTGTTGCAGATAAAACAAGATATCGCCACAGAGATGATTCTTCACTGGTTTATATGTCAGAAAACGGACTTGTAATTATCTCCGGTTGTTCACATTCCGGATTGATTAATATTGCAGAATACGCCAAAAAAGTCGCTAATGACAACCGTATTCATGCGATTATCGGCGGTATTTATATCGGTAACAACCACGAAAATGATATAAAAGAAATAGGTGAATATCTACGCAAAGAAAAGGTAGAATATATTTACCCTTGTCACTGCTGTGATCTTGAAACTAAACTGCTCCTGTCACGTTATGTACCGGTAAAAGACGTGTATTCCGGTTTGTCAATTACTTTTTAAATTTGTTAACATTTGTATTGCAAATATTTTTTGACGTGATAATATAGTTTTGCAGTCTTACGGCTCTGGTATGCCTGAGGCTTGTTTATTAGTTTTTATAATAAAAAGGAGAACAAAATGCCAAAAATGAAAACACACAAATCTGCTGCAAAACGCTACAAAGTTACTGCAACAGGTAAAATTACAAGAAGACAAGCAGGTATCGGTCACTTGCTCCAACACAAATCTTCTTCTAGAAAACGCCGTATTTTTAAAACCGTATCAATTTCACCTTCACACGTAAAATTGATATCAAAAGAGTTACCGTACAAGAAGTATTCTAGATAGGAGGAAAAATGAGAGTAAAACGTGGTAATGTAAGTCGCAACAGACATAAAAAAATATTAAAACTTGCTAAAAGTTACATCGGTGCAAGAAGCAGAATTTTCAAAGTAGCTAACATCGCTGTTATGAAAGCTTTGAAATACGCTTACAGAGACAGAAGAACTACAAAACGCAATATGCGTCGTTTGTGGATTGTCAGAATCAACGCTGCAGTTAGAGAACGCGGCATGAGCTATTCAAGATTTGTTAACGCTTGTAAAAAAGCTAACATCATCGTAAATAGAAAAATGCTTGCTGATATGGCCGTAAGAGATCCTGAAGCTTTCCAAACTGTTTTTGAAGCTGCTACTAAATAAGCACTGACTGAGACAAATTTATTAGACGCGAAAGTCCTGAATTACTTCAGGACTTTCGCGTTATTTATAATTCAATATCTTTAAAAAATTTATTCAAATCAAGATTCAAAACTTTTGCTATTTTTAAAAACTGGTAAATCGTGACACTTTTTATACCACGCTCAATGTATCCGATGAATGGTGTACTGCAATCGACCAATTCAGCAAGTTTTTCTTGCGTAAGTTTATTCCTAACCCGCTCAATTTTTAAGTTTAGCCCAAATTCTTCTAAAAATTTTTATAGCTGAATACGACTCATTTGTTACAAAACATTAAATGGATTTGTGCGGCAGGCAATTTTTTCCCTCCAAATAACTTTATATAAATAGGTTAGTTATTTTTCAATGTGGAGTGAATAGTTATGTTATCTATTGATGATGGTATGTACAATCCTGCAATGTATCAGGACATAGGCATGATGTCTTCCGGAATGTGTGGTCCGTATATGTATCCTGGGATGTATCCTCTGTATGGCTCAATTCCGGCTGTAAAAATGCATCAGGAGCCGATGACAGATAAGTATGAAACTATTGCTAAAAAAGATAAAGAAACAAAAAATACTGCAAAATCTGTTGCAACCGCGCTTTTCTGGATGGCTGTGGGCGGATTTATTCCTCCGGCAAGAAAATATGTAAAAAATAACGGCGGGCTTGGCAATGTCGTAAAACAAGGATTCACTGCAATTGGCAAACTGTTTAAGAAAACTAATACTCCATAAATATACAACCCCAATAATTTTTGTGTAATGCGGATATTTTACATATCCGCATTTTTGTGCTATTATTGGAAAAAAGGGGGATTATATGGCAAAAGATTGTAGTTTTGATATTGTATCTGAATTTGACAGACAAGAACTAGTTAACGCTGTTGATCAGGTTAAAAGAGATGTTGCATCAAGATTTGACCTGAAGGATTCAAATTCCACTGTTGAACTTGAAGCGGACAAGGCAATAACTGTTACAACAAGTGATGAAATGAAACTCCGTAATATTTACGACATTTTGCAATCAAAACTTGTAAAACGTAATATCAGCATAAAGGTTCTTGACCCGCAGCCTATTGAAAACGCACTTGGCGGTAATGTAAGACAGGTTTATAATCTCAGAAAAGGACTAACTCAGGAACTCGCCAAAAAGATTGTCGCTGATATTAAGGATATGAAAATCAAAGTACAAGCCTCAATTCAAGGTGATCAGGTGAGAGTTTCCGGCAAAGATAAAGATGATTTGCAAAGTGTTATTCAAACACTTAGAAAAAACGAGGATAAATACGATTACCCGCTCCAATTTACAAACTACAGATAATTGCAGAATTATTTGCGTGGCTGAGTGAGTAAAGTGAGGGCAGGGGGTACTCCGGTATGTGTCCTATTTGCATTGAAATATTCAAGCGAAAACACCTGAATGCGACAGGTGTTTTCTAATAAAAATGCGACCCCCTTTCCCTATGGTCAACATTTTTACTGCTGTATTATTAATGTTAAACACTAATATATTTACAATAAATAAATCTGTTAATTATATTATATCGTATATAACTTTAATTGTCAAGGTTAACATAAATCTGTTGTTTATTAAAAAACATGCCGGTTGGTTCAATAATTAAACTGGACAGTTTATAAAGGGTTTTGAAATGTCTGATTTCAAAAAATTATTGGGACAACGAATAAAACAGATTAGAAAATCAAAGAATTTGACGCAGGAAAGACTCGCAGAATTGATAAATATAGAAATTCCAAGTATGAGTTATATTGAGACAGGAAAATTTGCCCCATCAATAGAAACACTGCAAAAGTTGGCAGAAGTTTTAGAGGTTGCGCCATGGGAATTTTATTATTTTGAAGAGTTAACGCAGGATGAGATGATTACTCAGATAAATCAAGCATTAGAAAACAATAAACAACTTACGGAAATTGTTTATTATTTTTGCAAATCAGTTAATTATAAGATTACTGATTAACGATTTTATTGTTGTCGTCAACGATAACAATAGTTGGTTTGTGATTTTTTACTTCTTCAGGGGTAAACTGAGCGTAAGTTACAATAATTACTTTATCACCCGGCTGTACTTTTCTTGCAGCAGCGCCATTGAGACAAATTTCGCCGGAGCCTGATTTACCTTTAATTATGTAGGTCTGGAATCTTTCGCCGTTGTTAACATCAAGAATTTCAACTTTTTGCCATTCCTGCATATTCGCAGCTGTTAGTAAATCTTCATCAATAGTGATAGAGCCGACGTAATTAAGATTGGCATCAGTAACTGTCGCCCTGTGAATTTTGGAGTTTAAAAATTCTAATAACATAATAATTTTCCTCGACAGAATAATATAACAAACAAAGAAAAAATAAAAGTGAGTATTGCGAACATACGGAATGTTATATTAGTCAGCGTTCTCATTGCACAGGCTAGACTAGAAGACACCTATAGATACTTAATTTATTTTAATCACTGCTTTATCACAAATAATTTGCAAGGATATTTTTTACGTAATTTTGAGTTTCAGAATATGGCGGAACACCGTCATATCTGTCTACTGCATTTGGTCCGGCATTGTATGCCGCAAGTGCAAGTATTACGTTGCCGTTATATTTATTCAGCATTGATTTTAAGTATCTGACACCGCCATCAATATTTTGTACAGCATTGTATGGATCTTTTACGCCTAAATGTTTGGCAGTCTGAGGCATTAATTGCATTAACCCCATGGCGCCGGCTTTTGATTTTGCATTAGGGTTGAATCCGGATTCCTGTTTAATTACTGCTTTTATTAAATTTTCATCAACTCCGTGTTTTTCTGAAATTTGTGTTATTAAATCAAGAATCTGATTTTTTGATACATTAGGAGATGCAGTGCTTTGTGCAGGCACCGTATTATTTATCCCCATAGAATTTTGTATAGCCTGATTAAGAGCATTCATTGAATCAGGATCAGCAATTTGCGCATCTACGTTTAATTTTTTAGGGTTAAGCAAAAGTGACCCGAAATTGGCTGTTGTAGATGCCTGCAAAACTTTTTCAAATGATTTAACATTAGGATTTGTATTTGGATAGATTGTGTCAAGCGGGTTTTGCGGATTAACATTAGCCGGATTATTTTTTTGATTTGCTGTGATAATCTTCTGGTTAATCTGCATTGCTCTTTGCATTGCATTGGCTTCTCCGCCTGATGAAAGTAAATTTCTAATAAAACTTGAAAACATACTACCTACCCTTGTCCAACATTTATATTACTAACTTTGGTGCTAAATGTTATCATTTATATTAATGATTTTTTCAGGTATGTCAAAAATAACCGGATGCAAAAAATATATTAATAAAGCCGTGTCACTGTCTATCGAATTTGGCAATTATGACATCTGCAAATATTTTCTCTTTTTAAAAATACAACACCCGCAAGGATTGCCTTAGTGCTGCTATGTTTCCATCCTGACACGGTTCGGCAGCTTACGCCATCATATCCTTAAACGTCAACAAAAATATTTACTTCAACCATATTCACCAAGCCCTCACAACAGGCTCTGCACCCCGCATTGGCTTCGGGTCAAGAGATCGCAAATCTCCGTGGAACACGGCAATATTACTATAACACAAAAATACAAAATATCACAATACTACTTAAGTTTAAATATTTTTTTGCCGGAAAGTTTGTATAATGTTGTGCCAACTGCAAGGGTGGCTAATGTGCCTAAAATTATGTTAAAAATCTGCGGCTTAAAAAGTTTTTCTGCACGCGGAGTTGATGCAGTATAAACATAAGGATTAACCTCTTTTTTATCCTGCTGTTGTTTATTCTTTGATGTGAATGTATTTAATGAGACCGGAAATACTTTCATACTTTTATATTAAACCAAAGCGTAATATTTTTTGACAGTTTGTAAAGAAATATTACCACAATAATTCTCCAGTCGACTAATGAAAAGTTCTTATAAATTTTTTATATTTTCAGATAGAGAAAGGAGTCAGGTATGACAGAGAGATTAGAATTGTATAAATGTGACATATGCGGCAATATTGTTGAAGTCGTTGTTGAAGGCGCAGGAGAACTTGTTTGCTGCGGGCAGCCTATGCGTCTTTTGCAGGCAGGAACCAATGATGATGCATCCACAGAAAAACATGTTCCGGTATTTTCTAAAACAGAAACTAATGGGATGGAAATACGTGTCGGAGCCGAACCGCATCCAATGATACCGGAACATTATGTCATGTTTATTGAAGTAATTTCTGCAGATAAAAATTATGTAAAACGAAAATACCTGCATCCGGATGAAAAACCGGAGCTTGTAATTGATAAATATATAAATAATTCTCTGGCTAGAGAATACTGTAATATACACGGATTATGGGAGGCAAATAGTGATTAACGAGAAAATACAAGATGTACTTAACGCGCAAATTAACAAAGAATTTTATTCAGCTTATCTTTATCTTGCTATGTCTGCTTATTTTGACGAAATTGGTCTTGAAGGTTTTTCCAATTGGACTAAAGTTCAGGCACGTGAAGAAGTAGATCATGGCATGATTTTATTCGATTTTATTATTGAACGAAACGGAAAAGTCCAGCTTTCACAAATTGACGTTCCGGAGAATATATCCGGCTCACCTTTAGAAATATTTGAGAAAATATATGAACATGAAAAATATGTTACTGACAGCATAAATTGTGTTGCCTCAATGAGTGATGATGAATGCGATCTTGCATCAAGAAATTTCATTGATTGGTATATCGCAGAACAGGTTGAAGAAGAACGAAATGCGTATGAAATAATTCTTAAACTCAAAATGTTTGGCGATGATAAAGCAACATTGTATCATATTGATAAAGATTTGCAGGAAAGAACATATAAATCACATTCATACAAATAAATTCTATAAAAATCAGCCGCAGTTTTTGTTAAAATTGCGGCTAATTTTCTAAAAGCTTATCAACATACTGCTCAAAATGTATGTGTTTTACATAAACTTTTATACCGAGATAATAATATACAATTCTGTCTCTGTAGTATTTAATTGTAGATAAAAACTTTCTTTCTTTTGCAATAAGGAGATTGGGCAGAGTGATGTTTTGCTGAGCTGCAAATTCCATTACTTCGAGTGCGGAACGAATGCGGTCATGAAATTTCTTTTTTGATTGTGCTGACTTTACTGTTGAAGATTTGTTTGAAAAATAGTGATATAAAATTTCAGGCACAGTAACCAGTGTTTTTGTACTGCCAAATGCTCGTATTAAAAATGCTGTATCTTCATAATACACATTTTCTTTAAAACGCAGCCCTTTTATCAGATCAGCACTGAATAATTTACCGCAGACATACCCCTTAGACGGGAATTTGCATATTTTTATGACGTCGCTGATATCGCGAAATACTTGTTTTTCTTCGTATTTTAAGTAGTATTTGTAAGAGTTTGTATATTCACGTACAAGTCCTGATACAGCAATGTCGGCTTTATCCTCGATGATTGCCTGATACATTCTTTCCAGATAGTCTAAATCAAGCCAGTCATCTGCATCAACAAAAGTTATGTATTTGCCTTTTGCTATTTCCAGTCCTCTGTTTCTGGCAGCCCCCTGTTTTTGATTTGATTGATTAATTACTATTATACGACTGTCTTCTTTTGCTAACTCTTTCAAAATATCAGGAGTATTATCAGTTGAACCGTCATTTACTACAATTACTTCAAAATTCTGCAGAGTTTGTTCAATTAGCGAATTTATGCATTTTGCAATATATTTTTCCGCGTTATATACGGGAATTATGACACTTACTAATGGATTTTCGAAATCATCACTCATTAATTTTAGCTCCGAATTAAGATTAGCATATCAAACAAAAAATGCAACAGTATAATTGTAAAAATAGGGTAATATTGCGAATTTGTTAACAATTTGTCTGCCGGATAAAAATGGCTTATCATATAAGTATGGAAAATGGGAAAATTATAGTAGTTGATGATGAAAAAATTGTAACTTCGGCATTTAAAGCGCTTTTTAAGGTCGAAGGGTTTAACAATACATTTTTGTTCAATTCTCCTGTTGCAGCATTGGAATTTTTACAATCCAATGAGGTTGATTTGATTATTTCGGACTTTCTAATGCCGGAGATGAACGGGCTGGAATTTTTAACTGAAGCCAAAAAACTTTACCCGGAAACAAGTATGATACTTTTAACAGGTTATGCGGACAAAGAAAATGCTATAAAAGCAATTAATGAAATTGGATTATATAAATACATTGAAAAACCCTGGGATAACGATGACTTGATAGTGAATATCAAAAACGGTATTGAGCGCAGTCATCTACTATCTGATTTGCGTTCTAAAATCATTGAACTGGAAGCTGCCAAAAAAGAACTTCAAAATTATTCCAACAATCTGGAAAAACTTGTGGCAGAACGCACTGCTGATTTGTTGCAGGCTAATAAGAAATTGAGCGGAATAATCAACTACTGTGCGGACGGTATCCTTATAATCAATGGTAAAGGAAAAATTTTACAGGCGAATCCGGCATGCGAAAATATAACAGGATTATCTGAAAAATCTCTTTTGAAAAAGAAATTTCAAGAAATTGCATACTCTGATAAATTTGAACAGAATGATTCATCCAATAATAAGGACGGAGGAATTTTCGGGCTTAATTCAGACAGGCATGAAATTATACTGAGAGATTACTACATTAGAAATGCTTTGAGTGATGATACTATGCCGGTTGAAATAAGTTTTGCGCTTATTTCGCCAGAGGATTCAACAGAACATAAGTATGTAGGAGTGATTAGAGATGTATCTGAACAAAAAGCAACAGAACGTCTGAGGGATGATTTTATTGCAACTTTAACTCATGATATGCGAACTCCTCTGCTGGCAGCAATTCAGACGCTAAAATTCTTTTTGGATGGCGCAATTGGTGAACTTGATGAAAAGCAGCATGTTCTTCTTTCTACAATGCTGCAGAGCAATGAGGATTTGTTGGGGCTTGTGAATGCTTTGCTTGAGGTATACAGGTTTGAGAGCGGAAAATTAGAGCTTTGCAAAACTGTTTTTAATGTCAAAGATCTTGCAAAGCAGTGTTATGATGAATTAATGCCGCTTGCAAAGAAAAAAGACATAGAATTCACGCTTGAATGTGATATGGATGATGATACAGAAATTCTTGCAGATCGTGCGGAAATAAAACGTGTTATTACAAATTTATGCGGTAACGCGGTGAATTATACCGATAAATCAGGCAAGATAAATGTATTATTAAAAGTACAGCATGGTGATTTAATATTTTCGGTGACAGATAACGGCAACGGTATTCCAAAAGAAGATTTACCGCATTTGTTCAAGAGATTTTCTCAGGGCACAAGTAAAAAGCGCTCAACCGGCACCGGACTGGGACTCTACTTATCCCGTCAGATAATCGAAGCCCACGGCGGCAAAATCTGGGTTGAAAGTAAAATAAATAAAGGCAGTGAATTTTCTTTTCTGTTAACCGATGTTGTAAATATGAAAAAAAGTATTAAGAATAAAAAAGAAGGTGTTTATGGCAAACATTAAAGTAATAATTGTTGAAGATCATGATATGGCGCGTTTGGGCTTATCTGTTATTTTAAGTAACGCTCCTGATGTTGAGATTGCGGGTATGTATTCTGACGGTCAGGAAGGTGTTGACAATGCACTGAAACTTAATCCTAATGTTGTTGTAATGGATATCGGACTGCCTACAATTGACGGTATTGAAGCAACAAGAAAAATTAAGGCTGTTAATCCTGATATCAGGGTTTTGATGTACACTTCACGTGAAGATGAAGATGATGTTTTAGATTCATTCCGTGCCGGTGCTGACGGATATATTACAAAAGGTGCAACCGCAGAACAAACAGTCGCTGCTTTAAAAGCGGTTAGTGAAGGCGCAGGCTGGCTTGATCCGGCTATTGCAAGAATAGTTCTAACTAATATAAGACGCGGTTCTGATTCTCCAAATAAAAAAGGTGAAATTAATTATAAATTGGGTAAAAATCTTTATGGACTTACAGAACGTGAAATGGAAGTTCTTGCATTAATCGTCGACGGTCTGACCAATCCACAGATTGCAGAAAAACTTGTTATTTCAATTTCTACGACAAAAACACATGTCCATAGTATTCTGCAAAAGTTGTATGTAGAAAGCCGCTCCAAAGCAATTTCAATGGCGATGAAAGAAGGTCTGGTATAAAAAATGATATACGCACTTGTCGTTATTGTTATCGGGCTTATGGGCTATATCTATGCAGGAGATAATTTTCCTCAGCCGCCAAAAGATGCGCAAAAACGAGAAGCGCAGTATATACGTGATGTAAAAAAACAGGATGCAAAAGAGGATTTTGAACGCGCAAAGCAGGACAAATACCCGTCAGGCTTTATGACAATGGAGGAATATAATAAAATTTCTGCTCCAAAGGACAAAATGGCTGAAAAAATTGATGTTCCTAAACTTGAAAAGCCGGCTGATATGAAATATGTTCCGCAGCCGACTTATAAAATTGTGCGTTACAATAACCCACCCGGAAGTCCTGAAATTTCATTAAAAGGGCGATTCCACTATCAACGGCAGCAAAATGCGCAGGGAGTTGTCTCCCCTGATTTTTCTGTTATGGTTTATCCGTCAATATATTACTATCCGGAACGCGGGTCGGTTGCCTGTGATGTGTTTGTAATTAAATTGCAGGAAGATCAAACTAATCTGAATAAAATTCTAACCGCAAACACACAGCACCGTCTGCCTGAACCAATTTTTTCAACAGATAAAGAAATAGCAAATGACAGAACATTCAGAACAATTACGCCTATTGATTTTTCTACTGACGGAACTAAAATTCTTGCAAAAGAAAAAATAGGCTCTACAATGGACGGTATATGGCAGACAAATGCACTTGTCTATGATTTTACAAATGATATTTCATACAATCTTGTAGAAGTGCGTGATGCAATTATTTACTACTGGAAAGAATACAAAGGCTTGAACCTTGAAGAAGTCCGCTGGGATATCTATCCGCTGGGGTTTGATTTAAATAATCCGGACAGAATTCTGATAAGTGCGTACGCTTACACAGGCGACACTCCTGTGACTCTCGGCATCTGGAGTGTCGATTATAAGGGCGAACAGTCGCGTCTGGTGACATTTAAGGAAACAGATGTTCAAGTCTCTATGAACGGCTATAAGATTGTTCAGGACGGTGTTGTGCCGCTGGCACTCGTTGAGCAGGAAGAAGAATTACAGAAAAAGGCTGATAAAGCCGCTAAAAAAGCAAAGAAAAAAGCTGACAAAGCGGCTGATAAAGAACTTGAGAAAATTTATAAGGCAAGACTAAAAGAAATAGATCAGGAATACAAAGACGGATTGCGGGAGTATGAACGTCAGCAGCGCATGAAAGGTTCTACAGAATTTAATGATATTCCTAATGCTTATGCTGACAAGCGGATGAAACAGCTTGAAAAAGAAATAGCAAATGACGAGAAACGCCTGCAAAAGGAAAATGAAGCTATAGAAAAACTTGATGCTGAAATACAACAGATTAAAGATGCATTATCGAATCCAGATTCTGAGGGGCTTTAATAAGATTTAATTTATCATTGCGTGAGAGTTTTTTGATAACAGCCTCAGCATGCAGTGCATCATGTTTGCTTGAAAATTCTTTTTGAAAAACAATTTTTAGCGGTTTGTTTGCACGGGTGTACTTTGCCCCTTTGCCTTCACAATGAGCTTTGAATCTTTTTTCTACATTGTCGGTATAACCGCAATACAGAGTATGGCGGACAGTCTCTAAAATATAAACAAAATGCTTTTTTTCCATAGTAATAGCATAAGTTTTCTACGGTAATGATTCAACCGCTGTTTGATTGAGATTAGAATAAAATATAAAATTTAACTACAGAATTGCTCCTTTCGGAACAACGGTTACACCGCCGGAGGACACATGGAACCCGCGTTTTTCATCGGCTTCTTTATCATAACCTATTGTTGTATTCGGCGGAATTTTGACATTCTTATCTATAATAGCTTTTCTAATCTTGGAATATCTGCCGACTTCAACATTTTCCATCAAAATACTTTCTTCAACCTGTGAATAGCTGTTTATTTTGACTTCTGGAGAAAGCACGCAGCGTGACAGACTGCCTCCTGAAACAATACAGCCTTCAGACACCATGGAATTTGTTGCCATACCGACTCTGTCGCCTTCTTCCCAGACAAATTTTGCCGGAGGGTAGTTGTAATTAAATGTTCTAATAGGCCATTCTTTGGAATACAGATTTAATTCAGGATTGTACTTTAATAAATCCATATTTGCCTGCCAGTAAGCGTCAATGCTTCCTACATCCATCCAGTAGCCGCGTTCAGCATCAGTCATGCCCGGAAATTTATTATTATTGAAATTGTACACATAAATATTTTTACCTTCAGACAGCAGCATTGGAATAACATTTTTCCCGAAATCATGACTTGAGGATTGAATTTTTTCATCTTGGTTAAGCGCATCAAGCAAAACATTTTTGTTAAAAATGTAATTTCCCATTGATGCCAGACACATTTTATCATTACCGGGGATTGTTTTGGGTTTGTTCTGCGGTTTTTCCACAAAGTTAGTAAGCCGCCAGTTTTCATCAACCTCAATAATTCCGAATTCAGACGCCTCTTCAACAGGAATAGGGATAGCGGAAATTGAAAGGTCTGCATCATGTTCTTTATGAAAATCAAGCATCTGGGACACATCCATTTTGTAAATATGATCACCGCCGAAAATACAGACGTAATCGGGATCTTCGTCTGTAATGTGAAAAACGTTCTGATAAATAGCATCAGCAGTTCCGCGATACCATTCATTGCCAGTACGCATTTGTGCAGGTGCTAAATCCACATACTGATTTAAAAACGGAGACAAAGCCCAGCCTCGCGTAATATGCTTGTTCAAAGAATCAGATTTGTACTGCGTTAAAACTTTTATCTTGAAAAATCCTGAATTAATAAAGTTGTTCAATACAAAATCAATAATTCTGTACCTGCCGCCAAACGGAACAGCAGGTTTTGCCCTGTCTTTTGTTAGAGGATATAAACGTTTTCCTTCGCCACCTGCCAAAATCATAACCAGTGCATCATCAATAGACATGACCTCTCCTTTTTTATTTTTACCCCTTGTATTTAGTATACACCATCTTAGAATTTTTTGCATTATGTTAATATCAGTTAATATCTTTGCGTGGTGGATGAATTCCTTTTTTATAGGTGGTGTAAAAGAACACATAGTTTGATTATTTGTTCCACATGGTTTGATTATTTTGGACACTTTGTGTAGGAGTACAAACCCCAACCCACAAACTTATTTTAATATGCCTTCATCTACGCTGATGTAAGCAAAATCTTTATCTTTTAATTTTGAAGTCCTTATATCAGCCTCTCCGTCGATAGATTCAAGATTCTCTAAACTTGTTATCTTTGAATATCTGAAATCGGCATTTCCACCGATAGATTTAAGATTCCCTAAACTTGTTATCTCTGAATTACGAAAATCAACACTCCCACCGATAGATTCAAGATTCCCTAAGCTTGTTATCTTTGAATTTTGGAAATAAGCATTCCAGCCGATAGATTCAAGATTTCCTAAGCTGGTTATCTCTGAATCACGAAAATCAGCATTCCCGCCTATAGATTCAAGATTTCCTAAACCAGTTATCTTGGTATAGCTGAAATAAGCATCCTGACCGATAGATTTAAGATTTCCTAAACTTGTTATCGTTGAATATCTGAAATTGGCCTGCCCGCCTATAGATTTAAGATTCCCTAAGTTAGAAACCTGTGAATGCCCAAAAAACGCATTACCATTAATATATTTGATGTTATTTAAATCTGTCAGCATGGAATTGCTGAAATTTGCATTACCATTGATTGATTTGACTTTTTCAATCAGCTTGTTTTCATCTATGCCTAAATCTTTAAATGTATAGTCTTTAGATGGCTGCTTGTATTCAGAAATTGTTAAATATCCGGTTTTACCTTCTTTTACATTTATTCCAAAGTATCTATAGATTGTTTTAACATCATTATTTTTTATGGATTCTTTTAAATCTTTTTTTATCTTTTTTATTTCTTTTCTTGCCGTTTCCGCAGATTTTATTTCATCTTTTGCATTATCGGTAAGTTTCAGATTATTCTCAGAAATATGATTTTGTATAATATCAAAGTAATCAATTGGAATTCTGCCGTTGTTTTTCTCACCTTGAATTTCTTCTATTTCATCACCAACAAATCTGACTCCGAGTTTGGGTTTTCCGTTTTCAACATATACGTGAAAATCCCCTTGTTCAAGATATGGTTCTGCATTATTACTTTTTGTACACCACGTTTTATAGGATAGTGCTTTTAATTTTTCTACGTTAACTTCAAAATTTTCATAGTCGTTGTTTTTAGATGGGATAATTACCCATTTTGTATCTGTTTCACCTGTATTGGTTTCAGAGTCATTCAGGTAAGCCGCACGAAGGTTGTTTTGATACATTTTATTTAAGTCAAACCGGTATTTTGGGTCGTTTTTTGTGTTTTTATCAATCTTGTATATACAATCAGCAAGAACACCTTTGTTCAATACAGGTGGAATATTATCGTTATCAGGTTTTAAGTTTTTTGTTATTGCATTCAAAATTAAAAGTGCTGTTGTGTTATTATAAGCATCATTTTCATTGAAAACATAATTAGACCATTCTTTCAGTATTGCTTTTCGTTGGATTTTAGTTTCTTCACTCCGTCCGCCAAAGTTTTTCTCTGCTATTACTTCTGCTTTTTCTCCTGCCCAGTTTTGCAAATCAGCATTTGAATTAAATTTTTCAATAGGAGCATTGAATTTTTGAACAACCGCTAAATCTATCCCTTCAAACTCTTTCTTTCTCATAGCTCCGAATGAAACAGTATCATACGCAAGCGGAGTAAGATTGTAATTTATTGTATGCGGCTTTTGAATATTTTTATTGTTATATTGTAAATTTATTGGTGAGAGATTTATGAGCATTCTATATCCTTTTGTTTTTACTTATATGCTATAAATTACCTGAAAATAAAAATTGTTAGATATGTAGTTTTTCATTATAAATTGTTACAGAAGAACTATATACAATAAATGAAAAAGAAAAATTTCCTCGTGGTGTTCTTTGTGTATATTTTACTTATATTAAAGACGTAATCATAACATATATAATCTCTGCTTCCTGCTTATCCTGCCTAAAATTCCGACCTGTCTGTTTGTATTCATTTTTTATGTTATTTTACAGAAAATTTTTCCGACCCGGAAACTCCCACACAAAGCCAACTTTACCAAAATAATCTATCTATCCGTACAAATCAATCTGGGAAATTAGTACACTCAGCTCACTTGCGCTCAAACGCCTTAAATGCTGACGCATTTTGGAGGTTCTTATACCAAAACAAACCAAATAAAAAGGGACATTTTTTAATGTCCCTTTTTATTTGGAGGTTAGGAGATTCGAACTCCTGACCCCCTGCGTGCAAAGCAGGTGCTCTACCAGCTGAGCTAAACCCCCAGAATTCTTTGAAATTTTAAATCTGTACGATTTGAAATTTCTTATCTATTTACTTGTCACAATATTTATTCTACATGCTGATTTTTTTTTGTAAAGCCCCTTTTTTAAAAAATTATTCAAACAGTTTGTTTTCAATTTTAGATAAAATTTCCTCCAGACGCATTTTATCTTCCAGATACCACCAGCCAATCAAGACTTCAAATGCCGTTGCAGCACGGTATTCCGTCTGATTTGAACGTCTCGCAACAGGTATCGCTAAATTTCTGCCGCGGCGTGCTAATTCTAATTCTTGTTCTGTCAATTCAGATTCTAAATAATGCAGCAATTCTGCTTGAAACGACGCTTTTACCCGGTCTGTTGTCAGTTTATGCAGCAGTTTTGCATTTTCTGTCTGCATTACTGTTTTTTTACGGATATGTAATTCCCAAACCGCATCGCCTAAATACGCATAATTCCTTAAGTGCATTTTTTCCATATCTAAATTCTACAATAAAAATATGATTTGTATTTTTTCTTCCTCTATGGCAAAATAATTATGAGGAGAGATTTATGAAAACAAAATTACTCATTTTAGGATTATGCTCATTACTTTTTGCAGGAACATGCTTTGCTGCTGAACAGAATTCTTGTCCGGTCAATAATGCTTTTTCCCCGGAAACAGAAAATATTATATTCTCAGCTCAAGATATTAAAGAGTCTTGCAGTTGTGGAGAGCTTGTTGAACGCATGATTAATAATCGTGCAGCTACCTACAATGTTTTGAATCTCACCCCGCAGCAGAGAAAATGTAAAAATGAAATTGAAAAATGCCGCTATGAAGAACTTGATAAGAAGATAAATCTTCTGGAACAAGAAACTTATGTTCTGAAAAAACTTCAATGCAACCCGCAAGCCAATGCCTCTGCCATTAAAAAACAGGAAAAGATAATTAAAAATCTAAAAAACGATATTGATAAAATTACACGTAAATACGATAAAAAATTCAAAGCCATGTTATCAGGCGAACAAAAAGCAAAATACAACCTTATTCAAAAAATGAAACGCAAAGATATTAAACGTTGTGAAAAAAATAAACCTCTCTTTAAACCGGATCCGCACCTGCAGCCGTTTGGTGTGCCTTATCAGTATGATGAAGAAGTTTGTCCAAAACACGGCATCAGGCATCTTTTCGGTCGCAAATGCAAAATGCCTGAATAACTTTCGATAGTTTATATGATGATTTTTTGCTTAGAATCATTATAATATTTGTATGCGAAAAATTCTGATATTAATTTTAATATTATTTTTAAATGTTCCGCAATCTTATGCACTCTTTGGCGGGCGTAAACCTGCTGCAGATGAAGGCAAAGGTTATATGGGGACCCTGCCGGATTTAGGCAAGAGTTTTAATACGACTGAAGAGCACAGTGCTAAACCTGTTTTTGAAAAAACTGAAAAATTTCACTCAGGTGATGCACTAAAACCTATCCCGCGTGAAGATCCTTCTTTCGTAAATATTATTCTTAAATCCGACAAAACTTCTGAATATATTAATGATTTGAATGAAATGATACCTGTTCTTGAAAAAATACTTGACTCTATAGAAGAGCATGAACCTGTTCAGCGTTTTGTTGCTAAAGTTTATTTTTTGAACAAGAATGTTGAATACCTTGAAGACAAATATGCAGAAAAACCTGAAAGTACATTTATTTCATTTCAACGATTGCAGGAAGTCAGCAGTCATGCCAGAACCGTTTCAAATCTTCGAACTGAAGCCGAAAAATATAAAGCATATCTTGCATATGGCGGTGCCGGATATATTTATAACACGAATAATATTGAACAACAGTTGGAATACTTGCGTGTAGAGATTGAAGAAGCAATTGTTGTTTTAAAAGAAGCAAATTAGTATTACGTATAAAATTAAGTTTTATATCGCAAAAGTTATTCTTCTTTATAGTCGCCACATTTTTTGACACTTTTGGTATTACAGTGTGTAAACTGCAAAACACAGTTAATCGCTGATTCCCCATTTTTCTTGCAGCCTGTTAAGGCGTCCGGTTGACTGCAGACTTTGAAGAACACTGTTTACCCGAATTTGTAAACGCTGAGACGCCTCGTCTTTTCTGAAAGCAATAGCGTAATATTCCTTTGAATATCGCTTTGGCAGTAGTTTTAGTGAAGGGTCATTAAGCGTATAACGGTATAAAAGCGTATCATCAGCAATAAGCGCATCTGCAACACCTGACTTCATTGCCTGATAAGCTGCATCATATGTCTTATATCCAATAACATTTACATTCGGGATACTTGATCTGATACTGCGTTCACTTGTTGAGCCATATACAATAATAACTTTTTTGCCGGAAAGCTCCCGCAAAGATATAATATCGCTGTTAGCAGGCAGCATCATCGCTTGACCTGCAGCGTAATACGGAACTGAAAAATCTAAAATTCTCTGTCTTGGCTCAGTTATAGATATTGTCGCAACAAGCATATCAACTTCATTGGTGATAAGCTTTCTGATTCTATCAGATGCTGTTACAGTTACAAATTTTATTTTTTTATCATCACCTATCAGAGCCGTTGCAATAATCTTTGCTATATCAATGTCGTAACCTGCATAGTCACCGTTTTTATCTTTGAATCCGAACGGCATTGTATCTGTTCTGACCCCTATTGTAATTTTATCCTGTTTCATAATGCGACTCAAATCATCATCAATAGTTTTTTTCGTGCCGCATCCGCAGAATATAAAACTTAAACAAATTACCAGTAATAATAGCTTTTTGTACATAACAATTCTCTCTTGCTTTATCAAATAATAATCTAAATTCCGTAAAAAATCAATAATTATAAATAAAGCATTGAGCAAATAGCCCTAGTGAATAACCTTTTACGGTAATGTTTCTGACAACAAATAAAGTACATAATCTGGTATAAGTTTGTTTTTTAAATAATTTTTTGGGTTTTTAGTAAAAAGCCCGCAAACACAAGGAGGTAAAAATGACTATTAAAAAACTTACTGTGGCAGCTGCAATTGCCGTTGGAATAGCAACGTGTTCCTTGAATTCAGCAATGGCGGCTTGTCCATGTTCAGTGCCGGAAACACCGGCTCCATGTGCTGAACCAATGCCTGTAGTAACAGGACCTGCATGCCCGTGTGAAACACCGACGCCATCCTGCGACAAATGCAAAAAGACATTTGATGAATGCGATTGCAAAAAACAAGCAGACCCGTGTCCGCCGGCACAATGCGATCCGTGTGAACAAAAGAAAAGCGATTGCGGATGTCCGGATGAAATTAGCTGTGACAAACCGGCAGAACCTGCCTGTGCAGTATGCCCGGGAACAGGTAAACCTTCAAGACAGGATATGAAACAAGTTTATGGCTATCCAAATGCCATTTACGGTACAAACAACTATGTAGGACATCCGGCAAGTTCAATCTTCTCTTCTGAAACAGCTATGCTCGGAACTCCAAGAACACTTTCTTCAGACATTAATGGAGTAACCGTATCTTCAAGCGGTAATATTACAGGTGCCGCTGCAGAATTGCCTTGTTTGAATGAAGCTCCTACAAGACATAATGGTATTCCGATTGATAGAAATGAAAGATTAATGGACGGTAATAACTGCCCTATTGATTTACAAACATCTAATTCTATTAATGCAGTAAAAAAGTCTTTCGTCCCTTTCGAATACACCAGTGAAGGTACAACCGGTGCTGCAGCAGGGGTAGCCGGTGCATGTGCATTCCCTGATGTTCCTAATGGTTACTGGGCTGCCTGCGATATTGATAAGTTAGCTATTAATGATGTTGTTGTGGGCTATCCTGACGGTATGTTCAAACCAAACAGAAGTATATCACGTGCGGAATTTGCAACAATGTTAGTTAAAGGGTTCAATCTTGATTGCAGCATGAACAACGAATGCATGTTCAAAGATGTTCCTGTAAGCAACTGGGCTAATGCAGCAATTGCAAAAGCCGTAGAAGAAGACCTGTTAAAAGGTTATCCAAATGGCAAATTTGAGCCTAATCATCCTGTAACAAGAGCAGAAGCCTTAACAACTATTGCAAAAGGTATGACCTGTGATATTGACCAGTGCAAAGCTGATGAAATATTAAGCAAATATGCTGATGGACACACAGTTCCAAACTGGGCAAGAATACCGGTTGCTAAATCATTACAGAGCGGTGCTTTAAAAGATATGCCAAATCCAAATATGATTTGTCCTAATAAAGAAGCATCCCGTGCAGATGTTGCATCAATGTTACAGACTGTACGTGTAGCACTCGGTTATGATACAAATCCAAAAACCGCAAACAATATTTGTCCAGCATGTCCTGTGACTAAAAAAGCCTTTATGGAACAAGAGGACATTGTTAAGATACCGACCCTTAAAGTTGCGATGATTGACCAGTTAACCTCAAAATCATCACACGTAGGTCAATACTTCAGAGCAAAAACTCTTGAAGATATTACAATTAACGGTGTAAATTATCCTTGCGGTTCAACAGTAACCGGTCAGGTTGTAGAAGTTATCAGACCGTCAGGCTGTGATAAAGGTGCTATAAAATTATCATTCACAAGCATAAAGAATGGTGATTGTAAGACTAATTTGCCTAAACAAATATTACAGGCACAGGTTAATAAATCAAAACAGGTTAACCCTGTTGCGAGATTAGTAGAAGCGCCATTCACCTTAGCTGGTTCACTGGTAGGTGTAGTGGGCAGAACAGCAGGCGGCATATTGACAAATGTCGGTAATGCGGCAGAAAACGTATCAAATGATGCCGGTTATATGCTCGGTCACGTATTCCAGGGACAATTTGGTGCCGCAGCCAGAAACTTAGGAGATGGTATATGGGAAACTGTTAAGGCTCCGATTGACGTAACAAGAACAGCTTTATCAGGTACAATGGGCTTATTCCAAACCACAGGCGACGAATTTGCTTACCTTGTAGACCCGCGCGGATACAAAATATCTGCAGTAAATCCAAGAGAACACGTTACTATCGCATTTGGTTGTGCTGACTAATAAGAGGTACAATTGACGCACAGTAGTTTAGTTCGTTAGCCGGAAAAAGACTGACAATATGTCAGTCTTTTTTCTGCATAATTCTGAATAATGACATGCGAAAATAAATCTGTCATCACGACTGACGCAGCAGATGAAAATCTACGCCTTGCTGGGCGGACAAGTCCGCTTTTATACTTTGGGCTCTGTAACCTGTGAACAGTTGTTTTGAAAAAGACGTTAGGACGATAAGACGTGTCTTGGATTTGCTCCACGCTCACAGAGTTTCGCCTAAAAGCCTTGCGGCTTAGTCGGCTCAATCTGTTCGCTACCCGGACTCGCTTTGCTCCGTCCGTACGCAAATCCGCTCTGCTCGCAATCCACAAATGCGCGATGACATGAAAACATCAGGCAATGTAGAATATCCACATTGCCTGCGGTTTTCATGTCCTCCCCTGGAGGGAGGACCGAAATCTCTGATTTCGAGGAGGGGGGTAGGCGTAGCCTACGAAGTTTCATAACAGCCACAGCTAATCTAAATACGCCTATGACCAACCCCCACCCACAACACTAAACTCACTTACGTTCGTTAAGTGTTGTGACCTCCCCCTCGGAGAGGTAAATCAGGCAACATGGAATATCCACATTGCCTGATTAATTGTAAATACATTACTCACTGCACTCACTTTACTCACCCCAGTAAGAGGCAGAGCCTCTTAATGGTCTAGACAAACCGCGAGTATGCTGCTGAGGTTGCGGACGTAGTAGTACCAGCCCGTGTAGGTAGAGCCGAAGTAGCGGCTGTACGCGCGATCGCTGCTGTACTCCTGCCCAGACCAAACATAGAACCATCCAGAAGATGAACCTGGGGAGGCTGAGAGGAATTGGGAGGCTTTCGTTGTGTCTAAAGCTAGGTAATATGTGTAGCTGCTGGAGTTTATACTATCATTATTGTATACATATTTTGCTAACTGGGTTAGTTGATCCTGGCTTGGCATGTTGTTTATTCCGCCGCATGCTTTTACTGCACCTGCAAAATAATCATTTCCGTTATAACAATAGTCTACGTCTATTTCGCCGTTATTCTTAGCCTCGGTACATGCAGAATATGATAAATATCCGTATTCTTCTGGAGATATAATTTTCGTTATGCACATTGTATCTTTTAATTCAGGTATCAAGCAGCCTTCTACACCGGCTAACTGCTCTACATTTATATTTTTTATATCTTTACCTTTTGTATTCGGATTTTTGTTTCCTGACAAATCATACAATATTGCCATTGATTTTGAGGTCGCAGCAAACTGGTTATTATACGGGTCTTGGGTCGCATTCGGATTGTAGGCAATTACTGCATTTACGCCATTCGCAAACTGAACTGCCACCGTATCAGTCTCCCAATCTAGACCAAAAGCTGATGCGTCTGTTACTTTTGACATGTCCACAGGTTCTTCATCTGCACTCCAAATAACTTCTTTATTAAAGCATTTTGTAATATTGTCATTATCGCAGACTCTTGTGATTTTAATATATTTTTTGAGTTCGTTTACAAAATCCATGGTTGAGTTGTAACCCGCTAGTTTTTCTTCTGTGTTCATCTGACGTGTTGCTACAAGTAATCTGTTTTCAAAAACTTTTTGTCCACTTTCCCATGCCTTCTCATTGTAGTTCTTTACTAATGACGGGATTGTCAGCACTGCGACAATTCCAATCACAGCAAGCGTTATCAGCACCTCAGCCAGCGTGAATGCGGCTTTAGCGGTCGCCTGAGCAGTAGTGCATGCTGAACCGTATTCAGATAAAGTTAATGTCCCTTTCATAATAATCCTCCATAAATTAATTTTCTTTTATATATACTGCATGTCTAATATTTATAATATAGTATATCGCTTAATTTTTGTCAATAAAATAAAATATAAAAATGGACAAAGATGATTTTCTCAAACTCGGTTATAAAATTAAGTACGAACGCAACAAGCGTAAAATATCACAGCTTGAATTATCTATGAAAACAGGGCTTACTACGCGTTCTCTAAGTCGTATAGAATGCGGCACCAATGACCCGAAGTTTTCAACACTTTTAAAAATTGCTAATGCATTAGATATGGAATTAGCCGAACTTTTTGATTTCAAACTATGATGTGAGATAAAAAAGACAGTACATAATCTTTCTGCAATTTGTAGTTCATGTGCCTGCAATTGATAGACACTAATAGTGTGTGTTAACTTTTTTTATGCTAATATAATTTTGGTATGGTTGAAGGGCAAATTTACAAAATACATTCGGATTTTTATTTTATTGATGACGGGAATAGTACAACTGTATGCAAAGTGCGTGAAGTTCTTAAAAAGCGTAAGGAAAAGATTCTCGTTGGGGATTTTGTTGAATTTGAAAATGGACTCATACAAAATATTATTCCGCGCAAAAATTACATTGCTCGCCCTAGTGTTGCTAATATTGACCAAATAATTATTGTATCTGCACTCAAAGAACCTGATTTAAATTTACACCAGTTGGACAGATATATTGCTCTTGCCAAATATTATAATATTTCCACTAAATTGTGTTTTAATAAGAATGATTTGAATTTTGATAAACACCTGAAAGATAAGATTACTCAAATATATAAGCCGCTTGGATTTGATATTGTTTACACATCTGCTACCGAACATTCCGGTATTAAGGCATTTGAAAAACTTTTAAAAAACAAGACAAGTGTACTATGCGGGTCTTCCGGAGCCGGCAAGTCCAGTCTTGTCAATGCAATTAATCCTGATTTAAAATTAAGGACAAAAGCAGTGAGCGAAAAACTTCAGCGCGGCACACACACAACGCGGCACTGTGAAATTATTAAATTAAATGACACATCAAGAATAGTTGACACACCCGGGTTCAGTAATGTTAAATTTGATTTTTTGATGCCTGCTGATGTGGACAAACTTTTTGATGATATTAACAAGTATTCGCCTAGCTGTAAGTACAGTGACTGCCTGCATATTCATGAAGACGGCTGTAATGTTCTTGCTAACATTGATAGAATTGACCCTTCAAGATATAAGAGTTATCTGGATTTTGTAGAAGAAGCAAGGGCATATAAAGAGTTAATCAAATATGAGGGGATTAAAACAGAACATTTTAAAAAGACAATAAATAATAAGGCTGTTGTAAAAATCAGTGAAAAGAAACGCCGCAGCTCACGCAGAACTATCAATCAAAATTTATATAAGGACTTAGAAGATGATGAATAAGACAGAATTATCAATGAACGATTTTATTGGCATTGTAAACAAAAAATTGGATGAATTTTTTATAATTCAGTATCCAGAAGATTTATTTAAATCAATGAAGTATACGGTGATGCTTCCGGGTAAAAGACTCAGACCTGTTATGTGTCTTGAAAGCTGCCGGATATTTGGCGGAAATTATTTGGATGCTATACCTACTGCATGCGCTATAGAAATGCTGCATTCCCAAACATTGATTCATGATGACCTTCCTTGTATGGATAATGATGATTTCAGACGCGGGCAGCCGAGTAATCATAAAAAATTTGGTGAAGCAACTGCTGTACTTGCAGGTGACGCACTTTTGACCTTTGCCCCGCAAATCATTTTAAAATATTCTGATAATCTATCGGACGAAACAAAACTCAGAGTCTTAAATGAATATTTTCAATATGCAGGTGCTTATGGTGTTATTGCTGGACAGGTTGTGGATATTGAAAGTGAAGGGGGTAAAATCACCGGCTCATTAGACGATACTCTGAAATATATTCATTTACACAAAACATCTGACCTGTTTAAACTTGCTATAAGAACAGGTACAATTATTGCTGGTGCCGATGATGAAAAACTGGAAATTATGACTGAATTTGCAGAAAAATTGGGACTGGCATTTCAGATTGCAGATGATGTACTGGATGAAATTTCAACTTTTGAAGCACTCGGCAAAACTCCGGGCAAGGATAAAGACGCCGGTAAACTGACTTATGTAAGCCTGTACGGACTTGATAATGCAAAATGTAAACTGGCTTGCCTTTTTGATGAGTGTTATGATATATTTAAAAAGTATGATATAGATTCACAGGTATTTATAGATATTATAGAGGGAATTAAACAAAGAGTAAAAATATGATTACAGAGATTAGAAACACAGGTTACGAAGTAATAGCTGCAGGGCTTTTAGCAGCATTCACTGCACAGATTTTAAAATTTATCATCTTTACTCTGAAAACAAAGAAAATCAATTTTAAAATATTTTCAACAACCGGCGGAATGCCTAGTTCACATTCTGCAGGAGTAATGAGCCTGTCAACTGCAACAGGTATAATAACAGGATTTGACAGTGTAATTTTTGCAGTGGCATTTGGTTTTGCTCTGATTACAATGTATGATGCCGCTGGACTCAGGCGTGCTGCCGGAAAAACTGCCGCCTGTCTTAACAGAATGATGGATGATTTTTACAAGCATGATGTTCAAGCTATCGGAGGAAAATTAAAAGAATTGTTAGGGCATACTCCGCTTGAAGTTATTGCCGGTGCCTTTTTCGGAATCGGTGTTGCTTACTGGATGCATTTTATTTTGCTGGGCGCTTAATGTTTTGTCATAAACTTGCCTTTTTGAAATATTTATGCAATAATGTAAGTGTTGTGGGCTTATAGATAGCTTTATCTATATTCAGATGTTAAACCCTTAGGTAAAAGAAAGATTATACTCTGATCAAATGAGTGTTCCAAAATTTAACTACAAGTATATAAAAGATAGAGCCAGTGCAGGTAGTTGGCGAAGAGGTTACGAATATCATACTAAGGATATGGTATTTGATACCTATCCTGAAAAAAATTTCTATATGGGTAAAGTTAAAGGAAATTTTCAGGATCACTATAATACAGATTTGATTTTTAAGAAAAATAAAGTGGAAGCCCGCTGCAATTGTCCACTGAAAGAAGAATGGTGCAAACACGCGGTTGCTGTTGCTTTAAAAGCTATTGATGAACATGCTTATGAAGATTGGCTGGAAACTAAATACGGCATTGAATTTGAATTCCCTGACGAAAACACTGCTCTTACTGAAGAACCTGACGGCAATTATCTTTTCCATTTCAACGCCAAACGTAAAGCAAATTATTTTTCTATCCTTGTGCGCTCACGTGAAACCGGTAAAGTCGTAAGACAAATTGAACCGATTTTGCGCGGATTGATTGAAGCCCAAAAGCAGGATCCGACTTTCAAATTAAATAACTCTCAGAAAGTAGAACTTGCTATATTCCAGCAGTTACTTAAAATTTCACGTCAGGACAAAAAAGCAGGCTGGTACGATATTCCTATCACAAAATTCGGACATATGTTTACACTGCTTGCTATGGCTGATGAAGTTCTGGACGAAAAAACAAAAGACCGGCTGAAATTTACACATGACGAATGGAAACTCGTGTTATATGTAAATACTTCTCAAGCGGGAAATATAATGCTCTCTCTTGAGTGGCAGCGTCCTAATAGTGATGACGTTTATCCGTTTGAAGAAGTTCGTTATTTCTCTCGACACCTTAAGTGGGGACGCTATAAAAACATTATCTTCCCGACAAATGTCGCAATGCAGTCTCTGCCGCAGAATTTATTAAAATCTTCATTTACTGACCTGAAAGATTCGGACGGCGGCAAATTTATCTATGAAGAACTGCCTAAACTGCAGGAAATTATGGAAGTTGAAATTGCTGAAAATATCAGCAAATTGATGCTTGAAGAACGTCCGCCTATAAAAGTTGTGACAATGGGAATCGACTACGATCAGTCTCTTAAAGCCTCTTTAGAATTCGATTATGACGGCGTGCGTGTCCCGTATTCAAAATTAACTGACAAATCACCTTATATAACAATCAAAAAGAATGGCGATGATTTTGTATACTGGATTAAAAGAAATCTTAAACATGAACAGGAAGCTTATAATATGCTGCTTGCCTGCCGTTTCATTCCGATGCAGACCAATAACCTTGCGCTGGAAAAAGAAAATGCAATAGATTTTTACAACTATTACATAAAACAAGCAGGTGATGGCTGGAAATTTGTGGAAAAAGACGACATGAATTTCTTCAAACTTCTTGACGATCCATTTGAATTATGTGCCAAAATAGATTTTAGTGAAGAAACTCAGGATAGCTTTGAAGTATTTTTATACGGTCGTGTGGGCGAAGAAATAATAAGTTTTGATGAAATATATGAAACAATTCAGGGCGGCGAAAAATACAGCAGGATAAGAAGTCTTGGATTTGTAGAATATCCGGCGCAAGATATCTACAGCCTTTTGAGAACGTTTAATTCTTTTGATGTATTTAGAAATCCTGATAACAAATTTATCGTCAAGACATATCGAGCCGGTTTAATCAGTGAAATGAAAAACTTAAATGTTAAACTGGAATTAAGTGATAATTTTGAAAAATTCTGGTCACAAATGTCTGCATTTTCAGCTTCCGATGATTTAAAACTACCGGAGGGCATAAATGCTGAATTCAGAGAATATCAGTTAAAAGGTTTTGGCTGGCTCTGGTTTATGTATAAATACGGACTTAACGGAATTCTTGCTGATGACATGGGGCTTGGAAAAACTTTACAGGCACTGACGGCTATCCAAAAGGCAAAAGAAGAAGACGGACCTCAGCCTACACTGGTAGTTTGTCCGACAACTGTTGTATTTAACTGGGAATCTGAAATACAGAAGTTTGCACCTACCTTAAGCTGTTTGAAATTAGCCGGAACTGAGAGAAAACAATTATTTAAAGAAATTCCTAACTATGACGTTGTAATCACAAGTTACGCACTTGTGCGACGTGATATCAGCAAATTGCAGGAATACAATTTTAGATATATTATTCTTGACGAATCTCAGAACATTAAGAATGCACTTTCGCAAACTGCTCAGGCTGTTAAAAAGTTGAATGCACCCCACAAACTTGCGCTATCCGGTACTCCGATAGAAAACAAACTTGAAGAATTATGGTCAGTATTTGATTTTCTCATGCCGGGATTTTTGTTCAATATGTCTGAATTTAATCAGCGTTATGTAAATCCTATAATGGAACGCGCCGATAAAACTGTTGAAAAGCGTTTAAAATTACAGATTTATCCATTCATACTCCGTCGTATGAAACGTGATGTTGCCAAAGATCTTCCTGATAAAGTTGAAAACATTGCATACTGCGAACTTACAGATGAGCAAAAAGACTTTTACTTACAGGTGCTTGACAGTACTAAAGAGGAATTGTTCAAGAGCATTGAACAAAATGGTCTGGAAAAAAGCAGATTATCAATTTTCTCTGCACTGCTTAGATTACGCCAGATTTGCTGTCACCCAAGACTGTATGATAAAGAAAATGTTAAACACATCACTTCTTCCGGCAAATTTGAAAAACTCAAATATATGCTTGAAGAAATTATCTCAGAAGGTCACAGAATTCTTTTATTCAGCCAGTTTGTTGACATGCTGGATATTGTAAAAGGCTGGCTGGAACGTGAAGGTATCAAGTACGAATACCTGACCGGTAAAACAAAAGACCGGCAGGCTGCTGTTGAAAACTTTAATAACAATCCGACTATTCCGATATTCCTGATAAGTCTGAAAGCAGGCGGTACAGGCTTGAACCTGACAGGTGCGGATTACGTAATCCATTACGATCCGTGGTGGAATCCGGCGGTTGAAGATCAGGCAACTGACCGTGCTTACCGTATCGGGCAGACTAAGAAGGTGTTTGTATACAGACTTATCACTAAAAATACTGTTGAAGAAAAAATACAAAAACTCAAAACAATTAAGAGAAACCTTGTTGACAGCGTAATTTCTGTTGACAGAAATATTGTAAAATCACTTACAATGGACGATATCAAAGAAATATTCTCTGTAGAATAATATAATTATTCTCAAATCTTTCATGCCATCTGATTTTATTCATAGTAACTCCTTACATGTAAAGTATAGCATGAATTTTATAAAAATGATGAACTGTGATTAATTGTTAGACCATATGGTATTAAGGTCAATCCCCAGCGCCTGACATATCCGGATTACAATGACGATTGTGGGATTGGCTTTTCTGTTTTCAATCATATTTAGATATTTGGTAGAAATATCTATTTTTTCTGCTAATTTCTCTTGAGAAATTCTCTTTTGTAGACGAGCAATGCGTATATTATCAGAAACAATGTTTAGAATATCTTTATCTTCCATAATTATATTTTACTTGCTTGACAAAATAAAAATATCTACTATAATTCATGATATTGAAATATAATTCATAAATAAGGAAGGATATAACAATGAAAAAGAATTATACTACATTTAAATTGCTAAAAACTGAACAAAATCAATATTTACGTGTTGCCAGCCGGCACAATGCATTCACGCTGGCTGAGGTGCTGATAACGCTTGCTGTGATTGGAATTGTCGCAGTGCTGACAATCCCGTCATTAGTTAAGAACTACAATGAGAAGGCATGGGAAAGTGGACAAAAAGTTTTTGAAAACAGATTACTTGTAGCTACACGTCAGATGAACACAGAGGAAAAATTGGCAGGTTATTCTTCAACCATGGACTTTGTGAATGAGTTGAAAAAATATATTAAAATAACCCGTGTCTGTGATAATGACAATATTACAAAATGCTTTAACAAGGAAGTTATTTGGAGTGCTGATGAAGAGCCGGTAGACATGTCAAAAGTAACAGACGCATCCGCATTCGGTCTGGATTGGGAGACTGATACGGTGGCTGTTCAGTTTGCGAATGGCGTAAATGCGGTAATTGCTTACAATCCGAATGCGACCCAAGACCCGTATAATAATCAGTTTGCGGCAACCTCAAAATCTATGGCAATATTATATGATTTGTCAGGGAATAAAAATCCAAATACAAATGGTAAAGATATAAAACACATAAATGTAGAACAACTGGCAGGCGTATCTGGCTGCTTGATACCTGAATTAAAAGATACAATGTGCATAACGAAAATTATATCTCCAGAAGAATACGGATATTTATCATATTCTGCATGTACCGAGGCGAAGAATAAAGGCGAAATAGACGTAGATGCATGCTATAACGGAAATGATTATTTTGCGGGCGCAGTAAAGGCATGCGGAGGAATAAATAATATGCCAACAGAATCGCAATTAATAGACCTAGCAAAGTATGTATATAATACAGACAGCATAAACGGTGGAACAAGTACAACATATGCACCCTTAGACACAGAAATAGCAGCTCAATTCCTCTCAGCATCACCATTTTCTGGTTACTTCTATGTTTGGTCTGGGCAGGAGAACAGCAGCAACTACGCGTACATCCGCTACTTCTTCTCTAACCGCACGCGCTGGGACAACGCCAGCCGCGGCAGCAGCAACATACTAGCGGTTTGTCTTGACCATTAAGAGGCAGAGCCACTTAATGGCGTGACTAGGTGATTAAGTGATTAGGTGATTAAGAGGATTTCAAAATGAGGCAAAGCAAGATTCAAGCGTTGCCTTATTTTTATTAAATACTTAGTGCCTCAGTGCCTTAGTAACTTAGTAACTTCCATAAGAGATCCCGCAAGGCGACGATTCTTGCGTGACGCGTAAATGCCGCTGCGGGATGACGTTATTGGTAGAGATCGCGCAATAAATGCGCGATGACATGGAGGAGGTGCGAGGGAAATTCAGCGTTGCCTGATTCATGCAACCCGCTTAATCACTTAATCACCTGTCTTGAATTTGCTCCACGCTCACGGAGACTCGCCTAAGGAGCTCTGCTCCA
>CALUQX010000002.1 GCA_944323045.1 Candidatus Gastranaerophilales bacterium | reverse complement strand
ACCAAAGCAGAAGCTGAAAGAGCACAGGCAAAACGCTTTGAAGAATTGAATAAAGGTATTAACCCTATAAACAAAAAAACAACGATAAAAGAAGCTGGAGACCTTTATTTAAGGCTTCACGCAAGTACAAACTGCAAGCCCTCAACCTATCAAACTTATCAAGGCTACTTAAATAATGTAATTGTTCCATTTTTTGGGAACTTAAACATAAATGAAATCAGCCCTATTCTTATTAAAGAATTTATGAAATATATGCAGGACAAAGGCAGAGTAAATGCAACTGTAAATAAATACATTAAATTCATAAGTGCAATTTATAATTTTATGATTGATAGCGATATTGCTGTAAGAAACCCGCTTGCTCGTATAAAATCACTCAAAGAAGTTAAGAATAAAAAGATTCGTGCTTTATGTACAGAAGAAGTTCAAGCACTACTTTCTAAAACTAAAAAAATTTATCCCGATTTTTATCCGCTTTTGTTTACTGCTATATTCACTGGCATGAGACAAGGGGAATTAATGGCATTAACTTGGGATTCTATAAATTGGATTACAAAGAAAATAAAGATTGATAAAAACTATACCCACGGCAGACTTGGGACACCAAAGACAGGCAAAATAAGAGTAATTGATATGTCTGATGAATTGACAAAAGTTTTAAGAGAATGGCGTATGGCTTGCCCTGTCAGCGAAAATAAACTTGTGTTTCCAAACAATGAGGGTAATTATCAAAGTGCAGAAAATATGATGAAACGCAGATTCATCCCTGCCTTAAATAGAGCAGGAATTGAGCAGATAAGATTTCACGACCTGAGGCACACATACGCAAGTTTACTTCTTGTAAATGGTGCCCCGATGAAATATGTTCAACATCAGCTCGGACATTCATCAATAACTATGACAATGGATTTATACACGCATTTGTTGCCGGAAGTTAATGATAAGTGTGTAAACTTGCTTAATAACATTGTTAATACTGCTATTGAGCCACAAGAAGATGTCAGAATGTTTGGGACATAGGAGTAAATAGTAATTCATATACTTATTTAAAATATCCCCATTGAACATGTTATAACTTTTGCTAATGTTGAAGAAACGATTTCTATTCCTGTCTTTTGTAATATTTCACCAATCTTATTTAATTTAGATTCCTTTGGTTCATTGCTATTTGCAATTTCTTGTATTTCTCTCATCCTTGCAGGAGGAATTTCGTCTTTAATAATATCTTCAATACTTAGTGATTGGTTTTGATTTTGGCTTTGAGATTGATTGAAACTAGGATTATTATTAATTATGACATTTGAATTATGTGTGCCCTTGCTTGGTTTTGGTGATTTTCTCAAATCAAGGCATTTTATCATACCCTCTAAGCATTTTTTAAACTCATTTAGGTCTTTATTTGTATATCCGTGCATTGAATACCAGCCTATATTTATAAATTGTTTATGTTGACTGGTCGTTTCACCAAAAATTTCTGAAATTATTGGAAGTGTTTCAGTTCTCCAATCACATAATTCTTCAAGTGAAATATTGTTTAATTGCTTTAACTGTTCCTCTAATAATTCTTTTTCTGTCATATCCTTAATCCTTTGCTACTCATACCAATTTAACAAGATAGATAGTACCATTATATATTGAAAATCTGCTAATAATAAACAAAAAATTAATATTTCAAAGAGTTTAAAAAATAAAAATGCAACTTTTTTGCAACTTTTGCTTATTTTTGCACTAAAAAAGGGTTCAGCTAATTAGCTAAAACCCTTTAAAATAAATGGTTGCGGGAGCTGGATTTGAACCAACGACCTTCGGGTTATGAGCCCGACGAGCTACCAGACTGCTCCATCCCGCGTTAAATTCTCTTATACCCCATTATTAAACGCTAAAAAACAAAAATCAAGCCCCATGATTTTTTATTTAAAAATGAGCCATACCTACAATTATTGTAGGTATGTTTGTAGGAGCGGTATGTCGCCGGTAAATCTGGGCAAAAATTTAAGAAAACCGCCGGCGGAAAATTTATGAATAAATTTAAACGGCTGCCGGAAATACGTATTTAGTAATGAATAATATAATTAAGTATTTTATAAATACCAATAACACTAATTATATCAAGCAAGGAAACTAATTTTAAATAATTCTTATGAGCCAGCGAGCTACCCAAATATTTTCATGATATATTTTATTTATGACATTTGACTTCATTACCTACAATACAAACGTAGAAACTTTATCAGCACTTAGTCTTACCAAAAATTTTTTAATGCCTTTAATTGCTGCCGGCTTTGGAGCATTTGCAGGCGGTTGGTTTACTCAACGAAATAAACAAAATAGCGATTTAAAGTTAGATATTAAATATTTAGATTATGCTAATTCTGTGTTATTTGCTTTAATCAATTCTCTATATGCATTAAAAAAACAATTTATTGTTTCACCAGAAGTTATAAAGGAAATGAACTTATTAAGTGAAATAAAAAATGATGTATTAGACCAATACTTAAAAAAAGATACACCCAAAGATATAAAAGAAAAATTTAATCAATTTTCATTTATAAATAAACAAATTATTCAAACAAGTTATACATTTCCAATAAACGAAGAAAATTTAAAAATATTAGCAGAAATAAGACAAGACATATTTAGTCTTATATTGGGGTGTAAAGAATCTTTAGGAACACTGAATCAACTTATTAATGAACTTAATGCACACATTCGTTTATTTGAGTTAGATTTAGCAAAATATGGAAAACCAGGCTCAGGGTTTTACCAAAAATTATATGAATTAAGAACAAGTCTTAGTATAAACGTTGATGATTGTATAACCATAATTGACTTGCTCATTAAATGCATAAATAAATCAGCTAAAATAATAATTAAGAATAAAAAGATAAAATTTCAACCAACATTAGTCAAATGTGTTGAACAAAATCTATTACCCAAAACTGAAAGTCTATACCCTTTACTTGAAAAATGGATAAATGAATAATCACCCCATACAGCCCGTTTGAGTGTAGAATGAGGTTTCTTAGTCGTGGATACAAATTTTCGGTTGTGAGATTTTTCTCGTTTACAAAACCGCCGGCGGTGATTAAAAAGAATTAGAGCGTTCTTAGGCTGATGATGAAATGTTTATTGGTCGTGAGGTATAAAATTACAGAGAAAAATATTTTAATAATCTAGTGCCATAACTATTCTATATACAGTTTTTAGCAAGTTTGGATTATTTTTTAGCCATTTGATGATTTCATCTAATGATAAATCTTCCAGCACATCTGAATATTTAAAATCAAACAATACATTAGGATTTATTTCTAATGCAGTACATAATTCTTCTAGTGTTTCAACGGAGACAAAATTGTTAACATCAAACCTATCAAATGACTTTCCTGACATAGCACAATTTAAGTCAAAGGTTTTCATTATTTTAAAATAAGTTCAAATGCAAGATTCTCGACTACTGTTTGAAGATTCATGTTCAAAATAAGTTGTTTTTTACCCGTTTCTATTGCTTTTAAATCGTGCAGCAGTTTCATTTTTAGATGAACATTATAAATATTCGTTTTCAGCATTGCATTCAAGTAACTTTGCATCTGTGTGAATATTTCCTTTGCATCGTGTTCTTTTGTAAGTTCTAAAATCCTTTCATTAAAATCAAGAACTTCATTCCGCTCAAGTTCCAAATATCCGTCCATAGCATCTTTCACTATAGAATAATCTGCCGGTTCTGCTTTTTTCGACGGCACAAAAAAGCACTGTGAACGCGAAATAATCGTAGATATCATATCGGATTTGTCATTTGTTAAAAAGAAAAATGTTGTTTTTTGCGGAGGTTCCTCAAATGTTTTCAAAAGTGCGTTTGCTGTCGGCTCCTGAAAATTGGTCTCGTTAAGTCCGCATACATTCCCGTCTTTGTCCCTGTCACAGAATATCAGAACTCTATGGTATTCGCTCGTTACGAGTAAATCATTTTTTATCATTCGCGCCTGATCAATAGAAATAACGGTTTTGGATGCGTCATTTGAAGGTTTGTTATCTACTTTGGAAATAGTCAAAACTGCCGGATGCTTGTTTTCTCTAATCCAATTACAGTTAAGACAACGGCAGTCTCTTGTATGTGTTCCTGTACAATTCAGCATTCGGGCAACTTCTAATGCCAGGTCATATTGCGTTTGGATGTCATTGCCGTACAACAGAATACAGTGCGCAATGTTTTTGTCAGAATTGTTAATCCCATTTTCAAAATATCGCATCAAAAACGGATAATTTTCGTACAAATCATCAGTATATGAAAGCATTTTCAACCTCCTCTTCAGGATTCAAAAGCTGACCTGATTTAATTTTGTATTCAGTCTCCGTAAGCCGCTGTTTCAGATATACTAAATCTTTCAGACTTGTTCTTTTTAGTTTTTGCAGTGTAAGTTTCACCACATATTCGTGTTGACCGGTTAACCTTGAAAGCTCCATTGGCATGCATTCTGCGGCTCTGGATTTCAAAATAATCCAGCGTCTCAGCATTGTCTGTAATGTTGCAAGTATCTCAAGCGGATGTTTTTTATCAAGAAGTTTTCTGTATTCAAGAAGGGCTTTGTCTTTTTCATTTTGCATTAAATAATCTGAAAATGCAAATAAATCTTCGTTTGAAATACATATTTCCTGCACCATATTTTTGGTTATTAAATCTTTTGGATAAGCCAGTAATGCAAGTTTTTCAAGTTCTCCGTCAAGCTGTCTCAGATTATTGCCAACCTGCGCAATTAAAGTTGTCAATGCACCGCTATCCAGTTTGATTTTTTTTGAACGAGCCTGCTTTTGAATCCAGCCTTCCAGTTCGGCTGTTTTGTAGGTCGGAATTGTCGGAAATTCCTGTGCATTATAACCTTTTAACAGTTTAAAGAATTTTTTTCTGCTGTCCAGTTTTTTACCTTCATCCCGCGGCAATTGTGCCACAAAAACAATATCCAAAGTGTCCGGATTGTTTTCCAGCGCATCAGATATCTGTTTAATTTCTTTATCATCAAAAGTTTTGGAAAAGTAGTCCAGACAATTTATTACAATCAGCATTTTACCGAACATCATCGGCTGTGTTCTAAGGATAGCAATTAAATCGGGAAATTTTGGATTGTCGTATGTTTTAAAACTCATTTCAAGAAAATTTTTATCAAGAGTTTTTTTTAACTTCCCGATTTCATTGCTTATATTAAATTCTTCTTCACCGTAGAAAAAGTAAATCATATATTAACTTTCGATTAAAAGACTTGCGCCGATAACGCCGGCGGTATTTCCGAGTTGTGCCGGAACAACTTCCACAGCAGCTCCTGCAATTTTCATTGCACGTTTTTTAAGTGTTTCTCTAAGCGGGTCTAACAATAAATCTCCGGCATCTGCAACGCCGCCGCCAACAATAATTTTTTCCGGATTCAAAAGGTTAACAACACTTGCAAGCCCGATACCAATGTACTCACCCATTATTGTAAAGATTCTTTTTGCAACCGGATCACCGGCTTTAGCAGCTTCGCACACAATATATGGGGAAATTTCGCCGCCGCTTGCCATTTCGCGGAATTTTGTAGATTTGCCGCCTCTGATGTAATCTTCTGCCATAGCAACGATTGATGGACCGGAGGCGAATGCTTCCAGACATCCGGTGTCGCCGCATCCGCAAATCGGACCGTCATGGATTTGTAATTTGATATGTCCGATTTCACCGGCAGCATTTGTTGCACCACGGACCAATTTACCGTTAATAATCAATCCAGAACCGATACCTGTACCGACTGTAATACAAATCAAGTTTTCACATCCTTTGCCAGCTCCATAATTCAATTCGCCGAGTGCTGCGCATCTGACGTCATTATCCACGCGGGTTGGGATTTTGAATTCATCTTCTATAAGTTTTGCAATAGGAACTTCAACCCACCCCGGAATATTCGGAGCATTTCTTACAATACCGGCTTTATAGTCAACCTGTCCCGGGAAACCGAATCCAATGCCTTCAATGTCTTTTGTTGTGAGTTTTGTTTCCTTCATCAGGTCATAAATTGCCTGTTTAATATTGTTAACAGTGTATTCATAACCCATTTCAGCACGTGTAGGAACTGAATTTGAATAAATAATTTTACCTTTATCATCTACTAATGCGATTTTTACATTTGTACCGCCAACATCAATACCTATTCTGTTTTTCATAATTTCTCCCTTAATTATAATGTTATCCCATTAATTAATGATAGGACAAACAAACAGAATATTGAATTGATGTAACAAATTATTTCTTGATTTGCGAGAATGAAATTTTTTTATTTTGTTTCAAGAACAGTGCCTTCTTTAGAGTCTTTGACAATAATACCGCATTCATCCAGAGCAATACGGATTTTATCGGCAACTGTCCAGTTTTTTTCTTCACGTGCTTTTTTGCGATAAGCGATAAGTTCGTCTATATTTGTGAATTTTTCGTTAAGAACTTCTGAAACATGTTCTACAGCCTTATTCAGTTCATCTTCAGATAAAGCGGCTTTTTCAAAGCTGAATCCTAAAACTGACGCCAGTTTATACAAAATTGTAAATGCGTCTTTTTCGTCTTTGTTTGCGCGGTTAGCAAGGTCAAACAGAACAGCCAGTGCCTTAGATGTATTCAAATCCTCATCCATTGCTACTACAAACTGTTTGTAACTTTCAGTCTGCGTTATGTCTAAATCTTCGTTAATTTTTGTCTGCTTTGCATTCATCAGGCGTTTTATGCCTGCTTGTGCGCTGTCAAGCGCATCTTCTGAAAATTCTACAGGCATTCTATAGTGGTTAGTCAAAATAAAAAATCGGATTGTATTTGCATCATATTTTTTCAGTAAATCATCTATTGTAAGAAAATTGCCTAAAGACTTTGACATTTTTTCTTTATTAATAGTTACAAATCCGTTATGCAGCCAGTAATTTACAAAAGTACAGCCATTTGCACATTCGGATTGTGCAATTTCATTTTCGTGGTGCGGGAAAATCAAATCTGCGCCGCCGGCGTGAATATCAATTGTTTTTCCCAGATATTTGCGGCTCATAGCAGAACATTCAATGTGCCAGCCCGGACGTCCGACTCCCCACGGGGAATTGTAGCCGAATTTTTCATCCTTTTTCCAAAGCGCAAAATCAAGCGGATCTTCTTTTAATTCTCCGACTTCAATGCGAGCACCGCTTTCCAGCCGGTCTATCGGTTGTTTTGAAAGGTATCCGTATTTAGAAAATTTCTTAACTCTGAAATAAACGTCACCGCCGGCTTCATAAGCATATCCGTTTTTGATTAAATCTTTTATGATTGATATCATTTCGCCGATAGTTTTAGTTGCAAATGGTTCAATATCGGGTTTTAGATTGTGCAATGCGTTCATAGAATTCGTAAACTGTTTATACCAGTACTGTGAAACTTCTTCCGGTGTTTTTCCTTCTTTTTCAGCTTTTTTAAGAATTTTATCATCAACATCGGTCACATTGCGGCAATAAGTTACATCATAGCCCTTGAACTTCAAATATCTGTATAAAACATCCCAGGTAATATAACATCTTGCATGTCCAAGGTGTGCGTAATCATATACTGTAGGTCCGCAAACATACATCTTAACTTTATTATCTTCAATTGGTTTAAATTCTTCTACTTTGTTTGTGTACGAATTATGTAATCTCATTGCTTCATCCCTCTTTTTCCATAATTCTACAACAAACAATAATTTTTTGCACAAAAAGTGGCGCCATTTTGTCTCTCTTGTGTCATTCTGAACTTGTTTCAGAATCTCCAACTCAATAGACAAAATGGCGCCTGTTAAATTATTAAAATATTATCTTAGATATGCTTTGACTTCATTATTATTAACCGTACGTCTATAACCTGCAAAGTGGTTGCCATAGTTTCTCTGGGCTCTGATGTCAGCGGCTTCGCCCTCAAATTGCGGAGTTGTTTCATACCAGCCGATATCTTCCAGATAAATTTTTGCATCTTTGACTATTTGGTCATCAGACAATCTTTTATTATTTGTTTCACTGAGAACTTTTGGCGGTATTCCCAGATTTTGTCTTAATGTTCCGTATGTTGTTTTGCCGTCGCCTTTATAGATTATGTAATCTGACCCAATCCATGGTTCATGCAGTTCTATATTATCTTTGTAAGCATGCAAAGCGTTTTTAACAGTTTCTTTGAGCCCCTGACCGGTTAAATAGTCATCCAGCCCAGAATCCGGAAATGAAATATCTGGTGTGGATTCTCCTGCGGCTTGGGTTGATGAGATTGATGCGTTCATATCTACATTCGGGGTTTGATTGATTCTTAACATAATAAATTCTCCATTATTGCTATACACTTCATATATACTTATTAAGTATTTTTGATATATGAAATTGCATACATGTTACAATATTGTTACAATAATGTGTCAAAAATATTATATACAGGCATCTCAAGTTCTTCAACAGGACAGTTTTCGTCCAATTCAAGAGTTAATGTTTTAATCTGACGTTCAATGCCCGCATAAGTTCCGAAACTCCCCGGGGTGGGATATCCTATGCTGGCTTCGACAGGATAATTAATAATTTCTGATATTTGTTCGGCTAAGTCCTGAGCCGGACCGTCATAATTTACGACTTTATACGGGGCGTGCAGGGTTAAAATCGTTTCCGGCTGGTACGCATTTATTATATCAATAACAAATTGAGTTTCTATTTCGCTTGCAGGCTGTTCGCCTCCAAAAAATTCATTTTTTTCGGTTAATTCCCAGTTTTTAGTAGGGAAATTTCTGTTCAAATCCACGCCATTGGCGTTTGTGCGTTGTCCCAACTGCAGACCATCGGGGTTAAGACACGGGATAAAGAGTTTGCCCCCTCTCCCATAATTTTGCCCCCTCCTCGGAATTGAAAATTCCGATCCTCCCTCGAGGGGAGAACCGAAATCTTTGATTTCGAGGAGGGGAGATAGGGGGCAAACACCCATCGTTTTTTCTGTCGCATCTGCAAGATCTTTTTCAAGATACTTTTCAATCAGATACTTACCCTGTGGTTCATCGCCGTGAAAAACACCGATAATTAGTGTTTTTGCGTCCTCATCACCGGTCAAATATATTTCGTTCCCCAATTTAGTTTTTGCTGTTTTTAATTTATTCAAATAACGCCTCTATGAATTCGTTAGAATTAAAAGCTTTCAAATCTTCCATTTTTTCACCGACACCGATGAGTTTTACCGGCAGTTTCATTTCTTTTGCAACTGCAATTACTATTGCGCCTTTAGCCGAGCCGTCAAGTTTGGTGAGCGCAACAGAAGTAAGATTAACCGCTTCCGTGAAAACTTTTGCCTGCTGCAGTCCGTTTTGCCCTGTATTTGCATCCAGTACAAGCATGCATTCACGCAGATTTTCCGGAGCTTTTTTGTCAATCACAGCTTTAATTTTTGCCAATTCTTCCATTAAGTTAAATTTATTTTGTAAACGTCCGGCGGTATCAACGAGAATCACATCATAATTCTCGCGCTGTGCTTTTTCTATTGCTTCATATACAACAGATGCAGGATCAGCTTTGTCGCGGCGTACAATATCAGCACCGGCGCGTTTTGACCAGATATCCAGCTGCTCTTCTGCTGCAGCGCGGAATGTATCGCCTGCAGCTATTAATACTCTTTTGCCTTCCTGTTTAAATTTATACGCCAGTTTACCGATTAGTGTAGTTTTGCCTACCCCGTTTACACCGGTTATAAAATATATATTTAAACTGTTATCGACATAATTAAGCTTTGTGTCACCTGCATCGGAAAGCGTTTTTAAAAATTCACCTTTTAAATATTCTTTAACCTCAGAAGGTTTAATTTTTGTCTGATCACGTAATTTGTCGACAAGTTCAGCCGCATAGTTAACTCCGAGGTCTGCACTGATTAGCAAATCTTCCATGTCTTCAAGAACAAATTCAGAAAATTCTTCTTCATTCTCAACAGATGAAACGACATTGCCAACAAGCGCCTGCGCTGTATTGGATACAGCCTGTTTAAGGTTATTGAATTTTTCCGAGAAGAATTTAAACATTATTTTATTCCGTAATCAACAATAACTTTTGCAAGAATTCCATTTATAAATGAAGAACTGTCGTCTGTAGAATATTTTTTCGCGAGTTCCAAGGCTTCATCAACAACGACTTTCATCGGTGCATCTTTGATATAAAGCAGTTCAACAATCGCTATGCGCAAGATATCCTTGTCCATTTTTACCAGACGTTGAAAATCCCAGTTTTTAGAATATTTTTGGATAATTTCATCAATTTCTTTATGATTCTTCTGGAAGTATTCAGCTATGGTTATCGCGTAATTTTTTACATCACTTTGAGAATCCAGAGTTGTAAATTCTGCTATTTCTAACGCAAGGAGTGCTTTTTCTGCAATGTCAATCATCTCATTAATTCTGCCGGACATATCTGATGTCATTGGCAGCGGAACAGGGATATTGGCAACTCCAAGCGGTCTTTGCAAATTTTTCTCGTGATTTGCTTCATAATCATCGATTTGCGCTTTCATCTCAAGTAATGCGCCTACTGTTATCTGCAATTCATCACTTGCATTACCGGTCAGAATTCTGACGGATTTTAATATGATATCTTCTAAATCTTGTTTTGAATAATTTGTTATCTTTTTATCAAACTGTGAAAATAATATAAAAGCCAATTCTCTGGCTGCACGTCGGGCTTGCATCTGGTATTCCTCATATTTTCTTTTTACCACACTGAATGTAACATAAAAATTTTCAATTTTCAACGTTTTGTACTGCCCATTGACAATTTATTTAAATTGTATTATTATATATACATTAGGTATTTAATTTCATGAATTTGTACCTCCTTTCAAATTTTTATTATTTTTTCTTATTAAATAATTTACCTTCCTTTAAGGAAGGTTTTTTGTATGTTTATTTCCGGTATTTATCTTGTAACACTAAGCAGCATTTCATTAGGTATAAATAAATCTTTTATACCAAGATTTGCGTTTACAAACATAAATTCCAGTGTTTCTTTCGGGGCAATGTCAATATTGTCGAACGGGATTTTTAAATCTATTACTTTTTTGTTATATGCGGCTGTGAAATTTTTTGAAGATTGCAGCGCCCAGATATTATTCGGAATAGCTTTAATCAGGCGGGTAAATTGCAGTTGATCGTTGTGCACTGCAAGTTGTAACTCGTTATGGAATTTTTCTTTTGAAAGCGGAAGTACATTCTCTGTTTTGTTAATTAACCTTATTGGTGAAAGGTGCTGTTTTTTGTCTGCATTACGCATATAAATATACATCTGATAAGTTTGGATATATTTAGACGGATTTTCACGTACATATTCATTAATGTAAAACCGCAGATAAAAATTATCTTTATCATAGCCAAAACATATCTTATCAAATAGTTTTGAATCTTTGAGCACCGGACCGTCCGGAATTTCAATACATCCTGCATATTGCATGTCTTGCAGTTCATTTTGATTTTCAATAATCTCATCTTCTGCCGGCGGCTTTTCACTATGCCTGTGCGCGTCTGCTATGGCGTAAGACAGAGCGCTTTCCAGATATTGCGGCGGTTCAAGTCCGAGATAGAGATAGATATTTTTCAGATGTTCACGGAACAGATAATCAAAGATATTATCCCGTCCAGAATCGTTAGGCTCACCATACCACCAGAACCAGTCACTGCCTTCGCAGATAAACAATTCCCGCATTGCAAGCGGAATATTCGGATCCAGAGGATTTTGTTTTACGTAAGCGGAAAAATCATCCCGCGCCTGTTTTACATATGTCCAGGCTAAATTTTTAAGCGGTTCATCTATCCAGAGTTTGAAATTCTGGTTTATCCATGAGCCGGAACTGATTTTATTCAGCGGTTTTTCAAGCTTTTCTTTTTCTATGTAATCGCTCAACAAAACTGTTTCCAACGAGTCATCTTTTTCTATTAAGGTATAAAGAGTTTTCAGGAAGGTATAGCCGTCATTTTCGTAATTTTCCCAGCAGTTTTCTCCGTCCATTGCAATTGTAATCAGATGATTCTCATCCGGCGAAGACAGCAGTTTGCTCTGGATTACTTTCAGTCTGTCATAAAGATCATTTGCTGCATTTTCCGGATTGTGATTAGGGTATTCAAACCCGATTAAATTCGGCAAAACTGAATCTCTGAAAACAAGTTTTATATCTGCGCTTTTTGTTTTGTAGTGATAAGTTTTCAAAAGTCTGTACGGATCTTCCAGATAGCCTCTGAAATCCCTGACAAATTCATAGTTAATAGAATTCGCGAGAATACCTTCATCAGAAATAGTCCATTCTATTCCTAAATCAGAAAACATCTGGAGTTCTTTTGCGCTTATACAATGCTCTGATGGCCAGATGCCGCGTGGGCGTTTGCCAAACAATTCTTCAATACGTTCAAGCGCATATTCAGTCTGCAATTTTGCATCAAGTTCCATTTTAAGATTTGACGGCAAATCCTCGCCAGATGATTTTTTAATCCCTTTTATATCAAGCAGTATTGGCAGAATCGGATGATAGTAAGGGCTGGTTGTAATTTCAATCTGCCCCTTATCCAGAAATTTTTTATATGTAGGAATGATTTTTCTTATAATATCCCGCTGGATATCAATAATTTTTATTCTATCCTGAAGTGTATAATTTTTTCCTTTTTTTATAAGTCTTTTTAATTCCGGATATTTTTGTTTGTGTGTGGGGTCAAACCAGACAAGATTAAAAAGTGCCATTAAATCAGAATATTCCTGATTGGTGAACACATCAATCCCTTTTGAATAATCCATCTGGGCTTTTTGAAAAAGTCTGTTGTATTCAGGATAAGGAAGAATCATAGACTGATAATTGGCATCAAAAAAGTTGTTAAGAATAAATTCTTTGTCATCAGCCGTCAGCCTGCTTGCATCCTTAATAGTTAAACGTGAATGTATATCATGTAATCCCTTTTCTCCATAATCAATCAGGCTGTCCAGCAGTACCGGAACAAGATTGAAATTTAGTTTTATTTTTTTGAATTTGGCTAAAATTGTAACCATATCAAGGTAATCTTTTATCGCATGCAGTCTCACCCATGGCATAAGATAATCGCCATTAGGGCTTAGTTGATATACAGGCTGATGCATATGCCAGTAGAATGCTACAGATAACTTTTTTGTTTGGCTCATCATAAAATCAATTACCTAATTCCGTTTACAAAATTATAATATCATTTAAATGTGTTTTGTCCAGCATAATTATAATTAATCAATCTCTCAAAAAATTTTTATTACCGCAACTGATTATTTGTATTTCTACTTTCCGGTATTGATTTATTATATTTAATTCTGTAAAATAAATATGCAAACGTTTTTATAGGAGATTTAAGAGTATGGATAAAGTTTTGCAGAAAAAGATATGGGTATTTATTTTAGCCCTCATAGGATTTATCACAACAATCAAACTTGCAATAATTTATTATGATGCCAATTTTAATCCGTATGCACTTGCAAGTTTTTGTTCAATAAACGATTTTATTGACTGTGACAGTGTCGCAAAAACTACTGAATCACAGTTTTTAGGCATTCCTCTTGCCTACTGGGGAATGTTTCTATACTTATTCATAATAATGTTATTATTTGCAGATAAACTTAAAAATATTAAATTTTTAAGATTTTTGGAAGTGTTTAAAAATCCGCTTGATTACATTGCGTCATTGGGATTAATATCATTTCTTATATCAATGTCATTACTTTTTGTAAGTTTGTACGAAATTCGCAAACTTTGTGTTTTATGTGCGGCTACTTACATCCTGAATTTAATAATAGGACTTGTTGCGGCTGCCAGTGCTAAAGACGGATGGTTTGTAAAATCTATTAAGCAGAGTGTTGTTGACTTTATTGACGCTGTAAAAATCAAAAAATATTTGATTATGTTTATTATTGTAATGCTTGCAGCAGCCGGAGGTTTGACATACACAACCCTGTCAAATGTTTTCACCCCGCAGATTCAAAAGAAAAAGGATTTTCAGGAATTTACCAAAGCAAAATATAACAAATATGCAGTTGTCGGCAACCAGTTGGGAGACAAAGACGGTAAGGTGATTGTCGAAATATATTCAGATTATCGCTGTCCGATTTGCCGTTCCCACAATATTATGATGCACAAACTTGCAAAAGAACTGAAAAATGTTAAATTTGTTCACCATAACTTCCCGCTCAGCACTGACTGCAACCCTTATATTATGCAGACGCTCGGCGGACATGAAGATTCATGTATGCTCGCAAGATATGCCTATGCTGCCGAAAAACAGGGAAATTTATGGGGTATGAACACTGTTTTATTTGATGCAAAACCAAAAGACGAAGCCGCTGTGCTTGTGTACGCAAAACAAATGAAACTTGATGTTGACAAACTCCAAAAAGATGCAAACAGCCGTGAAGCTATGTATGCATTAAGAAATGACATTCAAATGGCAGCAGATAAGGGATTCAACGGCACTCCTGTAACAGTTGTCAACGGGAAGTCTTATACCGGTGTGAAACCGTACAAAGAATTCAAAGAATGGATGATAGAACAAGGTGCAGTACCACGCGATGAACAATCAAGATAAAACAATAGTATTGCACGCATGTTGTGCTATATGTTCAGGATATCCCGTATCTTATTTAAAAGATGCGGGATATCGGGTTGTTGTGTATTTTTACAATCCTAACATCTATCCGCTTGAAGAATATAACAGGCGTTTAGAGGCAGAACGTATTTTATGTAAAGCTATGAATGTTGAACTTGTTGAGGCAGAATATGAGCCGGCAGAATTTTATCACGCAGCAATGGGGCTTGAAAATGAACCGGAAAAAGGAGCGCGATGCGACAGGTGTTTTGAATTAAGACTCCGCAAAACTGCTGAATTTGCAAAACATTCAGGTATACAAGAATTCACAACATCTATTGTTATCAGCCCCCATAAGAATTTCAACAAACTAACCGAAATAGGACAAAAAATAGCCGACGAATATGATTTGAATTATCAGGCAATTGATTTTAAGAAAAAAGACGGATTCTTAAAAACAAACAAAATTTCCCGCGAACTGGGATTATACCGGCAAAATTACTGCGGCTGTGAATTCAGTATCAGAAAATAAAAAGACCTCATTTTTTGAGGTCAAGGTTGGTTATTTTTGGTTATGTTATAGTTATTGGGTTTTAATTATTATCTCCTCATTCCTTTTAATACCTGTCAAAATTTTCTTTTGCCGGCTGGAGAATAAAATATTTACAAAAGTTAATAATTAGTTTTGAAATACTTTGTTATCATGTAGGTATGATGTTTTTGAAGCTAAAAAAGTGGTTTTTGTCAGCGATTTTGCGCAGAAAATATTATAGAACAGGCAAATGTAATGCTTGCGGACAATGTTGTACACATATTTATGTAAAACACTACAAACACGTCATACAGGATGAAAAAGAATTTAAAAAACTGCAATTGCTGCACAGTTTTTATGCGCATTTAAAGGTGATTGATAAAGACGATATCGGGCTGGTGTTTGAATGCCAGAATCTTGATCTGGAAACGCATAAATGCAAAATACATAAATTTCGTCCTGCAATTTGCCGCCGCTACCCGCAGGAGGAATTGTTTTCAATGGGCGGTGCATTGTCAGAGAATTGCGGGTATAAAATGGAACCACTGATAGAATTTTCAGATGTATTGAAGAGGGAACAAAAACGCGCCAATTCATTCTGGCGAAGACGCAAACGGGATATCGTTGACAGTGAGCTGTGAACAGTTGTTACATTGAGCAACCAACGCAATTCCCCCTCTCCCCTCCGAGGGAGAGGGTTGGGGAGAGGGGGCACAAAGTGTTTCAACATAGGTCGGACTTCAGCCCGACATCATGAATGGGGGGCACTCGTCCTCTCCGTCATCCCGCAGCGGCATTGTCGCAGCATACATGTATTGCCGCCTTGCGGGATCTCCCCAAAAGACAATAGGACGTGTCTTGGATTTGCTCCATGCTCACGGAGTTTCGCCTATTGTGCTTACGCACAAGCCGGCTCAATCCGTTCGCTATCCGGACTCGCTTCGCTCCGTCCGTCCGCAAATCCGCTAAGTTCGTTTCAAAATCAGGCAACATGGAATATCCTCATTGCCTGATTATATCTCAAAGGTTAGTCAAATGACACACCTCCGGCTAGTTTGAAATACATATAGCGCGGTAGTATCCCTCGTCCTTGATACCTGAGCCGTCACCATTTGCACCACCTGAAGAGGTACTGGTAGAATTGAACTCACGGTAGAATGCATGATACAGACCAGCACCATCCTCACTAGACCAGTAGGAGCCGCCAAGAGTAAGTGGAGGATTACTTTTGTATTCGTCCTTTATTTTTAGACCTGATTTATACTCCGATATGCCAATCGTTACTGCATTGCCGTTGCTATCTACATACAAATTGCTTACTAACTGCGCCAGTTGCGTTCTTGTTGGTAAACTCATCCCCATATCCGCGCATGCTTTCTTGGCTCCTGCCCAGTAATTATTTGTTACTGCATAATTTTCATCATATTGTTTGTTTTCATCTAAGGTTGTGTCTATAGGGGTTGGTTTAAAATCAGTACTAAAGCACATATCTCCTATAGGATTGTCGCAATTGGAAAGAGATATTTGACCAATTAATTTAATGTCTTTAGTTACTTTATTAGGACCCTTTTTACCGTTTACATCTACCATATATGCCATGCAGCTTACCTGACTTCCTTGATCCTCTATCGGGTCAGCGTAAGGACAATTAGGATTATATGCCATAATAACAGTTGTACCATCTGCAACAACAAAGCTCATGGTATTAGTTTCCCAGTCATTACCTAAGTTCTCTGCTGTTTTTAATTCAGAAGTTTCAACTTCGATAGTTTCAGAATCACTTCCTGTTTGAACTATTTTAGGGGAATAGCATTTTTTAATTTCACTGTTATCACAGGTTTTAATGACTTTCATATAATTTTTGAAAGTATTCATAAAATCTTCTGTAGACTTATGACCTGTCATAACTCCGTCAATGTTCATTCTCCTAACTGTCTCTGTAAGTTTCTTTTCCCACAAATCCTTAGCAGTAGACCAAACTTTTTCGTTGTGGTTCTGGATAAGCGCCGGGATTGTCAAAACTGCCACCACGCCGATGATTGCCAGCGTTATGAGGACTTCTGCAAGTGTAAAAGCATGCTTATTTGTCATAAATACCTCCTTTTGTAAAGTACTATTATAAATTCCGTTACTATTATACAAAAACGTTCCTGTATAATAACGCATTTTATATCAATATGCAACATGTGTCAATATAGTTACATATGAGGTATTTATGCGCGTTAAAAAAGATATAAAAATGCTGTTAGTGGAAAATGACGTTTCTATAACATACATTGCTCAAGAAATGACAAAACTCACCGGAAAAAATATTTCCCGCTCTAATATTTCACAAAAACTTACAAGAGGAACACTAAAATATGAAGAAGCTCTATTAATCGGACAAATATTGGGGTATGATTTGAAATTCGTCAGAATTAAACCATATATTTAAATAATTTATAATAGACCTCCAACCGCCTTTACAACAGATACAGTTTGTTTTATATTGTAGTCATAGACTTTAAAATTATGAGAGGGAATTATAGAAAATGCAAGTATCATTAAACTGGTTAAACGAATTTGTAGATTTGACAGATGTAGATGTTGAACAAATTGCCCACGAACTTACTATGAGCGGGTTGGAAGTTGAAGAAGTTGAAGAGGTAAAACCTAAATTTACTAATATTAAAACAGTAAAAATAGAAAAAATAGACAACCACCCGAATTCTGACCACCTGCATCTTGTGACAGTAAATACAGGTGCTGGCTTAAAAACAGTTGTCTGCGGCGCGCAAAATATAGCTGAAGGTCAAATAGTTCCGTATGCCTCTGTCGGCAGTCAGGTTCTGGATAGAAAAACCGGTGAAATGTTTACGCTTACCCCTGCTGTAATCCGCGGGGTGGAATCTCAGGGAATGCTTTGTTCTGATGATGAGTTAGGTGTCGCTGAACGAAATTATCAGGAAGAAGACGGCATACTCATTTTAAACAGAATTTTCCCTGATGTTAAAATAGGCGAAAATGTAGAAGATGTGCTTGGCTTTGAAAAGGATTATGTACTGCATGTCGCTCCGACCGCAAACCGCGGAGATCAAATGTCAGTTATCGGCATTGCAAGAGAACTCTGTGCAATATTCGACAAGCCGCTCAAATTCTCCCCGCTGGAATGCACTAAAGACCTGTCTACAAATGAATTTAAAGTAGAAATTATTGATAAAGATGTCTGCAAATATTATTCTCTCGGTATATTGAAAAATATAAAAATTAAGCCGTCACCGGAATGGATGCAAAAACGCCTTATCACATCAGGCGTGCGGGCAATAAACAATGTAGTTGATATAACAAACTATGTTATGCTGGAATACGGAACACCATTCCATGCCTTTGACTCTGACAAATTAAACGGTTACCTTTGCGTAAGACGCGCTAAAGAAGGCGAAAAAATCGTAACGCTTGACGGTGTTGAAAGAAACCTGACTCATGACAGCGTTTTGATAGCAGATCAAACCAAAGGCGTATGTCTTGCAGGTGTGTTCGGCGGTGAAAATTCCGAAATTGATGACAACACTAAAAATATTGCACTGGAAGCAGCATATTTCACCCCTGTTTCAAACAGAAAATCCTCAAGAAGTGTCGGCTACAGAAGTGAGGCCTGTGCAAGATACGAACGCGGAGTTGATATAGAAGCAATAAGACCGGCATTGATGCGTGCAATGCAGTTAATGGCTGAGCTTGCTGATGCTGAAATTGCAGGCGTTGTCGAAACAGGTGAAAACAAATTAGACCCTATAGAAATAACTCTTAGATACGCACAGATAAAAAGAATTCTGGGATGCGAAGTTGCACCTGAAAGATGCGATTCTATTTTAGAAAAACTGGGGTTTGAAAAACTCGGCGGTAATGAAATGGCTGCAAAATTCTTAGTACCTTCTCACCGCGCGTATGATGTTACAAGAGAAATTGATTTGATTGAAGAAATAGCACGTATCAACGGATTTGACAAAATTTCGCCAACCCTGCCTTCTAAAAATCAGTCACCTGAAATATCTCTGGAAGAAAAAGTTATTAAAAAAGTGCATGAACATATGCTTTCAGCCGGTTTGAACGAAATTCAAACAAGTTCTCTGATAGGTAAATCTCTTCTGGATAAATATATGGTATCCTTTGATGAAGAAAAAGCAGTTTATGTTAAAAACGCAGTAAGCGAAGAATATTCAATGCTGAGACAAACACTTGCCGCAAGCGTTCTTAACTGCCTGAAATACAATTATGACAACGGACAGAAGAATTTCTGGGCATATGAAATTGGCAAAACATATTTCAAAGTTGCAGAAGCCGATGAAAAAAATACCGGTGTAAAAGAAGTAAAAGTTCTTTCTGGTGTTTTGAGCGGCGAAATTGAAAATTCAAAATGGCAGAAAACTGCAGCACTTGATTTCTACACAGTGAAGGGTTTATTGGACAGCCTGTTTGAAGAATTGGGGGTTGAAAGACGTCTCAAAATTGTTCCGCTCGACAAATCCCCGCTTGTACAATCTCACGGAATATTACACCCTTATAAGACTGCTGTAATAATGCTGCTTGGCAAAACTCCTCAGGCTATCGGATATTACGGACAAATTCATCCGCTGCTGAAAGATAAGATGAAATTAAATCAGGATGCATATCTGTTTAAAGTTGATTTGTCTGAAATCATATCAATAGTAAAAGAAACAGTTCCGCGTTACAAAAAACTTCCGCAGTTCCCTGAAGTCCGCCGTGATTTGGCTTTTGTTATCAAAGATGATGTTTCTTTTGAAGATATTCAAAAAGTCATTAAAGGCGCAGTCCAACAAAATATTTTCAAAGGCAGTGAAGTTTTTGACGTTTATCAGGGCGAAAATATTGAAAAGGGCTACAAGAGTCTTGCTTTCCGCATAAAAATGCAGGACGAAAATGCCACACTTACTGATGAAATAATTGATAAACAGATGAATTCTGTAAGAACAAAATTACAAAAGACTTACGCTGATATCTCATTCAGGGAGTAATTTTATGAGAAAAATACTGATATTCTTAAGTGTATTTTGCCTTTTAATACTGCCGGTCAGTGCAAAAAATGTTATGCCAACCCACGTAAGCAGTATAGCCGCAAATGTGCTTGGAATATATCAGGCAAATAATGAAATTACGCTGTATGATGAGCCGCATGACAAAGCCCATATTGTAACCCATATAAGTTGGAGCGGGGATGATATTTTCCCTGCAAATAAGGACTTTGACAATGTTTTTATGGTATATCTGCCTAAAAAGCAGCTTGCACTGCTTGCAGTCACGGATGAAACTGAAGAGTGGGTGCAGGTACTTTATGACAAAGCACAGGGACTTTGCGGCTGGATGAAAAAAGATGATCCGTATAAATTTATGAGCTGGGTAAGTTTTTATAACATATACGGCAGAAAATACGGATTATATATGCTTAAAGATACGCCTGAAACAATAAAAGATCTGCATTCTGCGCCGGAAGACGATTCACAGGTGGTAAGCACTCTAAATCTGCCGCCAATGAATTCTAGCCTGCCGCATAAGATAAAACTGAATGTAATGCGCGGCAACTGGGCACTGGTAAGCGTTCTGGATACAGACAGAATGCCAAAAACCGGATACATACGCTGGAGAAGTAATGATGGGTATAAATATCTGTTTCCGGCTATAAAATAAATCTAGGAGAAAGGTTATGGAAAATGCAGTCACACCAAGCGACAACATAATATCTGATAATAGTAAAGTTTTTGATTCTGATGATACAATTACGGCAGACATATTTGTGTCACTCGGTCCAGCCTGTCGTGAGGCACATTATCTTCGCGATGAAAATCTGCGGCTTGCATCTTTTCCGCTTGATTGGATGCTTGATTATTCTCTGGAAACTGTAATTCACCTTTTAAAAACAGGATTTAACGACTTCTTCACTGATATTGAAGAAGGGGAATACCGGCGTAAAAACAGCAACTACTGCATTATTGATACAAAAAATCATATAACATCCCTGCATCACTTTAGCAGAAAAATGTCTATACCGGACGCGAAAAAAGCATTCCATACAACAATGCAAAAACGATACAAACGCCTTGACGACTATCTAAAGCAGGCTGAAACAATATGTTTTATATGCAATCGTATTTATGATGATTCTTGCAGTGACGAACTTGTAATTTTTTTAAAGGAATTTGATAAAATATATCCAAATAAAACCGTAACTCTGGTAAATATCAATAAAAAAGATATTCCAGACATTAAAATAGCAAAACGTCAGGTCGCTCCGAATCTATTAATTAAAGAATATACATTCAAAGACATACATACCAACGGCGATAATCCGGAAACAAATTACGAACGCTGGCGCGGAAATGAAGCTATCTGGCGGCTGCTTGTAAAAAAAATGAAATTGACAGAAAAATTCAAATCCGCAAAACGAACATTCAACTTTTTCAAAATAACAGACTACTTTTCAGTCAGGAACGAATATCAGGGCACTGTTAAACATAAAGTATGGAATATTCTGGGCTTGAAAATAAAATATAAAACTAAACGATGATATTTTGTTAAGTCATGTTAAAATTTTCAAGACATGGGGTTGCGAAAAAAACATGTTTTGTAAAGAATGTTCTCTGGGAAGGATGAAAGAATATGTTAATAGGTAATCAGTACCAGACGTACATAAAACATAAGGACTACAAAGATTTCAAGACAGCACATCTGTCCCCGAATCTAATTCCTCAGTTTCCACCTTCCGGGCACATGTCATCAATTAAATATTTTAATAATGAGAGACCTTTAAAAACAAATTCCATGAATTTATCTTTTGAAGGTCTCTCTTTTATGGGAAATAATGCAGAAAGACTTGCTAAAGGTTCGCTGAAACTTTTAGACAGAATTTTATACAAACAAACAAATTCAAAACCATACAGCAGACAGGCATTTTTAGAATTTGCAGATAAACATACTGATTTTCTGGGACGTGATTTGTTTGAACATCTGGAAAAATCACCGCTTGCAAAAAGAATGCTTCAAGTTGACGGCGATAACGTCACTCTGTATAAAAAAACAATCCCGCATCTGGTATGGGACGGCTTGATTTATCCTGTCAAAATTTTACCGTTTGATATTTTGAACGGCACAGTTAAAATGCTCGGTCAGATTAAACCGCTGAAAAAATGGTCAGACAATGTTCTGCAGACTAAATTTTTCAAAAATATCCGCCAGCGCTCAAAATACGATTCAAAATTCAATGCCCTGAGAGGTATGATGGAAACTCAAGCAACCCTCGAAGGTCGGATGAAAAACGGCAAAATGCTTGAAAGCCCTGCTGCTGCCGCTCCGGAAGAAATAATTGCAGAAACAATGGAGCGTCAGAAATTAAAAATGTATGACCCTAAAAAAGGCAGCTACGATACAAAACACGAACGTGCACTTAACAGACTTGTTTCCGGTCTGCCGCCTGCATTATTTCTTGCAAACGATGCTTACAACCTTTCCAGAATGATGGATGATGACCCGACACTTGCAGAAAACGAAAGAAAAACAAGGTTCAAACAAGAAGTTGCAAGAATTACCTCCAGCGGCTATCTGACTCTGGTTACAATGGGCGCACTGCAAAAATATATTAACAACTCAAAACTCGGCATTATGCTTATGACAGGCGCAACCGTTCTGATTACAGAAATGTTCTCCCGTTTGTCTAACGGTAAATATATAACCCGCCTGACTCCGGAACAGGCTCGTGCCATAAATGAAAAAAATAACGCTCCTGAAGCTAAAATTAAACCGAAAGAAGAAACAGAAAAACAAAAAGATGTAGCATTTAAAGGCGATAAAACACAAAACAGCACTAAACCACAAGCCCCGCAAAAACCACTTCTGTCTTTTGATACTCTGATGAAAGCCTCCGGTGTTATCATAGCTGCCGGCTATGCTATTAAAGGGTTGAGAAAACTTAAACCGGTTGATAATGCATTTAACACTGTGTTCCAGCCGTTTAAAGATTTATACAAACGTGTAACAATAAATCCTGATTATACAATTACAGAAGAAAGATTCAATAAAATTTTGAATATTCTGGAAAGCCCTGAAAACGGATTTGCCAAACAGGCTCAAGAATTCAGAGAATTTACAAAAGATCGTATTGTTGACGGCGTTGTTCATCTCGGCGAAAAACCAAAACGCAGAAAAATCGCAATTGATTTCTTCATCGCACCGTTTAAATTCGCCTACAACACAGTTACTCTGCCTTACAGATACACCGATCAACTCCTGCAGTTCGGAGAAAAGAATATCCGCAAAGCCTTAAAACTTGCTGAAAAAACAAAATCTCCGGATGAGGTGGCAAAAGAAATTGCAACAAGAAAAGCAAAAACAGAAAAAGCCAGATTGGAAGAATTCCAAAACGCAATTGACCGTATCGGCAGAGAAGCGCTGAAAAAAGATTACGATCAGAAAGCATTCAAAAGTTTTGTGAGCGATATGACATTGAAAGCATTCAATGTAGACAGTCTGTCAAATATATCAAACAGCGATTTGTCAAATCTGGCAAAAACAGCCTCCACCGCCGCAACCCTGTGGTTCTTGATGACAGATAACTACAATATGGTTATGCTCAAATCCAACGGTAATGACACAGAAGGCGCCAACACTAAATTTAAAGAAAGATTTGTACAAGAAGGTTCAAGACTCTTCTATCAGACACTTTTGATAGACCTGTTCAACTCAACATTCAGAAATCAATATAACCGTTCACTCGGCGGCATGAGCTGGATTACCCTTGTAGATACAACTCTTGGTGAAATTCTTACAAGAAAATCCGTAGGTACACCGATAAAAGCCCATACAAGAGATGAATTAATAGCACTGGAAGATGAACAAAATAATGCAACCGGATTCTTAAAAGGCTATTACAACTTTATGAAACGCTTAACAGGTAAACGTCCGATACGCTCTTATGAAGTTACAAATAACAATGCTAAAGTAAATGTACAGCCTCAACAATACTCCCCTGTTAATTTCACAAACAAAAACAGTGTATTGACTCAGATGATAAAAGGGTAATTGTTAACAATTGTAACGAAAATACAAAACACTGAAATCTCATCATCTCAAAATACTTTATATGTGTAAGAGAGTATAATAACAACAACATAAGGAGAGATGAGATGACATTTTTAGCGTTGGATGCACAAAAGAGTTTGTATACCTTACAAAAAAACCAGTTGAATTTTGAACAGACACTTGTAATTAGCCGTGCAAGCTACATTAGCAAACAAATGGGTATTATTCAGGAAGGCGTAGACGATGCGTCTTTACTGGATTCAGATCCTACCTATATTCAGCTTCAAACAGAAGAAGAACAGCTTGAGGTACGTAAAGAATCGTTGGACTCACAGGTACAGCTTCTGGAGCAGGAAATTTCTAACCTGAAGACTGCTGTAACCAATGGTATCAAAAACGGCTGCGGCTTGAACTTAATCGGCGGATAATAGTTAACTATTCATCCAACACGCCGGATACTTCCAAAATCCCGCGTGCCGCAGGAGACAGCTTTTCTTTAAACAATTCCACGGTGTTGAGCATCAATGACGTAATTGTCATTGGTCCAACCCCGCCCGGAACCGGCGTAATATATGATGCAACTTTTGATGCATATTCAAAGTTGACATCACCGCGGGTCTTACCGGTCTCATCTTTAAAAATCCCTACATCCACGACAATACAATCATTTTTTAACATATTTTCTTCTATAATTTTTCCCCCAACTGCTGAGACTACAATATCGGCAGTTTTTGTTATGTCTGCAAGATTTTTTGTGCGACTGTGGCAAATTGTAACCGTAGCATTACGATTAAGCAGCATTTGTGCAAGCGGTTTGCCGACGATATTTGAACGCCCGATAATTACCGCGTGTTTGCCGGCAATTTCGATATTATATTCATCTAAAAGCAGCAGTATACCCTTTGGTGTGCAAGGATAAACATGCGGCTGTTGACCGGAAAATAGTTTTCCGAAATTCGCCGGTGTAAATCCGTCCACATCTTTTGCAGGGGTTATTGCATTCATAACATTGTCTTTGTTAATATGTTCAGGCAGCGGAAGCTGGACTAAAATCGCTGTCACGCTGTCATCATCATTTAATTCTTTTATTCTGGCGAGCAACTCTTGTTCGGTAACATCAGACGGATAATTTATAATTTGCGAGATTATCCCTAATTTTTCCGCTGTTTTTTTCTTGTTGTTAACATAAATCTTACTGGCAGGATCATCCCCCACAAGAATCACAACAAGCTGCGGCTTTTTATCCAGTTTGTCCAGACCATTTTTTAAACCCGCCAGTATTTTATCTCTTAATTTTTTGCCGTCTAAAATAGTTGCCATAATGTTACTATACCACAAAATAACGACCGGATTATAAAAATCCAATCGTTATTTAAAAATTTATGAATCCCATAACCAACAGCCGTAAATATTAACATTGTAAACATTTTTTATTTTATTGAAATTGGCGTCATCATTTTGTTTTAATATATATGAGGCATATTATGATAAATAGTATTGACGCAATTCAACAACAGAATATTTACAGAGTGAATGCGGTAAATCTGTTTGATGACAACCGTTCGACGGTCACACAGAGAGCTAACAGGTTTGATTCGGGCTTGTTTGCGCAGCAGGCAAATGATGTTTATAACCCTAATCATCCCATGGTAAAAAGTTCCACTAACGCGACACAGCTTGACTTGCTGGCATAAATAACTATGCCATTAAGCACAATCTGCTGCCCGGAACATCATCACCGAGATATTTACGAGCATTACAAACATCGGCATGCTGAGGCGCATTCAAATTTACATTTCCCGCAAATGTATTTTTAAGCCCGCCTTGAGCAACACGCATTTCAGGAGCCCTGTATGCGGCTTTTCTGATTCCCAAATTTGTTAGTAGATTAATTGCTCCAACTGACATATTTCAATCCTCAATTTTTCCCTTATATTATTATAAAGGAAAGATTGTCATGAAAATTGCCTTTTTTTGCTTAAATATTAAGAAATGTTAATTAACAAAAAAATTCTTGTCATATTTAGTGCCGTACACAAGTCTGGTTGCGGTAAACTGCGGTGTAAATGATATTTTTTTTGCCTCTTTTTTTCTGAATGCGCAAAGTCCTATAACTTTGTCATCGTCTTTAAAGAATCTTTTTAACAATTCCATACTCAAATCCTTCTTTTGATGTTATAATATTCTTAACGATAGAAGAAAAAAAATCAACAAACAAAAGGAGGATTTTATGCCAAAAATTACAAAAGAAATGAATATTATGGAAATTGTACAAACATGCCCAGAGAGCGTAGGAATTTTTCAAAAATACGGATTAGGCTGTATTGGTTGCGCTGCAGCACATTTTGAGAACCTTGAAGCAGGTGCAAGAGTCCACGGCTTTGACCCTGATGCAATGGTTGAAGAAATTAATGCACTTATGGGTGAATAATTTTGTTATTATAGAACAGAGAAGGGCGGCAAATTTCATTTGCCGCCCTTCTGTTTAGCTGCAAAAATCAGCCAACACCCCATGTCATCGCGCATTTGCGGATTGCGAGCAGAGGGCGGAGGGCGCACACGGCGGCGTGGAGCCGGCGGAGCAGCCCGTAGACCCGTTTATTGCGAGCAACCAAGCAGTTGCGCGATCTCAAATTGAAAGGGAATAGGGGAATAAGTTTCAAACATAGGTCGGGTTTCAGCCAGACATTATAAATCGTGAACTATAATATTATTTTTAATTCTTCTGTCACATTTCTTTCTCTTTTGGTTGCGAGGCAAAAGAGAAAGAAACGCGACGCCAAAGAAAGAGAAAACACGCGTTTAAAATGTTCGAGTCATCAGGAACTACGTTCCCGAACCCTCCTTCTTTTTAAAATCAGGCAATGTAGAATATCCACATTGCCTGATTAATTGTAAATACTTTACTCATATTACTCACTGCACTCACTTTTCTCACCCAACTAAGAGGACTTTGTCCTCTTAGTTGTCACCTAGGCAAACCGCTAGCATGACTCTGCGGCCGTCGTAGTAGTGGCTGGCGTCGTACCCGTAAGTGGCGGTAGGGTCGAAGCCGCGGACGTACACGCGGTTACTGCTGTACTCTTGCCCAGACCAAACACAGAAGTAATCATCATATGGTGAGGCTGAGAGGAATTGAGACGCTTTCTCTGTGTCTAGGGTTGCATATGTTATACTTGTTCCGCCGTTTATGCTGTCTGTATTATATACGTACTTAGCTAGATCTATTAATTGCGATTCTGTTGGCATGTTCTTTGTTCCGCCGCATGCTTTCACTGCGCCTGCCCAATAATCTCCACTTGGGTCATTAGAACATACATCTACGTCTATTTCTCCCTTATCCTTTGCTTCGGTACATTCTGCATAGGTTAATTTGCTATACCCTGTTCCTGGGGCGAGTATCTGACTTATGCACATTGTGTCTGCTAATTCTGGTATCATGCACCCGGTTACGCCGGCTAGATTCTCTACGTTAATCTTGCCGATGTCTTTACCGTTTGTATTCGGGTTCTTGTTGCCTGAGACATCATATAATATCGCCATTGATTTTGATGTTGCCGCAAACTGATTGTTAAACGGGTCTTGAGTTGTATTAGGATTGTAGGCAATAATTGCGTTTACACCATTTGCAAATTGTACTGCTACTGTATCCGTATCCCAGTCTTCCTGACCTAAGCGTGCGGCATTCCTGATTGTGGACATGTCTATCGGGTCTTCGCCTTCATTCCAAATTACTTCTTTATTAAAGCATTTGGTAATGTTTTTGTTGTCGCAGACGCGAGTTATTTTTATGTACTTCTTCAATTCGTTTACAAAGTCCATGGTGTTTGAGTAGCCCGCTAACTTTTCCTCTGTGTTCATCTGTCGAGTGGCGACTTCTAAACGTTCTGTGAATACTTTTTGTGCGGTGCTCCATGCCTTTTCATTGTAGTTCTTAACGAGGCTTGGTATCGTTATCGCTGCTACCACGCCGATGATTGCCAGCGTGATGAGGACTTCCGCCAAAGTGAAAGCGGCTTTTGGAAAAGTGACTAAGTGAGTGAAGTGAGTACGGTGAGTACCGTTGTTTCTGGAATTGGTCTGAGCCATGGCTTCGTTGATTTTGTTTTTGGTTTTCATTTGGAGTTGCTCCTTTCTGTTATTTCTAACTTCTGATTGTGTATTACTGATTATTTCTCTGTTAAGAGTGCTTGGGTGCCCTCTCCTGAGGGGAGGGCGGAACCACTTAACGAACTTTCGTGAGTTTAGTGGTTCGGGTGGGGGGACTACAACCCCTATTTCGTCATTCTGAACTCGTTTCAGAATCTGGCACTCGTCACAATTGACGGCTGTTTTATTATTCAAGTCGTCGACCCCTGTCACGTTGGCTAGACCCTGAAATAAATTCAGGGTGACGTAATCGTTTGGGTGGGATGCACACAATTGACCCCCTCCTGAATTTGTAAGCTCATTACATTCGCTAACAAATTCTTTTCCTCCCCCGCGGAGAGGAATTTTGTGGTTCTTCAATTGTTGATTTGATTCTTCATCATTTAGCATAATTCTTTATCCTTATACTTTTCTTTGTTATAATACTAATTTAGCACAAATTCTATTTATTAAGTAGGTTTTAATGGGACTATTGATTCTTGCACAAGTTCTTCAACTTGTGTTGTTTCTGGCTATAAATTCTTGTTTGAGATCCCGCAAGGTCACAATCTCTGTGTATTGCTGCAATCCTGTTGCGGGATGACGGGTTTTGACTATGACACGATTTGGCAATGTGCCGGAAAGCCTTGTGGGGCTTAGAGTTTGGCACCCCCCCCCCCGCAAAACTCAGTATTCATGCGGGTTTCAGCCCTGTAGCATGGCGCAAAAGTAAGTGGGGTGAGGATTGTGAGTGGAGTGAGTAACGTTTGCAGGGAGTTACCAACATTGCGGTGGGCACGCTCCGCTTTGCCCACCCTACGGAAATTATTGAGGTGGAAACCACAACATACATTTTTTAAAGTGATTAAGTGATTAGGTGATTGAGTGATTAAGAATTTATTTTCTTCTAATCGTTCCATCATACTTCCTGTCATTGAACTCCTCGGGTTTTGTTCACATTCCCATTATGACATATGTCTCGAAATTTTGCAAGTCCTTTTGGGAAAGTGAGGGGAGTGAGTGGGGTGACTAAGGTGAGTAAAGTTTTTACAATAAATCAGTCAATGAGGCATTCCTTGTTGACTAATTAATTAATCACCACCTCACAATACTCACTTCACTCACTTTAATCACCCAATCACTTAATCACTCTTTATGAGCTCCGCAACTCTGTAACTTTCCCAAAGGCACGATTAGTACTGGAAAAATCTGTCAAAATCCACATCATCAAAATTACACAAAAGTCTATAAACTTCATCGTCTTCATCTATCCTCTGAAAATTATATTCATCAAACTTCCAGTATTTCGGGTTGATGCCTTTTACCCGCACAAGTCCTGCATCTTTCAGTATTGTGAGTTTCTTTTTCACAACTTCCAGAGGCAAATCCACAAGCTTTGCCAGTTCAACCGATGTTATCCCGTCAGGATGTGTGTATTTTTCCGGCGTCATAAACATCAGTTCCAGACCTACTTTTTTTAGTTCTAAATCTTCTGTATAAGTTTCATATTCATACATACAAATATATTATAATTTAAAAACATAAATTTTATCATATTTTCAGATGATTTGCACACTAAAACATAAATGAAAGAGGGATATAAAAATCCCTCTAAAAATGGAGTCTGATAAATAATATATTTGTTTACTACGTCCTAACTACCTACCAATCTTAATGCTTCTTCCAACAGTTGTTTGTTAGAAGAAATCAATTTGTTAGAAACTTCAAGCTGCAATTTTGCCATCTGAAAATACGAAATATTACCTTTAAAATCAGCATTTGACAATTCTAACAGTCCTGAACGAATTTCTCCGGCGCCTAATACAGGTTTGCCGGACTCTTCTGTTTCAAGATAATACCCTTCTTTAAATTCATACAATGCTGCTGAATTATGGAAATTACGTGTTGTAATTTTATACAAAGGTACAGTTCTTTTGCCGCCGTCAGCTTTACCTATAATTGTGCCGTCGTTTTTAATCTCATATTCATCGTATTTACCCAGAAATTTTCCGTTATTCGGGTCTATCCACAATTTAATATTGGTTGTCGGAATATCCAGTGAGCCGCCTTTTAATGCCGTTTCTTGATACAAGTCTGCAGTAACAGGTTTTGTGCCCTGCATAATCTCGCCTTTATCATTCAGAATATACCCTTGCACTGTATTACCGTTTTTGGCGCGGTAAACACCTTCACTGTCAAAGGTAAATTCGCCCAAACGTGTATAAATACTCTTCCCTTCCGGAGTTTTTAACAGGAAAAAGCCGCGACCTTCCAAAAACACGTTATCTTTAGAAGTACCCGGAGTAGATTTACCCTGATCCATTTTTTTGTCATAATCATCATCTACGGCACCACCAAGAAACGTTTTAAAATTCACCTGTTGTTCCTTAAACCCCGGAGTGTAGATGTTTGTCATATTATGCGCGATTACATCCATCCAGTTTGTTGTTGCTTTTTGAGTGTTTAGTGCCGTTGTGAAAGAATCATTCATCAGCATTCTCCTTATCGTTATTATTTCTGTTTTGTTGTTCTTGCTGCTGTTTATGTTTTGAGTATGAAAGCTGGCTGTATGCCAGATTTTGATCATCAAAACGCTGTCTTAAAAATCCAATGTTGTTTTTCAGGTATTCTTCAACTGCTTTGTCCCCCGGAATAAAATTTGCCATAATACTTCCGTCCTTATTTACTTTTATAATGACAGAAACATCTTTGTCAAAATCAATTCGGAAAGGTTGATTTGTTTTCATTGAATCAGAAAGCAAATTCATCATTGTTGCAGAAACTTTAGCAGTTTTTTCAGCAGCCTGAACATTAACCTGCGATAACTGCTGCAGGTTTGACGCAATAGACTGCATGGACATATCAGTATTTTTCACCAAATCCGTAAAGAACATTGCATCACTGTCACTCATTGAAACAGACTGATAATCAATGCTTGCCTGCAGGTTTGAAAAATCTGTATTATTAAAGTTTATTTTATTACCAGTATTGATTAGAGATTGAATATTCTTTGAAAGAATAGATTGTTTTTCATCGTACTGGTAATCGTCAATTTCAGCATTTCCTTTTAATGTTTCAGTGCCGGAATTTTTGTCTTTATTTTTATTATCATCAGCGGAATTCTCATCTTTAGATTCTTGAGTTTCCTCAGTTTTTTCTGCTTCAGCATTCTCTGTTTTTTCAGTTTCAGCGGCATCTGCATCTTCAGTTTTTTGTGTCTGTTCTTCTTTTTGAGTCGATACTGATTTAATTTCATCTTCAAAAGAGGATGAATCCGTTTTATTAGTTCTTGAACTTGATTTTACGGATGTTGCAGACGTATTGCTAGTTGAACTTATTGCTGATGAAGATGTATCTATATTCATTACTTACCCTCATTATCTAATGCTTCAAGCTGTTTTAGAATTTCCTTTTCTTCCTCTTCCTGCTTTTCGACAGATTGAGCGAAGAATCTTGTTACGCCGAGTTCGGAATACTTTTTTAATTCTTGAGCTTTTTCTTCTTCGATATAGGCTTCTCTACTTTTTTCCTTATGTTTTTCTAGAACTTTTACAGCCTGCTCCAGAAGTACCAGCTTATGCTTTTCAGCATCCAGAATATTTTGTTTTTCTACACGAATTTGTTCCAGTTGTTCTGCCTTTTCCCAGAGATGTACAAGGTAATTATCATAAGCCTCATACATCATCGGGTCTGCATGCCTCATGTTAGATTTTGTGGATACGATTTCTTCATTGTTTTTGCGTATGTTTTCTTCTGCTATAAAGACTTCTTGCTGTGCTTTTTGAACGACAAGCAATTGCTCTTCTTTTTTACGGATTCTGAAATCCAGTATCTTTTGTAATCTGTAACGAAAAGGCATTTTTCAGGCTACACTTTCTTGATGCTATTATGAGCGATTTTGAAAGTGCAATAAACATCTAAATGTATGAAATTATTAATGATTATTTTCTTAAAGTCAATGTTTTTAGATAAAGGCACTAAGTGGTTAGGGCACTAGGGCACTAAGGAGTTAATAAAGACGTTAAGACTATAAGACGTGTCTTGGATTTGCCTGTCGCATCGTTCGCGAATAACGAGTACGCTTACGCTTTAACTCTTCGCTCACTCGCTCTCCACGCTCACGGTGTCTCGCCTTTTGTGCTTACGCACAACTGCGCCTCGCATTAAACGGCAACGCTCACAACAACAACGAAAACTCAACGTTTCCGTTGATTGTTGTTCGTCTCTCGCTGCGCTCGTGCCTCTGCTCGGCTTGCTCGTTCCGTTCGCTATCCGGATTTGCTCACATTCGTTCGCTACATCCGTACGCAAATCCGCTAAGACGTTAAGTCCGTTAATAAAAATCAGGCAATTAGGGAAATTCCTCATTACCTGATTTTTATATGTCATGCTGAACTCGCAGCTCCTCTTGTTGCCGAATGTAATGAGGCTTACAAGGGAGGGGGCTCGTAGAGTATTTCAGGATCTCCTAAAATTAATCTATCTTTCTTTGTCACTCAATCACTTAATCACCTAGTCACTTCAGTTAAAAATAGGTCGGGCTTTAGCCCGACAACAACATTGTAGCTCGGCTTTACTAAGCCGACAATTAAAAAGGTGGGCACGCATTGCTTTGCCCACCCTACGAAACTTAATCACCTAGTCACTCCAGTAAGAGGCGATGCCTCTTACTGATCCACACAAACCGCGAGATAGTTGTAGTTGCGGCTGTAGTTGCCCCAGTGCGTGTCGGCAGAGAGAAAATTACGGTAGTAAGCGTGGTTCTCGTACTCCGACGCAGACCAAACATAGAAGAAGTTAGACTCCGGTGAGGCTGAGAGGAATTGAGATGCTTTGGTTGTGTCCATTGCTAAGCCACGCGTTGTTCCACTTGAGCTTACGCTATCTGTATTGTAGATATAATTTGCTAACTGTGTTAGCTGATCTTGGCTTGGCAGGTTACTTGTTCCGCCACATGCTTTTACTGCACCTGCCCAGTAGTCATTGCCATTGTAGCAATATTGCACATCTATTTCTCCTTTATCTTTTGCTTCTGTACATTCTGCATATGTCATCGGGCTATATCCTGTGCCCGGGGCTAATATTTGTGTTATGCACATAGTATCTGCTAATTCAGGTATCATACAGCCCGTTACGCCTGCAAGATTTTCTACGTTTATTTTGCCTATATCTTTACCGTTTGTGTTTGGATTTTTGTTGCCTGAGACATCATATAGAATTGCCATTGAATTGCTTGTTGCGCTAAACTGATTATTAAATGGTTCCTGTGTTGTATTTGGATTATAAGCTATTATTGCGTTCACGCCATTCGCAAATTGAACTGCTACTGTATCTGTATCCCAATCGTCTTGTCCGAGGGATGCGGCATTCTTGATTGTGGACATGTCTATCGGGTCTTCGCCTTCATTCCAAATAACTTCTTTGTTAAAACATTTTGTAATGTTGCTATTGTCGCATACTCTTGTTATTTTTATGTACTTTTTAAGTTCATTTACAAAGTCCATGGTATTAGAATAGCCTGCAAGTTTTTCTTCGGTATTCATCTGGCGGGTTGCTACTTCAAGGCGGTTGGTGAATACCTTCTGTGCGGTTTCCCATGCCTTTGCATTGTAATTCTGGATTAATGCAGGTAATGTCAGCACTGCCACTACGCCAATAATCGCGAGGGTGATGAGGACCTCTGCGAGAGTAAAGGCGGGTTTGTGTTTAAAGACGTTAAGACGATAAGACGTGTCTTGGATTTGCTCCACGCTCACGGAGTCTCGCCTTTTGTGCTTTCGCACAAGCCGGCTCATTCCGTTCGCTATCCGGATTTGCTCACATTCGTTCGCTACATCCGTACGCAAATCCGCTAGGACGTTAAGTCCTTTACATCTTTTAGGCTTTGTTTCTACGTGATTAATTACGTTCGGATTAATAATACTTTTTAAATCTTTTCCCATTTGTTTTTTACCTCCTTTGGGTTATATTATTACATTAACTATACTCTACAGATTACCTTTTAAAGGTTTATATATTTTCGCACAAGTCTTTTAGCTTGTGTCGAATTTTTGTTTGAGATCCCGCAAGGCGACAACTATAGGGTATCGCGTCAAAACCGCTGCGGGATGACGGAACAGGCGTTGACTGGACTTCTTTAGCGGTAGTCTGAGTGTAAGAGCGGACTGGTCTGCCCTCTGCTCGCAACCTGTTGCGGGATGACGAAATTGGAGTTGACCGCACTTCTTTAGCGAAAGTCTGAGTGTAAGAGTACACTTCGTGTGCCTTGAAAGCCTTGTGGGGCTTGAAGTTAGATACCCCCCCCCCCGCAAAGCCGCTCAGGACAAGGGTTTCCGCCCTATACGGGACAGTGGTGAGTGTGGAGAGTGGAGTGAGTGCCGTTTTTTCGCTGTACAAACTTTCACTACCATAGGACTTTTTCAGCGCAACAACTTTTCCATTGTTGGGCAGGTATGCCCAACCGACTGTATTTTTTTGTTTTGTTGCCAAATTTCTTGCCATTCAAATTCCTTACTCAAACTCTATATTTCCATTATTACATATTGCCCCAAATTTTTCAAGTCTAATATAGAAAACATTTACAGTTATCAGTCAATGCACAAAAGTACACTGACTGATAAAATTTATTTTGTTAAACCGCAAATTTATATTCAGGAATTACAAATGGTTCATTGTTTGCATCTTTATCAACAAAATCAAGATAGTATTTCATAGCTTTATCTTTTGCTGTTTCATAAAATTCATCACTTATATATTTTTTATGCAAAGCTGTGCGTTCACCTGAATAATGTCCCATTGCTCCTGCATAAGTTTCCAGAACGTGTTTATCCAAACCTCCGGCATAGGCTTTTGTTTTGGCATCTGTTCCTGAAGGTCTTATTTCTATATATTTATCATCAAATTCAATATATGTGCCGTCACCTACAAATTTCACGGATTTTACACCGTCAAATATAAGGCTTTTGAACGCGTCATTTAAAACTTCTTTGATATTATCAAGAGTCATAACACCTTCTTTTAGTGCTATTGCCATTGTAAGATAGAACAGATCATTTTTTGTTCGTTTTTCTTCACCCTCAATTTTTGCCTGCTTAAGCTTATTAATATCAGGTTCTGATTCATTGTAATATGCAATATCAACACGTGTATCAAAACGTCCGATGATATTATTTTCATCAAAAATATCTACAAGATGTTCAGATAATGATTTTTTGCAGTTTGCAAGTTTTGCAATAAGAGCAGATGCTACCATAATTGCTTCTGTTGCACTCTTTTCACGCATTGCAATTGCTTCGCGTCCGGCAAGAGATTTGATTAATGTATCACTGCCCATAATCATACCTCCGGATTCTTCGCCCGCAAAAAGCAGACGCGGACTTTTGCCAAGGTTTATGGCATTTGCAAACACATCATCAATAATCACTTCTTTTTCAGGAGCTTTTTTGATTTTTAGTTCAACTTTTTTCATGATGTTTGCTATTTCTTTGAACCCTACAGGAACATTCACAACTTTAACATCATTATTCTTAGCCCACTCATCCCATGAAAGCGCTGAGGCAGTTGTTTTTATCATAAAACGAGGATGATTATTCCATACCCCTTTAGCTTTTAGCTGTTTTGCCCAGAAATCCATCAGCATCAAAAATGCCTGATTTGCAGTAAATACCGTCAAAATTCTGTTTTCATTTAATTTGATGTAATCAATCCCTGCGCTTTCAAGTTCTGGAATTCTATCAACACTTTCAGTCTGAGTGATTGTAAGTCTGTCATGATCTGGATCTGTTATTAAGACCACCGTTCCAATCGGATAATTTTGCAGCTTGTCTTCATAATGTAAAGTTTCTATTACAGGGAAGAATTTTTCACCGTCTTTTTTCTTCGCAATAACAGTTGCATCAACAGAATAATCATAAAAAGCTTTTTCTCCTGAAGGTGTATGATCATATTTACCGATTGAATGGAAAAATGGATCTTCTTCAGTGTTAAACCATACGAATTTATTTTCAATATTTAATTTTTTAAGTACACGGCTGAGAGTTCTGTATGCAGAGCCGCCGACATTTTCTATCGCTATTTTACCGTTGAATTTTTTGATTAAATCCAGATTTATGTCTTGCGCAACCCCGGAGCGTAAATATTCAACATACAGGTCAACCCCGTCATTAAGTTTTTCCATTACTTTTTCATCAATAAGCGGGTTGTCTTTCGCCGCAATTTTTATTTCATATTTGCCATCTTTTTCTGTTTTATCAAAAATTTCCTGAATTTTATTAACAAATTCCATTGATTCTTCCGGCAAATACTGACTGCCTTGAGAATTTAAATCTTTTGTTGCATTTTTAACAGAAATACCATGACTTGAGGTAATATATTCACCGCCTAATAAATCCAATTTAAAAGCAAGAAAAGATGCAAGCCAGATAGGAATAGTTTTTCTGCCGGCAGGCACAAGTGTTTTAATTCCGTTTGCAGCCTGAATTCTTGCTATTGCATCAAGAAACATTGCAGAATTATATCTGACTTCGCGTCCTGCTATTTTCAGAATGTTCTGGTTTGGATATTTTTCTTTTGCAACAAGTGCTTTTGCAAGGGTTGCCAGCACAATACCGGCAAGATTTATTGGAAATCTTGTGTCCTGCGGATATAAAATGTTTTGCGGTCCGCGTATTCCGGCTGTTGAAACTTTTGCCTCCTTTGCATAATTAGCAAACCATTCCTTTAAATTTAACCCTTCAGGATTTTTTACTGAATCATAAGGCAATAAGTGTTCTTTTTTTAATGTAAATGTAAATGCTCCCTCATTATCAAAATTCATTAAATCTAAATTTTTTATATAGTCAGGTGTTTTGTCATACACACTTTTAAATAATTCATTTTCAAGTTCGATATTCGATTTTTTGCAAATATTCATAATCTCTCCTCTTAGCTAATATCTTTTATTTTTTAATTATAGTAAAAAAAAACTATCTTACAATGGCATAATATTAAATTTTGTAGTATACTGATAATTAATGGAGGGAAAGTGTATATGTCTAATGAACAAAATACTTACACCAAACGTACAGCAAAAGATTATAACTGGCTGCGATCCATTTTTCAAACAATAGTATGTAAAGGACTTTACATGCTTCGTTTCAAATTTGTTTATAGACTTGAAGTTCAGGGCAAAGAAAACATTCCGAAAGATAATAATTATATCGTTGCGTCAAATCACCTGTCTACACTTGATCCGCCATTAATTGCGGCAGTTATGCCTCGAAGCGTTGCATTTATGGCAAAAAAAGAACTGTTTGACATCTGGTCATTAAGAATTTTTCTCAACTGGCTTGGCGCATTTGCCGTAAACAGAGAAAAGCTGGGACCATCTACAATAAAAACAGTCAAATCCATTAAAGACAGCAATTGGGTCTTTGGAATATTTCCGCAGGGAACACGTGAAGAAGCCGGCACAATAAGCGGGGTAACTAAAGGATTTGCGAACATTGCAAAACTGACAAAATGTAACATCTTACCGGTTGGTATTACAGGTACGGATATTGTTAAAAGATTACCTTTCTCCGGTAAAATTGTTGTAAAAATTGGAAAAATAATTCCGTACAATCAAGAAGTTGATGAGATGGTTTCTCAATGGGGCAATGCCATAGAAACACTTACAGGATACAAATATAAAGCAGATGAAAAAGTTGAAGTTAATTAGGAGTTGTTGGAATGGGAAAGAAAGCTAGGAATTATAACAGAAGATATCCTTATGAATACAATATTTTTAGAACTATGTTTTACATGACATTTTTATATACAGTTGTATTCCCGTTTTTTATGATATTTTATAATTTCAAAATTACGGGTCGCGAAAATCTGTCTAAAAAACACAGAAAATCAGACAAATTTCTATATACGGCAAACCACGTATCACATTTTGACCCGCTGTATGTTTCAATGGCAGTAAGACGTCCTATTGCATATATGGCAAAAAAAGAACTGTTTGAGCCTGAAGAAAAACGCAGCTGGCTTATTAAACGTCTCGGAGCTTTTGCTGTAGACAGAAACAAACCTGAAATTGCAACATTCAAAACTGTACGTGATATTCTTTCCACAAGCTGGTCTTTAGGTGTTTTTCCTCAGGGCGGTATCAGACCTTACGGAGTTTTAGAAGATATCAAAAAAGGCTTTGTTGTCATTGCCAAAAATGCTAAAGCTGATATTATACCTGTTGCAATCGCAGGCTGGGACGGATATCCTAAATTGAATCCTTTTACAAGAAAAAATGTCTCAATTCATATTGGCAAACCTATTTCTTATCAACTGCCGGAAGATGTAATAATATATGAATGGTGCAAACAAATAGGCTCATTTGCAAACTACGAAAACAGAGCCCCATTCCCTCAAAGTTATAAAGAGCCTGCGGCTGTCAAATAATATTTATTAAGTTGCAGCGCCTGTTTCTCCAAACAAAAATACCTGCAGAATACTTTCACTTTGTTTTACCGGACGATAAAAATCTTTAACCAGAACAATTTGTGTCTGGATTAAATCTGCATTATGCGCTTTCAAATAATCTTCAAGTTTATCAGAAGTCTTTGTGTACTTTTTCTGTTTTACAAATGCATAAAATACTGATTTACGTCTTGAAATCTCACCAAGTGCAAAATCAATGACATCGTCGTACGAAATATCATACCCTTCATTGACCGACAAATCTATGATAAAATTCACATTGTCTTCGGTAGTAATAGAAAGATAACCTATAATTCTGCCTTTTGCCGGTTCTTCCATGACATACCTGTTTTTATAGAAACTGGCGAATCCGGCAAACACAGGTTCCTGATACTCTTCTTTTGTTCTGTCCAGTGACGGTCTGTATAAACTCACAAGTTCACCGTTAAAAAGTCTTGATACAGCTTTGGCATCAGAATTCTGGCAATATCTAAACAAATTAGGTGTTCTGTTTTCTGAATGTATATTTTCTAACTTCCACAAACACTCACAAGAGCACTGCCTAAAACCGCATCCTGTTGTGAAAAGTTCCAGAAGTTCATCATGAGATTCATCAACAAGAACGCTGAATGATATTGCGCCCTGCGCCCCGTATCTTGCTATAACAAACTCTATCAACTGTTTCCCGACATCATAATAATTCTGTCTGAATATCAAGCGGGTTATATTAATTTTATAAGGGTTGCCGTTTGTCGGAACAATAGTAATCAGCCCTTGAATTTCGCCGTCTTCCAACAAAATATAAGATTCAGGCAGTCGTCTGTATTTCAGGGGCAAATACGAACTCAGCATTATAAACGCTTCGCGCATTAAAGCTTTCGAAAATTCATCTTCTCCGCCAAGATAAGATATCATTTTCTTGATTTTCGGTCGGTCAAAACAGTTTAATCGTCTAATGGTGCCCATATTAATATTATAATATTTTTTTCGGCATTTTTCAAGTTTGTGTTAAAATTTATCTGTGAGGTATTTATGAAAATAGCAGTCATAGATAACAATAAAATTATAACAAAAGAAACTGATACCCCTGCTTTAAATAATCGTACCGGTGCAATAGTTCAAGTGCTTGGATGCGGATTGTGCGGATCTGATATTGTAAAATTCGTTCATAAAATTTCTAAAAACGGAACAGTTTTAGGGCATGAAATTGTTGCAAAAATTGTTGATATTAACTCACACACGAATTTTCAACAAGGGGATGTAATTGTTACTTCACATCACATTCCTTGCGGCAAATGCGATTTTTGCAAACACGGAAACGTCTCAATGTGCGAACACTTCAAAAAAACTAATATTATTCCGGGCGGCTTTAGTGAATATGTTTATTTGAGTGAGGAACATCTTGAAAATGTTGCACATCTTAAACCGGAAAATTTAACTGAAATAGAGGCGTCATTCTATGAACCATTGGGCTGCTGCGTCAGAGCCGTAAAACGTGCAAATCTATTACAAGGTGACACAGCACTTGTAATAGGGCTGGGGTCAATCGGAATACTTATGGCGCAGGCGATAAAGGCTTATGGAATAAATGTAATAGGATGTGATTTAATTTCCGAACGCGTCGAATTTTTAAAGTCTTTAGGAATTGATGCATATCAAGAACTGCCGCAAGAATTCAAAGCCGACTGCGTTTTTATGACATCAGGTGCAGACAAAGCAATTGATACAGCTCTTAATCATGTCCAAAATGGAGGTAAAATACTCGTATTTTCAAGCACTCCAAAAAATTCCGGTTATGCAAATAACGAAATTTATTACAAAGAATTGACAGTACTGGGCAGTTATTCACCTGCTCCTGTTGATTTAAAAGACTCGTTGAATCTTTTAACCGAAGGAAAAGTAAAAGTTTCCGGTATCTCAACAGTTTACAATCTGGAAGATATAGAACAGGCGTTTGAAGATACTATGAGCAATAAAATAATGAAGGCATATATAAGGGTGACTAGGTGATTAAGTGATTAGGTGAAATAAAACAGCTTTGATAATTTATTAACCTTTCTTAATCACCTAGTCACTTAATCACTCCAAGCAAGAGGTGACAATGCGCGCAATACAATATTACGGACCACAGGATATAAAGTATGAAGAAGTAATGGTTAAACCGCCGGAAGAAGGCGAAGTTGTTGTAAAAGTTATGTCCGCCCTGACCTGCGGAACTGACGTAAAAACATACAGACGAGGGCATCCGGTGTTAATAAAAAATGTACCATCAGGTTTCGGACACGAATTTGCAGGTATTGTTGATCGTGTCGGCAGAGGCGTTGAAAATTTTAAGGTCGGAGACCGTGTAGTAGCCGCAAATTCAGCCCCTTGCGGTCACTGTTTCTATTGCAGGCATGAAGAATACAACCTGTGCGAAAATCTTGATTTACTCAACGGGGCTTACGCTCAATATATAACAGTACCCGCCCGCATAGTTAAGAAAAATATGCTGATTTTACCTGACAATTTGAGTTTTGATAAAGCGGCTTTCTGTGAACCGCTTGCCAATGTTGTTCACGGAGTAGAAAGAACTGAAATTAAACCGGGGCAGACAGTCGGTATTATCGGCATCGGACCAATCGGACTTATGTTTGCGCGTCTTGCAAAATTAAAAGGTGCAAATGTAATAGTCGCCGGACGTAATCCTATCAAACTTAAAGCAGCCGAAGAATTTGCGCACGCTGATGAAATAGTTGACCTTACCCGTTATACAAACCCTGAAAAAATCTTCAAAGAATTCACCGAAGAGAAAAAAGGGTTAGATGTTGCAGTTGAATGCGTTGGACTACCGGAAATTTGGGAAAGGATTTTCTCCTGTGTTCGCCCGGGCGGCAAAGTGCACTTTTTCGGCGGCTGCAAATCCGGTTCAACAGTAACCTTCGACACCACAAAAATGCATTATGGTGATATAACCCTGATGAGTGTTTTCCACCACACTCCAAAATACTTCAGGCAGGCGCTTGAGCATATTGCATCGGGTGAACTTGATGTTGAAAAGTTAATCACCGGAACTATCGGGCTTGATAAAATAGAATGGGCAATGCAGCAACATATAGCAGGTAAAGCAATAAAATTTCTGGTCAAGCCGTGGATGTAAAAATAAAGACCGGTTTTGCCGGTCTTTTTCATAATATAAACTCTCAAATCTTATTTATTAAATAATAAGCACTATTTTACGGCATGTAACCGTGCTTGAATACCTGCATCCGCATTAATCATCTTTGCGTTTGCTATCGCCATACTGCGGCGTTTTCTCGCTCCTCTTAATATAAATTCCACACTGTCGCATACATTACACGAAGGTGATACTATCTTTTTAAGCATAATTTACTCCTTTAATTTTCTTGTTATATTTTCTATATCGGAGCAGGTGAAAATAATCTTTAATAAAAAAGGCTTATTGTAAACAAAAATTAACAAAAATCACATCTGTGAAAAAACAACTTTTGAAAATACTTTATATTATTGTAGTTGGAAAAAGGAGTGTGTGTTATGTTTAATGGTATTGTGAATTTTTTTGCGCCATCGGGTCATTCTGTCGCAGGGAAACATCTTGAGATAATTTCGCCCCGTCCTGTGCCGCATCCAAATCCTGTTATTCGTGAAGAAATTGAACGTGCAAATCGCTTAAAATTGGAAAGATTATATTTAACATTATTGATAAAAGAACAGCGTGGTGAATATTTAACCGAAACGGAAAAACTTCAATTACGTATTTTAAAAGCAATTAAATATCTTGAGCCTCTTGCAAATCCGCGCGTAATATTATGTTAGAATCTCATTGTTTTTCAAAGTTTATCTTATAACCCAACAACCTTACAAGCCTCTCCAATTCGTCATAAGGCATAGTACCTCTGACAAGTTTTTGCGAGAGGCTTTGCACTGTATATTTTTTATTAAGTGCAGAAGTTGCGATAACAGCAAGTTCTGTTAAGGTCATATGTTCTTTGACTAGTAAAATTTTCAAATCATCTCTGGCTGTCATAAATAATCCTGTTTTAATTAACATTATATATTTTTTGACATATCTTGACATTTTTCTCTATATCTGGTACATGTTTCAATATATATATTTAGTAATAATTAAATTTATTGAATTTTATGTAAAATTACTTAATATTTGCACGAGAACCTAACACTCAAAGAGGGAATAAATTCCTCTCCAGGGGGGAGGAAGAAATTTGTTGCCGAACGGAGTGAGGCTAGAAATTTCAGGAGGGGGGCGGACCAGTCCATATATAGTCCCCCCACCCGAACCACTAAACTCACGAAAGTTCGTTAAGTGGTTCCGCCCTCCCCTCAGGAGAGGACACCAAGCCAACCACGCGGAAACAATCAGTAATACACAATCAGAAGATAGAAATAACAGAAAGGAGCAACTCCAAATGAAAACCAAAAACAAAATCAACGAATCAACCGCTCAGACACATTCCAGAAACAACGGTACTCACCATACTCACTTCACTCACTTAGTCACTTTTCCAAAAGCCGCGTTTACTTTAGCAGAGGTCTTAATCACCCTCGCAATCATCGGCGTGGTAGCTTTGACAATCCCGTCGCTCATAGCAAAATATGAGAAAAAAATTACGGTTAGCAAAATGCAAAAAGATATTGCTGTCCTTGAACAGGCATTAAGAATGTCAGAAGCTGAAAATGGTGAAATTGCTACATGGACCCTGCCGGATGAAACTTTTGCCGGAAACACAAAATTCTTTGCAGAAAAATATTTTCTACCATATTTAAAAACTCTGAAAACAAGTATTCCTGCATCAGAAGACTGCTGGGCAAATACAAAATCCATTTCTGGACAAGAATCAGACAATTATAAAATTGGTGCAACTACAGGTGCCGGTACAGCATCAGCATGTGCCACACTTACTAACGGCAGTAATATATATTTTTGGGCAAACAATCCGATTAATGCACGTCCGCATGCCCAGATATGGGTTGACATAAATGGGAAAAAAGCGCCAAACATGTTAGGTAAAGATGTTTTTGGATTTTATGCAAAATTTTCAGAAGGAACACTCAAACCTAGTGGATTTGGATTAACAAGAGATGAGTTGAAATCTGCCAGCACAGAAAGCGGATGTAATAAGGATAATCCTTCAGTAAATGCCGGTCAGCATTGCAGCGGATTAATTGCAACAGATGGCTGGGTAATAAGTGACGACTATCCGTGGTAAGTAATTTATGCTTAATAACAGAGTGGGGCGTTTGCTATGCAAACGCCCCACTTTAATAAAAATTTTGATTAATTAACCTGCCGCGTAAACGCTTACCTGTTTTCTGTCGCGTCTGTGAGATTCAAATTTTACCTCACCGTCAATTAATGCAAACAATGTATCATCTGAACCGATACCTACATTATTGCCCGGGTGAATTTTTGTTCCTCTTTGACGAACAAGAATATTACCGGCTTTAACTGTTTCTCCGCCAAATTTCTTAACGCCTAAACGTTTGGCTTCGGAGTCACGTCCGTTACGGGTTGATCCCATACCTTTCTTATGTGCCATATCTATTTCTCCTTTTTTGCTTTAACTTACAATTTTTTATTGAGTCGCCTTTTGAAAATTTCTGTTTTTATTCCGTCGATTTTCTTAGTACCGGCTTTGTTTTGTCAATGCACTCGGGTAGTCTCTTGAAAATTTTTCTATCTTCGCGGGACTTGTCCCTCGCATCTCTTTTTTCATCTAAGCTTACAATTTTTGTTGAGTCGCCTTTTGAAAATTTCTGTTTTTCGTTTTTAAAGTTCGGTGGGTACGCTTCGCTTTATCCACCCTACCAAAACTAAGTACAGGCTCTAATCAGCAATACAAAAATTATTCTGCATCTTCAGATGTTTCAGCGGCTTTCTTTTGAGCTGATGTTCTGATTTTTGAAATCATTACTCTTGTAAAGCCCTGTCTGTGACCTTGTTTTTTTCTGTAACCTTTTTTAGGTCTTTGTTTGAAAACAATAATCTTTTTAGCTTTATCATGTTTAACAACAGTACCTTCAGCAGATGCGCCTGATACGTATGGCTGACCTACTTTTGATTTTTTACCGTTAACTATCATAACGATTTTATCAAATACTACTTTACTGTCTTGTTCGGCATCTAATAATTCAATATCAACATAACGTCCTTCTTCAACTTGATATTGTTTGCCGCCAGTTTCTACAATTGCGTACATTTTTAGTCCTTTCATCTTCTGGTTTCGTATCTTTGTCATTTCAGCTTACGATTAACGCTCAACCGCCTTTTGAAAATTTCTGTTTTTATTCCGTCAATTTTCTTAATACCGGCTTTGTTTTGTTAATGCACTCGGGTACTCCTTTTAGATTTTGTCTATCTTTGCAGGACTTATCCCTCGCACCTGTTTTTAAAGTTTCGGCTGTAATGTAAAGATTTACATAACGAGTTACCACTACTAATACATCTGTCATTATCCTTCACTGAACGGCGAATGTCAAGTAGTATTAATATTTATTAACTTTATACTCCCTATAAATTTTTTGGAGTATCATAATTTATGTTATGAAATTTACAATCGACGAAATTATTAAAGCAACTAACGCAAAAATTTTAAAAAACGAACTGTCCGGCGGAAGTTTCAGTATCTCAACTGATACAAGAACCATTTCAGAAAACGACATATATCTGCCTTTAAAAGGTGCTAAATTCGACGGCGAAAAGTTCTGTCTGGATGCGATAAACAAAGGCGCCGCAGGATGCTTTGTTACTTGTGATAGTTTTCCGCCAAACGCTAAAATTGTCCTCAAAGTAGAAAATACCCTTCTTGCATATATGGCTGTTGCTAACTACGCACGAAACAAATTCAACCCCATAACAGTGGCTATTACCGGAAGTTCAGGCAAAACAACAACAAAAGAAATGGTTTATTCAGTTTTGTCAGAAAATTTCAAAACACATAAAACTTATTCCAATCATAACAACGAAATAGGATTCTGCCAGACTGTTCTTTCCATGCCTGTCGACACTCAAATCCTTATAATAGAAATGGGTATGCGCGCTCAAGGTGAAATTGAACTGCTGTCAAAATATACTCAACCGGATTATTCAATAATCGTTAATGTAGGTTCCGCGCACATAGGCAGACTCGGCTCGCTTGACAACATCGCCAAAGCCAAATGCGAAATTACAAAATATCAAAAACCTGACGGAACACTTATTGCTAATGACAGCAAACGAATCCGTGACTTTGTAAACTTTGACGGCGAAAAAATATTTTATTCAATTAATGACGTAACAATCATGGAAAGTCGCCCTTCTTATACTAAATTCATATACAAAAATGAAGAATATGAATTACAGGTCGAAGGCAATTATAACGTAGAAAATTCACTCGCGGCAATTGAACTCGCAAAAAAACTCGGACTCTCTTACGAAAAAATCAAAAAAGGTCTCTATAACTATCATCCTATCGAAAAACGCTGGGAAGTAGAAGAGATTAAAGGCTTAAAATTCATAAATGACAGTTACAATGCCAATCCGGATTCTATGAAAGCCTCCGTATCAACTTTTGTAGAACTCTATAAAAATCCTGTTGTTGTTATCGGGAATATGGGCGAACTCGGAGATCAAGAAATAGAATTCCATAGAGAAGTCGGAGACTATCTCGGCAATAAAGAGAATAATAAAAATATCAAATTCATAACAGTTGGAGATCTGGCACGTTATACAGGTGAAGAACTCGCAAAATTCGGATTTGATGTAAAAAGTTTTGACAACAATTTCGAAACATCTCGTTACATTCTTGATAATCTTGATGTCGGTACTACAATATTTTTAAAGGCTTCAAGGACTATGAAATTTGAAGAGATTATACAAACCGTAAAAGAGGGAGATAAACACCAATGATAATGATAACTGTAGCGTTTTTGCTCGGCTTAATATTGTGTCTGCTTTTCGGGGTGCCATATATCGATTTTTTGAAGAAAAAAATGATTGGTCAATACATAAAAGACTGTGCACCTGAAGCACACGCCCAAAAGCAAGGGACTCCAACTACCGGCGGTGTTTTTATAATTCTTGCCATAATTATTTCATCAATAATAACTTTATTAATGGCTGAAACTCTTACCACAGCTGCGTTTATCACATTGATAACTCTTTTATTTTACGCATTTGCAGGATTTCAAGACGACTATATAAAAATTAAAGGAAAAGGAAATGACGGCTTAACTCCGCGCGGCAAACTGCTAAGACAAATTGCCATAGCACTTTTGCCAACCCTGTATTTAATAATGACTTCTAACAATGCAACACTTGTTGATATCGGACACTACGCAATAAATTTAGGCTGGCTGTATCCGATTTTTGCTGTGTTTGTAATCACTGGGTCATCAAATGCGTATAACCTGACAGACGGGCTGGACGGACTGGCTGCATTTACAGGTTTGTTCGCATTCATAGCCTGCGCTATAGTTGCTCTAATTAAAGGTTATACCGGTGAAGCTATTATTTCAGCCTCCGTTGCAGGAGCCCTTCTGGGATTTCTAAAATATAACAAACCTAAAGCGCAGGTATTTATGGGCGATACCGGTTCACTCGCAATAGGCGGACTCCTTGGAACAATTGCTGTTATTTGCAAATTTGAATTTCTCTTGATAGCAATAGGATTTGTTTTTGTTATGGAAACTTTGTCCGTGATTATTCAGGTTACAAGTTTTAAACTGACAGGCAAAAGAGTATTCAAAATGGCACCTGTTCATCACCATTTTGAGCTTTGCGGCTGGAGTGAGAAAAAAATTGTATTAGTCTTTGGACTTGTTTCAGCAATATTATCAGTTCTGGCAATATTATGCTGCTGTTTAAACAGTGCAGGAGTAAATTAGAAAATGGAAGTTAAAGATAAAAAAATTCTGGTACTTGGATTGTCAAAAAGCGGTATAGCTGCCGCGAAATGTCTGGCTGCACGCGGGGCTGAAGTTTATATAACAGAAGGAAAAGAGGCAAAACCTGAATATCTTTCTAAAATTGACGCTTTAAACAAACTCGGAATAAAGATTGAGACAGGCGGTCACAGTGATGCATTCATTAATAATTCAACACTGGCAGTGACAAGTCCCGGGATTCCACCGCACAGCGAAATTATGCAAAAACTAAACGCACAAAATATTCCGGTGATTTCTGAAATTGAACTGGCATACGAATTGACTAAAGTACCATTCATTGCAATAACAGGCACTAACGGCAAAACTACAACTACCGCCTTAACCGCACATATTCTGAATGAAGTTTACAACGCTGTGCCATGCGGTAATTACGGTCTTCCGCCATGCGATATGCTTGATGAAGATCTTGATTATTTTGTATGTGAATGCAGTTCATTCCAGCTTGAATATACAAAAGAATTTACGCCGCGGATTTCTGTATTCACAAACTTCACGCCTGACCATATTGACTGGCATGGCGGATTAGAAAATTACTTTAAAGCAAAAGCCAAAATCTTCAAAAAACCGCAGGCTCCGCAATATTCTGTTTTGAACGCAAAAGATGAAAAACTGCTTGAGTTCTCTAAACACTGTGATGGCGAAATTTTTCTTTTTGCAGCAGAAAAAGGCGAAAATTGTTCTTATATCAAGGATGAGGCAATTTTTTACAAGCATAACGGCAAAGAAGAAAAAATTATCACGCTGACAGACTGTCCGTTAATTGGTGAACACAATTATCAAAATGTAATGTGTGCAATAATCTGTGCTAAACTATCAGGCGTTGAAAATGATGTCATAAGGAATGCAATAATGACATTCAAGGTTCCTGAGCACAGGTTAGAAAAATTTGCTCAATCCGGCAAAACAGTTTTCTATAACGATTCAAAAGCCACAAACCCTGAAGCGTCACTGGTTGCAATACGCTCATTTAACAACTGTGATGTGGCTTTAATTGCCGGCGGACGGGACAAAAATACCGATTTAAAAGAGTTTTGCGATGCCATAAACAAACACATCAAAACAGTTATTCTGATTGGTGAAGCCGCCGACAGATTTGAAGAAAATTTGAAACAAAATAAATTTAACAATATAATAAGAGAAGATACATTTGAAGCTGCAGTTGATAAAGCAATAGAACTTCATCCTGATGTTGTATTGTTATCACCGGCATGTGCAAGCTTTGATATGTTCTCCGGTTACGAAGAAAGAGGAAGGGTTTTCAAGCAGGATGTATTATCAAAGATCAATAAGCAGTAGAGAAAGAATATCCAAATATGATGAACGCCCGATACAAAGTGTCATAGTGTCTTCTCCTGACAAAACTTTGTTAATCGTAGTCACATTTCTTATTGTTATGGGATTCATGGCGATATTTTCTGCAACTGCGCCCAAATGCCTTGATGAGGGAGGTAATCCTGCACAATTTTTGATAAAACAGGTAATATGTTTTGTTGTCGGATTTTTCGGACTTAAATTCTTTTCCAATTACGACTACAAAAAACTTGCGGACTGGAATTTAATCCTTATGCTGGGGATAATTGTTTCTCTTATACTTGTAGATTTTACTCCTCTCGGGGTCACGGTAAACGGAGCCAAAAGATGGATTAATATTGCAGGATTCCAATTGCAGCCATCTGAATTTGCGAAACCGGCGGTTGTATTACTGCTTGCCCACGCTTTCAGAAAAGATGCAAACCTTCTTGATCAGGAAAAATGGGTATGGGCGTTTATCCCTATACTTGTAATGATGGGATTGATTTTTATTCAGCCAAACTTAAGTATGGTTATTCTGCTTTTGGCGACTTCTGTTGTGATGTTTCTCTGCGCCGGCGGTTCCATGAAACTATTCTTAAGCTGTGTCGGTGCGGGCTTAACAGCCGTAATAATTGCCGCAACAACTATTATCAAACCTTACCAGCTCCAACGTTTAAAAACATGGACAAATCCTGAAATTGACCCGCTCGGCGCCGGATACAACATTATTCAATCATTAATTGCATTTGCATCAGGCGGTTTCAGCGGTGTCGGCTACGGCGGTTCAATACAAAAACTTTCCTATCTGCCGGAATGCCATACTGACTTTATTTTTGCAATTATTGCGGAAGAACTGGGCTTTTTAGGCTGTCTGCTGGTAATCGGTCTTTTCTTCACACTTATCCACCGCGGATTTTTAATAGCAGCAAGATGTCCTGATATGTACGGAAAAATCCTCGCGGTAGGGTTAACCTTCTCAATAGGATTTCAAGCATTTATGAATATGAGTGTTGCAAGCTCATTCCTGCCTACAACAGGTGTTCCGCTGCCGTTTATAAGTTATGGCGGGTCTTCACTCATTGTGTCTATGATTATGATAGGAATTCTCTTGAATATATCCAAAAAACGAATTATGAAAATAAGGAACAATCATGGTGTCTGATAAAAAATACACATATTTTATAACAGGCGGCGGCACAGGCGGACATATTTATCCTGCAATTGCAGTAGCAGAAGAGCTGCTAAATGATGAAGAGACAAAAGATTTATATTATATTGGCAACCCGCATAACCTTGAATATAACATAGTAACTAAAAAAAACATCAAATTTTTAGGCATTAATGTACACGGAATGCCGCGGCGTTTTGGATTCTCCTTTGTAAAGTGGGCGTTTCAACTCTGGCTCGCATGGCTAAAATGCTGTTTTTATATATGGAAATACAAGCCTGATGCAGTCTTTGGCACCGGCGGATATGTTTCAGCGCCTATTTTAATGGCTTGTATGTCATTTGTAAGAGGTAATAAAAAACGATTTACACCGTATATGATGCACGACTGTGATGCACAGCCGGGGCTTGTCACAAGAGGGCTTGCAAGATATGCCAAAATAGTTTCGCTTGCATTTGATTGTGCGAAAAAATATATAAATAACAAAAACTGCCTGATTAACGGCAACCCTATCCGCGCAGAATTCAAAACACTCACAAAAGAAAACGCAAGAAAATCTCTGGGAATAGAAAACAAAATAACCATTTGCGTAATGGGCGGCTCACAGGGTGCAATGTCTATTAACAATGCAGCAGTATGCCTTTTGAAAAAACTTTCGCAAAACGATATTCAGGTGATTTTCCAAACAGGCAAAAAGAATTTTGAACGGGTAATTGAACAACTTTTAAAAATTTATCCTCAATATGAAAAGGATAAAAACTTAATCATACGTCCATATTTTGATAATATGGCAGAAGTCTTAAAAGCGAGTGATATTGCAGTTTCGCGCTCCGGCTCACTCAGCCTTTCTGAAATAGAAGCTGCAGGAATAGCTCCGATTCTTGTGCCTTATCCGCATGCAGCAGCCGATCACCAGCGCAAAAATGCAAAATTTTTAGTTGAAAAAGGGGCAGCACTTTATATTGAAGACAGTGAAATTAATGAAAAAAATCTATCTGATATGCTGTTTTCATTGATTAATTCACCGGAAAAACTTGCTCAAATGCAAAATTGTGCACGGCAATTAGCCAAATATGACGCCGCTGAACTCATTGTAAAACAATTGAAATCTATTGCAACCTAAAAAGCCCCTTGAAAAGGGGCTTCTATAATTTTTTTCCACAATCTTTTTTCCATTAACAACCGCTAAATCATTAACCCGTGATTATTCAAGCAGTGCCTCTAACAAATCAGCATTACGCGCTGCTGTGCTGGATTCTCGTGCTTTTTGTTTGTAAATGTAAGTCCTTAGTGCCTCCCTGATTAGTTCACTCCTTGAACGATTTTCTCCGACTGCAACCTGGTCAATTTTGTTCAAGAATTCTTCAGGCATAGAAATCAATACTCGTGCCATATATTCTCCTTATCTTTAGGTGTGATTTTCGCTTGTATTTATATAAAAACATCAAGATTTAAAAAAGTGCTATTTTTTATATAAAAATTATATAAAAAATATTAAAGTCGCGCCGTTACTGCTTTTCCGCCGTCTAAAGATTTTAACAAAAGTTAACAATTGTTTTACAACAATATAAAAACAACAATTTCCTGCTTTACTTTGAATTTGTTTAAGCTAAAATTAAATAAAGAGGTGTCCGATGGAACTTAATAGTTTGAAATATAAACGAATTTTACTAAAAATAAGCGGAGAGGCATTGCTGGGTGAACAACAATTCGGTATTGACCAGCATCCTGTACAGCAAATAGCAGAAGAGATTAAAGCCGCGCGTGATGCAGGCGCTGAAATTGCTGTTGTTGTAGGCGGCGGAAATATCTTCCGCGGGATGAAAAACAGCGCAAAACTCGGCATGGATCAGGCATCCGGCGATTATGTAGGAATGCTCGCAACTGTAATGAATGCAATTGCCCTGCAAAGCGCACTTAATCAGATGAAAATTCCTTGCAGAGTCCAAAGTGCAATTACAATGAATCAGATAGCAGAACCATACATACGCCACCGTGCAATACGTCATTTAGAAAAAGGCAGAGTCGTAATCTTCGCTGCTGGCACCGGCAATCCGTTCTTCACAACAGATACCGCCGCAGCACTTAGAGCATCTGAAATTAATGCCGAAGCTATGCTTATGGCGAAAAACGGGGTTGACGGGGTATACACAGATGATCCAAAAATTAATCCAAATGCTAAAAAACTCGATAAAATCAGCTATGATGATATCATTAAAAACGGTCTGAAAGTTATGGATACATCCGCCTGCGCTTTATGCAAACAAAACAATATTCCAATTGTTGTTTTTGATTTTGAACGTAAAAACGGCATATGTGAAATACTTAACGGTAAAGAAATAGGAACTTATATAAATTAGTTAACAGTTAACAATTGAAAGAGGTAAAAAATGTCAGAAGCATTAGAAGAATTATTCTTATTCGGCGAAGAAAAAATGGAAAAAGCTGTGACACAGCTCCACAAAGAATTCGGCTCTATCCGTTCAGGACGCGCTAATCCTATGATTTTGGATAAAGTTCTGGTGGATTACTATGGTGTACCAACTCCGCTAAGACAAATGTCTCAGGTTACAGTTCAAGAAGGTACAACACTTGTTATCTCACCTTACGACAAATCAATCATCAAAGAAATAGAAAAAGCGATTATCAAGGCTGAAATAGGAATTACTCCTAACAGTGACGGTATCTGTATCCGTCTGACATTCCCGCCTTTGACAGAAGAACGCAGAAGAGAAATCGTTAAAGACGTTAAAAAACTCGGTGAAGAAGCCAAAGTTGCGGTTAGAAACATCCGCCGCGATATGACTGATGACCTTAAAAAATTAGAAAAAGAAGAAAATATGCCGGAAGACTCTGTTAAAGATAATCAGGATAAAATTCAAAAATTGACAGATAAATATACAGGCATAATTGATTCTGCAGTTTCAGAAAAAGAAAAAGAGGTTATGACAGTATAATGACAACTTTGAACAAAAATGCAACAAGAATGTTGACAGGATTAATCATGGGAACAATTGCAATGGGCTGTATCATATACGGCGGCATTGCACTACTTGCGCTTGTCCTTTTTGTTGTATTTTTTGCGTCTAAAGAGTACGTTAAAATACTTGAACATAAAGGATTTTACCCGAGTTTAAAAATTATACTCGCCTCAGAAGTGTTATTAGCTGCAATTGCATATTTTCAAAAATTCAATCTTGTAGCAATAGCGCTGACTTTGTGTTCAATGATGGCATTTATGTGGGTGTTGTTCAGAGGACGCCAGCCATATATTGCAAATGTGGCTACAACAATTTTAGGGTTTGTATATTGCGGCTGGTTTCCTATGCACCTGTTATTTTTACGTGATCTTCACTCTTTACAGTTCAATGACGGTCTGGGATTTGTTGTAATGATGTTTGTTGCAATACTTATGACAGATGTCGGCTGTTATTACGCTGGAACATACTGGGGGCGTCACAAACTTGCGCCGGTAATAAGTCCGAATAAAACAATAGAAGGGTCTATCGGCGGAGCTATTTCTGCTGTTATTGGAGCGTCAGTTATCGGATGTTTTCTCGGGTTAGACTGGTATGTATATATTATCGCCGGCTTGCTTTGTACAACATTCGCCCAAATCGGTGATTTATGCGAAAGCCTCATAAAACGTGATGCAGGGGTCAAAGATTCCGGCAACACACTTCCGGGGCACGGCGGATTTTTAGACAGGGCTGACAGTTTTGTTTTGACTATACCTGTTATGTATTACTTCTGCCGCTATTTTGTTTTTAACCACGAAATAGTTAATCAAGCAGCAGGATTTATTAAAGGACTGTTCTAAAATGAAAACTGTTGAAGATATATTCGGAATAAAGGTCAACAACAAACAACTCATAAAGGCAGCATTGACGCATCCGTCTTTTGCCATAGAAAACAATCTTGGTATAAATGCTCACTATGAACGCCTGGAGTTTCTTGGAGACGCCGTATTAAAATTTACAATATCAGATATATTGTACAAAAAATACCCTGATTATGCTGAAGGTGAACTTTCTAAAATACGTTCGGTTGTCGTGTCTGATAATATGCTTGCAAAAATTAGTACAGCACTTGGACTTGTAGATTTGATAATTCTTGCAAAACACGAAGAAAAACAGGGCTGCAGAAAACTGGAATCTATCCGCGCCTGTTCTTTTGAAGCGCTTTTAGGAGCATATCAACTTGACGGCAAACTACCTGAATTGTATAAATTTATAGAAAAAACTTTTGTACCTTACATTGAAGATATAAATAACAGTCCTGAAAAATACAATGCAAAAGCCGTATTACAAGAGTACACTCAAGGATTAACAAAAGAAAGACCTGTGTATAAAACAGTAAGTACTGAGGGACCTGAACATAACAAAACTTTTAATATAGAAGTCGAATATCAGGGACGTGTAGTAGGCAAAGGCACAGGTAAAAGTAAAAAAGAGGCTGAACAAATGGCGGCTTTAGAAGCATGCCACAAGCTTGGAGTTATGAATTAATGAAAAATGTTATAATTTCTCCGTCTATATTATCGGCGGATTTTGCGAATCTTGAACGCGATATAAAACTTGTGGAGAACGCAGGTGCAGACTGGCTGCATATAGACGTTATGGACGGACATTTTGTACCGAACATTACAATTGGTGTACCTGTTGTTAAATCAATCAAAAAGGTAACAAACTTGCCGCTTGATGTACATTTGATGATAGAAAATCCTGAAAAATACATTGAAGCATTTGCAAACGCCGGTGCAGACATACTTACATTCCACTATGAAGCCGTTAACAATGTTGAAAGTATTGTTAAAATGATAAAATCAGCAGGCATAAAAGCTGGCATGTCTATAAAGCCTAAAACTCCGGCTAAAGCTATCCTGCAATACCTTGATATCATTGATTTACTGCTGGTTATGACTGTTGAACCGGGGTTTGGCGGACAAAAATTTATGGATGACTGTGCACAAAAAATTCCATTAATAAAAGAAAATGCACCTGAAAATCTTATTATTCAGGTAGATGGCGGAATAAATGCAGAAACAGCAAGAATTTGCACCAATTATGGCGCAAATTCTCTGGTTGCCGGTAATTATATTTATAAATCCGGCGATATCTCTTATGCTATTTCTTCTTTAAGAAATTAGATTTCGCCTCTTTTTAGTTTACGTTTTCTAATTTCTTCCGGATCTGTTGAAAGTTTAGGATCCGCAAGCGTCAAAGCTGCGTCTTCTGTATCTGTTTGTTTTGTTTGCGGATTTTCCGGAATGATGTTTGGATTTTCTGATGCAAAGATATTATTATCCGGTTCTTCCGGCTGAATTTCTGCCGGTTTTGTAGTGTCTTCAACTGCATCCGGCGTTTCAGTTTCGACCGGTCTTTGAGCATTTTCTTCTTCTGCTCTGACAGGTTCTTCTGCCGGCAACCCGAGTTTTTCCAATGCATCAATGCCTGTATCTCCATCTACCTTATCATATGTTACATTATCCGGAATTCTTGAAAATGCCGCAACCTGCTGCGCCCATGCCAGAATCTCTGAAGGTACCTCTTCGCCCTTGCCTTCTTCTCGAATAATTTCCTGGGCTGTAAGTTTTTTCCACCGGTTTAGGTCAATGTTTTGTGTACCTTGATTTGTAACATTCATATCTGCCATACTTTTCTCCTTTTTAATTGTATGTGACACTATATAAAATATTTTACGGCACATTTTATATAATCTTTAATAAATAATTCATACATTCTGCCCAAGCCTTGTTATAACTGCATTTCAGCCTTTTACAATTTGTAATAGATTGATTAATTGTAAAGTTATGTAACAAAAATTAGATAAATGATATTTAAAAAGTCAATAATTTTTATAGAAAATTTTTTATATAAGTACGAGAGATAAATAAAGAAAATAAAGAAAAAAGTTAATAGATTAAGAAATGAGAGAGGTTTGAGTTATGGCACAAATGCTGTTATTTTCTAATACCGTCACTGACGCATACAAAGATACATCCGAAGCAATTAAAAATGTAAAATTAAATAATAATCTGGTTGTTAAAAAAACACTGGTGGAAATGATGAAACAGTCGTTCTTCCACGGAGCAAACAGGTTTGGCAGCTATAACTTCATAGCTTAATCGTTGGAAAATCATAGGAAAGCAAGGAATAAAAAATATTTAGGAAATTAGGAATTATAGGATAGGCAAGGCTGACAAATATGTCAGCCTTTTATATTGTTAAAAATTATTTAAAGAATCTTCCACAGCATCTCTGTTCATCTGATCAGCACTGTTGAATTTTTTAATTGTTTTCTCTTTGCTTAAAATATTAATTGTATTGGCTTTAAACTGGTCTAAATCAACATTATTATAAGCCCATACACCACCTATAATTATTAACACTAACAATAAAAATCTTATCATTTTCAAGCTCCTTTCTTACCTTGTGGAATTATTATATCACTTTTAAACAGATTGTTCAAGTTGTTTTAATTCTGTTTTTGCAATAGCAGCCATTGTCCAGAAAACAAATTGAATCTGCGGTCTGAAAAAGACGGTATCTACCATTCCATGAATCATTACCGCACAAATTGAAATAATTACGGCAGATACAAGAATAACACGTTTTGTATCTGCAGATTTTATAATAAATTTAACGGCGTCTTTTATAAGCGTTATAAGAAATCCTAAAAATGCTATTAGTGCAAAAATTCCACTTTCTACAGCAATTTCAAGGAAAATGTTGTAAGCACTCAATGCATCAAATCCTGTTTTCATATAGAGTCCGTAAATTTCGCGGAAATTCTGGTTGCCGATACCAATACCCAAAAGCCAGTTATCCTTAAACATTTCAATAGATGAATGATATACATTGAATCTAAATGAGTTTGAAGAATCCTGACGCATTGCAAATATTGACAAGACTCTTGCTCTGAGTGAACTTACACACAAAATTGCAAAAGTCATTATCGCAAAACATGCACCAATAATTGAGAGGTATATTTTTTTGTAATTTTGCCAGAGGTATTTGGCTGACACAGCGAAAATTCCAGCAAGAATTACCATAAGTCCGATGTAAGAACCGCGGCAGCCGGTCAGAAACAACGTTATACAAGCCAGAACCCCGAGTCCGCCCCATACTAAAGCGGATTTATAAAATTTTCCGCAAAATTGATATGCAGACACCGCAAACAAAGAAGGTATACCGGCGACAAAATATCCGCCGAGAAGATTAGGATTCAAAGGTTTCAATGTCCCGTAAACTCTTGTCATAACCTCTTCAGGGTTAAGTTTTGAAACATCCTGCCATGTCGAAATTTCTGATACCTGTGCAAAATTCTGCATAAACCCGATTATACTTTCAAAACTTACGCAAAGCCCTATTGTGCCTAAAATATACGGTATGTGATTTTTGTGGTCTTTCAGGTAGTTTGCAATAGATACATAAAACCCAAGATATGTCACTGTTTTTAAAAATCCTTTAAAGCTCAGATAAAACAAGGTTGAGCCGAAAAGGCTTATCACAACAATCATAAAATAAGCTAAAAGCCATATATCATAAGTTTTAACGTCAATTCCGGCACCTTTATGCGTTAACAGTTTCACTATCGTTAAGAAAATCGTTATCAATGCCAGAAATCCGATTACATCAGAGGATAAAAAGGTTGATGTAATAAATATCGCGATAATTGATATGAAAATAAGTTTGTCTATGTTTTGCAAAAACAAACTATTTTCATATAAGTAATTCAATTTTTCCTGTGAAAATTCAAATAATTTATTAAACATTGTCAGCCGTATTAGATTGAATAGTTTTGTTCAGTTCAGGATTGTCGGTATCGTTAATGATTTTCAAATCAGAAACAGTTCCGCTGAATTTATAATCTTTGCCTTCCAAGGTAATAGGTAATCCTATTTTAACTTTGTTACCTCCAACGACAGCACCGTCTTTAGTAATTTTAGCCGTATCGGTCAGAGTTACTGCAACATCATAAAGGTGAGATTGTGAAACATCTTCAACAACCATTACTTTTTTGCTGTTCACTGTAGGGAGTACAACTTTTTTGCGTTCAGCACTGACATCCGTGATGTCTAAATCTGTATAAGGCACATTTCTAATGCTGATAAAAGTTTTTTCATTAGCTTTTATCGGCAAATCAGCGCCGGTATAGGTAACCCCTCTGATAAAAACTGTAAATGATATTTTAGAAGTAGCTTCAATTTGTTTGTCAGCAGTCTGTCTAATGTTTTTGAAAGTTATAAACCCGACAAAAAGTGCAATAATTATGCCGGCAATAATTATCAGATCGACTTTTCTGACTTTTTTTAATACTTCTAATAGTTCTAATAGTTTTTCTTGCATAAATTTTTCTCCTATTCTTAGAGTTTAGCGGCAGCAGAGAGAAGTTCATCTTCTGTAGTTGTAGCACAGCCGTACTGACGGACGACTATGCTGGCGGCAATATTGCCAATGATTGCTGCATAAACCGGATCTGCACCTGCGGCAAGCGCCAGAGTATAGACAGCGGTAACAGTATCACCTGCACCTGTTACATCAAATACTTCGGACTTGTTGAATACAGGAATTTTTGTATATTTATGATTCTTTTCAGTGACAAACATGCCATCAGCCCCGCATGTTATCAGGATTGAGCCTGCGTTTGTTTCTGATAAAAGTTTATCACCTGCTTTTTTCATACTTGTTTCATCTTCTATGAAAAATCCGACTGATTTTTGTGTATCAGGAAGATTCGGGGTCATTGAAGTTATATTTTTGTATGTTGAAAGTTCACGCTGCGCATCTACAACAATAACTTTATTATATTTATTTGCCAGTTCAATAGTTTTGTCAATAATCTTCGGTGTAAGAGTTCCGATATGATAATTTGAAAGGATTACGGCGTCATGTTCCGGAACAGCTTTTTCAAGGTTTGCGAGCATTTTGTCTTCTGTTTCAGGAGACAAAAATGCATTAGTCTGCCTGTCCAGACGCACGATTTGCTGGGTAATTGATGTTGAGATTGAACCTGAGATGCGAGTTTTAGTTGTAGTTTTACGTGTTGCATCCTTGATGATATATTTGCAATTTACATTAGCCTTTTCAAAAGCTTCAATAAGTTGTCCTGCCTGATAGTCATCTCCACACACCCCGCAGACACTAACCTTGCCGTTATTCAGAGTTGCCACGTTATGCGCAGCGTTTGAGGCGCCGCCGAGTATAAGTTTTGTATGAGAATGCTGCAGGATAAGAACAGGGGCTTCTCTGGAAATTCTTTCTGCATCCCCGTAAATCATCTCATCGAGTGCAAGATCTCCAACTACTAAAATTTTCGGCATTTTTAGTTTCTTTATTATAGAAACCAGTTGTTCTTTATTTATATCCATAACAATTCTCTAAAAAAGTAAAATCCTTTATAAAGAAATTTTAACACAAAAACATTAAAAAGTGGCAAAAATTTTTTTTTAGTGCTTTTATGTACATATAGTCTATTAAGGAGAAGAAAATGTTTGTATCAAAAATCAACGGTGCACAAAGCTTTCACAAAGCTGTTTTCAGCGGTAATGGACAAGGTGCAGGTACAGCCGCTCAGCCGGATTTAAATAAAATGTCAGATTCTGCAAAACTTGATTTGCTTGTAAAAAAGATGAATACATTGCAGATGGATGTAGAAAAAATGCGTGCCCGCCAGATGCTTGCAGATAGAATGATAGCAACCGGAGTTGCAAGCCTTATGGGTAGAAATGTTCAAAACAGAACTCAAGCTGATGAGTATCATAAAATGAAAGATAATGTTAAAATTTTGAACGAATTGGCTTAGGTTACCCCAAACGGAGAGTAAATGTATAAAAACATAATAGAATTTATTAAAACAAAAGCTACTTTATGGAATACCTTTTTTTCCATTATTGTGGCTTTGCTTTTATCCTGTGTTTTATACAAAATATTGATTCCTATTTGTGGATATACTAATTTGAAAGACTTTTATTCAGGGGCTACTATATATTGTAATTATAATAAATATTTAATATTTCCAATATTTTTATTTTATATATTTGTCTTTTATCTAGTATATTTTTTAAACCGTATAAAGTTTCCGCAAATATCTTTTAATTTAGAAACGTATAAACGGCTAATATACTGGGGAATAGGAATTGTATTTTTTATACTGGCTATAAAATATTTAGTTAATTTTTCATATCCTCTGCCTCTGGATGACCACCATTACGGAGAAAAATTTGCAACATATTATGCACATGTCAGGTTTAATATGAAATATTATTCTGACATAATGCTGGTACATGGCTATCTGGATATTTTACCTTCCTGGATTGCTGATAATATTTTTGGAAATTTAACTTTTTCCAACGAACGAATAGCAGCAATGTTTCTTTCTTATATATTCCTCGGGTGTAATATTTTGCTATCTTCTTTAATTTTTAGGAAGAATTTATTTGTAATATTAGTAACGTCTAATATACTGCTCTTTTGGTTACCAGCTGTAGATTTCAGTTTTATCACCACCATAGCGTTGATATATATTTTTTTAATTCACTATAGAGATAAACTCAAGCCGACCTTGTGGTTTATAATATATTTTGTGGCAACAATATTTTTTGCAATGTATAAAACTACTATTGGACTATCAGTGCTGACAGCCTCTTTGCCACTTCTTTTCAGCCAGATAAAGGAAAATAAAAAATCTGGATTCATTATGCTTATTACAGCTATGACTGCTACTTATTTTTTGCTAGGACATGATATTGCTGCATTTTTTCAAAAATCTCAATATTATATTTCATCTAATTTATACGCCTTTGGTACAAATTTTCCGACATTAATCAATCCATATAAATTTATGATTGGAACCTTTGCATTTTTGTTTATGCCGGTGTTTTTTCTACAGGCACTCACAACAGAAGACCAAAAGGTAAAACAGACTATAATTTTTGTCCTTCTCACAACTTTATTTATGTTTAACTATGCTTTTGGACGCACAGAACAACGTACATTTATTCCAAGAGCTTTTGAGTGGTCTATTGCTGTTTTAACTGTTGTTATTCCGTATATTTATTATAGGATAAAATCTAAAAATTTATTTAATATAAATGTTATTATTATATCTGCGTTAGTAATTTTTTCAATATGGTTAACACTACCCACATTTAGATTGAAAAATTCGGAACAAAGCTCCAGTTATTTCCCTAAAAATTTTATATCTACACAAAAACAATCCAAGAAAGATTATATTGACTACATAAAAAATATTACAACAGTAGATGATTTATATTTAGACCTTAATAATTCAGGTATGAACTACTATTATGCAGATCGAAAACCAGCAATGCCGTATACTTCATTTTATAATGTTGTAAATACTGCTCAAAATGAAGAAATACTGGAACATCTTAAAAAATATCCGCCTAAAATAGTTTTTCTTTATGCTCCGGAATTTTTTATGGGCTTTGACGATATCAGGATACCACAGCGGTTAAATAAAGTCTATCGCTGGCTATTTCTTTCTGGATTATACGAGTACAAACGATATAAAAATGGTCACTTCCTTATTTATAATCCTGAATTTAACGGATTTAATGTGGTTGAACCCGCTGATATTATAGGTCAGTCTGATTTAAAATATTTACCGGATGCATGGGGTGATTCTATGACAACTCTTCCGCTTGAACGTGTTAACGCTGATATTTATATTGATAACAATACTATCAATATAAAAAACACTGTCACACCGACAAATGCAGATTTATTATATTTAGAATGCGAGTCTAAAGGCGACATTAAGCTTAATATTCAGCTTAATGCAATTCCAACCTTGTTGGAGTTGCACTCAAAGAAACATAAATTATTACTTCCTTTGGATAATTATCCTTCATGGCTTTGCGCTGAAAATATTTCTAAAATTACTTTTACGTCAGACAAACCCTTTAGAATAACTTACGCAAATTTGTATAAAAGGAAATAATTTTTACACATGTCTTTGTGTTGGGTTCAAGAGCATTTGTGCGACCTGTTCTCTGCCTTCAAAAGTTCTTTTCATTAATATTTCTGCAGCGAGTTCCCTGTCATAATCCAAAAATCTGTGTTCTATAGAAAATCCGCCGTCTTCAATATTTGCAACAACATAGCATGCTTTTGCCCCCTCTGTCATCGGACGTCCGACACTGCCGACATTCACAACCGTCTGTTTTTTCTCTGTCTGATATCCGCATGGAACATGTGTGTGTCCGCAAAAAATCAAATCAGCATCTACGCCTTTACAAATTTCTTCAATCTCACTAATCGGGCGGTTAGGTAAAATATCTTCGTTATTACGACGCGGCGAACCATGCACCATTAAGATTTTTACCCCTTCAATAGAAAGCATTTTCTGTGGCGGCAGAGAATGCAAATATTCTTTTCTCTCATCTTCCATAAACAATATTTCTTCTGCCAGCGCATTTGCCATTACCGGAAATTTTGATTTAACATTTTCCATATACTCAGGACAAAAATCCCCGATAAGCTGGTCAGTATTTCCCTGAATAACTTCCCAATCTTTTTGCTGTTGAACAAAATCAATCACCGCACGCGGCTGTGGACCCGCCATAGCTAAATCACCGAGGCATAAAACTTTTTCACACCCCTGTGTCTTAATATCCTCCAAAACCTTTTCAAGTGCCTGCATATTTCCATGTATATCTGAAATTACTGCTATTTTCATAAATATTACCCCCTTGTTTTTATCTTCTTGTGTTATAATAATACTATGATAAAAAGAAGAAAATCAACCTGTATAAATATAGGAAATATAAAAATAGGCGGTGACGCTCCAATAAGTGTACAATCTATGTGCAATACTGACACAAGAGATATTGAAAAAACAGTTTCTCAAATTCAGGAACTGGCAGATTGCGGATGCGAAATTGTTCGTCTGGCAGTTTTGAATAAAGATGCCGGTGAAGCGATAAAAGAAATTGTAAAACGCTCTCCTGTTCCGCTGGTTGCTGATATTCATTTTGACTACCGGCTTGCAATTCAGTGTATTAACAACGGCATTAACGCCCTACGGCTCAATCCGGGAAATATCGGGAAACAGGAAAATGTTGAAAAAGTTGTCAAACTCGCTAAGCAGCAGCAAATTCCTATCAGAATCGGCGTTAATGCAGGGTCTCTGGAAAAAGAAATTCAACAGGAAGATATTCCGCTTTCTGAAAAAATGGTAAAAAGTGCGCTTAAACATATTCAAATTTTAGAAAATTTAGACTTTGATTTGATAAAAGTTTCATTAAAATCTTCTGATGTAATGACAACAATTGACGCTTACCGTTCAATTGCCGAAAAAATCCCGTATCCGCTGCATCTTGGCGTTACAGAAGCAGGCACTTTACGCGGCGGGATTGTGAAATCATCTGTCGGACTCGGTACCCTTCTGGCTGAAGGTATCGGTGACACAATAAGAGTTTCACTGACAGAAAATCCGGTTGAAGAAGTCATTGCAGGATTCGATATATTAAAAAGCCTCAATCTCCGGCAGCGCGGAGTAAACTTTGTATCATGCCCGACCTGCGGCAGAACACAAATTGATTTGATAAGTCTTGCAAAAAAAGTTGAAGAAAAATTCAAAAATCTCGACCTGCCAATAACAATCGCAACTATGGGATGTGCCGTAAATGGTCCCGGGGAAGCAAAACACGCTGATTTTGGCATTGCAGGAGGCATAGGTGAAGGTTATGTCTTTAAAAAAGGTGAAATTGTCGCACGCGTTCCAGAAAATCAATTGCTTGACAAATTAGAAGAAATTATAATAAAATCCTCCAAATAATCCATGAATTATTTATGTAAAGAAATTATAATGTTTTTGTAACTACAACAAAAAGTATTATAATTAAATAGTTACAGAGGTGGACATGAAAAAGCTATTTTTAATCTTAACATTACTTGGACTATCAGCAGTCTGCGCAAATGCAGGAGAATTTACTGTTGAAGATTCTCATTCAAGACCATACCTTGAAAATAACGGTTATTCTGATTCCGCTATTGAAATTGTGGAAAGAAGCCGTGCCAGAGCGCTGGGAGAAGAATACAACGGTTATATTGACCGCTCCCTGTTTATAAATCGCGGCGGATGGTTTGGAAAATTCCTGAGATATCTTGATCCTGCACTGGACAATGAATCGTTCATGAATTATGACATCAAATACTATTCGCACTTTAATGATTTGTAAAAATAAACTTGCCACTCTGTTAACAATATCATTAATATTGTTATGTCCTTGTATTGCAAATGCAGTACAATCCGGCAATATTGAATACAATGCAGCGGCAATGCTTTTCGATTACACTCAACTGGATCCCGTTCCTGTTTTGGCAGAAGCTGATAAGTATTTCGATATTGCATTTCAGCAAATTGACAACAACTTGAAAGAACAATACCTTAATTTAGCTATGGGGAAATATACTCTTGCAACAAAAATTATCCCTCAGGAAAAAAGAAATTATGTCCAGCTCGCAAGAATATTTGATGAAATGAAAAAAGATACTCTCGCTAAATCTAACTTTTTTCATGCTATAAATATTTCGTATAACGATCCATATACTAATTTTTGGTTTGGAGAATTTTATTACAAGAGAAGGGATTTTAAAAGAGCATTAAAACACTTTAACATTGCGTACAACAACGGTTATGCCAATGATTACGAATTGAATTTCAGACTCGGTGTAATATATGAAAAATTTGCAGATTTAATGAATGCCAAAAAATATTATACAGCAGCTTTTTCAATTAACCCACAGCAGACATCAATGCAAGAAAAAATTCAAGAACTTGAAAACAGCAATTATGAACAGTCAGAATACTATCATTTTATTAGGGAGTAAATAATGAAAATCGCAAGATTATTTTTAGCAATTATAGCGTTATTAATATCAGTAAATATGACACCTGCGCTGCATGCAGAGACAACACAACAAACTAACGATTTAATTTCTCTGGATGCATCACAGCCTCTGGATGGTTCGGTTGACGAATCTCAAAAAATCATTGAAGAATTCTATAACTCGCCGATATTCCAGCCGTACTCACTGTCTAAACATGAAGTGCAGTTCAGCTATACAAAGAATCTAATAAACTCAATTGATCCTACCCCTTCCTCAAATCGTGCAGCAAGCCATCTGCCAGGTACACGAGGCACAAACCAGCTTGTAATTTATACCCCGTTTTACGGTACGCACACAAATACAAATGAATTTGGAGCAGAAGCCATTGTTGAAGGAAATACCGTAACAGAAATGTCAGGAGCTGATTCACCAATCCCGACTAATGGTATTGTAATTAGCGGACACGGACGCGCTAAAAACTGGATTAACAACAGCATAAAAGTTGGGACCAAAATTTATATAGACCGCTCAACAAATCTTATTTACACATACACAACATCAGCAAGCTATATTTTTGAATCAGAAAAGAAAATACGTGAAGCTGAACAAATGATTTCATATTACCGCGAGCATTATGACGACTACAACTGGAAAGTTCCGACAAGTTATATTGACGATGCTAAAGGATATCTTAAAAAAGCTCAGCGTAACCCTGAACATGTACAAAAGTATTCCAAACTAGCAATAGAAGCCGCAAATGACGCCCTAAAAAGTGTCATACCTTACAAATACGGAGAACTTAAAGGGGTATGGCTCAGACCTACCGAAAAAACTCAATCTGAAATTGTTGACACTATTCAGAGAGTAAAAAATACGGGTATTGACACAATATTTCTTGAAACTTATTTTCACGGAAAAACAATCTATCCGAGTCAGGTAATGAAAGATTACGGATTCCCTGAACAGCACGACCAATTTAAAGGATTTGATCCATTGGCAATATGGCTTAAAGAAGCACATAAGCGTAATATAAAAGTACATATCTGGTTTGAAACATTCTATGCAGGCAATGCAAACATAAACAACAATCCGCAGAGTATTCTTGCATTAAATCCAGCCTGGGGCAACAAAATGGGTAAGGACAAAGATTCCCTCCTGCCTTCACGTTCATCTTCCGAACACAACGGTTACTTCTTAGATCCTGCGAACCCGCTTGTTCAGGATTTCGTTATGAAATTGATAACAGAAGTTACTACAAATTATAAAGTCGACGGCATAAATCTTGATTATATAAGATACCCTCAAACAGTTTCCATAACTGAAAACAATAGCTGGGGTTATACAGGCTATGCAAGAAGAGAATTCAAAGCCCTGTATGGAATTGATCCGGCAGACATTACCGTGTCAGATCCTATGTGGCTGACATGGTGCGACTATCGCCGCGGAAAAATAACCCAGATGGTCAAAAAAGTTGGAGCCTACGGCAAACAACACAACATCTATGTCAGTGCAGTAATTTTCCCTGACAGGCTCGCGGCTATGAATACTAAATTACAGGACTGGAAAACCTGGTCTGATAACAATTATATTAACGCATTCACGCCGCTGTTTTTGACATGTGATTCTAAAATGGCTAACTCTTTGATGCAAAAAGTAATTGATGCTAAATCTCCGAAAACAGATTTATATGCAGGTCTTTTTGTAACATTTATGGGCGGGGCTGAAGAAGATTTAATAAGACAAATACATGAAGCACGTAAGTTAAACACCAAAGGCGTTATAATATTTGACTATGCACATCTTAACAACAAATACGCAAAAACACTTGCAACAAGTGTATTCTCCACCCGCTCAGCCGCTAAAAAAATTGAACCGCAATCAAAAGGTGTAACCGTTGTTATAAAAGAAAAACCTAAAGTTAAGAAAAAGAAAAAAGGCTTTTTGTGGTGGGGTAAGGATTAATTCAGATAAGTAATGAGAGCAGAATTCAATTCTTTTATACAAAATAAAAATACTTTAATGTTGATAACATCCCTCATATTTATGTGCGGGATTTTATCATATTTTAATTCCATAGAAATAATTTCTGCAATTGTGCTTTCTGCCGCAGCAATTCTTCTTGTTGCATTTAATCTGATATCGCCCAGACTAATTCTAATCTGGATAATTGTGTTTTATGCTGGATTTTTTAATTCTTACCTGAGAATTGCCGAATCCGACAGTCTGGCAGCAATTGCTCCTGCAGAAATGACAATCACCGGACAAATAGTATCAATTCCTGCAGATGCAGCAAGCGGCGGTAAAAAATTCTTTTTTAAGGTTAAAGAAGCCGACGGACAAAAGTATAACAACAAAACTTTTGTCACAATAAATCCGGATAAAAATACAGAACTGCCTGATTTGAAAATCGGTGATACCTACACAATAAACGGTAAACTACGCGTTCCGTTCGGAGCAACAAATCCATCACAATTTGCTTACAAAAAATATTTGAGGAATTTCAAAACATACACAACATTTTATGCTAAAGCATCAGACTGTAGAGAATTACCAGCACAGTTATCTTTTAAATGGAAATTTTTACAAGGGTTGAATAATTTCAGAGACCGAATTTTAGATGTACATGCTAAATATCTGGAGTCGCCAAACCTTGAAATACTCGGCGGTATTGTATTCGGCGATGATGCTGTTTCGCCGCCTGAAAATATCAAAGATTCTTTTATAAATTCGGGTATTTTACATATTCTTGCAGCCTCAGGCATGAACGTAGCTTTTATTTACGGATTCTGGTGCTTTTTTATGCGGCGGCTCAGAGTACCGTTCAAGTTTTCTGTAATAAGCGGTATGGGAGTAATTGTTCTTTACACATTAATGACAGGGCTTGGACCTTCTGTTATAAGAGCGGCATTAATGCTTCTGTTCATCCTTATCGGGAAACTAATTGACAGAGATGCACACAGTGTCTCGCTGCTTGCACTTGTCGGAATGTTGATGCTGATTTACAACCCTGCATATATAAATGATGTCGGGTTTCAGCTTTCGTTTCTGGCAACATTTGGGATTTTAGTCACAGGCAATGCACTGCTTGATAAAATCAAAGATTCTAAAATTCCGCCGGTTATAACAGGAGCTGTGTTAATACCTGTTGTCGCGCAATGCTGGGTTGCGCCTGTTCAAATGTTTTATTTCAATACGTTTTCGCTTTATTCGATTCTGGCAAACATCGCAATTATGCCGTTTTTAAGTGTTGTGAGTTTTGGCGGATTTGTAAGTTCTGTGCTTGCAATTTTCACTCCGTTTACAAATTTCTTCTGTATGACTATTGATTGGGTTGCAAACATTACACTTGATATAATTGTATGGATATCACATTTTGTCTCTCAACTGCCAAATTCACTTATCACAACTTCTCATCCAGATATTCTGCAACTACTTATATATTACGGAATTTTACTCGGCATAACCTTTATGTTTAAAAACGGCTGGAATAAAAAGCTTTTTGCACTTCTTACCTGTGCATTAATTATTCTTCTTATTACAACAATAACTTTCCCTAATCACAAACTACAAATAATAGCATTTGATGTACAGAATGCAGATTCATTTCTCATCAAGACACCTCAAAACAAATATTTCTTTATTGATACCGGCAAATTTGCCTACACAAGTAAAAATTCTCAGGCAAAAATTATAATGATTAAATATATGATTGACAGAGGTCTAAAAAATATTGAAGGATTAATTGTCACACACTTTGATAATGACCACGCAGGCGGCGCGGCTGATATTATGGAAAATCTTAAAGTTAAAAAGGTTTATGTAAACACAAGCCGCGCCAAAACATCAACTGCAGTTAATCTGTTTAAAACTTCCAACGCGCAAAATATTCCGGCTGAAATTCCACAAAACGGCGAAATAATTTATACAGAACCGGATTTAACTCTAACAACTTACTCATCCGGTATAAAAGACAATGACAACGAAAATTCTATAATCACACTGCTTACATACAAAGATTTTGAAATGTTATTTATGGGTGATGCGGGAATTATAGCCTTTGACAAAATAAAAGATAATCTGCCTTCAAATATAGATGTTCTAAAAGTTGGTCATCACGGCGCACGCAATGTAGTTAATCAAGAAATGATGCAAAAATTGCAGAGCAAAGTTTCAATTGTATCCACAGGTCCAAACCCATTCGGACATCCGGCTAAAGGTACTCTTGATATATTACGAAATTCTGACGTCTACAGAACAGACAGAAATCACTCAATTGAAATTCTATCAGACGGAAATGAATTTGATGTTTTAACATTCAACTCCGACAAGAAAAAATATATTAAGATGAAAAATTATGACACAAAAAATTCACCTGCAATACCTGTAGATTGAATTAAATATCCGCGACAGGTGAATGCAAAATATCTAAATACAGGTAATAATTTATGCTGTTATGGATTATTTTGTCAAAATTTTTATTTTAGTATTGATAACATTTTTCTGCTGCGGACTTACTGACGATAAACTCGCTCATATGACAGTAAATAAACCTGAATCAGACAGAATTGAACAGCTTTTTAAAGCGGCAATTCCATTAAATGAGGGGATTATATATACAAAAGTTCCACGCGGGCTCATTATCAGCATTAACGAACAATATTTTTTTGACCGCGGTTCAATCAAGATAAGAAAAAGCTCATTACACATTCTGGATGCCATAATATCAGTATTCAAAAATATAGACAATGTCTGTGTGATAGAAGATCACAGTGACTATGACGGAGTAGGCGACAGTGATTATAATTCGAACTGGGAATTAACAATCGCACGCTCAACCAATATAGTTCAATATTTTATCAAGTGTGGAGGGATTAATCCTGAAAAGATTTTCGGCTTCGGATTTGGTGAGTTTATGCCATTTAAAGACAATGTATCTGAAACAGGCGATATGGATAACCGCATTGATTTTGTATTTATTGATTATGAAGCAAGGAGATAATATCTCATACAATACTCTGGCGAAGTCTTGAGGTACGTGTTTCGCTGAGGATATTTTTCAGTTTCATAATTGCCTGAGCATGAAGCTGGCAGATACGGGATTCTGACATGCCTATTGCCGTACCTATTTCTTTCAGAGTCATGTTCTCCTGATAGTAAAGAACCATTATAATACGTTCACGTTCAGGCAGTCTTTTAAGAGCTTTTTCAAGTTCCTGTTTTACATTTTTTTCTTCCATTTGCTCATGCGGAGTAAGTTTGTTGGTATCCTGAATGGTATCGATAATTTCTACGCTGTCTTCATTACTTCCTTTTTTGTCATAGATAGAAGTTATCGTCAAGTCTTCTGACATTATTTGAGTAACCTTATCAGGATCCATATCCAGAACTTCTGCAACTTCATTTGTGGTCGGCATTCTGCCTAGCTGCTGTTTTAAGTCTTCCTGAACTTCTTTTATATCTTTAATTTTTCGTCTGATACTGCGCGGCAGAAAATCTTGAGAACGGATTCTATCGAGAATAGCACCGCGAATTCTTATCAACGCATAAGTTTCAAAACGTGTATTTTTTTGCGGGGAGTATCTTTCGATAGCATTTATAAGTCCTTCTACGCCGTATCCGGCGATATCTTCAATGGCAATTGTTGCAGGCAGAGTCACTTTTACACGTCCGACAACATATCTTATCAGATAAATGTATTGTATAATTAGTGCATCTCTGACTTCTTTATTATTGCGGTCATCAAAATATCTTTGCCAGAGTCCGGCTAGTTCATCCTCTGACAGCCGCTTTATGTTATTGTAAGATGTAAAATCAAAAGTCTGACTCATTAACCTTCCCAATTCTCTTCAATTAATATATTTCTATTCTATACAATATAAGTTTTCCTACATCATTTAAAAAGAGGAAAAACTCCAAATAACATGTACTGAATGGACTATTGAAGAAGGTAATTAAAAAAATCAGAGCATGCTAATTCCATACCCTGATTTTTAATTCTTAATTAATAGAACTTTTTAATCTGATTCTTCTAAATTTTCAGGTTCTTTTTCTTTTATAATAATCAATTTTGTAATTCTTGCGCCGTCAATTTCTTTAACAATAAATTTGAGATTATGGATAGTAACTTTATCATTAACCTGAGCCAGACGCCCGAGTTCTTTTACAACAAGCCCGCCTATTGTATCAACATCCTCATCATCAATATCGCCTTCATCCATGTTAAAGAATTCAGCAAACTCATCCAGACGCATCATGGCATTGGTAAGATAAGTATTTGGCGCAACTTCTCTGATGTCAGTTTCTTCCTCTTCATCAAATTCATCCTGCACCTCGCCGAATATTTCTTCCAGAACATCTTCCAGAGTTATAAGCCCTGATGTTCCGCCGAACTCATCAACAACAATTGCCATCTGACCTTTGCGTTTTTTAAATTCCAGAACAAGATTGTCCATGGTTATTGTTTCCGGCACAAGCAATACAGGTCGCAAAATCTTTTCTATAGGACAGACTTCGTCATGTATTGAGAGTGAAAACAAGTCTTTAACATGCACAAGTCCTATTATATGGTCAATGTCTTCTTCATAAACAGGGTATCTTGTATATTGACTCTCTGCAGCTAAATTGTTCAATTCTTCAATCGGCATATCTTTTGGAATACAAACCATATCTGTGCGCGGGATCATAACCTGTTTTGCTGTTAAATCTGAAAATTTAAATACATTATGCAGCATGTCTTTTTCTGTTTCATTCAGCACACCGCCATCGTAACTGGCATTAACAAGCATGTCCAATTCTTCTGTTGAGTGTACAAGAGATGCCTTGTGTGAATGCGGAATATTCAACAGTTTCAATACCCAGTTTCCAAACCCGTTCAACACCCAGATAAAAGGATTAAATACAAATGTAATCATCTGCATAGGCTTTGCAACAATAAGTGCTGTTTTTTCTGTGTATTCAAGTGCAATAGATTTTGGAATAAGTTCGCCTATAACTACATGTAAAAATGTAATGAGTGCAAAAGCAATAGAAGCAGACACAGTATGAGTTGCAATAGTTTGTCCGATTCCTGGAATAAAGTCAAATATAGGTTCAACAATCCGTGCGAGTGTGCCTTCTCCAACCCAACCTAAACCGATACTTGAAATTGTAACACCGAGTTGAACTGCCGCGATAAATTTATCCAGATCTTTAATCGCCTCAAGTGCTATCTTTGCAATGCCGTTGCCCTCTTTTACAAGCTGCTCTATACGTGTCTTTCTAACCTTTACCATTGCAAATTCTGATGCTACAAAAAAACCGTTTGAAAATAGCAAAAGTACTATTACAAACAAATTTATATAAACATTGCCCGAATCATGCATTATTATTTCTTTTCCTTCTCTTTATTATTAACAATTATACTATTATTTTAAAAAATATGCAACTACTACAATTTCTGTTCTATATTTACATCTCTCAACTGAGTATAAATCATAGGAGAAAAGCCTTTTGTCGTTACTATATCAATAATTTTATACTGATAAGGCTCATTAAGCAGTGTTGGCGTACAAATATGATAAATACCGTCTTTCATCTGTTCACCGTTAATATGATAGTGTCCGGAAATGACAGCAATAACATTATTATATTTATCAAGCATTTCAAGATATTTTTCTGCTTGATAAGTTTTGTGCGTTATCATTTCTTTAGGCGGCACCAGCGGAAAATGCTGCAAGATTACAGTTGGTGTTTTAGGGTGTTTTTTAAGCTGTTTTTCTACCCAATCCAGCGTATCCTGTCTGTAATAACCGTTTGAGCCCGGTATAACTTCTTTTGCGCCGTCTACAATCAAAAACATAAATCCGTTTTTCGTGAATTTATAATTAGGTTTTGTTGGTCTGTAAAGCCAGTTATTCTCATTCACAATTTCCATATATTGAAGTTTTGATAAATCCCCGCTTTTAAAAACTTCGTGATTACCTATTACAAGGTAATATGGCACATTCAATTTGTTAACTATTTTAACAAACTCTTTAAGGTAATCGGGATCTGCCTTGTCAATATTGTCACCTGTAAACACTACAAATGAAACACCATTTAATGAATTAATATCATTTATCGTACTTTCCAGCACCTGTTTTTTGAATTCATTGCCTGATGAATAGTGTGTATCTGTCACCTGTACAAATTTTATATCATTAGCAAATGCGGCAGTCTGTAATATTATAATTGTCAATAATGCCAGTAAAAATTTCTTCATCTAAAAAGAACTCCATATAAATAAATTTTTCTATACAAGAATTATACCACAAATTATTGATTCGTGCTAAAATGTAACAAGGAGAGAAGGCATGAGACTAGATAAATTTTTAAAAGTTTCAAGACTGATAAAAAGGCGAACTGTTGCCAATGAAGTTTCTGACACCGGCAGAGTGTTTGTAAACGGTAATTCTGCAAAAGCCGGAAAGCAGCTTAAAGAAGGAGACGAAATAAAAATCGAATACGCCAATAGAACAGTTCATGTACGTGTTTTAAAAATTCCAACCACAAATGTCAGTGTGCAGCAAGCCCCTGAACTCTATGAAATTATTGAATAATTTACCCCATGTTAGTTTTTTAAAAAATATGGGTATATAAAAATAGAGGAAAAATTTTTAACTGTGATTTGTACGCTTTATTAATAAAGGAAAAATTATGCAAAAACTTGAAGATGCCCCTTGTACCTACGTAAGACGCTGGTACGATGACGACCCCGAACTTAGCAGAATAGTCGACAAAATGAGATATTCCAGCGATGAAATACGTTCAAAAGTCGCACTGTTAATTATAAAAACTATAATTGACAGAAAAATATTGAATCTGGAATATGAAAACATTGAAGACATTTTAGACTCTATCTATGCAGGCTATGCAGACACAAGACGCGCACGCTGGTATGATCTTGATTCTACAGTAAGAACAGCTATGCAGATGCTGCATGACCTGCCGTATGATGCAAGAGCCTCTGTGGCTTTAGAAATAAAAAATTCTCACAAATATATCTGTATATTCCCGATTTAGTAAAATCTTTGTACTACAGGCAGGCTTATTCCATTGGTAAATGAGCGTTCTGTCAAACGTATGCCAAGGCAGCCCTGTTTACGTTTAAATTGATAACGGTAAATCTTCCTTATAACTTCATCAGTAACGGCTTTACCATGTTTTGCATAAATTTCCTCAATCGGAGCATTTTCAAGATACATTTCTATAATATCATCCAGAATTTCGTATTCCGGCAGTCTGTCACTGTCTTTCTGCCCCGGATGAAGTTCTGCTGACGGAGCTTTATCTATAGTATTTTGCGGAATTACAATACCGTCTTTATTAATATAGTTAGAAATTTTATAAACCCACATCTTTGTTAAATCACAAATTAAGTTCAAGCCGCCAGCCAAATCTCCGTACAATGTGCCAAAGCCCATTGCAGCTTCTGATTTGTTACCGGTAGATAAAAGCAGCATGTTTTCTCTGTTTGAATAAAACATCAAAATCATTGCTCTGATTCGTGCCTGAAGATTTTCTTCTGCAAGATCATGCCTGCTTTCGCGTCCTTCCATAAATGCATTAAAAAATGCTGTTATCGGTTCTTTAAATGTTTTTATACCAAGATTCTCAGCAAGCGCAAGTGCGTCAGTAACACTGCCTTCTGAAGAATACATACTCGGCATCAAAACACCGAAAACATTTTCAGCCCCGAGCGCTTTTACTGCAAGCGCAGCAGTCAATGCACTGTCAATTCCGCCGGACAAGCCCAGTATAACTTTTTTAAATCCTGTATTTTCGCAATACTCTTTTAGACCGTAAGTTATAACACTTATAATTTTGCTTTCCTCCGGTTCTTCAACAAATTCCGTATGATTTGAAAAATTAATTTCCACAACCTCTTCGCTGCACAATGGCGCCTGATAAACAATTAAGTCATTTGAATTTTTGGCAAAACTTGCTCCTGCATAAACATTCTCATCCGCCATAGCAACAGCATTCACATACACAAAGTTATTCTTTGTTTCTATACTATCAACAAATTCGCGGTATGTATTCATTGCAAAATATCTGTTGTGCGCAAGAATATACAAATCACATCTTACATCCTCTTCAAACGAATCCGATACATAAATGGTCTTGCCATCAACTGTATAAAATCCGTCATCAGCAAGGTTAATTTTGCCGTTGTGAATATAAATATCCCCGAGAAATATATGTTTTTCACAGAAATTTTCAGCAATCTTTTCATAAAAATCATTCTGGCTGTTTCTAACCTTTTCATCCAGAATCAAATCTTTACCGCCGAGAGTTTCAACATCTGCCTGCGGAAAAACAATAATATTACAGGATGCCTTATTTACTGCATCTTCAATACTTTTGTAGTTAAACTCAAAATCGCCGAGTTTAAATCTAGTCTGTGCAAGAGTTATATTATCCATAAATTCTCCTTATCTACTCAAGTTTCAAATAGTTTACCTTTTCCCAGCTCAAATCCAGATATTTAATTTTACTGTCCACCATTTTTACCTGCGGCAATATAGAAGGCAGACGCGCAATACGGTTGAATATTTGTCCGTCAGGTTTGCCTAAACGAATATTTATTGAAGGTATTTTAACATAAATATCTTCGGGATTGCGGCAGTCTATATATTCGACTTTTTCTTTTGAGTAAGTTTCAATATACTTCGCTATTTTTTGTAATTCATTAATTTTATCCAGCTCCCAATTTTTATAATCATCGCCTTTGTTGCCATAAGATAACACCAGCAGCGGCTTAATATTTGTTTTTAAAGGCAGATATTCACGCCCGACGATTTTTCCGTCCTGTGAAAAATATGCAACAGGCTGCGCTTTAACATCAGGGGCAATAAGCATAACCGGTATTCGCTCTTTAATAATTATCTGAATTCTTGCCGGAAACGCATAACGTCTTACATAAACATCTTCAACCGGAGGCAGTTGTTTAATTGCCTTTTCAATTGCCGTAGTTTTTGCCATATAAATCGGTCTGTTTGGAACAGGTATACGGCTTAAAACTGTCAATATTTTATGCGTCGGCACAATGTTATTATTTACTATTTGTACAGCCTCACTATTTACTATCTTAAATGCATTATCAGGCAAGTACATGACAGGCAGTTTTGAAACAAACCACATTGCATAAGCCGCAGCCAGAACAAACACAAAACGCAAAAATACCCGCAAACGTGCACGCCGCATACGTCCTTTACGAACTTTTCTTTCGCGGCGCTTTGTCTGGACAAAATGTTTGTCGCCGACAATTTCGTTATTCTTAGGATTTTCGCGTTTTTTATCTGCCATTATTTATTTAATCCCGCACTGTTTAAAATTAACAATACCAATTCATCATAACTTATTCCCATAGCCGCTGACTGAGCCGGCAAATCGCTTGTTTCTGTCATTCCCGGACTTGTGTTAATTTCCAGAACATAAGGAATATCGTCTACTATAAGAAAATCAACACGGCAGACGCCGCTGCATCCTGAAATTTCTGCAGATTTAACAGCAATTTCTTTTACGCGCTTTGTCATTTCATCACTTAATTCTGCCGGAAGAATGAATTCTGTCATGCCTTTAGTGTATTTTGCCTCATAATCATACCATTCATTTTTAGGGCGGAGTTCAAGAATTTCTGTTGCAAAAGGCTCTCCATTACATTCTAATACTCCGACTGTACAGCCGACACCGACAAGATATTCTTCAATCAAAACATCATTATTAAATTTAGCTGCTTCATTATATGCATCAAGCAGTTCTTCTTTTGAATTCACCTTTGTCATACCAAAACTTGAGCCTTCACAAACAGGTTTAGTGATAAGCGGATATTTCAAGTCTTTAGTCATTTCCATAACGTCATCCCCCTTACGGACAAAAACAGATTTGATGAGTGGAATATCTTTGCATGAGGAAAGAATTCGTTTTGTATACTCTTTATTCATGCAAACAGCACTAGCCATGACACCACAGCCTGTGTAAGGTATTTTCAAAATTTCTAAAATCCCTTGAATACATCCATCTTCCCCGTATTTGCCGTGCAAAGCGTTGTATGCAACATCGTATTTGCCGGCTTTTAATTTTTCAACGATATTTTCATCAACCTCTACAAGGTCAACATTAGTGAATCCAAGGCGTTTTAAAGCATCATAACAGCCCTTGCCGGAACGTCTTGAAATTTCAGCCTCAGAGGACATCCCGCCGTTAAGTACAGCTATTTTTGTGTCTTTATCAAATTTTGATACAATATTTTGCATATTTCTTCCTCTCTTTTATTTTTATTACCTAAATACCTTACTTCCAGATTTATAAATATTCCAAAATTTTCTTTTACTGCGTTTTGCATTTTTAACATCAATTCTAAAATATCAGTTGAAGTTGCAGTTCCGTCATTAATTATAAAATTAGCATGATTTTCCCAAACATGCGCACCACCTATTCTAAATTCTTTTGCGCCGGATTGTTCCAGCAGTCTGCCGGCAGAATTATTTTCAGGGTTTCTAAAAACACTGCCGCAATTAGGCAGCGCAAGTGACGGCTGATGCGTGTGACGGAACTGTAAATTTTCCTGCATAAGAGATTTTATCTCATCAGATGATTTGTTTTCCAGTTCAAATGTTGCGTTTAACACGACCAGATTACGTTTCTGACAGATTGAAGTTCTGTAGGAAAAGTCCATTTCGGCATTTGTCAGAGTCACAACATTGCCTGTTTCTCTGTCATAAAACTGACCTTTGACAAAGGTATCTTTAATAGCCTGTCCGTGGGCGCCGGCATTCATAAATACCTCTCCGCCGATTGAGCCCGGAAATGCAACCATGAATTCCAATCCGCTCAATCCTTTTTCTGCCACAGCCTGAGAAAGTTTAGGACCTTTTAACCCGCATTCTGCAGTTACAGTTGTACCTTCGATTGTAAAATTAGTCATCTTAGTTGTTAAAATTAATGCCCCGTCAAACCCGTCAGTTGAAACAAGTGTATTTGTCATATTTCCGCAGACAAATGCATCCGGATATCTCTGCAGCGCCTCTGTGAATTCCGCAATACTTTCGGGAAAAATGACACGTTTTACTTTTCCTCCGACTTTAAAAGATGTAAGCTTTTTAACTTCAAAATCTTCCTCAACCTGCAATTTTTACAACCTCATCTTTTAAACTCAATAATTCTTTACTCAGATTTGTAATAGTACCGGCTCCAAGTCCGATTACAACATCATCAGGTTTTAATTCCGGCAAAAGTTTCTCCGCAACCTCTCTCATACTTCCTGAAAAATATTCACAAGGTATATTAGATTTTGCTTTGAAATCAGCAGCAAAATTTTTGGAATTAATTCCTTCTATAGAATCTTCAGAAGCGGCATAAACATCTGTTATTATAACTTTATCAACCCCTTCAAAAGCGTTTAAAAACTCATTCCAGAGATTTTTAAGTCTGGTATACCGGTGCGGCTGAAAAACAGCTATAACATGTTTATCTTTCATGCCTGCAGTAGAAGACAGAGTTGCCTTAATTTCTGTCGGATGATGCGCATAATCATCATACAGGGTTATGCCGTCAAATTCTCCGACTTTCTGAAAACGTCTTCCCATGCCGGAAAAAGTTGCAAAATGTTCTTTAACTTTTTCAATATCAACCCCTGCCTGATGAAGACTTGCAAGCACTGATAAGGCATTATAAACATTATGTTTTCCGCGTAAAATAATTTTTAAATCCGTTAAATATTTCCCTTTATAATAGACATCAAAAGATGTGTAATCCGGAGTAAAGTTGATATTTTTTGCAGTATAATCAGCCTCACTGTTCAATGCAAAAGACATTGATTTATGACTCGTTAATGAGGAGGCGCCTTTGCAGTCGTTGTTTATTAGCAGAATCGAATCTTTATCCATATTGGAAATAAATTTTTCAAAAGTAGACAGAATAGATTTTAATCCGTCTTTATAAAAGTCTAAATGGTCAGCCTCAAGATTGTTTACAACACAAATATTAGGCTTGTATTTGACAATAGTGCCGTCACTTTCATCCAATTCAGCGACAAAATATTTTCCGTCAGTAGACTGGGCATTAATTCCGAGTTCAGGAATAATTCCGCCGACGACAAAAGAAGGCTTGTACCCTGCTTTTTCTAAAACATAAGAACAAAGACCGCTTGTTGTAGTTTTACCGTGAGTACCTGAAAATCCTAAGAAAAATTTTCCCCAGCGGGAAATTTCTGCCAGAACATCAGACCTGTGATAAATTTTTAAACCTAATTCTTTTGCACGGATTATTTCAGGATTATCTTCTCTAATGGCGGTACTTGCAACGACAACAGCATCATCAGGAACATTATCCGCCTTGTGTCCGATATGGACAACTGCCCCGAGTTTTCTCAACTTATCAACATATTTGCTGTCGCATATGTCCGAGCCTGAAACCTCACAGCCGTTTTCTAATAAATATTTTGCCAGTCCGCTCATTCCTACACCGCCTATTGCGATGAAATAATATTTCTTCTTATCCAAAATCTTATCCCTAAATTATCTGTTATTAACATTTTTATTATAATACAGAAATGTGTATATAGATATTTTTGTAATGATTTTTTAAGTAAGTTTTCAAACTTCAAAAAATTTTCTTAAAATCAGATTTTTTTGTCATTTTCGGGTTGCATTATTCAAAAAAATATGCTATAATCATTTAAAATAAAGGAATTTTGTAATAGATTTCTTAATTTAAAGATGTACAAATCAGGAGAAAAACAATGTACGAAGACGAAAAACTAGTATGTGAAGATTGCGGCACCGAATTTGTCTTCTCTGCCGGCGAACAGGAATTTTACGCTGAAAAGGGGCTTGTTAACAAACCTAAAAGATGCCCTGAATGCCGTAAAAAAAGAAGACAAAACAATCGCAGAAGAAGAAAAATGTATGATGCAGTCTGCACTAAATGCGGGGCACAAACTCAGGTTCCATTCAAACCTATTCCGGGTAAAGAAGTCTATTGCAAAGATTGTTTTGCTAAAGAAACTAATATTAATCAATAAACTTAATACTCTAAATACAAAAAACGACAGAACAATTGTTCTGTCGTTTTTTGTCAGGATGCTATACAACTATTTAAATACTCTATCATATTTATTTTTTCGTCATATAGATATTTGATAAAATTCAAATATGCCGGATCGTAAGAAGTAATAACAAGATTTATCTCAAACCCATCAGTACAAAATGGTTCGTAATCATAAACAACATAACTGTTATATTTACTTTTCCATTCTTTCTTTTCAACACGGCTGTTATTTTCCTCGACTATATCTTCTAGCCAGGACACTATATTTTTGTTTACATTTTTTATTTCCAGACGGCTATATCTACTGCAATCCGGATAATCGTTTCCCTTTAACATGTCAAATACTCCAAACATTGGCTATACACAAATTGTAAATGTTTTTGTACGCCAAATAATCCCCTTTAGGTATAAATTAATATAGGCATATCCGGCAATTTTATTAATAAAAAAATACTTTTTGCCAACTTTTTATTATTGTGCTATACTTCTGGTAACACAAGATATTCTGGAGAAATTTAATTATGAATAGTATGTTAGTACACATTTTAAAAGACCCGCCTATATTAATAGTTATCTTTACATTCATTTTTTCACTTATTTTCTGTACACGTAAATACAGTTATGTGAAAAAACAATTAATGTATTTTTATAACTTTATAAAAGATTTCAAAAAAAGTGATTTAAATTTCAGATTTAAAGAAATAGATGAATGGATGTGCAACAATCCTTATGTTTCGGCAAGCTGGCTGGAATTCAAAAACACACTCGTGTTTTCCGAATCTGTTGCACTGAAAACGAAAGATAATGATCTGACATATAAAGAAGTCTCATCAACTGTTCAAAATATTCAAACAACAGTTGACCCGCTATACTTTTTCAATGCTGAAAGTATGATTACTTCCAAATTCAACTTCAAGTTTTTGCAAACAGTACCAACAATCCTGACAGGTTTCGGTCCGTTGTTTACATTTATGAACATCGCTGTTGCGTTCGGTAAAATCGACTTTTCATCTCAAGAAAAAACAATTGCATCCGTTGCAGACCTGATGAGTTCCATGCAGGTTGCGGCACTTGTATCAGTATTTGCGGTTGCATCTTCATTGATATTCATGTCTTTTGAAAAACTTCTTTATAACAAATTCTGTCAGGGACCTCTGGCAATGTGTCAGGATCGTATGGCAAAATTATTCGACAACATTTCATCAGAAAAATTCCTGCTGGAATTGTTAAAAGAAACCAAAATCCAGAACAATTCAGTATCAAACCTCATCGGCGAATTGCCTGATGACTTCAAAGTGGCACTGAATGCCGGTATTGCAAGTAACCTTGTACCTTATCTGGAAAACCTTATTTACGGGGTTAACCAGTTGAACAAACAGATGAAGGAAACGGCAAAAGCCGCCGGCAAATCCGATGATGTAGATGAATTATTTTAACCCGGAGTTATGTGAATTATGGCAATGATGGCAAAAAAACACGGTGAAGAAGGTGAAGAAGGTAATATATTCTGGGTAACAATGTCCGACTTGATGCTCGGGTTAGCCTGCGTATTTATGACTCTGTTCGTACTTGCGATGACAGGTTTTACACAAACTACAGTACAGCAAAAACAAAACCAGATGAAAGCCGTTGAAGAACTCGCAGACAAACTAAAACAGGCTGAAATTGACGCCGAAGTAGATAAAATGACAGGTGATATAAAAATTTCCGACCTTGAACTTTTTGATGTTAACAGTTGGACACTTTCCGCTAAAGGGCGCGCATATTTAGACAAATTAGTTCCTATATATGTAAATACAATTTTCACCAAACCTGAATTAGACCATAATATTGCAAATATTATTGTTCAGGGACATACTGATTCACAATCTTTTGCCGGTCTTTCAACAAAAGATGAACAGTTTACGCGTAATATGGAACTAAGTCTTAAACGTGCTAATGCGGTTGCTGAATACATGTTTAAAACAAATTTTGATAAAACTCACAGTGCAGATTTGCGTAAAAAACTTGTTGTGGAAGGTAAAAGTTTTAGTGAACCGATTATTGAAAACGGAAAAGAAAATTATGATAAAAGCCGTCGTGTTGAATTAAAATTGAAAGTAAACACTTGGGATATTAAAAACATGTTAGGATTTTAAATAATGATAAATCAGGATAATATTCTAGAAACTATAAATATGATAAAGCTGCATAATCTGGACATACGAACTACAACTATGGCAATAAGTCTTAGAGATTGTGCGGCAGAGAATTGTGATGATGTTTGCGATAAGATATATACTAAAATTACAAAATATGCAAAAAATCTTGTGGAATATGCAAACGAGTTAGAAAATGATTATTCTATACCAATTATAAATAAACGAATATCAGTAACACCAGTGTCAATAATTGCAGAGAGCTGTAAAAATCCTGATTATGTAAAAGTAGCAAAGACATTGGATAAAGCGGCTTTAGACGTTGGAGTCAACTTTGTAGGGGGATTTTCCGCATTAGTAGAAAAAGGATTTACTAAAGGGGATGAGATGCTTATGGAGAGTATTCCTGAAGCATTAGCATCAACAGAGCGTTTATGTTCATCAGTAAATTTGGCTTCTTCAAAAGCCGGTATAAACATGGATGCTGTATTAAGAATGGCTGAAACAGTTAAAAAAGCCGCTGAACTAACAAAAGACAGAGACTGTATCGGAGCAGCAAAACTCGTTTGTTTCTGTAATTCAGCCGGAGACAATCCGTTTATGGCAGGTGCATTCTGCGGATATGGTGAACCTGAATGCGCATTAAATGTCGGAGTTTCTGGTCCGGGGGTTGTAAGAGCCGCAATAGAAGATTTGCCGGCGAATGCTGATATGAGTATGCTTGCTAATAAAATAAAACAAATTGCATATAAAATAACAACAACCGGTGAACTTGTCGGGCGCAAACTTGCAAAACGTCTTGAAATACCTTTCGGGGTAATCGATTTATCACTTGCGCCAACTCCTGCAGAAGGCGACAGTGTTGCAGGAATTTTTCAGGCAATGGGGCTTGAACATGCCGGTGCTCATGGCACAACCGCCGCGCTTGCAATGCTTAATGATGCGGTTAAAAAAGGCGGTATAATGGCAAGTTCACATGTTGGAGGACTCTCCGGCGCATTCATTCCTGTTTCAGAAGATGCAGGGATGATAGATGCCGCGACAAAAGGGTATTTAACTTTTGACAAGCTGGAAGCAATGACATCTGTATGTTCAGTCGGACTTGATATGATAGCAATCCCGGGTGATACTCCGGTTGACACTATTGCCGGCATAATAGCAGATGAAATGGCAATAGGTATGATTAACAAAAAAACAACCGCTGTCAGAGTAATTCCTGTTATTGGAAAAACAGTAGGCGACAAAATTTATTACGGCGGCTTGTTAGGCGAAGCTCCGGTTATTCCTGTCAATACATTATCTTCAACAAAATTTGTCCGCCGCGGCGGCAGAATTCCTGCCCCAATCCACAGTTTAAACAACTAAGAAAGGACACAACAGATTGGCTAAAACTTTCAACGAGTTAACAATTGAATTAAGAGACTTCATACTGGATGCATTAAATGATCCGCGTTCAAATAATATCAAAGTAAAAAGATATGAATTTAACGCGCTTGATGTATCAATGGATTCGGACAGAGAGAGTGCGCCACATATCATTGTATCTATGGGAATTTCTCAGGCTATTTTTAGTATAGAAACAGGTAAAAAAATCACAGGCGGCATGGGACCGGTTGAACGTTATGTTCTAAAATGGCTTGAAAAAGGTCTAACCCTTCAAAAACTCCGTGAAACATGGATGTCTACAGAAAGAAACCAGCCGAAAAAAGGCGGCAAAAAAGAAAAACCGGCAAGCAAATTCCGCTAAATTTCAATATTAATGACATTTTATTCTGACTCAACATAGATTAAAATTTATTTTTCTTTAGTCATGGCTTTTGAGCGTAACTTTCTATGATAAGTTATGGCAAATCTGTGAGCCTCATCGCGGATTCGCTGGAATAAAAATAATGCGCTGGATTTTCGCGGCAATATAACAGGTTCAGACTGCTCCGGCAAAAACACTTCTTCATACCGTTTTGCAAGTGATACAACATCAATGCCTTCAACACCGAGTTCTTTAATAATCTCCATAACACTTGAAAGCTGTCCTTTACCGCCGTCTATAATAATTAAATCCGGTTTATCCCAATTTTTTTCTCCAAGGTGTGTGAGTCTGCGTGTCAAAACTTCTTTCATAGATAAAAAGTCATCCGGTTTGCCTTCTGTTGATTTTATTTTGAACTTTTTATATTCAGATTTTTTACTCAACCCGTTGATAAACGTTACCATTGAGGCAACTGTATTTGTCCCTTGAATATGTGAAATATCATAACATTCAATTCTATGTGGGAAATTTTTCAAGTTTAATTTTTCTGCCAGATAGGAACCTATTTCGTTAAAATCATCTCTGATTTTAGACATTTTAGAAAGTTTTGCATTGTTTAAAACAACCTGAGCATTTTTATCTGCAAGCGCCTGCAATTCTTTACCCTGCGCTGATTTACCGTAAGAAATTTTAACTTTTTTCTGTGCAAGAATTTCCAGCCACTCCTCATACAGAGCTTTTTCGCCAACCGCTTCCAATTCATTAGACACAATCCTGTCAGGATATCCCAGCGTAAGTGTACTGTAGTATTCTTTGAAAAATGTTGCAAAAAATTCTGTCCGGTCTTCTTCTTCAACCTCATAGACAAAATCTTTTTTATCAATCAAACGACCTTCGCGAATCATAAGGATTACAATTGCAAAAATTCCGTCGTCTGCCAGAAGAGAGATTACATCTTCATTAAGTTTGGTATTTTCATAAACGACTTTTTGTTTTTCAAGAGTTTTTTTCAAATCCATGTAACTATCGCGGAGTTTTGCGGCTTTTTCAAACTGTTCGGAGTCGGCGTATTTCTGCATTTGTTCCTGTAATTGTTTCATCAATTCAGACTGTTTGCCTGAGAGAAACAGTTCAGCCTGATGCACAAGCGCCTTATATTCTTCACTCGTAACCATATGCTGGCATGGTGCAAGACATCTGCCAATGTGATAATACAGGCATGGTCTGTCTTTGAACTTCGGGGATTTGCACTGTTTTAGCGGAAAAACTTTTTTAAGAAAATCCAGAGTGGCATGCATAGCGCGCACATCAGTGTAAGGTCCGTAATACTTGCCTTTATCGGGATTCATATTTTTTTTGCGGACGATTGATATACGCGGAAAATCTTCGTCTGTAATCAGGAAATACGGATATTTTTTGTCATCTTTCAGTAAAATATTATATTTAGGTTTATGTTTTTTTATTAAATGGCTTTCAAGGATTAGGGCTTCAACTTCTGTGTTAGTAATTATATATTCAAGCCTGTCAATTTGAGAGACCAGAACCTGAACTTTAACACTATCATGGTGCTTGCGGTTGAAATAACTCAAGACGCGTCGTTTTAGGATTTTAGCCTTTCCGACATAGATAATCTCGCCTTCCTTGTTGTAATAGATGTAACACCCCGGAAGAGCCGGCAGAAGTTTAAGAGTTTGCTTAAGCTGCTCATTCATAGTTAATATTATAGCATAATTTTTATAAAGGGGTTGATTTTTTTCTATTTTTTGGATTAAATAATAATAGTGATAGGGCAATTGTGCCCTGCTTTATAACTCTGGGACTGTGGCGCAGCGGTAGCGCAGGGGACTCATAATCCCTTGGTCGTGGGTTCGAATCCCTCCGGTCCCAGTTTTTTGTATGTTTACACAATAACTTTTATAAAGTTTACAGGCATTTTCTCCTTGTAACTAAAACTTTACAATTACAAGTCCAAATGAACAACACAGACTATTTTTCCGTTATATTAATAACAATAGTGTGTAAAAGAGTTTGTAAGAAGGGGAAAATAATGTACAAAAAAATTCTATCGTTATTAATCGCAGGGATAATGTTAACAGGTTTCTGTTTTAATGAAGAGTGTTTTGCGGCGCCGAAAGATCATCATAATGACAGACCGTTTTTTCACAGAATATTTAACTTCCACCACAAAGACAGTGCTAAAAAAACGCCAAAACATAAGAAACCTCCGGTAAAAAAACAAAAAATCAAGAAAAAAAATTCCGAACACAGGTGGTTCAAATGGCGCAAAGACAAACCTGCTGTACACAAAAAGCACCAAGAGAAAAAAAGAATCAAATGGATTAAAAAGGACAAAAAACAAAAAATCCATAAACAAAAAAAGGCACAAAAAAGATTTTTCAAATTTAAAAGAGGAAATAACAGTCACCGCAGGCATAGATAATTGAAAAACGCATGGGCATGTTCGGTACAATATTTAATCAAACATATGTCGGGCTTCAGCCAGACATCATAAATGGTGGGCACGCTATCGCTTTGCCCACCCTACGGGTCTGACGCGGCACACCTGAATTGACGCCTTGCGGGATCTCTCTTGGAAGTCGCTAAGTGGCTAAGGCACTGAGGCACTAAGTAGTTAATAAAAATAAGGCAACGTGGAATGTCACATTGATAGTTTTTTTCATGTCCTCCCCTGGAGGGAGGACCGGAATTTTTAATTCCGAGGAGGGGGACGCGAACGTAGTGAGCGTTTAATAACGAGAACACGGTCAAGTGCAACATGGGCTAGATGCTGAAACAAGTTCAGCATGACAAAAAATAAATAAGGCAACGCTTGAATCTTGCTTTGCCTCATTTTGAAATCCTCTTAATCACCTAATCACCTAGTCACTCTTAACGTAATCCCGCAGCGGCATTGACGCGGCACACCTGATTCGACGCCTTGCGGGATCTCAAAAGGTGCGTCGAAACGACGCACCCTACAACTACTACAACTAGTGCCTTCAATTATGAGGACTTTGTTCTCTTAATTGTCAACGCACATCGCAAGGTAGCTGATACCGTTGTCGCGTTTGGCATCGAGCCAGAATGTGTAGCTAAGGGTAAAGCCACGGTAATACGCCTCGTCTTGACTATACTCGTGGTTAGACCAAACAAAGAACGAGCTAGAATATGGAGAGAATGAGAGGAATAGGGCTGCTTTTTCAGTGTCTAGTGGTGCAGATGTTGTGTTTGTGGTTCCATTCATACTGTCTATGTTATACAAATATTTTGCTAGCTCCTCTAATTGGCTCCGGTTTGGCATTTTACTAACGCCACCACAAGCTTTCACTGCACCTGCCCAATAATCATTATCGTAGTAACCACAATATGCTTTATTATTTCCATAACCTTCATCTGCTATCTGTTCGCATTCTGCTTTGCTTATGGCACTATATCCTGTCCCAGGGGCTAGTATCTGACTTATACACATACCACCTATTAAATCCGGCTCAAGCATACAACCAAATGTTTTTATATTTGCATTCTGATTTACATCTTTACCTAAGGTATTCGGATTTTTGTGTCCTGATACATCATAAAGTATCGCCATGCTTGCCTCGGTTGCGCTAAACTGGTTATTAAACGGTTGTTGGTCGGTCTGTGGATTATATGCTATTAATGCATTAACGCCATTCGCAAACTGTACGCCTACTGTTTCCGTTCCCCAATCCTCTTTGGCAAGTTTGGCGGATGTCTTTAAATTCGCAGCGTCCACTTCTTCTCCATCGGCTGTCAATATTTTGTTTTCAAAACATTTGCCCAAATTATCACTGTCACAGACATTAGTTATTTTGATTTTCTTTTTTAGTTCATTTACAAAATCCATTGTACTTGAATAGCCTGCTAACTTTTCCTCTGTGTTCAATTGTTTTGTGGCTACCTCAAGGCGTTTTTCAAAGACATCCTGTGCCGTTGCCCATGCCTTTTCGTTGTAATTCTTAACGAGACTTGGTATTGTTATCGCCGCAACCACGCCGATGATTGCAAGAGTTATAAGCACCTCTGCAAGTGTAAAAGCCTTTTTCATATAATTCTCCTGCTTTTGTATTGATAATTTCGTAATTATTGTCACATATTCTGCTATTTTTGTCAAGTATACTGCTATTTTATAGTTAATTAGATAATATTTAGTATAAAATTCTCCTTCTAATAAGTTTAAAATCTTATAGAGGTGTAAATGAATACAAAAGAACTTTTAGGATTGAAAATTAAGGAATTTCGGCGGCAAAAGAAGATGACTCAAGAGCAATTATCTGAAATAATTGGGCTTGATAATGGCTATATAAGCAAGTTGGAGGTAGGACAAAATTTTCCGACAATTGGCACGCTGGAGAAAATTGCGCAGGCACTGGATGTTGAGTTATACGAGTTATTTCAGTATACAAATATTAAGGATAAAGATTTCAGGGCAGAGATAATAAAAATATATGATAAATTGAGTAAGGAAAAACAGTTTACCCTTTATCGTGTTGCAAAAGGGTTGTATGAATGATTCAGTTATGTATTTTATAGGTAATAAACAGTATTTGATATAAACCGGAGCGGCGGCTTTTGAAAAAAGCCGCCGCTTTATTTAATCTGCGGGGCGGCGTTCCGCCGCCCCACAATATAATTAGTTAGAGGGGTCAGATTGAACAAGTTCAATCTGACCCCTCTAATATTCTTATGAATAAAAATTATTCAATTTCAATAGCGCTTACAGGGCAAGCGTCTGCTGCTTCTTTAACACAATCCATGTTGTCAGCAACAGCTGATTCATCAACTTGAGCAATACCATCTACTGAAAATACAGCGTCACAAATTGATTCGCAAGCACCGCATCCGATACAAGAATCGTTAACTTTTACTGCCATTTTAGTATCTCCTTATTTTAGTTATTACATTGGCAATTTCTTGCCACGAATATTATAACACCAAAAAATTAAAATATCCAGTCTTTTATAACTTTTGCAACATAATCAAATCCATCGATTAATCCGAGGTTTTGGGACGGCAATTTATGGCTGTAAATCAATAACGGCACATATTCTCGCGTGTGGTCTGTACCTGCTACAGTCGGGTCACAGCCATGGTCTGCTGTAATAATTAGTAAATCGTCGTTATTTAATTGTCCTAAAATATCAGTCAGATAGCTGTCTATTTCTTCTATTGCAGCACCGTAGCCTTTGGCGTTGTTTCTGTGCCCGTAAAGCATGTCTGTGTCTACAAGATTGGTAAAGATTAAGTAATTTTCACTGGAACCTGCTTTGTAATCGGTGTATGCAATTGGTTCAAGCGGCAATTCTTCTTTTATTGCTTTTAGAGTTAACTCTAATCCTTCTTTGTTTGAGCCGGTGTGAATGGCATGGGTTATGCCGGACTTTGAAAAAATATCTTCAATTTTTCCTATTGCAACAACTTTCATGCCAGCATCTTTAATGTCATTTAATAATGTGTGAGAAGGTACCATTGAATAGTCACGGCGGTCTTTGGAAATTCTTGTAGGTTTGCCGTCAATAATTTTATAAGGGCGGGCAATGACGCGGGAGACATTGTAATTCCCTTCATCTAAAATTCTTCTTGCGGTTTCACACCAGCGGTAAAGCATTTCTAAAGGGATTAAATCAGTATCAAGCGCGATTTGAAAAACACTGTCAGCACTTGTGTATACAATAGGAAATTTTGTTCTGTGATGTTCTTCATTAAGCTGTTCAATAATGGCTGTTCCGCTAGCCGGACAGTTAGCGAGAATGCCGCCGCAATTTGTTTCTTCAATAAATTTTTCTATTAATTCCTGCGGAAATCCTTCAGGGAAAGTAGCAAAAGGCTTTTCTGATACAAGTCCGGCAAGTTCCCAATGTCCGGTTGTTGTGTCTTTGCCTTTGGATTTTTCTTTCATAGTTCCGTACTGTCCTATTGCATCCGGATTTTTGGCTATTCCTTTGAAATCCTGAATATTACCGAGTCCGAGTTTTTCAAGGTTCGGGACATTCAGCCCGTTGTTGTATTCGCAGACATTTCTTAAGGTGTTGCATTCCGGAACATCGCCGAACTCACGGCAGTCAGGCATTGCACCTATTCCGCATGAATCAATAACCATTACTATTGCTCTTGCCATTTTATTTCCCCTTTATTTCTATAAATTATTATAGCATAAATTACTCTTCCGGCGCCGGCTGTTTTGCCACATCCAAAATTGTATATGCATTGAAATCCACATTGCCGAAAATGATTTTAACTTTATCTTCTTCATCCTGAATTAATTTTACAAAATTAATAGTTTTCTGGTCAAAATCATCAAGTGTTTCGCATGCCGGAAGCTGTGCGATTAAATAATGTGCCTGATAAAGCTTTATAACAGGGACACCGTTAATTTTTTCGCCTATAATCTGATAGTGTCCGACAGGAATAACATGGTTTACATCAGCCTGCAGCGGCAAAGTTATGCTTAGTATCGGCGGGTCTTCATCAACATCATTTATAAATTTTGTTTCAGCACTTTGTCTGTAACTTTCGCCTTTAGGAATATTTTTGTTTTTCTTTTTGCCGTATTTTTTTTCTTTTAGTTTATCGACAACGCTGTTAAATTCTTCATCTGTAACCGGTTTCTGTCCGTAAGCATTGTTATCACCGTAATTGTCCCACAAATCGCCGTCAGCCAGAGCATATCCGCTGCAAAGCAAAAATAAAGAACATATAACTAAAAATATCCTTCTCATACTTATATATTAATGTTTATATCAAAAAAGTAAACATCTGTTTATATGACTTTACGCGGCATCAAGAGATTTTATATCAATATCAATCCGGTCTTTAAATTCGCTTTTTAGAGTATTTACAAGGTCGTTTGATGAATTAACCCAGAACATTGATGCTGTTAGAATTTTATGCTCGCCGCTGTCATCTTTAACTTTGAATGTTACAGGATCAGAGCCGGCGTTTTTACATAGAGTGTTTTTTAATAACACCAGTTCTTCAAACTTGATATCATCAAGGAGTTTTATTGTAAAAATATTTGAATTGTCGACTGTTTTAACTGAATCTACAATGATTACCGGCGGTTCTTCATCGCTTCTGCGGCTTATTTTGCCGGAAACAATTACGCGTTGTTCGTTTTGTAAAAAGTTTCCGTATTCGGCGAGTTTGTTGTTGAAAGTAATAGTTTCAACTTTCCCTGAGAGGTCTTCTATTGTACAGAATCTCATGAATTTTGTCGGGTCTTTTTTAGTCGGAATTTGTTTGCTTGCAGTGACAAGCCCGCAGATTGTAACAACTTTGTCATTTGGTAAATCATGTAATTCTGAAATTTTATGTGTCATTAGAAATGGCAGTTTGTCTCTGATTGTTGAGAGCGGATGGCTTGATACATAAAATCCCAGAAATTCTTTTTCAAAGATTTGTAACTGGCGCGCGTCGAATTCTTCATCACTGCCTGCAAGCTGAAATTCATTGTATCCAATGTCGTTGTCTTCACCGAGTCCTGCAAAGAGGCTGACCTGACCAAGAGCTTTTGATTGGTTTTCACGGTTTGCAGTTGCTACAATGTATTCAAGGTTTTCTAAAAGCTGTTTACGGCTTTTTTCAATGTTGCTGAATGCACCGGCTTTGATTAATCCTTCCATGACTCTTTTGTTGCTGCATTTAGGATCAACACGTTTGCAAAAATCGTATATAGATTTGAATTCGCCGTTAGCTTCGCGTTCTGCCAGAATAGCTTCCACAACAGCTTCGCCAACCTGTTTTATGGAGGCAAGTCCAAATCTGATGTTGTTGCCGTCAGGTGTAAATTCTGCAAATGATTTATTGATATCAGGAGGCATAACTTGAATACCGTATTTTAAAGCTTCTTCTATGTATAACTGAGTTTTTTCCTGATCACCTGATACACTTGAAAGCAGTGAGGCGAGATATTCCTGCGGATAATGGCATTTCAAGTATGCTGTCTGATAGGCTACGAATGCGTAAGCTGCTGAGTGAGATCTGTTGAAACAGTATGATGCGAATTTTTCAATTTGTTCAAACAGAGCAGCCGCATCTTTTGATTCCATGCCGTGACGCGCCGCACCTTCAATGAATTTGCCTTTTTGCTGAGCCATTTCATCAAGTTTTTTCTTACCCATCATACGGCGTACCATATCTGCTTGACCGAGAGTGTAATCTGCAAGCACCTGAAACACCTGCATAATCTGTTCTTGATATACGATTGTTCCGTATGTATCTTTTAGTACAGGTTCCAGAAGAGGGTGGGCATATTTAATCTCCTGACGCCCGTGTTTACGTTCTACGAAGTCCTGAACCATGCCGGATTCCAGAGGTCCCGGTCTGAATAGCGCAACAAGTGCGCCCAAATCTTCAAATACGTCAGGTTTCAAATCCTTAACCAGTTTTTTCATGCCGGAAGATTCAAGCTGGAACACACCGTCTGTTTCGCCTGCAATAAGCATGTCATAAGTTGGTTTATCGTCAAGCGGTATACGGTTAACGTCAAATTCTATACCCTTTGTCCTTTTCAAAAGTTTCATTGTCTTGTGAATCATTGTGAGTGTACGCAAGCCAAGAAAGTCCATTTTTAATAGACCCAGTTTTTCCAGATCCGCCATTGGATATTCTGTTACGATAATACCGTCTTTTGATGGCTGAACAGGTACTATTTCATTCAAAGGTTTGTGAGCAATGATAACCCCTGCTGCGTGTGTACCTGTGTTATTTTTTATGCCTTCAATACATCTTGACATGTCAACGAGGCGTTTAACTTCAGGGTCTTCATCGTAAAGTTTTTTAAGCTCCATCCCCTCAAGCATTGCATCATCAATATGCGCTTTTGGTTCATTCGGGATGAGAGATGACAGTTGATTACTTCTTGCAAAAGGAATATCAAATACGCGTGCAACCCCTTTCATTGCGGCTTTTGCAGCGTATGTACCAAAGGTAATAATCTGACAAACTTTATCTTCGCCGTACTTTTTAGATACGTAATCAATAACCTCGCCGCGTCTTTCGATGCAGAAGTCAATATCGACATCGGGCATGCTGTAACGTTCAGGGTTCAAAAATCTTTCAAACAACAGATGATGCCGTATAGGGTCAAGGTCGGTAATTTCCAGTGCATATGCAACAACTGAACCTGCAGCAGACCCACGCCCAGGTCCGACAGGTATGTCATGGGTTTTGGCAAAATGCACAAAATCCCATGTGATTAGAAAGTATGCGGAAAATCCCATCTGTTCAATGATGCCGAGTTCATATTTTACGCGTTCTTCAATTTCCGGCGGAATTTCACCGTAGCGTTTTTTCAATCCTTCATGTACCTTTAAATCCAGATAACTTTCTACAGTGTGACCGGCAGGTACTTCATAATGCGGCAGAGGACTTTTTCCCATTTCAAGTATCAAATGACATTTTTCAGCAATATCAACGGTGTTTTTTATGCACTCGTCAAACAATGCGCTGTCCATCCAGCGGAAACTGTCACGGAGTTCTGCTGCTGTTTTTACATAAAATTCGTTATTAGGAAAATGGAATCTGTTAGGTTCGTTTTTCAGCGCATTGGTCTGCAGGCAAAGTAATGTGTCATGCCAGTCTGCATCTTCTTTTTTAAGGTAATGCGAGTCATTAGTGATAATCATTTTTATACCGAGTTCCTGCGCGATTTTAATCAAATCAGGATTTGTGCGTTTTTGTTCCTCCAATCCATGATCCTGCAGTTCAATATAATAATCATCTCCGAACAACTCTTTATATTTTGCCGCGGTTGCTTTAGCCGCAGCATAATCATTTTTAAGCAGATTTTGTAACACTTCACCGCCAAGACAGGCCGAGCAGCATATCAAGCCTTCTGAATATTTTTGCAGAAGTTCGAAATTAATACGCGGTTTGTAATACATACCTTCGCAATGTGCAATAGATACAAGTTTTACAAGATTCATGTATCCGGCTTTGTCTTTTGCCAGCAACACAAGGTGATAAAGCGGGTTATGCGATGCATCTTTTTCGTGTATATCACCATCATGAACATAGAATTCGCAGCCGATAATTGCTTTAACGCCTATTTCTTTTGCTGTTCTGTAAAACTCTATAGCAGAATACATAACTCCGTGGTCTGTTATGGCAACAGCCGGCATGTTATTTTCTTTAGCAAATTCGCATAAAGCTTTTACCTTTATTGCCCCGTCCAGCAACGAATATTCACTGTGCAAATGTAGTGGTACGTATTGTGTATTAGTTTCCATAAGAACATGTTAGCACGGTGAAATTTAAAATAAAACAAAATATTACGAATAATTTTCTATTGTTTTATCAATCAAATCAATCATTTTTTCTCTGACGAATTTCGGGTTGGTTACTTCGCAGCTAGAACCATAACGCATGAGTCTATGCAAGAGTTCTGAAATATCTTCGTTCTTGTTTACAACAACAAGACGTCCGTCAAACGGGTCAAAGCCTCTGCTATATTCATTTTCTCTGAGTCTGTAGTTTTTAGCAAGTCTGCCGCTGAGTTTAAATACGACCTGAACACTATCAAGCACCGGCATTTCAGATTTTTGCGGAGTTTGTTCGATTGAGCGGATATTTTTTATCTGAATATCAAATACCTGCTGTGATTTGCTGTTATACATTCTCAATCTGGCGTCACGTTTGCCGTACAATATATCAATCGGTTTGCCGGATACTTTTACAAGTTTTCCGCTCTTGTCTGTATATGAAATATTAAGTATCTGATTGTCTGCTATATACTGTTCGCATTCTGACAATTTGTCTTTTATGCTCTTGAAGAAGAATGAAAAGTCAAATTCCTCATCAGATTCAACTTCTTTAGCCAGCATCTGTGTTTCATCGTCATATCTTGCAGTTAAAGCTTCCAGAAATTTGTCAAAATCCGGTTTGGCTTTTTTACTCAATATAAGGTCAGAACAGCTTCTGAGTTTTTCAACAGCTTCCAGTTCTTCTTTTGTGAAATTATAAGTATATGGCAGATTGTAGGCTTTATACTTATCTTTATTTTTTTCTACTCTTATTCCGAATACTTTCAGGCTGTTTAAGTATTTGCATAAATTTACATTGGCGTTGCTGTTTGAAGTTTTGTCATCCAGAAAAATTTGAATAACATCTTTAAAATCAGCTTCTCCCTGATAAAGCAGGTTAAGCAGCTTAAACATTTTAATACCTGAATCGTTAAATTTATTTGAGAGTTGATGTTGTGTCACGTTTGCTATACTCCTCTCTCATTTCTTTCAAAAGTTCGACGTAATTTTGCTTGAAATCTTCCGGTTCAAGAACAGTGCATTCGCTGCCATGCTCAAGCAGTCTTTGTTTAATATAAAACAAATTGTCCCCTGTGAGTTCAATGATAGCGTAATCAATGCCTCTTTCCAGAATCTTTTCGTTTGAATTCAATACGGGCATGACACCGCTTGTTTTCAATCTGTAAGTTACAGTTATTTCCTTATTAGTTTGTTCATTATCTTCAGCATCAGATATTGATTTAATTTCAACAATTCTGTTGACCAGAAAATCTGTATCCTGCTCGTATTCAAGTCCTCTGGCTCTTACGTAAAGTTTATTGTTGTTGTAAATCAGACGTTTGGTCTGCAATTCAATATCTTTGATGCCTGAATTTGGTGAATTGTATGAAACTACTATTTGTTTTTTGTTATTGCAGCATTCTAATAATTGCCGTACAATATCAATATTTACTTTGTTTAAAATAGAAACTTTTTTGTAATTATTTACAAATTCATAGTCATCAATATAGGAAGATAGTTTTAAAAGCAGCAAATCAAGCATGATAAGCTCTTCTGCCGCAAGATTTTTTGTTAATGTTCTATAAATTTTTATAATAGATTTTTTTTGAGTATCAGATATTTTCAACTTGAACGGATGTTCAGGAATGTAGTATTTTGAAACGCCATTGTCTCTGATACGTTTAACAAGACATCCTGCATGTCTGAAGGAGTTTATGTACACCCGCAGTGTATCAAGCGAAATTTTTTCATGAAGAAACGGATGTTCGGCAAAATATCTGCTGACTTCATGATAGGATTTCGGTCCTTCTGTAAGCAGTGAAAACAAAACCAACGTTTTATATCCAGTAAATGACATAAGATTATATGTCACTGTGTCATTCTTTAAAAATTCTTTCATAGTATCACCATAATTATATTATATCAAAATAATTATATTTGTAAAATTATTAAGATATTAGCATGCGCTTTTAATATTTTTTATTCCATAAAATAATTAATGTCAAATAAAAATATCTTAATTTTTACGTAATTTCATTAAATTTTCTTCATTAAGTTTTAAGAACTTGAATTTTTCCCATACAGCAAAAGGCAACGGGGCAATTGTAAATTTTATTTTACTTTTTTTAACTTGTCAAATATTTAACTTAGTTTTACATTAAGAATGTAGGGAACGGAAGTTCAGTAATTAACTGGATTGACGGCTGCCGGATGATAAGAGAATATGAAAAAGAGGTGATGGCATTTAACATCCGATTGTAACAATAATTGCGGAGAGAAACAAAAAGGATTTAAGGTAGCAGAGGGATTGTTGATTAGGGATTTTTATGACTTTCGATATTCTTGGAGAGATTAAAATTTACAGTTTATTGTTATCGGGTTATAGTTTAAATTTTAAGTAAAAAGCTTGCTATATAGCAGGCTTTTTTATATAATACAAATATGTCGAATGAATTGGAACCTAAAAAAATTATAGGCTTAATGTCCGGCACATCATGCGATAGTATTGATGCAGGACTTTGTGAAGTTTATCCGGATTTGTCATGTAAATTAATCACCGGAATAAACTACAAATATCCGGAACATATAAGGGCAAAGATATTTAATTTATTCAACGGTAATGCTGATATTCAGGATGTCTGTCAGATGAATTTTGCAATAGGGCATTGTTTTGCGGATGCCTGCAAAATTTTGATATCCGAACATGTAAAACCTGATTTGATAGCAAGTCATGGACAGACAATTTATCATTCTCCGGAAGAAGACAGACTCGATGGTATTAGTCTGAAAAGTACATTGCAAATCGGTGAAAGTGCAGTAATAGCCGAAGAAACAGGCTGTATGGTAGTGTCAAATTTCAGAGAAGCAGATATCGCAGCCGGCGGCAACGGCGCACCGCTTGTTTGTTTTGCTGATGAAAAATGGTTCAAACCACTAAAGAAAAATGTCTGTGTTCAAAATATCGGCGGAATTTCTAACGTTACGGTTGTCTCAAAAGAAAATGATACATTCGGATTTGATACCGGACCAGGAAATGTCATGATTGACTATTGCGCGAGCAAATTTTTTGACATGCCTTATGACAAAGACGGTGCTATAGCAAATGAAGGCTCAATTTCTGAAAGCTGGCTGGAATGTTTATTGCAGGATGAATACTATTTTAAAAATCCTCCAAAAACTACCGGACGCGAATACTTTTCACAAAAATACATTGAAAACGCCTTAAAATTCGGTCCAAAAGAGCCAAGAGACATTCTCGCAACAGTTACGGCTTTGACTGCAAAATCTATTGCTCAGTCTTACGAAAGATTTATTTATCCGCAAACTAATATTGAAGAAGTTATAATTGGCGGCGGCGGGGCTTACAATCCGACTTTGATGAAATACCTCCGTCACTATCTGCCAAAGCATGTAAATCTAAAAACTCATGACGATTACGGAATTTCAAATAACTTTAAAGAAGTCATGGCGTTTGCACTTTTAGGCTACTGCAACTACTATGGCATTCCTTCTAATCTTCCTTCCTGCACAGGTGCATCCAGAAGAGTCGTCCTAGGTAAAGTGGCTAATTGTTAAATCCGCTTGTTGTTCTATTATTATTTATATTAAGATTTGTCAATTTTATTCTTTTTGCTGGCAAAAAAAATATTTATGAGTTATAAATAATATGTAACAACAAAGGAGACACTTTAAAAATGATTAACAAAGTACAATTTACAGGAAACCCTCTTCAAAAAGGTATTAAAGTTGCAACTGATGCTATGGAATCTTTTGCACAAAGCAGACAACAAATTGTTAGACCTGCTGCAAATAAAGTAAGTGACTTTATCCCGCAAGATGCTAAAATCAATCTCAATGCTGCTAAAGTTAAATTGGATGATGAATTTGTTGCAAGAGCAAATTCTTATGCTATTTCTCACGGTACACCGGAAGGTAAAGTTGTAACAGGAAAAATTGATTATTTAGCATAATTCATAAAAGCATTAGACAAAAACCTGATTGTATCATTTGCTGTAACGCAATATTCAGTCAGGTTTTTTGCTGCCAAATCACCGCTTGTGCCGTGTAAATGAACTCCAAGTGCCGCAGCATCAAAAAGTTCCATGCCCTGTGCTGTTAAACTTGCAATAACTCCTGCCAGCACATCACCGCTGCCGCCTTTGGCAAGCGCTGTTGTTTCTGTTGTGTTTTTAAATATTTTTTCACCGTCTGTAACTATTGTTTCATGCGACTTTAGGACGGTAATACAATTGTAACTTTTAGATATTTCTTTTGCCGAATTTTCCCTGTCTGCAAGTACTTTTTCTAAATCCGTGTGCAAAAGCCTTGCCGCTTCAAGCGGATGCGGGGTTAAAATAGTTTTTTCAGGCAATGGTATTTGATTTTTAGATAAAATGTTCAATCCGTCAGCATCTATTATTGTCGGCAGTTTTGAATTTTCTATTGCGTATTTGAATATTTTTTCTGCCTGCTTTGATGTGGAAAGCCCGCAGCCAATGAGTAGAACATCAAAAGTTTGCAGGCGTTCTAGCATTTCACTTAGTGGGGCAAAAGTTATTATTGATGTCTGAGCAGAAACAGCTTGAATCACGCTTTCTTCACTCATAAGACAGACAAGTCCGCAGCCTGCTGTCATTGCCGCAACTGATGAAATATAAGCCGCACCGGGCATGTATTTTGAGCCGGCAATGTTTAATATTTTGCCAAATGTTCCTTTGTTGGAATCTGACGGGCGGCATGGTAATTCAGGCAAATTATAATCCATTTTGTCTTATGACCTCATAAGTTACTATTGCAACCGAATTGGACAAATTCAGGCTTCTCTGACCTTCTTTCATCGGAATTGTAAGTGCGGTATCTGATTTGACGTATTTTTCCGGCAGACCTCTTGTTTCAGGACCGAATACAATAAAGTCTCCGTCTTGAAATTTTATATCTGTATAAACACGTTTTGTTTTAGTCGTCAGATAATAAAAATTAGCATCTTTATTCGCGTCTAACAATTCCTCCATTGTCTCAATTTTATGCAAATCTACACTGTCCCAGTAGTCTAATCCTGCACGTTTTGTATATTTACTGGAAAGTGAAAAGCCGAGTTTTCCCACAAGATACAAACTCGCGCCTGTGCAGGCGCAGAGTCTTGCTATATTACCTGTATTTTGCGGAATTTCCGGTTCATACAACACAATATTTATCTTAGACATTATTGATTAGCCTTTTCAAATAAACTTTTGCTTTCAACAACAACAGGTATTGCGCGGACTACACAGAAAATAATTGCAGCCCATGCAAAAAACATTGTAACAGCATGGAATGTTCCAATGTGTGACCAGAATTCAATACCCGGCGTGTTAGCAATAATCAGGAAGAAGAATGCCACAACTTTTGCAACAGCATAGCTTATTCTCATGAATTTTGAAGAACAAATAAAGTATCCGAGTTTACTTTTTTGCATGCTTTTTGCGCCGAACGCTGTATAACCTTTTGATAAAGCTACACTTCTCAGACTGTCGGTTGTGAACGCCCTGATTACACAGATAAGCGGGAATAAAATACTTATCCAGCCCATTACTGCAAACACAATCCAGTAAGATGCCTCTACTATTCTATCTCCCATAATATCAAGTACAGAGCCCAAATCTGAAGACTCATTGAACTTACGGGCAACATATCCGTCTACACCGTCTAGTGCAAAGGCAATTACGGTAAGAATTAATGCAAGAATATAAGCCCAAGTTGTTCTCACATACAATAAAGCTATAGCAAACAATGCTACGAAAATTCTAAATATTGAAATAAAATTTGCCATTTTTTAATGTCTCCCTAAATCTGATTTTTATCCGGCGAATTTATTTTTTTGTTCTGGATAGAGCAAAATTAATTTCGTCAAGTTTTTTTACTTTTTCACCGAGCATAATTTTTTCAGCCTGTTCTAAAATACTTACGACAGTATAGCCGTTTTCACCGTCAGAACGTGCTTTTTGACCTTTTTCACAGCAGCTTATAAAATGCTGGCATTCAAGTTTTAACGGTTCTATTTCAAGATAATCGAGTTCAATGTTTTGAGTATTAGCAGCTACAAAGTTGTCGAAAATAACGAGTTTGTGTTCAGGCAGTGTGTCATCAAGAATTGCTGTTGCTTTTGTGCCGCGGACAAGCAATGTTACATGTTTTCGCGGAGTAATCCAACTGTCTGATATGTGTCCGATAATTCCGCCTTCAAACTCTATACCGATATGGGTTATATCCATAATTTCATTTTTATCAGTAGAGCAGCCCATTGCACTTATTACACGTACCGGATCTTTACCGGTTACATAACTAATCATAGACACGTCATGCGGCGCTAAATCCCACATTACGCTTCTGTCATTTTTGAAATAATTTACATTTAATCTGTCACTTTGAGCATATACAATATCACCGAGTGCCCCTTCTTCTATAAGCATCTTTAATCTGTTTACAGCCGGATGATAAAGTAATAAATGACCGACCATAAGAACAAGCCCTTTTGCGTTAGCAAGTTCCATCAGGTCTTTTGCTTCCTGCGCAACTGTTGATATAGGTTTTTCTACATAAACATGTTTACCGGCTTCAAGCATTGCCTTAACCATTTTATAATGTGTATGGCTTGGTGTAACAACAACAACTCCGTTGATATTTTTGTTATTTATAATATCGTGAAAATCTTTAGTTACATGAACTCCAGGGTATTGTTCAGTTACTTTTTTAAGATTTTCATCGTCTATATCACAAACTGTATCCAGAGCATTCAAATTGTAGAAATTTCTTACAATATTTCTGCCCCATACACCACATCCTATTACTGCAATTCTTTGTTGAGTCATTTTTTATATCCCTAACTTTCTGTATATCATGTTAATTTTATTATAATACGATACAAACTATATTTGCAAATAAAAATTACTATCTATTCTGTTTCATAGCATCAACGCGTAATTTACGCATCTGTTCACAGGTTTCCATAAAGTAATCCTTATCCTGCGGCGGGAAAAACTGTGCGAGTTTTTCTAAAAGCGGTTTTGGAAACTCTGATACTTGTACCATATAATCCAGAGTTTCATTATTCAAAGGATAAAGCTGACGGTAATTTTTCAGATAAATCAACTTGGTTTCTTCGGTGCATCTTTCTTGATTTGCGTAAGCTTTTTCACCGAGTTTGTAAGTTGTGAAATTACCCGGGAACTGAACACCTTTATACTTTTTCATCATCAGGCGGATTATCAAGTCAAAATCTGACATAACTTTAAATTTTTCATCAAAATATCCTTCTTTTTCCAGCACAGATTTTTTGAAAAATATCCCCTGACGAGCGCAGGGCATAACCTGAAATACATTATATATTGAAGGTTCAAATGCAAACACAAATCCTTCTGGATGTCTGCAATACGCTGATGAATAGCAGAAATCAGCCTGTTCTGCCTCCATAAGATTTACAACATCTGTAATTGCGGTAATATCGTGATAAAAATCATCACAGCTTACAAATGAAATGTATTTACCTTTAGCACGCATTATACCTTTGTTAAACGCAGCAAATTTACCGTTGTCGCGTTCTGAATTAAAGTTTAAATAACCTTTGTTTTTATAATTTTTCAATAACTCGGTTGTTCCATCTGTTGATGCATTATCGACAATTAAATGTTCAATTTTTGGATATGTCTGACGGTCAATCAATGAAATAAGCAGATTGAAATCATCAGTTTGTTCTTTTTCAACAATATTATGTGTTGGAGTTATTATAGTTACTGTCGGTTCCATATTATTCCCCTTTTAGTAATTAGTATAGCATGGGTTTATCATTTTTTCGAAATGTTACTATTTTTTAATAATTACTGTATACAGCACGCAAAATATATTCTTCTAACATTTTTTTGTCGGAAGGCGAAGATTTTGAATCATTAATCATTATATCGAACGCAACAACATTTCCTCGCTGTGTTGTTAAATAACCTGCGAGTGCGCTTACATCAGATACTGTACCGGATTTTGCCTTTAATTTGTCCTTAAAATAAAGCATTCTGTTTGCAAAAGTACCTTCTGACGGAATCGGCAGATAGTCTGTCAAAATTTTGTTATTAACTTCTTTTACAAGAAAATTTGTCATAAAATCTGCTGTCATCAGATTGTTTTTAGAAACACCGCTGCCGTCAACAATTTTGATATCAGAAGTATCAAGTTTATTTTTTTTGCAGTAATTATTGAACATTTCAATTGCGTGTTCAATTGAGCCTGTATTTTGAACATATTTCCCGCCTGCAATTTTGAACAGAGATTCAGCAGCCATATTATTGCTGTCTTTAAGTATTGCATCAGCAGCCTGTTCTAAATCGTGTTCAACTCCGGCGACTTTGTATACATTTTGTGAAGGAAGTTTCGCCTGTGTAAAGGTTCCATAGTATTCCATATGTGAATTACGTATTGCCTCTTCAAGTCTCAGCGTAAAATATCTTTTAGGATGATTCGTTGGAATTTCCATGCTGAATTGTTTTTCAACGGTTCCTTCTGCTGTTATTATGTTTGGTGATATAAAATTCTTTTTGGATAATTTAACATCATTTTCTTTTCCTGTTGTTACGAGATTTATAAATGTCAAAGGATAAAAAGTTGTCAGATACAACTGTGCAGGAGCCCCTGCAACTGTTGGTTCTATAAAAAGTTTCAGCAGGTTCTTGTCAAGATTATACGGACTGAATTTTGGCATTAACGGATTTAATTCATCATCCCATTGCCAACCTTCACCCCATTCAACATTGTCTATTACAAAGTCATCTATATAGAATTTTTTAGGTTCAACAATTTTTTTCTTTTCGGCATCTTCAATGAGTTCTTCCAGATTTTTGGATGTTAAAAACGGATCTGCCGCAAGTTTTAGATACAGTTCATTATTAGTATTTTTATATAATTCTGTTTTGAATTTAAAATCTTTTCCCAGAGTGTCAGCCGCTGTAGTATAAGTTATGATTTTTAAAGTAGAGGCAGGAATTTGCGGATGTTTTTCATGCAGTTGATAAACTACTTTACCTGTTTTGGTATCACGTACAGAAACAGAGACTGCTCCGCGGTTTATACCGCAATCAGATATAGCTTTGTCAACAGAATATGCATTTGCAATTTGCGGAGCAACCACAAATATTAACAACAATATTAATAAATTAATGAACTTTTTCATAATATTTTACCTCATAAGATTCTGCAATGTCATCCATAATCCGGCATTCGCTGCGGTATTTTCTAAGCGGTGAAAAATTCAATACGGCAGACATTGCGCCTTCATTTTGTTCTTTAATTTCTGCCAGAGTTTCACCGGTGTAATTAAAAATTCTTGAATGTCCTATATTCCATTCCTCATCAGTGATTTTTCCTGACTGTGTAAGCGCTATCATAAAAGCTTGATTTTCAATGGCTCTGCATCTTGTCAGAGTTTCCCACGGGATTGGTTTATGAAGTCCCCAGGCAGCCATATTAACAAGCAATTCAGCGCCTGCTTTTCGATATGCTCTGAATATTTCAGGAAAACGTATATCATAACATATTGTAAGCCCTGTTTTTATACCGTCAATATCTATCATGACAGGTGACTTGCCGCAAGTAATATATTTATTCTCATCAGCGCCATAGGAGGAATACAAATGCATCTTTGAATATTTAGCAATAAGTTCGCCATTTCTATCAAATGCAGGACAGGTATTGAAATACTGTCCGTTATTTTCTTCTATATAACTGCCGCCTAAAACATAAGAATTGTATTCTTTGGCTATGCCGGATAGAAATTCTAATGTTTCATTTGATTCTGCGGGTTCAGCGCAGCGTTCAAAGTAAGAACAACTCCACCCGACACTCCAGACTTCCGGCAGTATGATTACATCAACATCTTCAGAAACATCGCGTTCTACTAGATATTTTATTTTTTTAAAATTGTTGTATTTATTTCCTATATCGGCAGACATTTGAATTGCGGATATGTTTAGCGTTTTTTCTTCCATAATTCAGCTTGTTTTGCCTCCTCCCAAACTTTTGGAATTCTTCTCTGCAAGTCTTCCAGAGAATCTTTTATAATTTGTTTAAACTCAGCATCCTGTTCCGAAGTTGAATCAGCCGGCACATAAATCGGTTCCCCATAAAGATTTACGATCTTAGTATCAAGAATTGGTGTAGTCATTTTATCCCATGAAGGCAGAGTAACAAATGTTTTTTGCGGGGAGTACCAGCACACAGGAACAATTGGTGCGCCGGACAATTTCGCCAGCTTAATTGCCCCGTTCTTTACAACATGTAAAGGACCGCTTGGTCCGTCAACCATAATTGCAACGCATTCACCGGCTTTCAGACGTTCAAGCATTTGCATTGTGGCTTCAACAGCCCCTTTTTTCTTTGAGGAGCCGCGGACTGTTTTAAACCCGAGAGATTCCGTTGCATATGCCACTATTTCTCCGTCTATTGAATTGCTGATGAGAACACTCAGATGTGCTTTGTCTTCAATTCCGTATACACAAAACTGGTCAGAATGCCACATTACATATATACAAGGTGTCAGCACTTTATTATTTATTTCAACAATGTGTGTAAAAGGTTCCTGAAATTTCATAAATCCTTTTACGATTTGTTTAAATATCCATACATTTTTCTTATTAATCAGTCTCATGACATGTATAATAATACAAATATAAAAATAATAGAATAGTCAAAAATACAAAAAGCGGCATGTATATTCTGACATGCCGCATGAACCAGAGGAATATCAATCTTCTATAAAATCTTTAAAGTGCCGTAATTCTTTTTGCAGGCGTATTTTATTTAATGCAGATTCTTCAAGCTGCCTGATGCGTTCTTTTGAGTAGCCCATAATTGCCCCGAGTTGTTCAAGAGTTTTAGGAACTTCTCCATTAATTCCAAAACGGTTATTTATAATTTGTTTTTCTCGTTCTTCAAGACCTTTAAGAAGGTCATTAATACTGCCTTTCAGCGCATTGTTGCCTGTTTGGATTTCTGGAGAACGGTATTTTTTATCTTCAATATAGTCACCTACATTCAAATCATCGGTAACCGGAGTTTCGAGACTGATTGGTTCTTTAAGGATAGATTTTTTTATAGAGAGTAGTTTTCTGGGGGTGATTTCCATTTTTTGAGCAATTTCCAAATCAGTAGGTTCACGCCCGAGTTCAAAGGATAGGGTTGTGTATGTGCGTTTGTATTTTCTTATTTTATCAGCCATATGAACAGGGATTCTTATAGTTCTTGAGCAATTTGATATTGAGCGGATAATTGTTTGTTTAATCCACCATGTCGCGTATGTTGAGAATCTGAAATTTTTGGAATAGTCAAATCTTTCAGCGGCTTTTATGAGTCCCAGCGAGCCTTCCTGAACAAGATCCATAAAGAGAACACCTTGTCCGACGTATTTTTTTGCAATACTTACGACGAGTCGCAGATTAGCCTGAATTAGTTTTCTTTTAGCCATTTCTGCATCATAAGAATTTCCGCCTTCTTTAATTTGTTTACCGAGAATTTTTTCTTCATTAGCAGACAGAAGTTTAACTTTGCCGATATCTTTCAGATACATTTGTAGTATGTCATCGTCATGGAATATTGAGTTAAAGGTTTTAGGTTCATCAAAATCTTCTTCAAGTTCGATAGGTTCAGGAGTGTCATCAACGGAAAAGCTGTTAAAGGATAAATCTTTGAATAAAGAGGTATCATCATTTTGTAATTTAATATTTGCAACCATTCTAAATTCCTCACAATTAAAAAATTAAAGTTAACTAATCTGATATAAGAAGAGACGCGTGTGGAGTGAAAAAGTTTCAGAGAAAAAAATCATACGGGAGGGTTGACAACAAAAAATCTTTATACTAGTATAAAAGATGTCGAAAGCGGGCGATGAGCCTACCGTGATTCACAAGTATTATATGAAATTGTTGAAATGCGGGAGTTGAAAAACAGCTATGACAAAGCATAAGGGCGTTTAGCTCAGTTGGTAGAGCGTCTCCCTTACAAGGAGAGGGTCAGAAGTTCGAGTCTTCTAACGCCCACCACAAAAATAGACCAGATAAATCTGGTCTATTTTTGTGGTCAGTTTTGATAGCGAGAATTTTCAAATGAAGTTCGAGCGGATTTTCGGACGGACGCCGTGTGAACGAAGTGAACCCAGTCCGGTAAGCGAGGATATTGAGCCGACTAAGCTGTAAGCTTTAAGGCGAAACTATCCGAGCGCAAAGAAAATCCAAGACAGTCTTCTAACGCAAAAATAGAATTATTAGTTTATCTGGTCTCTTTTTATGGTATGTTTTGATAGCGAGAATTTTCAAATGAAGTTCGAGCGGATTTTCGGACAGACGCCGTGTGAACGAAGTGAACCCAGTCCGGTAAGCGAGGATATTGAGCCGACTAAGCTGTAAGCTTTAAGGCGAAACTATCCGAGCGCAAAGAAAATCCAAGACAGTCTTCTAACGCAAAAATAGAATTATTAGTTTATCTGGTCTCTTTTTATGGTATGTTTTGATAGCGAGAATTTTCAAATGAAGTTCGAGCGGATTTTCGGACGGGTGGACGAAGTCCACTTTTATATATTGTAATCGGTGAACTGTGAATGGTAATCAGTGAAAAGTAGTTACTAAATTTAGCAACGATGAATCTTCCTGGTTTCTTGCGGGGCAAACTAGTCCGCTCTTGCATAATGGAGCCCGCTAAAGAAGTGACAGAAAATAATTGCAGCCAATTTATGACTTTTCTAAAATGCAATTTTACTTTAGTCAAAAAAATAATTTTTAAAGACAATATTGTGTTTTAATAATTTCTTTTTATCACTCCTTATCTGAGAGTAAAATGTTTTTATATAAGTTGAAATATTCTGCAATCTCTGTTATAATTAGATTATAGGTTTTTAAATAAAAGGGTTAGACATGGATATTTATTTGCCGCATAACATTGAAAATATTTTAAAAGCAAAGGTTGCAGAAGGTATTTTTAGTACAATGGATGAAGCTATTATGTTTGCGGTTCAATTCGCATTTGTGGATAATAATATTTCATTAGAACGTATTAATCAGTTAAATGCTGAAATTGAAGAAGGTTGGCAAGATATGGAATCCGGTAAAGGCAGAAAAAGCCAAGAAGTATTTAAAGATTTAAGAAAACGATATGCATAAACTTGATATAATTGTTACTCCATCCGCCGAAAAAGATTTGCAAAATATTTTTGATTTTATAGCACAGGACAATATTTCTAAAGCTATCGAAATGATTGATATATTTGAAAAGAAATTTGATACACTTGCGATGTTTCCTAAAAGTGGCTTTATAAAATCAAAACTTATAATTAGAGATGTCAGATGTGCTATTGTTGCAGAACATTATCAAATTATATACTTTATAAAGGATAATATTTTATACATTCAAAGAGTGCTTACCGGATATCAAGATATTATTTTTTAAAATTCTACTCCTTTACTCCGCCTTGAAGTATGTCATTTATAAAATACTTTTTGCCCAGCAAAAACACACCGATTACAGGGATAGTACAGATGACTGAACAGGCAAGCAATTCGCCCCACAGGGTTATCTCTCTGAAACTGCCTTTATATATCGCAAGTCCAACCGGTAGTGTACGCATTCCTTCACTATTGGTGACAATTAAAGGCCACATAAAACTGTTCCATGTCATGACAAATGTAAAAATCGCAAGGGTGGCAATTGTAGGCAGTGCAAGCGGCAGGGCAATTTTAAAAAATGATTGAAATAAATTGCATCCGTCTATTCTTGCGCTTTCTTCCAGATCTTTTGGAAACCCGAGAAAATACTGCCGCATTAAAAACACCCCGAGTCCGCCAAACATAGCAGGCAATATTAATGCTTGATATGTGTCAATAAGGTGCATTTCGCGCATTAAAAAGAAAAGCGGGATTATATTAACCTGCGGCGGAACAAGCATTGTTATTAAAATAATCAAAAACAGACCGTTTCTAAACGGAAACTTCAGCCGCGCAAAAGCATACCCTGCAAGCGCCGCGAATAAAACCTGACCGGCTGTAGCAATTAATGCAACAACAAGACTGTTGAAAAAATACCGTCTCAGCGGAAGTTCCGTAAAAACATTTTTATAATTTTGCAAAGTTAAATTTGTGTGAATTAACTTTCCTGCTTCGGCAAAAATTGCATTGTCATCTGCAAAAGATAGATTTACCATTGCAAAAAACGGATAGAGCATACTTATCGCGATTAAAATAAGTGTAGTATAACCTAAAAAAATTCGGAGTTTTCTCATCTTGCCTCTTACTTAAATACAAGTTTTTGCCACTTATAAGTATAACATAAAACTTGTTTTGTGTGTTTCTTGGTGCAATAATTGAGTTATGAAAACGCTGAAAGATTATGCCGGAGATATAAATAAGTGTTCAAAATGCGGGCTTTGCCAGTCTGTCTGTCCGGTTTATAAAGAGACAGGTAATGATTGTGCGGTAAGCCGCGGAAAATTTGTTATGCTTGACGGTGTTTTAAAGGGTGATTTGAAATTAAACAAAACAATAAATAAATATCTGGATTTGTGCCTGAAATGCGGAAAATGCAAGGATTTTTGCCCGAGTGATATTGATGTATGCAAAATATTTGAAACGGCAAAATATGAGTATATGAAAAAATCTTTTCACGGTAAAATTCTCTGGCTGCTAGAGTCAAAATATGTTTTCAGCAGTATTGTAAAAGTCCTTGGCAGGGTGCAAAAGCTTTTGAACAGCGGCTGGAGAAAACACAAGAATGCTGTTTGTTCAAAGGCTTCGCCTGCGGCAACTGTACCCAAACTCGTTTATTTTAAAGGATGTGTCAATAATGTTTATCCTGAAGTTGAAAATGCGCTGAAAAAAGTTCTTTCACATTACGAAGTAGAACTGATAGAAAAGGATTTTGAATGCTGCGGTCTGCCTTTTTTATCAAGTGGGAATTTGGAGCGTTTTGAGGAAGTGAAAAAATATAATTTAGAATTGCTGGAGGGGGATTTTGATTATATCCTGACGGATTGTGCAAGCTGTGAAGACACATTGCGGGATTACGGACTGCACAAGGTAATAAATATAGCGGATTTTATTGCACAGAACCCAAAAAAATTTATATTTAAAAAGCCTGTTAAAATAACGTTTCACAAACCATGCCACCTGAAAGATATTAGATTTTTGCAGAGAATATTGAATATGTGTGAGAATGTTGAATATATAGAGATGGAAGGTTTTGATAACTGCTGTGGCTTTGCGGGCGAATTTGCAGTAAAGAATAATGAAATTTCTCGTGCAATAGGAAAGAAGAAAGCTCAAAATATTGTGCAAACAGAAGCTGCTTATGTATTGAGTCTCTGTCCTTCTTGTGTGCTTGGTCTGCATCAGGGGTTTATTGCAAACGGAAATTTTAAACATCCGAAAATTAAGAATCTGATTGAATTTCTGGCATTGGCAGACGAGATTAACTAAAGCGCACGAGATTGAATAAAGTCTTGATTTTTTATATAATCACATTATGATTTTAGAAAAATATAAAAATCGGTATAGTTTTAACTTTTTAGCCATATGCGGCTGGATTGTTTTGTTGTTATTTGGAACCTTTGTTTGCCCTGAAATTTTTATTGCGTATATTATTGGGAATACACAGCATGTATTTGCTATAGGTATTTCACTTATATGTATTGTTTTATTTGTTATTATTTGTCTGATTTTTGCTTTTTTTATCAGGATATTAGAATTGGTATTTTTAATTCAAATTAATAATATGAAATTTTTAAATAATAAAGTAGTTGATATAATTCAAAAGACAGGAATTATTTGTATGTTATCGGCTGTATTGTTTATTATATGCCTGTTATTAGTGAGTATTTGGGAATATGTTAAATATGTCAAATTGAACATAAGTATTTAAGTTGAATAAAGGCGCCGGCAATTGCCGGCGCCTTTATTAAATATATCTTTAATATTTCTTTCTGTAAGATAATGTTTGTATTCTTTTAAAGAATCTTTTATAAATTGTCCGATTTGTCTACCTCTATCATTGTTCCACAAATCCATATTCTCTTCTCCGGCAGATTGTCCCATATATAAATTTCCATTCCGCTCATGGAGCCCCCCTAATTTCTTAGCAATAGTCGTGTTATATAAGTAGGTTAGCCATGCTTGCATATATGCGTGTTTGAATGCATCCGCTTCATTATTCCAAGTTGAATGTGCAGGATCTGAACTTTTTCCGAACCCGAATTTTTGTTGATAATAAATTGTATCTTTAAACATTTGTTCTTTTTGTTCTTGAACTAATGGCATTTTTTCTAATTGGTATAGTAAATCTAAATTTTTATTCATAAGTTGATTCCTCCTTATTTTTAGGTTATGACATTTTGTATGAAATTTAATTTAAGCCGGTTTTATGTATTAAATATACTTTCTTTGTCCTCATGGATTGTACATCTGTTTTTTCCTGTATTTTTGATTTATTTGTACAAAATACATCCTTATACCGGATTTTGTTTTGAAAGTTGTTCTTTAGATTTTTTAATACTTCCATTTTTATATTTTTACTATTATTATCATTTAGTTGTTGTACTATTAGTATTGGTAATTTTTGAGTATATACTTCGTATTTTTAAAAAAATAACAACCTACAATCAAATTAATAAATATAAAAGATTAACAGCATTCTTCTTTTGGACTGGAATTATTTTAATTCCTTTAGTTGCCTTTATTCTTTATCAAATAGCCATATTAATTGACCGTTCTTTATTAGCAGATTAGGCGCTTTTATTAAATTTTGTTTTAATATGTTACACGGGTATCACCTCTTTTCTACTTTATTAAAAATACTATTTAAAATAATATTTCTATTATGACCTATTTTTCTGCGATGCACAAGTCCACGAAAACATGTAGATGAAATCATGTAGGTGTTTTCGTGGACAAAAAAGGGCGGGACGCGGCAAAAGCCGCGTCCCGCCTCCTCTAAAACAAATCTATTAACCCAATGCGTGGGCTTTTTTAGCTGTTTCATTTATGACGTCGTAGAAGAGTTTTTCTGAATTTTCTTCCTTCATCACAGAAACCCCGACAAATGTACAGCCGCCTTTTGTTGCGACATTGTCGATTAAATTTTGAACAGTCAATTCTCCTCTTTTTTCAACCATTTTCGCGGAACCAAGTGCTGTTTGAGTTGCAAGCATCAAAGATTTTTCATAATCCAGCCCTAATTTTTCGCCGGCACGCGCCATATCTTCGATTACTTGATAGAAAAATGCTGGTCCTGAACCTGATATTGCAGTCACAATATCCATTTCGTCTTCATTGACTTCAATTGCTTTTCCGACATTAGAGAGCAACTCAATAACAAATTGTACATCTTCTTCACTAGCATGGGCACCTCTGCAAACGCCTGCCATTCCTTCCTGCAAAAGTGCCGGCGTATTTGGCATAACTCTTACAACTCTTTGTGCTCCAATAATATTTTCTATTTTTTTTGTAGATACGCCTGCAGCAATCGAAACAAGAAGTTTTTCCGGCGTCAATTCATCCTTAATCTCTTCAAGTACAGCAGGAACATAATTCGGTTTTGTTGCAATAAATACAACATCACTATTCATAACCAGCGCCCTGTTATCTGTTATTACATCGATTTGAAGTCTTGTCTGTGCAAGTTCTGCAATTTCACAATTGACTTCGGACCCCATTAATTCAACTCCCTTTGTGCAGCAGGAGTTCTTAACACCTGTTATAATAGCACTTGCCATCTTGCCGCATCCGATAAATCCGATTTTTTTGTTCATATTAGTTAACCTGACCTTCCTTAAATGTTGACTAAATACTTTTTTTCATATAGCATAAGAATTATACGACAAATATAAGCAAAAAGGAAATAAAAAAATGAGACGTACACTAGAAGGAACAAAAGTTAAAAGACAACGCGTTAGCGGATTCAGAGCTAGAATGGCTACAGCAGGCGGTCAGGAAGTTATCAACAGACGCCGCGCTAAAGGTCGCCATAAATTAGCTATCACTGCTAAGAAAAGAGCATAATTCTATAATACGGCTTTAGCGGTCGTATTTCAATGCAACCCGAAAGGCGGACGGTAAATGTTACCAGAGCAATACAGGCTTAAAAAAAAATCCGCATTTACTGCAACATACAGAGTTAAAAATTCCTCCCACAAAGGCGGAGTAACTTTGTTTGCAGGTCTAAAGAAAAAAGATGCCGACACGGTCACCCGTGTCGGTTTCGTTGTCAGCAAGAAAACTCATAAACGTGCCGTCAAGCGCAACCGCTTAAAACGGCTTATGCGCGAAAGCTACAGAATTTTATTAAAAGAAAACGATCTTGGAAATTCTCAGCAATTTATGTCATTAATATTTGTAGGGGGCGAAAATGCCTTAGACAAAGATTTTGCCGGAATGAAAAAAATCATTAAAACACTATTGGAAGGCATAAAATGTTAGAAGGAATTTATACAGACGGCGTGTTTATGCACAAAGAATCACGCCCCTACCCAATACAACCACAGGAAACTTCAGGATTAATCTACGGTACCGGGGCTGTTTTCAGATATTCTCTCAAAGAGACAGATTATCCAAATATTATAATTCCTGAACCTATTTATGACGGACAGGGGGACGTAATAGAACCGGGGTATTACGGGCTTGCGCTATCTGATGACAGAAACTTTCTCATATTGATTGTCTCAAAACAGGCGCGCGCAATAATCCCTGTTTTTAAAATAGAAGAAGATGTTAAAGAACAGCAGCGGCTTAATGACCCGAAATATAAAAAACAACTAAAAAAAGAGGCAGAAGAACGTGAAAAAACGAATAAAAAACGTGCAAAAGTCGGAATGCCGCCTGATGAACCTTATGTCCATATGGATGCATCTATTGAATATGATATTAAAGGCGGCTATTACCTGATAAAATATGAACGCGGCACAATAAAAGCATGGGGCGCGTTCAAAGGATAGATTTTTAAGTCTGCTTTCTTAAAATTTAACCGGATAATCGTCTTTTATTTCCCAGCCGTCCAGCATTATTAGCGCTGCACACATCTGAGACCCCTGACCATCCTCATTATCTTTAATTATTTGATTTCTAATGTATTCTCTGTTGTAGTTTTCCGGTCTATTGACTGCCCACGCATAAGGTTGGAAAGAATATCTTTTATTGAATTTGTCGTAGAATAAAAAGGTAAAAGTATTAACACATGATTTCATATTTTCGTCTTTAAGTGCCTTACTATCTGTAAAGTACTTAACATGGATGAGCCCATTATGATTATCCGCAACATGATTGTTATCCTTTCCGGTTTCTTCATCTATGTCTGGGGTATTGCCAGCCCAATTGTTTAATAACATCACACTCCCATCAGCAAACGTTACCGTATATCTTGACACTCCTCTATATTCAGTAGTACCTTCATCTATAATTTTCAAATAGGGTTTTAAATATTTATGAAACCATTTTTGTACTTCTTGCGGGTTGCTGTATGAACTAAAGTCGTCCCAGTTTTCCATAGGACCGTGTTCTGCTATCGCCAGATTTGTTGCGTTTGACATAATAGAGTAGAATTTCTTAAGTTTATTTACAGTAACCATTTTTTTGTATTTGGTAACAATTGAAGGTATTGTCAGTGCTGCAACAACTCCAATAATTGCTAGTGTGATTAATACCTCTGCAAGTGTGAATGCTTTTTTCATATAATATCCTTTCTTAAGTTTACACGAATAATTATATGAAATTTTCAATGCTTTTGTTACTGGATAAAATCCAGTAAAATTATGCGGTTATATCCAGTAAGATTGTCGAATGGATGAAAACGAATTGTACCGGAAACTAGGTCAAAGAATAAAGTTTTTGCGTGAAAATGCACATCTGACTCAGGAAAAACTGGCAGAAAAGTGCGGCATTTCTCTCGATTACCTTGGCAAAATAGAAGTCAATATCAATAAACCCGGATTAAAAACACTTATTAAAATTTCTAATGCTTTAGGACTGCCCATCAAGGCACTGTTTGATTTTGAATAATCATCTTGACATTGTATTTTGTGTTTCGTATTATAAAGAAACAGATGAGGCGACATGGCCAAGTGGTAAGGCAGAAGCCTGCAAAGCTTTTATCCCCCGGTTCGAATCCGGGTGTCGCCTTTTTTTAATACAGTTTTTTTAAAAAAATTTTTTAGGAGAAAACTTATGGGGAAAATATTTGGTATTTGTGACAATCCAGTGTCTACAATTCATTCAACTATAAAAACAATGAGACTTGAGGCACCAAAAATCTATGCAAAAGAATTACCAAAAAATACAAATACAGCCGATAAATTTGTCTCAAAAGAAAAGCAGCCTGCCGCAAACGCTTTTGTAAAAATGCGTAACGGCTTTGGTAAACTAATGGCACATTTCAGCCACCCTAATGCAAAAACTAAATAAACAATATTGACAAAATATATATTGCAATGTTAATATAAAACTATGTTAAAGAAGAGTTTGTTATTTATTGTTAGTTTTTTATTGCTGGGAAATCTTAGTGCAAATGCAATTGAGTTGCATTTCAACGGATTTATTGCAGATGAGGCAAATTTGCTGCCTGAACAGGTGGAAAAAGATTTGAACATGACTCTCTGGGATTTGCAGAAAAAATCCGGAGCAGATATTGCTGTTGTTACTTTGCCTACACTTAACGGAAAAACTGTTGAAGAAGTCGCGCTTGATATAGGAAGAACATATAAACTCGGTGCTGTTGGCAAAAATAATGGCATGGTATTTTTGACTGCACTTTCAGAAAGACGGGTGCGAATTGAACTCGGACTCGGGCTGGAAGACAAAATCAGCATGTATACAATGCAAAATATTATTAACAACGATGTCGTTCCATATTATAAAAAAGGTGACTATACCAACGGGGTTACAAGAGGCGCATATGTACTAGCTAAAACTGTTGCAATAGTTGAAGATGTAAGTAATTTGAACATACAGGGAACTTGTCCGCCTTCACTGTCTTCATCCTCAGATAACTCATCTTCTTCAAAGGATGGACACATTCCGTGGTGGGCATATCCATTTTTATTTCTGGCAGCATTATTCCGCGGCAGAAGAAGATCCGGCAGTTTCGGAGGTTTTGGCGGAGGCGGCGGATTCGGCGGTTCCGGTTGTTCTGGAAGCTGGTAATGGACTTGTTGTATTAAATTGAAATAATACCATATTTATAATGAGGGTAGAAAAAATGAGAAATTTAGATAACTTTGTCGAAGAATTAAAAAATAAACTCGGAGATAATTTAATTTCAATTATAGCATTCGGGTCACAGGCTAATGTTGATGATACACAAAACAATCTTAACCTCATGATTGTTACAGATTTCTTAAACGCAGAAAATTTATATGACATCTCAGCCCCTATAAAAAAATGGGTTGATGCAAATAATCCTATTCCTGTTGTAATGAGTAAGGCTGAATGGTTCTCCTCTTTTGACGTGTACGCAATTGAATATTCCGACATCAAGGACAATCACAGAATTATTTACGGTGAAGATTTAGTAAATTATATTACAATAAACAAATATTATCTGCGTCTGCAATGCGAATCCGAGTTAAAAGCATTATTGTTAAAATATAAAAATAATTTCCTTTTGAATATCAAATCAGATAGAGAAATGCGTAAAGTTTTAAACAACGTAATAAAAACTCTGCTGGTTATATTCCGTGCAATATTGCGGCTGCATGACAGAGAAGTACCTTATAGAGCCGTGGATATTATTGAAAGTACGGCTGATTATTTAACATTTAACAAAATTGTTTTGTCAAAACTAGCCCGTGTGAAGTATGAAAAAGATATTTATAACAAACAAGAACTAATATTTATAGAATCAGAAATGTTGAAAGATTTACAATCAATTTTGAAACAAGTAGATGCAATGCACTTTTAAATTTGTTTGTGGTACAATAATTTCATAGAGAAATAAGGGCGATTAGCGCAGTTGGTAGCGCACCACATTGACGTTGTGGGGGTCACGTGTTCGAGTCACGTATCGCCCACCATAAAAGTGATAGGGATAAATCCCTATCACTTTTATGGTAAGGATTGGACTCTCGCACATTTATTTGTTCGGTTACTCACAAATAAATGTGTTCAGTCGACTTCTCGACATCCGCCCTCGTACGGCTCGTGCTCCTCGCCTACGATTGCGGTGAGTCACGTATTTAGGATATTTACAAATTGTCCTCTATTACT
>CALUQX010000001.1 GCA_944323045.1 Candidatus Gastranaerophilales bacterium | reverse complement strand
CAAATGCAGTCATAGCAAGGGTTTCAGCCCTATCACATAGTGTAAAGGTAAGTGGGGTGAGGATTGTGAGGATATTGCTTGGGTGAAACCCCAAACATACATTTTTTAAAGTGATTAAGTGATTAGGTGATTGAGTGATTAGGAATTTATTTTCTTCTAATCGTTCCATCATACTTCCTGACATCCAAATTCCTCGATTATAACATCTATATCTTTATTATTACATATCTCCCTAAATTTTGCAAGTCCCCTTTTTGGAAAAGTGAGTGAAGTGAGTGGGGTGACTAAGGTGAGTAAAGTTTTTACAATAAATTAGGCTATGTGGCATTTCATGTTGACTGATTAATCACCACCTCACAATACTCACTTCACTCACTTTAATCACCCAATCACTTAATCACTTCATGTAACGTTTAATCTTTAACATGGCTTTCTGCGCCGAATTTTGCCAGCAAATCCTTCACTGCTGCCTGAATTTTCGCCTTATTAGCTGTCTCTGCATCTCTGGCTTCAATCTTTTTAATTTCAGCTTTATCCATAAGCTTAGTTATTTCAGTTGCGCGTTCAATGTCTGAATACATATTTTTGATTTTATTATATGCAGATTCTGCCTGTTCGGCTGTATCAAATTTAATAGCCGGATGTACTTCCTGCCCTTTTGTTCTACCATTTATTGTCGTTCCGTCCCATGTCGTTTTTATAGATAAATATGGGTCTAATGCTGTCGGTTTTACCGGTGAAAACGGCGGCAAATATGAATTTGCATATGGAGAATCAATTCTCGGTGTTAAACCTTCACCTATTTCAAGATGATAATATTTAGTATCTTTTAAAGCTTCACCGGCTTTTTGGAGCTGTTCAATCTGTTTCATTGTTGCTTTTTCCAGTGCAGATTTGGCTGCCGGAGTAATCTTGAGTGCCATACCAAAAGATGATGAGTTTGATGAATGTGGGCAATTGTTAATTTGCATAAAAATTTATCCTTTCCGTTTTTATTAGTCTTTTTTACTTGAAAAACTGTATTCTACACCATCAACAGTTCTGTTGTATTCTCTGTGTCCTGTTTTATATTCAGCAAATGCATATTTGTTTCCGTTAGCATATTCTACATTTACACTGCGTCTTACTGGAGTATATACACTTGTTTCACAGACTTTTGCATATTTGCCAGGAATTTCTTTAACGATTTTGGAATCTACTGTTTTACCGTTATCAAAGACTTTGCTCTTAGTCAATCTGGCAATAAGGTTTCCCTGCCAGTCAGTAAAATGCTTTACAATACTTGATCTATATCTATCAAAAGGCAGCATCATTTTTGCCAATCCTGTTTCTTTTTGTACATAACCTTTTTGCATATCAACTCCGAAAGTCATACTACTTCTGCCATTTTTAACTTGTTTTGATGCAAGTAAAACAAACTGGTCTTTTGAAATTTCTCTTTCGCGTATTTCTTTCATACCGTTATGATATAACTCTTTATACATCTTGTTTTTCACGCGACCTGTTTTGGAAAACATATTTATAAATCTGTCATAATTTCCGATAATTTTAGTATTCATTAAAGAACCTCCTGAAATTACAAAAACTGTAAAAATAAATTTTGCTAGTAGCAATAAAAATTTATCAAGTATTTCAATTTACTAGTAACAATATTGCAGATAATCACAACTGGTAAATAGAAAGGAGACCCAAATAATGACCACAGTTGAACCAATTAGAAAAAAAGAAGACATCAAAAAAGTTGAAGAAGTATTAAAACAAAATGCGAGAAATCTGCTTATGTTCACAATAGGAACAAATTGCGGACTCAGAGTTTCGGACATACTTGCGTTGAATGTCGGGGATGTTATGGGCAAAACTCATATACAGATTATTGAAAAGAAAACCGGCAAGTTCAAAAAATTCCCGATTAATGCCAAACTAAAGCCGATGTTTGACGAATATACCAGAGGCAGAAGTGCTGATGAGCCTTTGTTTAAAACGATTTTCAAAAACAGACTTGAACGCTTCGCGGCATATCACATAATCCGTGATGCCTGTAAAGCCGCCGGACTGGAAGAAAAGGTCGGCACGCACACAATGCGGAAAACATTCGGCTATCACCATTATCAAAAATTTAAAGATGTTGCAATGCTTCAAAAGATTTTTAATCACTCCAGTCCGCAGATAACTCTAAGATATATTGGCATAGAACAGGATCAAATCGACGAAAGCTATGCCAATTTTATTTTATGATTCAAAATTTTGAATTATTTCGGGCTAAATAAAATTATTAATAATATTTAATAAAATTATTTTACCCGCTTATAATCTTATCAACTTATAATCAAAATGTGATGAAGTGCTGAAAGCTTGAATATATAAGGCATTAAGACATATAAGAACTTTATATTGAGAAAATTCATAACAAAAGTTAATAATTACTTAACCGTATTTTTTTTGTGTTATTATATATTTAAGCGGATGCTTAAAAAACTCATCACATTTTGATTAAAAAGTGATGAGATTACACAAAAAAATTAGAGACAATGCAGGTTATTAATGGGTAAAAAAATCTTAAATATTGCATATATAGACTATCTCAACACAAGGGAAGAACTGAATTATTTTAAAAACTTGATAATTAATGCAAATATTGCGGTTACAAAAAATGTTAACCTCTATCTGATATCACATCTGGCGACAGAAAATGATATTCTGGATTTGCAAAATAATGTAAATACTGTCTTTGTTCTTGCAAACAGCAGTGATATTGAAACCCAAAATATACAACTGGGAATTGTCCCTGCAATATTTGAAGAAACAATCGCACAGTCAACCATTGAATTTCTGTCCAAACACATACCTGTTTTGTGCGGCAATAAAGGCGGAGATTGCGAACTTTGCAAAAGTGAATTATTCACATTTGATACAGAAAATCCAAATGATTTTGAAGAGAAACTTGTCAATTTTATAAATAATCCGGATTTACTCAAAGAATACTGGCTGAATCTGCATGAACTTACTGACGAATTTATCAAAGAGTCGTTACTGTTAGATGCAAAATAATTACCCGGGGAGCTGATTTAAATAATGAATACTAATAGAAAAAATTTAATAGTAGGAGCAGGAGTCTCAGGGGCGGCAATAGCAAATCTTATTGCAGAAAAATTAAATGAACAGGTTGTCATAATTGATAAAAAATCACATCTTGCAGGAAACAGCCATGATTTTCGCGACGAAAATGGTATAATGATTCACAAATACGGCTCGCACATTTTTCACACAAACAGCGAAAAAGTCTGGAATTTTGTAAAAAAATTCAGCGATTTTAATCAGTATATGCACAAAGTTTACGCACTGATTGACGGCATTGAAACAACTATCCCGTTCAATTTTAATACGCTCTACAATGTTTTTCCGCAAAAACTCGCAGAAAAAATTGAAGAAAAACTTCTGCAAAAATTTGAATATAATTCCAAAGTACCAATTCTGAAATTTTTAAAGCAAGATGACAAAGATTTAAAATTTCTGGCGGATTATGTTTATGAAAAAATCTTTCTTCATTACACAACAAAACAATGGGGACTCCAGCCAGATAAAATCGATTCTGCAGTGACAGCAAGAGTGCCTGTTTATCTTTCAAAAGACAACCGGTATTTTCAGGACAAATATCAGGGAATTCCTCTGAATGGATATACAAAACTTGTTGAAAATATGCTGAACTTACCCAATATTGAGGTGAGGCTAAACACTGATTATAAAGAAGTGAATGAAAAATTTGACCGCATATTTTACACCGGTTCTATTGACGAATTTTTTGATTATAAATTTGGAATGCTGCCATACAGGAGTGTAAATTTTAAATTTGAAACGCACGAAAAAAATTTTTATCAACAAAATTCTGTAATAAATTATCCATGCAATTATGACTTTACACGAATTCATGAATTTAAACATTATTTGAATGACAAATCTGAAAAAACAGTAATTGCAAAAGAGTATTCAGAAGATTTTGAATTAGCAAAAAATGAAAGATATTATCCGATTTTGAATGCTGAAAATCTCGCGCTCTATAACAAGTATTTAGAAGAGGCAAAAAAATTAAACAATGTATATTTTCTCGGCAGACTCGGCGATTACAAATACTATGACATGGACAAAGCAATTCTGCGCGCAATTGAATTGTTTGAGGAGGTTTGTTTATGAATACCAATATAGCCGTCTCAATACTCGTTCCGATTTATAATGTGGAAAAATATCTGACAGAATGTCTCGATAGTATTCTGAACCAAACTTTAGATAATATTGAAATTATTTGTATAAATGATGGCTCAACAGATTCAAGTCTTGAAATTTTACAAGAATACAGCAGAAAAGATAATCGTATAAAAATAATTAACAAAGAAAATTCCGGCTACGGTGCCTCAATGAATATAGGACTGGATGCCGCATCAGGCGAATATATCGGCATTGTTGAACCCGATGATTTTGTCAAAAAAACAATGTTTGAAAATCTGTATAATCTTGCGAAAAATTATGATGCGGAAATTGTTAAATCAGATTTTCTTCAATACACAACCTCAAATAAACACACAAGAAAATCAGGAATAATTTCTAAAAAATATGCAGACAAGCCGCTGAATATTTTTACATATCCGGATTTGTTAAAAATGCCGCCAAGTATCTGGAGTGCGATTTATAAAAGAAAATTAATTACAAAAAATAATATAAGATTTTTGGAAACTCCGGGGGCGAGTTATCAGGATACATCTTTTGCATTCATAACTCTTTCACTTGCTGAAAAAATTGTTCTTACAGATAAAGCATTTTTATATTACAGACAGGACAACGAAAATTCATCAGTAAATTCAAAAGAAAAAGTTTTTCTTGTCTGCGGTGAATACGATAAAATTACCGATTTTCTCAATAAAAATCCGAAGATTAAAAAGGCTGTCAATACAGAAAAACTCATCAAACAATATTCGACTTATCTGTGGAATTTGAAAAGAATTGATGACAAATTCAAAGACAGCTTTATGGATGTTTTTGCAGACACTTTCAAAAAATATTTTGATGCCGGAGAAATCAGCGAAAAATTTTACAAAAAACACGATAAAAATTTGTTTAATCAACTGATTAACGACAAAGAATTATTCAAAAAATCTGTAGAAAAAATTATTGAAAAAGAGAACAAAAAAATGCAGAGAAGAAAACTGTTTTCTGTGAGGATTAATCCTGCAAGAAGAATAAGTATTGTGCTGTTTGGAAAACAAATTCTGGAGGTCGGAAATGCCTGATAAACTCAAAAAAGTTTCTATAGTTCTTCCGACATACAACGGCGAAAAATATATAAGAATAGCGCTGGATGCAATTCTTGCTCAAACTTATACAAACTGGGAATTGATAATCGTTGATGACTGCTCAACCGATAATACAAACAGAATTGTGAATGAATATGCACAAAAAGATTCGCGCATAAAAGTTATAAAAAATGATGTTAATAAAAAAGTTGCAGCTTCATTAAATATCGGTTTTTCGCAGGCAAGCGGCGACTATTATACATGGACATCTGATGACAATTACTATTATCCGGATGCGCTTGAAGTAATGGCTGAATTTTTAGAGAAAAATCCTGATTACGGAATGGTTTATGCGATTAGCGACATGGTTGATGAGAGTGGTAAAAAATATGCAGAGTGGGGTGCGGCTCCAGCGACTCCAGAAAAAATATTTGATGCCAACTACATTGGCGCCTGCTTTATGTACACAAAAGAAACAGCTCAAAATGTCGGCGAATACACTCAAGGCGTTGACCTTGTCGAAGATCATGAATACTGGCTGCGCATTGGTTTGATGACAAAAATCGCGAATATTCCGCAGCGGCTTTATGTATACAGATTACATTCCAAAAGTCTCACCGGACAAAATATTTATACAGGCAGAATTAAAGATTTTGACATGATGTTTAAGTATGAAAAAGCGTATCTTGAAAAATATCCTGAACTCAAAAATTATATGAATTCTGTAATGAAAGTCAGAAAAATTTTACGCAATAAAGAAAACATTTCTGTCAGAGAATTGAAAAAATATTTAAAGCCAAAAGAACTTTATAAAGAATTGAAAACTTTTTACAGATATCATAACGAAAATTACTATCTGAAATATATTCTTCAACTTGGATTTTTGTATTTAATTAAAGGTATAAAACAGTATTTAAAATGCAGAAAAAATCGTAAAAATTTTTATGAATTGGATATAAGAAGATACGGTGATGACAGAGGGTATTTAACAACAATCGAAAACGCCGATATACCTTTCAAAATCAAAAGAGTTTATTATCTTTCAGATGTTTCTAAAGGCAAAGACAGAGCACACCATGCGCACAAAAAATCTTCACGTGTGCTGTCAGCAATCAGAGGGTCTGTGAGAGTAAAATTGATTGACGGATTAAACAATAAAACAGGGGAATTTGTTCTCAACAATCCGACCCGCGCCGTTTATTTTAACAGAAAAGTCTGGTGTGAATTGTCAGATTTTTCAGATGATGCAGTTGTGCTTGCGCTGGCTGATGAACCGTATTTTGAAAAAGAATACATCAGAAATTTTGACGACTACAAACAGTTTGTCGGAGGTAAAAAATAATATGAAAGTAATGACAATAGTCGGAACACGACCGGAGATAATAAAACTTGCAGAAACTATTAAAGAATTGGATAAATACACCGACCATATTTTAGTGCATACGGGTCAGAATTTTGATTACGAATTGAATGAAGTATTTTTCAAGGATTTAGAGTTGAGAAAGCCGGATTATTTTATGAATGCGGCAGGCAAGAATGCTGCACAAACTATTGCAAATGTCATTGCAAAAACTGATGAAATTTTAGAAAAAGAAAATCCCGATGCAATTTTGTTATACGGTGATACAAATTCATGTCTTTCAATAATTGCAGCCAAGCGTAGAAAAATTCCAATCTTTCATATGGAAGCCGGCAACAGATGTTTTGATCTTCGTGTTCCGGAAGAAATAAACCGCAAAATTGTCGATCATTTATCAGACATAAATCTTGTATTAACAGAACAGTCAAGAAATTATTTAGAACGCGAAGGCATAGCACCGGAGACGATTATAAAAACAGGTTCGTCAATGAAAGAATTGTTTTTAAAATACAAAGAAAAAATTGAAAATTCTGACATTTTAGAACGGTTGAATCTGAAAAAAGGCGGGTATTTTGTAGTAAGTTCGCATCGGGAAGAAGTGGTTGACAGTCCGGAAAATTTAAAAGATTTGATAGAATCGCTGAACGGATTAATTGAAAAATATAATTATCCAATAATTTTTTCAACACACCCGCGGACAAAAAAACAACTCGAAAAAATCGCGGATTTAAAGGCGGATGAGCGGATAATTTTTTCAAAACCGTTTGGATTTTTTGATTATATTTCTTTGCAAAAAAACGCGGCGTGCACTCTGTCCGACAGCGGCACAATTACTGAAGAGAGTTCAATTTTAGGATTTCCTGCTGTCACAATAAGAAACGCGCACGAACGTCCTGAAGGCAATGACGAAGGCACACTTGTGATGTGTGGATATAAGCGGGACAGAGTGCTGAAAGCGGTTGAGGTTGTGATGCGTCAGCATAGGGAAAATCCGATGCATATAGTGAAGGATTATGAGGCGGATAATGTATCGAAAAAAGTTGTCCGCACAATCCTCAGCTACACAGATTACGTAAACGAAAAAGTATGGAGGAGTACCATTCATGGTTAATGATTATAAAATATTTGACTGTTTTACATTTTTTAATGAAAAAGAACTATTAGAACTACGTCTTATGGAATACTATGACTATGTAGATTATTTTGTAATTGTTGAAGCAACAAAAACTCATACAGGGAAGCCGCATCAGCCTATCCTTAATAGTTTAAAACCACAGTTAGAAAAATATTGGGACAAAATTATTCATATCATTGTAAAAGATTTGCCTGATTATAGCAGTGATAACATATGGACGGCAGAAAATTTTCAAAGAAACGCTATTGAAAGAGGTCTGAACGGAATAGCTAAAAAAGGTGATGCTATTTTTGTGTCCGATTGTGATGAATTTTGGAATGTAGATAAATTAAATGAATGTATTGGCTGTGAGTATCCAAAAGTATTTGAGCAGGATTTATTTTATTACTGGGTAAACTGTAAACAAAATTGTAAATGGAACGGCACCTGTTATGCACCTTATGGTTTTATGACTCCACAGGAAATGAGAAATTATGCAAGATTTAATGAAAAGCCAAATATAATTCAAAATGGCGGCTGGCACTATTCTTATATGGGCGGTGCTGAAAGAATAAAAGAAAAAGTTGATAATATTGCAGAATCAGAAATTATTATCGAAAAAGTCGGCGACATAGACAAAATCCAAAATTCAAGGAATAAAGTCAATGATTTATGGGATAGAACCGATGATTATGCAAAGAAAAAGCTGATATTACTAAATGAATATAAACCACAAAAATTAGATAAATTTTTAAATAAATATCCGAACTTTATAAACAACAAAAAGAATATTGAAATTATTAGCTTAATCTATTGCAGTACTGAATATTTAGACTTAATTGCCAAAGAATTGAAAAAGATAGAAGATGAAAATCCGGATCTTATAGTAGGAACAAGAATTATTGCCAATGATGCGAATAAAAAAGTTCTAAAAAAACTAAAAGCTTTGAATATAAACTATACAATTTATAACGACAAAAATCCAAAAGATTACTACATAAATAGAGTTTATCGCTGCTACAATTATGCAGTAAAAACAAGTCAATATAATAACGTTTGTCTTATAAATTCTGACATGGTATTTGCAAAAAACTGGCTAAAAAATCTTTTAAAATATCATGATGGTATAAATATACCAACTTCACGTTTGGTTGAAAGCGGCAAAATGCCTAGTGGGAAATATGGTATAGGAATAAACTGCGGAAAAACTGCAACTAATATTGATTTTGAAAAGTGGCATAAGATATCAGAAAAACTCCAAAACGAAGATAAAGATACAGTAAAAGACGGCGGACTATTCATGCCTGTCATATTTGAAAAAAGCAGATTTTTAGAAGCCGGCGGATATCCTGAAGGGAATATTTACAAAGATAATACAATCGGCACCTGCAATGGAAATGTTATAAAAAGCGGTGATGATTATTTTTTTAGTGAAATTCTTACAAAAAAATACAATATGAAGCATATAACTGTTTTTGATTCGCTCTGTTATCACATACAAGAAGGTGAAAAAGATTCTGACTGGAAAACAAATACAAAAACAGCTCTTAAAAAACTCTTGTACAAAGAAAAAATTGGAAATAAAAGAATCTTGCATCTATTAGGGTTGAAAATTTCTTATAAAAAGAAACCTTCTGAAAAATTTAATGGCATAAAGGGTCTGCCTGATAATATTAAAACCTGGAAGCATAATCCCGTCATAAATGAAGATGCATATAAAATTATTAAAAATATCAAAAATATTAAAACCGTTGTCGATTTCGGTGCCGGAGATGGATTTTGGGGCAAACTTTGTAAATATATTAACTCTGCATACAATATAACCGGAGTTGAGCTGGAATCTTCATATATCGAAAAAAATAATCTATCTCAAATATATGATAGAGTTATAAACGATAGCATAGTTAATGTTGCAGATAAACTGTCAGCAGACTTATTAATCTGTGGAGATGTCTTAGAACATTTACCTGAAAATGAATGTAGAAATGTTATAGATAAAATAAAAACAAGATATAAATATATATTAATAAATGGTCCAATCGGATTTCAGGAACAAACATCAGACATCTCTTCTGAAATACATAGATGCGGATTACATAAAGATTTTTTTAAAACTTTAAAGATTAAAAAGTATAAAAGTTATGAGAATAATACTATGTTTTTATTGTTTGCAGAAGGGGGTGATAATTGATGAAAGGCTGGCTTGTAAATGATTGTTTAACTTGCATACCAGATACAAAGACGTTCTGGCATGACCTGTTGGAAAACATTGAGGGGCTGGAAGATAAAACTTTTGGCTATACTCCTTTTGACCAATTGGCAAAAAAAATTGAGAGAGAACTATTCTGGCATAAAAAACCGGATTATATAATTAGAAACGCGACATTTTTTAGACCAATAAAAACAAAGGTTCCACAAATTTGTCTGTTGCAGGATTTTTATGATGAAGAAAAATTTATAACAGAACAACTTCCTGTCATTAAATCGTGTAAAGTAACAGTAATAAATTCACCTTATATTTATAACAAAGTAGAAAAATATTTATATGGCTTAAACATAAAAATGATTCCTATGGGTGTAGACTTTGATTTTTTTAATCCTGCACTTCCGGCAGAAGATATTGATGTACTCCCTGATTCAATTCTATTTATCGGTGCGGCAACAGAATGGCCCAAAGGATTTGATTTACTCATGGAAATTGTAAATAAAACAAATTATAATTTTACATTTGTAATGAAAGATGATTTTCAAATAAAGCATCCGCGCATTAAAGTTTTTAACAAAATTGATCACACAAAATTAAAATCAATAATGAAAAAATGCAGAATGGCAGTTTGCACCTCAAGAATGGAAACATTTCATCTTGCAGGCATAGAATGCTGTGCAATGAATCTGCCGGTTGTCGCTACCAAAGTCGGCATTTACCCTTCGCTCCAAAACCCAGGCTGGGGGCGGCTTTCAGACGGGGGGGGGGGGCAATTTATTAAAGATATCGGATATATTTTCAATAATATCTCCGAATTTTCTCCAAGAAAAACTCTTTTAGATTTAAAACTTGACAAAAAAGCATGTATGAAAAAATGGCACGATGTAGTAAATGAAATATTAGAAAGAGAAAAATGACTTTTAATCCTTTAGTTTCGATAATTATACCGGTATATAACGGCGCAAATTATATGCGTGAAGCAATTGATTCAGCGCTTGCGCAGACTTACCCGAATATTGAAGTTATCGTAGTAAATGACGGTTCAACCGATGATACAGAAAAAATTGCTTTAAGCTATGGCGACAAAATCCGCTATTTTTCAAAAGAAAACGGCGGGGTCGCCACGGCTTTAAATCTTGCAATACAAAAATCAAAAGGCGATTATATTTCGTGGCTTTCACATGATGACGTCTATTATCCAAACAAAATAGAAAGACAAATCCAGCTACTTAAACAAATCAACGAACCTAAATATATACTTTTTTCAGATTTTGACCAGATATTTAACCAAAATAAAGAGAGAAAACACTTTGCAAAAGATTTTGATAACACTGAAAATAAACTTTTTAGTTCATTAAAGTTACTAATGACATCTGGCTTACATGGATGTACTCTCCTAATTCCACGCCATGCATTTTCTCAAACAGGAATGTTTGACGAAACTTTAAAAACCACGCAGGATTATACAAAATGGTATCAATTTTTAAAATTTGGTTATAGATTTTATTATATACCAGAAATATTAATATCTCAAAGAATTCATAACCAACAAGATACCATTAAAAATAATGAAATACATCTAAAGGAATTAAAAAAGTTAAATGAATTTGCAATAAGTCTTTTTAAAGATGAGATTAAAAATTTTAAAACTGAATACTATTATTTCTTTGTTAAAAATTTAATCTCCAAGGGCTATACAGACCTTGTCAAAGAAATAAAAAGACCCAACATATTACAAATTGGTGACAACGACCTGATAGGCAACAAGTTTAACGGACATGATTTGCATTTGTATTTACGTGAAAAAAATATTGACGCAAATCATATCATCATGATGAAACTTTCTGATGATGAAAATACTTTTCTTTTTCTCAGAACAAAATCAGAAAAAAAATTTACAGAAAGTTTAATCTTTTCTGATCTGTTTTTGGATGCTGATATTATACATTTGCATCTAATTCATAATACACTCTTTGATTTAAATTATTTACCAATAATTACGGCAATGAAACCTACTGTTATTACATTGCACGATCCATATTTTTTGGGCGGACATTGCATTCATCATTTTGATTGCGAAAAATGGAAATCATTCTGCAAAGATTGTCCAAATTTAGATTCACCATTTCCGCTTAAAAGAGATTCTTCTGCTTTTGAATTTGCAATGAAAAAACATATTATTCAAAATTCAAATATCACAGCAATTGTTGCATCTAAATGGATGGAAAATAAAGTTGCACAATCACCGATCTGGCAGGGGAAAACAATACACAGACTGCCATTCGGTATTAATCAGGATATTTTTAAACCGGAGGACAAAAATAAAATACGAAAGGATTTAAATATTCCTCAAGATGCAACCGTTCTAATGTTTAGAAGTGATCTTTCTCCATTCAAAGGACTTGATTTAATAAAAAATGCACTGAAAAACTTAAAAACAGATAAAAAAATTGTCCTGTTAACTGTAGCCCAAAAAGGCAAACTTAAAGAATTAAAAAACAAATTTGACATAAGGGAATACGGCTGGTTAAAAGATGATAAACTACTCGCAAAACTTTATCAGGCTTCGGATTTATTTCTTATGCCTTCAACTCAAGAAGCCTTTGGAATGATGGCTATTGAGGCTATGAGCTGCAAAGTTCCGGTGCTTGCACTTACTGGAACGGCACTACCGGATGTAATAAATTCTCCACAATGCGGGCTTGCTGTCGATGCAGATAAATTTTCTACAGAATTACAAAGACTGATTAATACTCCAGAAGAAATAAAAGAACGCGGAGAAAAATCATTAACTTTTGCAAAAGAAAATTACGACAAAGAAGTCTACATCAACAAAATGATAAACATTTACAAAGAAGTAATCGCAAATCATAAAACTGATGCAGAAACCGAATTTGTATTTGAGCAATTGAATAAATATGCCAAAAATTCAGAGTTAAGAAAAAGATTTAAACTGGCGGACAATAAATTGTGGAGGCTGTTTTACAAACTTACTTACCGTATCTATTTGAAAAAACGCTACGGCAAAAAAGTTGTGCACGAAAAATATGACAAAAAATATTTATAAAAAAGGAGAGAATAAAAATGGATTTTAGTGACAAAACACTGTTGATTACGGGAGGTACAGGCTCCTTCGGACAAAAAATGTTGAACTACTTTATCAACAATACAAATATTAAAGAAGTTAGAATTTTTTCTCGCGATGAAGAAAAACAAGACCGCATGAGAACTGTTTTCAAAGACCAAAGAATTAAATACTACATAGGCGATGTCAGAAACTACAGAAGTATTCTTGAGGCAACGAAAGGTGTTGATTTGTTGTTTCATGCCGCCGCATTAAAACAGGTTCCTTCTTGCGAATTTTATCCGATGGAAGCGGTTGCAACTAATGTTCTTGGCGCCAGCAATGTCGTAAATGCTGCTGTTGAAAATGAAGTTAAAAATGTCGTAGTTTTATCTACTGACAAAGCTGTTAATCCGATAAATTCCATGGGTATGACAAAAGCTTTAATGGAAAAAATTATGGTTGCTAAATCCAGAAATACCGATCCGAATAAAACAATTCTTTCGGCAACCAGATACGGTAATGTTATGGCGTCCCGCGGTTCTGTTATACCATTATTTATTAAACAGTGCAAAGAAAACAAACCGATAACAGTTACCGATCCAAATATGACAAGATTTTTGATGTCTTTAGAAGAATCCGTTGAACTTGTTCTATTCGCATTTTCTCATGCAAACAGCGGTGATATTTTCGTACAAAAAGCTCCGGCATCAACGATTTATGATCTTGCTCTTGCTGTTAAAGAACTCTTTAACCCGAATGTGGAAATAAAAATCATCGGCACAAGACACGGTGAAAAAGCTCACGAAACTCTGGTTGGTAGAGAAGAAATTATCAAAGCGCAGGATATGGGTAAATTCTACAGAATTCCGGCTGACAATAGAGACCTAAATTATGACAAGTATTTTATTGAAGGTAATGAACAAATTTCAAAAAAAGAAGAATACACATCCGCAAACACTACCCGATTAACTAAAGACGAAGTAATTGAGACATTACTAAAACTTGATTACATTCAAAAAGAATTACATTCAAAAGAATATGTGGGGGTTGCCAAATAATGACCAAAATTGCAATACTTGGAAAAACAGGAATGCTCGGAAATGCTGTTTTAAAAGCATTTTCTAACACGGATTTTGAAATAATTGCAACAACGAGAAAAGAACTTGATGCACAAAAATCCGCCCCAAAAGATATTGAAAATATTTTGCACGGCTGTGACTACGCGATAAATTGCATCGGCATAATTAAACCTTATATTCACGATGAAAATTCTTTTGAAGTTAAACGCGCAATTGAGGTTAATGCACTTTTTCCGCACAAACTCGCAGCAGCATCTCTGGTGACCGGCACAAAAGTTATTCAGATTGCAACCGATTGTGTTTATGACGGTCAGGCAGGATTGTATGATGAAAATTCCAAACACAATGCCACAGATGTTTACGGCAAAACAAAAAGTTTGGGGGAAGTTCATCAGGAAAACTTTCTAAACTTGCGCTGTTCAATCATCGGACGTGAAGAAAAATCCTATTTATCCCTTCTGGAATGGTTTTTAAATCAGGAGAGAAATGCTGAAGTAAAAGGCTTTAAAAATCATTTGTGGAACGGGGTTACAACAGGTGCATTTGCTGATATCTGCCTCGGCATAATCCGGAATAATATATTCTTCAGCGGCACACAGCACATTGTGCCGGCGGATATTGTTTCAAAATATCAGATGCTGAAAATATTTGCAGAAGTATTTGACAGGCAGGATATAAAAATTAAGGAAACAGATACAGAAATTAAAATTGACCGTACACTTTCGACAATAAACGAAGAAAAAAATACGCAAATCTGGCGCGCCTCTCAATACAAATTTGCGCCCAAAATTGAAGATATGATTAAAAATATTTAAAAAAAGAAAAAACGAAAAAAGGAATTAAGAATATGCTGGAAGATATTTTTTCTGTTAAAAATGAAATTAACAGACACACTGTTTACAAAGTTATGAAAATTTTCGGAATTAAAATTAAATTCATAAATATCAAAAAGACGTTATACAATATGGCGGAAAGCCTTGCACAGCTTGCTTTTCAGCAAGGGGGGGGGGCAAAGCTGCATGAAAATCTCATCAATTTATTGATAGAATCTCATTCTCCATCCGAATTATTTTGTATGCGTACTGATAGCCAAATGTGGATTATAAGTAAAGAATTTTTTAAACAGGACAGACAATTTGTTTTTGATTTTCTAAATCATATTTACAACCCTAAACTTCTAAAAATGTACCCGCTAAATCCGGATTGCCAATTATATCAAGAACACATGGAAAAAGTTGAACAGGATGAAATTGTCTGGATTTACACAAACAATGGATTTGAAATACACAATACCTTTGTTAGAATTAATGACAAAGACAAATTAGAAATTTGTAAAAAACGAACAGGCACAATGGATTGCCCTTACTATGAATATATAGAAGGTTATAAAAAAGAATTTATTAAAGGAACCAGTCTAAAAGACTATTTAAGTGTAAGAACATATGAAGAAAAAAAAGAAGTTCTTGAAAAATATTACGAATATGTATTTAACAATTACATAAACCCTGAAACAGGGAAATTTCCCGGATACTTCTATGATGCCAATCCTACAAATATTATAGTTAACGATGAGGGATTTCACCTAATTGATATAGCATCAAAATCTAAAATCGCTAATGAATGTGATAAAAACTATATTATTTATATCTCAACATACTATGCAAATAACGATTTATATCACTATTTTATTGAAAAATATAATCTGGAGGATAATGGTAAAGAATATGACGATTATATGCAGAATAATGAGAAATTTTTCAATAAATATAGAACCGCGCCACCGGAAGACAATAAAAAACTTGTAGATAAATATTTCAGCGACCGCGCCTTCATGCCGGAATATAAACTATAAAATAAACATCACACAAACATACACTTTAAGACTTTGTTTTCAATTGTAAACTTTTGTATCCCATAATGACAATTCTTCTGAATAAAAATACTTTATAGAAATATACGGGGAAATTCAGGAGGATTTGTCATGCCTGTCGATGGAATAAAGGGGAATACGTCATTAAACACTTATCAAAACTTTGACGGCACTAATCTTACTATTGGTGGTCTGGAGGAAAAAGCCGTTTCAAAACGCGGGTCTGCCGGTGTATTTTTAGGCGTTGGTACAGACTTTTCTAAAGATGCAATGGCTGTTCTGGATTTTAAAGGAACTTACAATTACGACAAAAAAGGTCTTCTAAATCAAAATCTCAGAGTACGTAACACAGTCGGGCTAAAAAGTGCAGCCACACAAATAAGATATTCACCATTGAGTGTAAATATACCGCTTTCTGATAAAACTTCACTATATGCAAATCCGCACTATGTAGGAAAAATAAATTACAAAACAGGAGAATGGACAAACAGTGCAGGGGTTTTTGCCGGTGTAACCCAAAAAGTTTCTAAAAATATGTCTGTTTCGCTTGAGGCACAACGCTACAATCTACAGGATATAAAAGACAACTCCGGTAAAAACTGGGGCGTTAATGCTATCATAACCTGGAATTTGTAAGACACAAATTGCAGAAGAAAACATTACCGCTATTTTTCTTTTACCTCAACCGGTTGAACTTTCGGAGTCTTCTTTACTTTAATCAACAGTAACAAAGGTATAACAATAAAACACAACAGTCCGAAAATTCTGAATGAATCAATAAACGCCCACAGAGTTGACTGCTGGATTAACTGTTTGTACAGAGAATACTGCGACATATACTGCGCCATGGTAATTTCTGTGTATTGTGCAAGCGCCCCTGCTGTAGACTGCATTCTTTCAATAAAATTCGGGTTCAATTCATGCATTTTGCCAACAAGCATATACTGATGCACCTGCGCAAATCGGGTCAGCATAGTTGCAACAAGCGATGTACCCACCGCACTTCCTATGTTTTTCAACAAGTTTTGAATACCTGTTGCATTTGTCATCTGGTCATTTTTCAAAGTGTCGACTGACAAATTCATAATAGGAACCATTGAAAGCCCCATACCCATTCCCATAAAGAAATTCGGTATTGCAATATTCATATTGGATATCTGCAGATTCAATGCACCAAACGCAAGCCCTGCCCCGCCAATAAGTGACAAACCTATCATTACCATTAATCTGTTATCCATTCTGTTTGTCAAAGTTGCAGTCAAAAGCATTGCCGTCATACTTCCAAAGCCTCTAGGCATCATAGTTGCCCCGCTTAAAAATGCAGTATATCCCATCATACTCTGCAAAAACTGCGGTAATATTGCAAGGGATGCATACAATACAGCCTGAATTACAACCTGTATAACTGTTCCGGCTGAAAAATTTCTGTCCTTGAACACAGATAAATCTATCAAAGATTCTTTATTGGTGATTTGCGAATGGAAAAACAGTATACACGCAACCATTGAAACACCAAATGTCCACCTTATCCAGGTTGCATTAAACCAGTCGGCATTATTACCTTTATCAAGCACCGTCTGCAATGTAACAAGCCAGATAGTAAGATAGAAAAATCCCTTCCCGTCAATTTTTACATTCTTTTGCTTTTTTGCATAAGGAGGATCTTCAAGCAGTTTGTGGCACAAAAGCGCCGCAATACATCCAAAAGGTACATTGATAAAGAAAATCCACGGCCATGTCCAGTTGTCGGTAATCCACCCGCCCAGAACAGGTCCTATAATAGGTGCAAGAATTACCCCCATACCAAATATAGACATCGCAAGCCCGCGTTTTTCTTTAGGAAAACTTTCAATCATTATCGCCTGCGATATCGGCAGAATTCCGCCGCCGCCAAAGCCCTGCAATACACGCGCCAATATCATAAATTCAATATTCTTAGCCATTCCGCAAAGCATTGAGGCTATTGTAAACAGCATTATACTTATTATGAAAAAATTCTTACGTCCGAATACCTTACCAAAAAAGTCAACAGCAGGAATAACAATCCCTGCCGCAATCAAATAACTCGTCAAAATCCACATGGATTCATCACGGGTCGCTGAAAAACTTCCTGCCATATGCGGCAAGGCAACGTTTCCTATTGTACCGTCCAGCACATATATGAAAACTGCCAGCATAACCGGTATTACCATTATCCACGGATTTACCGACGGGGTCCATTCTTCTTTTATTTGTTCATTTGACATGTTTTAATTCTCTGCTTTTTTCTCTCCTTTTAATAAAAACATAAACGGGATTAAAATAAAACATGCAATAGCAAAAATTTTAAATGTTGTCATATATGCACAGAGTGTTGACTGCTGAATCAATTGATTATAGAGCATTTTCCCTGCCATATATGTGGCATTCATCATCTCACCTGCCTGATGAACAAATGAGGCAGCATAAGAACTCAGTCTATCCATAAAAATAGTATTAGTTTCATGCAGTGATTTTACAAGTCCGTTCTGATGAACCTGTGACAATCTTGATATCATAGTGGCAACAAGCGAAGTTCCGATAGCGCCGCCGATTGTCTTTAACAAGTTCTGAAATCCGGAGGCGTTTGTCATCTGGTCGTTTCTCAAGGTTATACAGGACAGAGTTGTAATAGGCATCATTGTGAATACAAGTCCGACACCGAAAACAATATTTGGTATAACAATATTCATCATACTTATTTCCAGATTCAACGATCCGAGTATCCAGCCGCCGAGTCCCATACAGAAAAGCCCTATAATACCGTAAGTTTTATAACTCAAGCGTCCGCCTAAGCCGCCGAAAATTGCAAGCGCCGTAAATGCCCCCACACCTCTTGGCATTATCGCAAGTCCGCTTGTAAATGCATCATATCCCATCATATTCTGGAGTAATTGAGGTAATATAGCAAGTGATGCCAGCAGTACACCGTTTAAAAGAATTAACATTGTCGTTCCGCAAAAGAAATTGGCATCTTTTAACACATCCAGTTTAACAAGCGGATTTTTGCCCTTGACCTGTGTATAGAAAAAACAAATACAGCCCAACGCAGCAATAGCAGAAAGCCAGCAAATCCACGGAGCATTAAACCAGTCCGCATCGTTACCTTTATCAAATACAATTTGTAATGGCACAAGCCATACACACAGCCATAAAAATCCGAATTTATCAAGATGAACATTCTTTTGTCTGCGCGCATAAGGTGGATCTTCAAGAAACTTTTTAGCAAGCGCAATACACAAAAATCCAAACGGTACATTGATAAAGAAAATATATGGCCATGACCAGTTTTCAGTGATATAACCGCCCATAACCGGTCCCAAAATCGGAGCTACAACAACAACCAGACCAAATACAGACATTGCTTTGTTTCTGGCTTCTCCTTTAAAACTTTCCATAGTAATTGCCTGTGCCATAGGCATCAGACAGCCGCCACCAATACCTTGCATTGCACGTGCAACAACTATCATCCCTATAGAAGTGGATATCCCGCATAAGAATGATGCCAGTGTAAAAATAAATACACCTAGCATAAACAGATTTTTTCTGCCCAAAAGCTTACAGAAATAATCAATCATCGGGATAACAATACTACTTGCCATCAAATAACTTGTCAAAACCCATATAGATTCCTGATTACTAACTGAATATGACCCTGCAATATGCGGTAATGCAACGTTTGCAACTGTTTCATCCAGCGCATACATAAATGTTGCAAGCATTACAGGCATTATTATAAGCCACGGACTCACCGAAGGCTGCCATTCTGTTTCTTGTGTAATTTGTTCTGCCATTGTTTCCTCCAACTCCCTCAAGTCATGGATAATCAAAAAGCCGAATTTATAAAATATTAAATTTTAAAAACACGGCTTTTTGTTACCAGATTTTTATTATTTTACCCTAACCTTAGGGATAACTGACATACCAGGTACAATATTGTATTCCTCAGGATTAATTTTTTCAGTAAATACAATTTTAACAGGTATTCTCTGTACAATTTTTACAAAAGATCCGACCGCATTTTCGGGCGGGAAAAGACTGGATTTTGCCCCTGAAGCCCTTTGAATACTATCAACTTTTCCTTTAAAGACTTTATTAGGATAAGTATCAATTTTTATATCAACCTCCTGTCCGGGTTTCATATGCCTTAATTGATTTTCTTTAAAGTTTGCGACAACCCATACATCATCCGGTACAATTACAAAAAGCGGAGTACCAACTTGCACATACATACCTTTTTCTACGCGTCTGTTTGATACAGTACCATTTTGAGGCGCATAAATATTTGTATATGAAAGATCTAATTCAGCCTCATCTTTCAATGCCTTTAATTCTTTTAAGTCAGCATCGGCAACTTTACTATTATCTTTTGAAAACAAAGATTGTTCAGCTGTTGTCAACTGTGCTTTTGAAGAATCATATTTTGCCTGTGCAGCATCTAGTGTTTGTTTGGATACTGCGCCTTCTGCATACAGATTTTTATATCTTTCCAAATCTTTTTCTGCAACTTCAATATTAGTAGTTGCAGCTGTAAAATTTGCTTTTGCATTTGTTTGATTTAGCAATTCTCTTTCATAACGTGCTTTTGCTTGCTCAACCTTTATTTTGTAATCCGCATCATCAATTCTTGCAACTAAATCGCCTTCATGTACTCTCTGGTTATCAGTAATAAACACATCCGTAATCTGTCCTGCAACCCTTGGAGCAACCTGAACAGTTGTAGTTTCAACATAAGCATCATCTGTAGATTGAAACATAAGTGTTTCGTGTATAAAGTACCCTACTGCAATTACTACTAATACTCCAAGTCCTATAGCCAAATATCTTTTCTTAACTTTTTTGGCTTTATGCTCTTCTGTATTGTTTTCTACTTGTTTTTCTTCCATTTTTACTACCTCTACTTATAATAAATATTATATATTCATTTTTACAAATTCTTCTATACTGTTTTTAAATCTTCTTAATGACACTTGTAGGGCGTCAATTTCTTCTTCTGAAAAAGATGCGGTTGTATTTCTAAAATGCACTTCCATTTTGTTACTTAACTCTTGCAGCTTTTTTAAACCCTTTTCTGTTATTCCCATCTTTCTCACGAGACGATTATTTTTGGTATCAATAAACCTTGTTATAAGCCCCATACCTTCTAATGTATCAAGAATTCTGCCGGTGTTAGCCCTGTCTTTCAAAATAAGCTTTGCAAGATCGCGCTGGCATATACCGGCATTACAGGAAATAGTATCTAACGTAATATATTCATCTGATGTAAGTCCAAGATTCAGCTTTTCAAACACCTGATTACCTAACTTTTTCATTAATCTGGCTGTTTGTTCCAGATCGTAATATATACTGTCTGTAAAATGTTTTATAGGTATTTTTTGTACTTTTTGCATTCTTTTTCCAATTTGCTTTACAATTTTAACATATTGTTGTAAAAAAAATTTGTTGCATTTACAACAATATTATGTTATCATACTAATATAGAAAATGCAAGTAGTTTTAAAAAAGGAAAAAGAAAATTGAAAAAGATACTATCAATAGCACTTATTCTAAGCATTTTGGGTATGAATACCATGCCTGTATTTGCAATAAAAAATAAACAGGAAACAGACAATACCCCGAAACAATTCAAGAGCATGGTTAAAAAAAATAAACGTACCGGTGATGATTACAAACTGGTTTATGTAAATCTTGATTACTGGGAAAGATTTAATGATGACTTATTAAACGGCTATATTCAAAAAGCAGTATTAAACAACTATGATTTAAAAATGGCAACACTCGCAACTGAAGAATATTATCAACAGGTAAAACTTCAATTTGCAAACGAATTGCCTATGGCTGGTATAGGTTTTGCGCCTAATTATGTAAAAATGCCAAATGTTTCTTCCGGAGACTGGATGTTCGCCATGCCTGCTTTAGTTAATTATGAATTTGATATTTTCCTAAAAAATCGCGATAAAACAAAATCCGCTAAGAAAAATTATGAAGCTTCAAAATTCGACGAACGAGCAGCTTACATTTCGGTTGCCTCTGCCGTTGGAACAACCTATTTTAATATTATCAAGTTAGATAAGATGATTGAACTTCAAGAAGAAATAGTAACGGACAGACAGGTGATATATGATTTAATGCTGGTAAGAAACAGAGAAGGATTAACTTCAACTGCTGACACCTTAAATGCCAACAAATCACTTGTTAACGGAAAAACAGACTTGTTGGAATTAAAAAAACAAAGAGAACAGTTATTGCACCAGTTTGCGGTATTAATTGGCGAAAGCCCGGAAAACGCTGCAAATCTTACAAGAGCCACACTTGATGATTTAACTTATAACCATACAATACCTGACAGTATTTCAACGGAAGTAATTGTTCAGCGTCCGGATTATCTGAAAGCTGAAAAAATGGTGGAAAAAGCAGGTCTGGATGTTAGAATAGCGAAGAAAGAGTTTTTACCGACAATTAATTTAAGCGGTTTAGCATTATTCAATACGACAAGTTTTGGCAGTTTGTTCTCTACAAAAGGTATGTTATATGCACTTGGCGGGGCAGCCTTACTGCCATTATTCACCGGCGGTTCAAGGGTTGCAACTCTGAGATTGAGAAAAAATACTTATGAAAGAATTCTTCAGAATTATTACAAAACAAACCTTACAGCGATGCAGGAGATAAATGACTCTCTTGTGGCTGCAAGGCTTGATAAAGAAAAAATGGAACAAACACTTAAACAGGCTAATTTAGAAAGAGCCGATTACAAATATAATGAAATGCGATATGCTCAAGGCACAATTTCTAAATTAGATTTAATTCAGTTTAAAGAAAATTTATTGACAATTGATAAACTTGTTGCCCAACAAAAAGTTGAATGTATGGTGGATTACATCAGTTTGTATAAAGCAACAGGAAGCAAGATTTAAGTATAATCATCACCTCTTTACTTTAAAAACTAAAGTGAAGCCCCGGCAATTCTCCAGTTGCCGGCTTTTTTTATATTTAATTTGCATTTTTTTTGTATTATAGGGTATATTATATATAAGAGGTTAAATTATGAAATCTGTAAAAGAAATAGCAATAGAAACAAAAATACTGGGACGATTAAAGAAGAATTCAAAAGCACTGGAACTTGCAGAATACTTATTTGCTGATGAAGAACTGCAGGAATTGCAGGAGTATGCAAATAATGTTTCTATCAAGCGTCTCGGGTATAACGATCATGGACCTGTACATATGAGACAGGTTGTTGGAAATGCAATAAAAATGCTGAATATTCTTCAGGATTCCGGCATACAGACATCACTTGAAAAAGAAGAGATAGGGACTTTTGAAGACAGCATGTGCGCAGTAATTCTTGCCGGTTTAATGCACGATTTAGGCATGACAATCGGACGTCAGGGGCATGAAGATATGTCAGTAATACTTGCACAGCCGATTATTGAACGGGCTTTGATGCATATTTTTCCAGATAATTTACACAAACGTGTTGTTATCAAATCGCTTGCAACAGAAGCGATTATCGGGCATATGTCATCTAAGAAAATTCACTCGCTTGAAGCCGGCATTATACTAATTGCTGACGGCTGTGACATGACAAAAGGACGTGCAAGAATACCGCTTGCGATAAACACAACCCCTAAAGTCGGTGATATTCACAAGTATTCAGCAAATGCAATTACACGTATAGGAATTCATCACGGTGAGCGAAAACCGATTAAGATAACTATTGAAATGACAGCAGATGTTGGATTTTTCCAGATAGAAGAAGTTCTTCTGACTAAAATTGATTCAAGTCCTGCCAAACAGTATGTTGAATTATACGCAGGCGTTGAAGGTCAGGAACCTAAATGTTACCTGTAGCCCCCAGTGATTATTGGATTTTAAACTCATCTACAAGCCAATCCAGCAGTGTTTTGCGTTCTCCAAACTGAATACTGTATGCAAATTCATGGTCTTCATTTGTAAGATAGTTATAACTTACATTGAAAGCATACGGTTCAATAACATTACCGAGTTCTTTGTATTTTTCTTCTGAAATAGTTTTTGTTTCAGCATCAAGAACATTTGCATAATTAAGTCCTTCAAAGGCGCAGAATGGTATTTTCGAAGACCCGTCATCGCGAAAATACATAAGTCCAAAAGTTCTGCATATTATGCCCCGATAATCATAGACAAGGCACTCATCGTTTTGCAAAAACGGACATTCGTAATTAAAATGTTCGCCCTCAAAAGTCAATCTGTCTTCAAATATATTTTGAATTTTATTTTTGATTATATTTTGCAGTTCCGGTTTAAGTTTTTTAAACCCTAGCATCAGATACCGGAATTCAATTTCTGTAAACGGATAATTACCGTTTTTACAACATTTTGCACAGCCTTTTTTACAACAAATATAGGGCTGCTGGTTTTTAAAAAAGCCATCTAATTTATTCGTCAAATAATCCAGATATCGAATATAATTATACAGAATCATTGTATTTAGCCATTAATACTTTCAAGTAATTGACAATTCTATAAAGACTGATTGAATGCGAAGATTTTATAAATACACAGTCTCCGTCTTTAAGCCAATTTAATAAATCCTTGTTAAGAGCTTTATATTCAGGATACCATTGACCTGAATATTTATCTTTTAAAACATCCCACAACGCCTTCATCTGCTCGCCGCAAAGCAATACTCTGACAGGTTGAATTTTGTCTATTGTTTCGGCAAGCGCGAGATGATTTTTATGTGTTTCGGGTCCGCCTTCAGCCATATCACCGAGGATTAATACACGTGTTTTATCAGCACCGCCAAACATTTTACCAAACCCTTCAAGTGATGCTTTCATTGATAACGGATTGGCGTTAAATGCCTCGTCAACCATAATAATTTCACGATTAGGTAGAATTTTACCTTTATAAACTTCACCGCGACCTGCAAGTGCCTGAAATTTATTTAATTTTTCACACGCACTATCCACAGATAACCCCATATCGTTAATTACGGCAACGACAAATGCCATATCCAGAAGAATATGCCGCGGCAAAAACTGTTTCATAATATATTTTTTGTCACCAACATAAATAACATTTTCAGATGCAGTTTCAATTCTTACATCTGCATCTACACTCTCACCCACAGTTATAATACGTAAGTTTCTATCTTTTGCCGCTGTTTCCAGTATATTATAATATTGCATTTCCTTGTAAATTACGGCAACGCCGTTTTCAGGTACAGCATCAAATATTTTAGCTTTGTTGCGTGCAATATCCTCGACACTCTGATGTTCTTTTAAATGTACCGGAGCGACATTTGTTACAATTGCATAATTCGGACGGGTTATCAAAGAATTTCTTGTCATACCGCCGCCTAGAGATGTTTCAATCGCCCAGTAAGGAACATGTAATGAAAAGTTTGACATATTCCAGCAAATCCCCCAGGTTGTATTTGCCTGGTTAAGATTTGAGGATACACCGTACTCTTCCAATACATCATAAAACATCTTTGTAACAGTTGATTTTCCGGAACTGCCTGTTACTGCGATTACCTTACCTTTGAAAACTTTTCTTATAAATTTAGCAAAATAAATAACGGATTTGCTCAAATCCGGCACTTCAATAATCGGAATATTCAATTCAAGAAACGGTTCAGCATTTGAACAGACAATTGCACTTGCCCTATCAAGAACCTTTTCCAGAGATTCAACAGGAATGCCTATTGTTTCTTCCCCTTGGCGCACTATGGCGATATTGCCGTCTTCAAAGGAACTGTGGGTTATTTTAATGCCTTTTGAATGCCAGCCTTCGTAAAAATTATACAATTTTGCTTTTGGATTAGCCAATCTAACCCGTTTTTCATTCCAAAAATCCATATCATCAATTTACCATAAATTTTCAAAACCCGCAACTAATTTAACTTTAACACTGCACTGTGACGGCAGGTAGTTGTATTTTCTTTTCTGTAAGAGAAAAACAGGTCGTTATCACATACAGTACAATACGGACAAACATCAATATTTTCAACGCCTGCTTCAAGAATTTGCTGCCTGTTTATTCCTTTTAAATCCACATACAAACTGCCTTCGCGCTCTTCAAACAAACCATTATGAACACTAATTGTATTTTTGAGTTGTTGAAAAACATCTTCACCGACATTGTAACAGCACTTTGAAATAGCTGGTCCGATTACTGCAATAATATCTTTTGGATTAGAATTGAACTCTGATACCATTTTTTTTACAGTTAAATATGATATTTTTTGTGCAGTACCACGCCAACCCGCATGTGAAACTGCTCCGATATTCTGCTTTCTGTCATAAAAAATCACCGGCGTACAATCTGCAAAATTCAAAAATACCGCCTGCTCTGAATTAGTCAGAATAAGTCCGTCAGTATCAGGATAACTTTTAATTTCCGGCTGTACAACCGCAACATTTGCCGTATGTGTTTGTGACGGAGTAATTAAATTTTCAGGTGCAATATTTAAATACTCACAAATATCTTTCTTATTTGCCCCAACAATCCTTTCATAATCAGGCTCTTTTGACTTGATACATGTTTCTCTTGTCGTAAAAAAATGCTCCACGCATTCAAGCATATCTGATTTCAATATTTTTTTCTTGTTTATATAAGTAAAATAAAACATATTTTTATAGTACACTAAAAATAGGTAAAGTTAACTATACAAATTATTAAGATTTTAAATAAAATTAAATAGTAAAACTTAATTGATCAAAGGAAAGGAGTTTATATTATGAGAGAAAATTGTAAAAAATATCTGGTAGAATTTATCGGAACATTTTTTCTGGTATTCACAGTCGGCTGCTGCGTACTGTTTGACATTCCTGGGGTAATCCCTGCCATTGCAATAGGTATGGTATTAATGGTAATGGTTTACGCCGGAGGACATGTTTCCGGCGGACACTACAACCCTGCCGTCTCTCTGGCTGCTGTGGTCAGAGGCGCACTGCCCGCAAAAGAATTATTACCATACTGGGTTGCGCAAATCCTCGGCAGTGTTGCTGCAGCATTCCTTATTTTACAAATGGTAACCCCGCCGGCTTATTCAAGTACTGTAAACTATGAAAGCACAGGGTTAATAATCGGCGAATTCTTATTCACCTTCGCACTTTGCTACGTAGTTCTTTTGACCGCAACTTCCCCAGAAACAGAAGGGAATTCATACTACGGACTGGCAATAGGTTCAACTGTTATGGTCGGCATATTTGCTGTAGGAAGCGCTATCTGCTACGGTGCATTTAATCCGGCTGTAGCACTCGGGTTAGGTACAATGCAAATCGCTGACTGGCAAAGCATTCTCTTAACCGTACTTGCCAATCTTCTCGGAGGATTTGTAGCTGCTTTTATATACAAATTTATTAAATGTAATTAATTTTTCATGACCGGCTGCCTTGTTAAAGGCAGTCGTTTTTTTATGCTATAATCCTATTATGAAAAAGATTTTAATATTAATTTTAGCTATTTTTGCACTTCAAACAGGAACATTTGCGCAAACAGGAATAAGTTTTGTCTATATAAACGGTTCAAACAGCAATGACGAAAAATCATACGAATGGTTTGTTAACGGGGTTCAAAAACTCCACCCCGTTTTAAAAAAACAATTTGAAAAAGACGACAGAATTACTGAACTATTTTTACAAAACGGCAATTATACAATTAATAACGACCCTGTTATTTTTTTCTGGGGCGACAAAAGTCAAAATAATCTCAAGTATGTAAAAAAACAGCTTGATATCTCTAAAGCTCTGAGCCCTACAATGGCATATACGGTTCGTGAAATTTTAGCCTCCTGTCTGCATGATGCAATATGGGTACAAAAAACACACAACATGAATAAAGTTCTCGATGAACTGCATACACTTGTCAAATCCGAATTTCAAAAAGGTAACAGTGTAGTTTTATACGGATATTCCGCCGGCAGTTTTGTTACATATGAATACCTTTTTAACCGTATGCCATATCTGAATCTGAACAATCTTTTTGCCAAGCTGGATGTAAATCCCAATATAAAAAACTATGTAAAAGAACATCCCAAAAACAATACTTGCATTGCAGCACTTCAAAGCGGGAATATCGGCGTAATATCAGAAGACGGCAAGTTATTATTTGATCCAGAAGAAAATCTGTTTCAGAAACACTATGACAATCTGGACGCTGTAACCGCACAGGTGTGCATGCCGGAAAATTCTGTCAAAGGTATTGTAAACTTTGCAAGTCCCCTTGTTCTATTCTATTCAGATCTTGCAGATCCGGAATATGAACTTACTTATTACAACAAATTGATGTTAAAATACATTATGGAAAAAGGACTTTTCTGGCTCACGGTAAACTACCGTGAAGATCCGCTGGGCTTTCCGACATCGCAAAATCTGACTTCTGATGAAATATCTCAAATCGCTGATATTGAAATTGAAAATCCTAAAGGATTTGTATTTGACAATTCAAGCATCTGGAGCAAGCGTTCCTTTATCTTCGCTCATACATCGTACTGGAGTACAAGAAAAACTCTGGCTAAAGCTATTGCAAAAACATACCTTTACGGTTATGATTTCCAATATGATAAAGAATTTCAACAAAAAGTGATAAACTCCAGAAAATACAAAAAAATTCAAAACGATATTAACAAAAATGAAAACTCAAAAGAAGAAAAATTATAGGAGAATAGAAAATGGATTTTAAAGACGGCGCACAATTTGACCCCGGATTTATACAGCATATTTCGGCATTTGTACCAAATATTGAATACGCTTACGGCTCATTGAACAGATTCAAAAACTTCGGGATGAAAAAGCAGCAATTTAAAATGCTCCTGCCTAAAATAGAACAGCTAATCGAAAACTATCTCGGATTTTACGCAGGCTGTATGCTCTGGGCAAGTTATATTAAAAATCTCGATGATACTCCGATTCTAAACAATTTTGGTCTCGGCAGTGAATATAATGAAGAAGAAACTCTCTCAGAAGTCGATTTTATCTTGAACTATATCGAACAACTTAAAAAAGATGTAAAATATTACACAGGAAAAGAGTTTTCTATAGATTCAAACAGCATAAATATTCTGGAAGCTTACCGCTCATTTTTAAAAGCAAATGAAGGCTTTACTAAAACTGAAAAAACAAGCGATATAGTTCTGCCTGAAGGATTTAAAAATCCTGGTAAAGATGAAGAAATACTCTCCAAAATTGAAGAAGTAGTAGAAAACGGAAATCTCAAAGACTTGATTAGTTTAAGCAGAAAGCTGTTTTAATATGGATATCCGGACTAAATTATATCAAATGTTTATTCTCGGCACAGAAGGCGGAGAATATGTATCTGCACTGCGTCAGGGGCTTGGCGGAATAATCTTTTTTACCCGCGATATAGAAAGCACGGAACAATTCCAAAAACTTGTCAAGGATATAAAATCTATGGCAACAATTCCGCCTTTTCTCTCTATTGATCAGGAAGGCGGCAGGGTAGAACGCACAGAAAACATTCACCATGGCAAAAAATACCTTTCTGCAAAGTACGCTTACGAAAAAGGCGAAAATTTTTTGCGTCATCAGACAGAAGAAATAGCACAGGAATTAAAATCCTACGGTTTGAATCTTAATTTCGCGCCCTGTATTGATGTTAACACCAATCCTGACAATCCAATTATCGGTGAACGTGCTTTTTCTTCAAACGTTGAGGATGTAATAAGTGGTGGGCGCTTAGTTTCTTTTGAATACCAAAAAAACGGGATTATACCGTGTGCAAAGCACTACCCCGGGCACGGTGATGCAAATACAGACAGTCATCTTACCCTGCCTGAGATTAATATTCCGCTTGAAGAAATGGAAAAAACACATATAAAACCGTTTGCCGCGGCTATTAAAGACGGCATTGAAATGATTATGGCAGCACATCTTCACTGCACCTGTTTTGAAAAAGAAAATATTCCGACATCTCTGAGCAAAAATGCTCTGACTTATCTACGGGAAAAACTCGGCTTTAAAGGTGTAATAATATCTGATGACATGATTATGAAAGGCGTTGCGGCATTTGGTCTGCAAGATGCCTGCGAAATGGGAATACGTGCCGGTCTAAACATGTTTATATATAGAAATTCAACACCTAAAATTATTGAGATGATTGAATCAATCGCGCAAAAATCCGCCACAGACAAGGAACTGCAGACAAATATAGAACTATCTTATGAAAAAATAATACAGTTAAAATTGTGCTCAGTGACCAGTGAATGGGTGGACTAGTCCGCTTTTATACATTGGGCTCTGTGAACTGTAAACAGTGACCAGTGAACGGTTGTTTTTTTTTAAAAGACGATAAGACGTTAAGACGCTAGGACGTTAAGTCCATTAATAAAATCAGGCAACACTGAATGCGGCATTACATGTAATATTTCATGTCCTCCCCTCGAGGGAGGACCGAAATCTTTGATTTCGAGGAGGGGGGGGTAGGCGTAGCCTACTCTTATACTCAGGGTGACCGCTAAAGAAGTAAAGGCAATGTCAATACCTGGTGAGGGGTCAAATAATATGAACGTAGTGAGCGTTTCAAAAATAGGTCGTGCTTCAGTCCGACATTTTAAATGGGAATAAGGGACTAAGGTTACATTACGGACACTCTTGTGCTGCATGGATAATTCAAAACGAGAATATGGATTACTTACATTGTAAAGATTTATCATGGGCAGGCAAACACAGATGCACTCAATAGCTAATCCCCCACAAAACCTGCAACTACTCTTAAAATATATTCACAAACCACTTGACATATGATATCAAAATATGATATCATATTAATATGAGTAAACGCGATAAACTTATTCAAAAAATCATGTCGGGCGGCTGCATTACTTTTGCCGAAGCAGAAAAATTACTTACGGATTTGGGCTATGCCTCTGAATTTCCTCAAGGAGGAAGTTCACACAAAACATTCAGAAAAGCGGGATGTGATAAAATTACACTAGTTGCAACCCAAAAACCCTTAAAAAAATATGCAATGAAAATGATACAAGAAGCCCTAATCAATGAAGGAGTTCAAAAATGACAGAAAAAAATCTTGAATATTATTTGAATTTGCCATGGTCTTATAGATTTGAATGGTCTGATGAAGACAAATGCTATGTCGCATCTATATGTGAGTTAAAAGGATGTATGTCGCATGGTGATACCATTTTAGAAGCAACGGAAATGATACAAGACGCATTAAAATCTTACATAGTCAATTCTTTGCAATACGGAGATGACATCCCCGAGCCATTAAAACCAATTGATTTCAAGGGGAAAATTCCATACAGAACGACTCCGGATAAGCATTACAGGCTTGCAAAACGCGCCAAAGTCATGGGTATCAGCATCAACGCGCTGATTGATGAAGCAGTAGATGAAAAATTACAGCAAAGCGCTTAGAATACATAGTGTGCACAGGTTAAAAGCTAGAAAATGAAAAATATAAAATCAAAAATTAAAAAAATTTTACAACCATTTAGAAGTAAAAATAAACAAATCGAAGAATTACAGCAAAGAATTCTTTCTCAACAAAAATTCATCAACGAACTAATAACATATCAAATTCACTGTCAGGAGGATAATCCGGTAAGTTATCCTATTGCTCTGAGTGATGCTGAACAAAAGTTATTAAAAAAATACTTAAATAAATCAAAAAACTATCTTGAATTTGGAGCCGGCGGCTCAACATTTCTGGCAATACAAAACCATAATTTAAATATTTATTCAGTAGAATCTGATTTAAACTGGATTAAGTATTTATCATCATGGAAAATAATGCGTGAAGCAATTTCGCGGCAAAAATTACATTTTAAACATATAGATATTGGTGCAACCGGTGAATGGGGAGTGCCCAAAGATATGAGTCAGAAAGGGAATTTCTACAAATATTCTTTCGACATTTTTGAAAATATTCCAGAAGAATTTGATACTGTTTTAGTTGACGGGAGATTTCGTGTTGCCTGTGTCTTAAAAACTATCATACACTGTGGTGAAGATACTGCTATTTTAATACACGATTATCCGGAAAGAGAATATTATCATATAATTGAGAAATATTTAGAGATAATCGAAAATGCGGATAGCCTGTACATATTCAAGAAAAAATCTGAAATTGACTATAACGAAATAAAGTTATGTTATGAAAAATATAAAGAAGATGTGCGCTAAATATTTTTTTGTGGTAGAGTAAAATAATGAAGGGGCGTTAGCGCAGTTGGTAGCGCACGACACTGGCAGTGTCGGGGTCAGGGGTTCGAATCCCCTACGCTCCAAATGTAAAACGCGGAGCATGACTAAAAAATAATTAACAGTATCAATTTTTTGTAAATTTGTCAATAGCTTATGTAAAAAAATTTACAAAAAACTATTGACTTTTTACATAGAATATGTCATAATATAAGTAGCTCATCTACCAAGTTGTAGAAAGAGATATTAGTCCGCTATTTTAATAGTGGACTTTTTCAATAAATAAGTTTCATACTTTTTCTGAAATTTATGTTCATATGTTGGCTTGTCAATGTAAAAAGCAGTTTTTAAAAAATATTTATGAGTTTTAGTTTCTATAAAAATAACTATAAATTTTTCATTTACAAGCCAAAAATAATGATTTAATCCTTTTCTTGTTTGTTCATTAAAATAACACACTCCATTTTTATAATTATCTATAATATATTTAATCCAATGTATTCTAACAGCACGTTTTAAGTTAAACTTTCCGGGAGTTCGATATGTGTTTATTTTACCAGTAATTACATGATTAAAAATATCAAGTTTCCCCTGAAAAGGACAATTACTACAATTATATTCAGCACTATAACAATTTTCATTCGGCGTACAACTTAATAATTTTTGTGCTAACCCGATATATTTATCATTAAATTTGATTTTTTTTATATGAAAATCAGTAATGAAAATATTATATATTTCATCAATAAATTCTTGAATATTTTTATATTTGTTATAATCTATAGTATTTGGTAACCAGCTTGGCATTATAACTCCTCTCGAGTTTTCCATCTAAGTATATTAAATTTTTCTTTTACATAAGGGGTCGTTTCATCAAGTTTATATCCATAAGATTCAATAAGTTTAATCATATTTACTTTTGTAGGATTAGTTTCTAACAATCTGTTTTTATATGTTATAGCACCGAGGAAAATATCTGCTAATTGAATTAGTTCCACATCTTTCGAACGTACTTCTTGAATTTTTACATTACCTCCTTTTAGAAACAATCTTAATTTTTCAATTTTTGTTGAGCCAAGAGTGTCCTTTTCATCAATATAGATATTCCAAAAATAAAATGGAACAAATAATTTTTTCAGCATATCATAATAAATTTTATAATAAAACTCATCATGTGTTTGACCATATTTATTATGCTCTAACTTATTTTTGTCAGGCACTAAGACAGCCCTAAATGCGAGATTAGTATTGTCAAAAAAATATTTAACTAATTCATAGTAAAAATTTTTTTTTGAATCTGAAACTTTGCTCCATTTAATTTCGGTAGTTGAACGAATGTTATGTTTCGTTTTTAAATCCCTAATTTCTCTAAAAATTTTTTTTCTATATGCTTTTGGACAAATTATACCACCAATCGCCATAACTTTATTATCATCATATTCTAAATGGCAACTTTCATCACAGTAAATATTAATTTCATTTAATGTCATGAGAAAACTTCCTTTCTTTAATTAGCATAATTATAACATAAAAATAGCCCAAACAGCCCTTATTATTGAATTAATCTAAATATTTTCTGCACTCCATGCGATGAGTTTTTGGTACAAATTTTCCAACAAATTATTATTTTCTATAACAATTTCTTTCCGGTTTATACAGATATCTAAAATTTCCCTATCCGGTTCTTGCAGATATTTTAACAGTTCTCTTTTGGTTGGAATATAAGTATTTTTCTCCACAAAATATTTTGCCTGTAATATAAAAAATGTCATCTTGTATAAATTCCGCAAATCTTCTGCCCTATTATCAGAATGCATAAAACTATGAACCGCAGAATGATACAAATTCTCAGCAGAAATTTTAACCGACATTTTGATATCATTTTTCGAAGGAGGTTGTATGATATCATCCAATTTACCAAACAAATATCTGGTATCATAATAAAATTGGAACAAATCCGCCCCTGACCATTTTTGAATTTCTTCTTTGCCGGAAATAAATCCGCAGACCTTTTCTTTATATGGCATCGCCTCTATAATTTCACGATAAATTTTCAAATCCACAAAATCTAATTTATCTAAAATAACGACAAGATCAATATCACTTTCAGCAGTTGCCTCGCCTCTGTTATAGCTGCCCTGCAGTCCTACAAAAAGCAGCCGGTTACACCATACATCCCGAAGTCTTCTGACAACTTTATCCAACCAGTTTTCAATATCTAATGTCATAATTACACCTGCAATAAACAATATTACTGAAAATAATATTCTAATTCAGAATTCAAATCCAATTTTTCAGCGTCCGGCTTAAATATCTTTGTCAATAACCCCATTTTTGCAAGCCTGTATTTTATACTCACCGCAAGTACTCCTAATCCATATTTGCATGAACGTACAAAATTAATTGACGATGCCTCTTTAAAATACTTTGTAGGGCAGGAAACTTCTCCTATTTTAAAACCATAATAAAATAATAAAGCTATCATTTCATTGTCAAAAATAAAATCGTTATCACAGGTTTCCAGCGGCAATTTTTCAAGCACTTCTCTGGTAAACCCGCGAAATCCTGTATGATATTCCGATAATTTTTCACCGGTGAACAAATTTTCAAATCCGGTCAGGAACTTGTTTGCAACAAATTTGTATAAAGGCATCCCGCCTCTGAGTGCAGAATTACCAAGCATTCTGGACGCCAGCACCGCATCATATTCTCCAAATGCCATCATTGAAACTATTGCCGGTATCAATTTCGGAGTATACTGATAATCTGGATGCAGCATTACAACAATGTCTGCATTGGCTTTTAAGGCAGCTTTATAACACGATTTCTGGTTGCCGCCATAACCTTTATTTTCTTTATGCACAATAGTTGTAATATTCAGTGACTTAGAAACAATTTTAGTATTATCCTGAGAATTGTCATCCACTAAAATCACTTCATCCACAAAGTCTTTGTATATCTCATCATAAGTCTGTTTGAGAGTCTTTTCGGCATTATATGCCGGCATTATTATTACAACTTTTTTTCCGTTAATCATCCTGTCTTCCACTAAAAAAAGTGCTTACGCAGATCACGTAAGCACTTTTTATTTAAATCATTTATTCTTCAATAGCCTCAACTATTTCTTCTTCGTCGTCAGAATCGTCTTCAGTTTTTGCAGAAACATCAGTTCTGATAGAAGATTTGTCTGAGCCTAAAGTTTTATCTTTAAACTTTTTAACCTGTCTGTCTAGTTTGTCAGCGAGCAAATCAATACTTGCATACATAGATTCTGCAGACTCTTCACAACGAACAACACCGGTTGTCATTTTGCAGGAAACTTCTGCAACATGTTTTCCTGAAGCAGCAGGATTTTTGATAACTGACAGTACAACATCAATGCCTTGAATCTGGTCATAATGGTTTGCAACCTTACCAAATTTTTCTTTGACATAAGCTTTGATAGCATCGGTAATTTCAATATTTCTACCGTTAACGTAAATATGCATGTGAACCTCCATATAACATACTGCTTAATTATTATACCATACTTTAGTACGTTTTGTAAAGTGCTAATGAAAAATTCACTGCATAAAATTTAACGGAACCCAAACAAGCTTAATCTTCAATGATAAACTGCTGCAATTCAACGTTAGGAGTGCCGATGACTCTAACGAGTTCTAATACAGATGCTTTCATCTGACATCTTTGTGAAGACCCGCTAAAGAAATCTTTGTAGAAACAACCTTCACAATTGCATCCTCTTTTATAACATTCTAAAGCCGTCGGAGTCCATCTTCTTACCGCTACAGCTCTACCCATATCCCTACTTCTGAACACTTATAAATTCTCCAATTAAACTATCTTCTAAACGCAGATTTTCGACGTTTGAATCGTCGTTATCTCCTCCCCGAGTAGCTTTCCGCCGCCCCGTTAATTTAATTATAGAAAATAAGGATATTTTTTCAAGGGTATAACATGTTAATATTAACATTTGTAACGAAGGTTTCAAAGCCTTTTATATAAAGGCTTTTCACAAGTCAACCCCCCGTAGAATTAAGCTATGACATGCTTTCAGCATGATAACATCATGGAATCATGCGTCCTGCATGGGTTTCCATGCTTTTTGCCTGCATTAAGTTTTGTAAAGATTATGGCATGGCAGTAGTTTTTGGGGCTTTTTTCTAATATTCGCCGTAATTTGTGCCGCCATTTATTATAGCAATTATTCCATCAAAACTCTTTTTTAAGATGTAATCTATTGCATCCTGTGTTTCGTATGCAATATGAGGTGTTATGATTACATTGGAATACTTAACTATTTCATGTGCAATTTTGACTTCCTCATAACAATGCAAAGGGCAGCCCTGTAGTTTTCTTGCCAGATCATCACATTTGAGGTTATAACTTTCACAGTTCAAAACATCCAGTGCAGCTCCTTTTATCTGTTTGTTATCCAGAGCATGTTTTAATGCTTTTATATCGACCAGTTCACCTCTGGCTGTATTTATAAGATATGCATCATGTTTCATAATTTCAAACTGAGGATAAGAAATGAGATTTTCATTCTCACCTGTGTATGGAGAATGCAAGGTCACAATATCTGAATTCTTTAATAAATTTTCTAAAGTAGTAAATTCCACCCCGCATTTATCCCGCAATTCCTGTTTTTCTTTCAAATCATACGCCAAAATTTTCATGCCGAATGCGTGTGCGAGTTTACAAACAGCCCCACCTATCGCACCTGTGCCAACCACACCGAGCGTCAATTGTGAAATATCACGCCCCACAAAACTTATATCGCTTTTGTGCAAATTCTTTAAACAAATTGCTGATGCAACAATGTTTCTGACAAGTGCAATTATCAACCCGAATGTATATTGTGCAACCGATGTACTGCCATAATTCATGACATTAACTATCTGTATATTTCTTCTGGCGGCTGCTTTTGCATTAATATGGTCTATACCTGTTGAACGTGTTGATATTATCCTTAAATTCTTAAATTGATTAATAACTTCTTCACTAACCTCTGAATCAATAAATACACTGATTACCATAGCGCTATCTCTGTCTGTTTCCGACAACTCTTTTACTGTTTCCTCGTTAAGACTTTCGCTAAAAAATTTTATATTAAAATTGCTCAAATGATTGTTCGCAAAAAAAGCATGTTCTGTTGGTCGGTAATCAAACACTAACATATTTATTGACATAAAATACTCCTTTTAAAAAAGTTCAGGCATTTGTATTATTCTTAGAAACTTTACATAATTCTATTGCACAAAAGTCTATATAACGGAATAAATAAATTACGCGAAAAGCGAATGTTTTTGACATCAAAAAAGTTTATAGTAAAAATGTCAAATGAATCTGCACATTACAAACACAGAATAAACAACAATCAAAAAATAACATATAATTTTCGTGTCCTAAAGCCGAATCATCCGTGATATTTTCGGGCGTACAAATTAGCGGCAGGGCATGGACGGTCGTCGTTATTGAGCGGGGAAGTACGTTGAAAACCTGCGAGACGGTCGAAACAAAAGGCATGATGCACAGAAAAAGTGGTGCATTATGCCTTTTCATTTTGCGCTAAACTTTTTAGCAGATTGCGGCTCATATACGCCATTTGTTCTACTATATAGCCTAAATGAAACAGTCCTTCCGGCAGCTCATCGTAATTAGAAAAACATTCATCAACAATATAGATACAACTATTCAACTGGTTAACAAGTTCATAGACATGCTCCAGTTTCTTTGCCGGGTCACTTTCATTTTGTATAGCCTCTAAAGTATGGTCTATATTGTTCATTTTAATCTCCTTATGTTATAAATGTAAAATTTTTTGGATGTTATAGGACTAATATAGTCCTTATAGTCCCAAAAGTCAACTTATATACTACAAAAATTTACAATTAATAATATGATAAAAAATAGATTAGCAGAATTAATGGGAATAAAAAGATTAGAGAGAGCTGACATTGCAAGAATGACAGGTCTACAATCTAAAACAATTAAGAAAATTTTTTATAATGAGACCAAAGGCATTGATTTTGATACTCTTGACAAATTATGCTGGGCGTTAGAATGCAATACACAGGAATTATTCAGATATATACCTGACGATCTGCACTGATTCTGTGACCGGTGAACAGTACTCTGTGACCTGTGAACGGTCAACCGTGAACGGTTGTTACAAAAGTGATTAAGTGACTAGCGAATTTGCGCACGGACGGAGTGAAACGAGTCCGGATAGCGAACGGATTGAGCCGGCTTGTGCGTAAGCACAATAGGCGAAACTCCGTGAGCGTGGAGCAAATTCAAGACAGGTGATTAAGTGATTAAGCGGGTTACATTAATCAGTCAACGCAAACTTTTCCTCGCCCCTTGCGGGGCGGACAAGTCCGCTTTTACACTCTGGGTGACCGCTAAAGAAGTCCAGACAATGTCAATACTTGGTGAGGGGTCAAAAAAATGTTAGAAACATATAACCAACCCCCACCCACAACACTAAACTCACTTGCGTTCGTTAAGTGTTGTGACCTCCCCCTTGGAGAGGTGAATCAGGCAACATGGAATATCACATTGATAGTTTTTTTCATGTCCTCCCCTTGAGGGAGGACCGGAATTTTTAATTCCGAGGAGGGGGTAGGCGTAGCCTACTCTTATGCTCTGGGTGGCTGCTAAAGAAGTGCGGGCAATGCTAAAGAGGAGGAACGTAGTGAGCGTTTAATAACTAGAACACTGTCAAGTGCAACATTGGCTAGATGCTGAAACAGTCTTGGTTGCTCGCGTGTGTCTTACTCGTTCGCGTTTAGCAGGTCTTCGGTTGACGCCAGCAATGGCAGAGCCATTTTGCCGTCAAGCCTCCGCCTTCCGCTCTCTCGCGCAACGGCGTTCCGGACTTTCTTTTCAGCGGCTTTGCCGCCTCCAAAGAAAGCTCCTACAGCCTCTGCTCGCAATCCGCAGTTCAGCATGACAAAAAATAAATAAGGCAACGCTTGAATCTTGCTTTGCCTTATTTTGAAATCCTCTTAATCACCTAATCACTCAGTCACCTAATCACTCTTAACGTCATCCCGCAGCGGCACTGACGCAGTACGCGAGAATCAACGCCTTGCGGGATCTCAAAAGGTGCGTCAAAACGACGCACCCTACGAGTCTGTTATTTTAATCGCATTTTTTCTTGCCGCCCCAGCTTAAATCGTCACAATGACGGTATTCCATGTTGCCTTCATACAGCGCCCAGGCTGTACAGCCTCTGCCTTGCTCGTCAGACCTTAAGCCGGATTCGTTTTTTATATCACAGCAATTTTCAAAACTCCTATCGCTCGGTGAGTCAGATCTGCCTCTAGGTAGTAGTCCATATTTGGTCAAATCAAAATTAAATCTTGTAACACCTAACTGTTGTTTTTTAGCTGGCAGGTATATCCAAAAATCTCCACAAGCAGTTTTACATTCAACATCATTCACCCAGCCTATCTTAAAATAAGTTCCATCAGCAAGTGTAGCCCCATCGTGCATTTCATTTGTCGATGTTGAAGGAGCTACGGTTACTTCTCTACCGTCCAGCGAATACCATTTATCTACTTCATTAAGATTTTCATAAGATGCAATTTTCAGATAAGGTTCAAGGTATGAAAAAATCATATTTGTGGCAGTGTAATCAAGAATATTATTACCTTCTTCATCCTGTCCGGTAACAGTTTTTGACAACCCCCACTGGTCAAGTGTTCCGTGTTCTGCAATAGCCATTTGAAAAGCGTTCTGCAAGACTGCATAAGATTTTTTCAGGTGAGTAACATACTGGCGCTCCTGATAACGCTGTACAAGTGACGGAATTGTCAATGCGGCAACTACGCCGATTATTGCAAGAGTGATGAGGACTTCCGCCAAAGTGAAAGCGGCTTTTGGAAAAGTGGCTAAGTGAGTGAAGTGAGTACGGTGAGTACCGTGGTTTCTGGAATTAGTCTGAGCGGTTGTTTTGTTTGTTGTTAATGTCATTTCTGTTCTCTCCTTTTTTGTCGCATATTACGACTTCATAATATGACATTTTTTACATATTGTCAATATTTATATAGACATATATAGCCTTATTAATTCCTGCCGGTAAAATTAAAATAAATTAAGGAAAGTATTATGGATAAAAAGGCTTTTGGACAGAAATTAAGAAACATAAGAAAATTGCGCAAACTAACGCAAGAAGCACTTGCTGAAGCAATAGATATTGACCTGCGGCAGGTAGTAAGACTGGAGGCAGGTGAGTGTCTGCCTTCTCTGGAAAACTTTATTAAATTGACCCGTGTGTTAGAGGTTACTCCGAATGAACTGTTGAATTTAAAGCCGGAAAATCAAATAAAATCTGACATTTATGACCTGTTATCACTTGCAAAAGATGACCAGTTAGTCTTAATAAAAAAGCTTATACTGGCGATAATGTAATATCTTCCTTGCCTTCTCTGACGTTATGGATTTCAAAATACAAGCACTCTAATCAAAAGTATATTTTTTGCCGACAAGTTCATCCGGCAGAAACTGCTGCTTTACATCTGGTGCATCGTGAGAATAAACATAACCGATGCCAAATCCATATTTAGAGGCGTCTTTATAATGCGCATCGCGCAAATGCATCGGGGGCGGAAAATCATTGCCGCTGTCAATATCAGCAAGCGCTTTGTCAATGGCACAGACTGTTTCATTGGATTTTGGTGCGCGCGCAACATAAATCACTGCCTGCGCAAGCGGGATTCTGCCTTCCGGCAAGCCCAATAATTCTACTGCTTTGTATGCACTAACAGCAACATTCAGTGCCATAGGGTCTGCATTTCCAACATCTTCTGCCGCACAGGTTATCAGTCGTCGTGCAATAAATCTCGGATCTTCGCCGGCGGCTATCATTTTGGCAAGGTAATAAATAGCAGCATCGGCATCACTTCCTCGTAAACTCTTCTGAAAGGCTGATGCACAGTCATAATGTTCCTGCTGCGAATATCTTGTATTCCTTTTCTGGCAGATACTCTCAATTATGGAAACCGTTAAATTCCGGCGGTTATCCTTTAAATCACTTGCAAAATACGCATTTTCCACCACATTCAAAGCATATCGGGCATCCCCTCTTGCAAGATTTATAATAAAATCAATAACACCGCTTTCGCAATCCATCGGCAGATATTGTTTTGCAAGATATGCAAAACCGCGTTTTATAATTTGTGCCATACTCCCGTCATCTATTGAATTAAGCCTTATTACCTGAACTCTTGAAAGTAATGCCGGCACAACCTGAAATGACGGATTTTCCGTTGTCGAACCTATCAGGAATAATGTTCCGTTTTCCAGATGCGGCAAAAGTGCATCCTGCTGGGTTTTTGAATATCTGTGAATTTCATCTATGAACAAAATTGTCTTAGTGCCGCTGCGCAAGTTCATCTTTGCAGTTTCAACAGCATCTTTTATGTCTTTTACACCGGATGTGACAGCAGAAATTTCAATAAATGCTGCATTAGTTTTTGCGGCAATAAGTCTTGCCAGCGTTGTTTTGCCACAGCCCGGTGTGCCCCAGAAGATTAGTGAAAACAGTCTCTGTGTTTTCATCAAATTTAAAAGCGGACTGTTTTGTGAAATTACGTTACTCTGACCGAGAAATTCTTCCAGCGTTTTGGGGCGCAAAATTTCTGCAAGCGGTATTTGTTTATTTTGATTTTCGAGTTCTGTAAATAAATTGTTCATAGTATAATTGTAGCATCAAAAGAAAAAGGTGGCGAATGAAAAAAGTTTTCTTAGTCTTAATTATAGTTTTGGCGGTTATTTTTACAGGAGTGAAAATCACTAACCGTAAAGGCGCTGAAAAGTATACGGAAGTTACATTCTGGACATTGCAGATGAGTGATTTTTCTTCTTATATGAATAGTATTATAAAAGAATTTGAAACAGCAAATCCGGATATTAAAATCAAATGGATAGATGTACCGTTTTCGGAAGGGGAAAAAAGGACTCTGGCAAGTGTATTGAGTGACAATCCGCCGGATTTAATCAATTTAAATCCAGATTTTTCAGCACTTCTGGCACAAAAAGGCGCGCTTTATGAAATTGATACAGATTTGATGAAAGATTTTAATCAGGACATAATTGATGCGGTCAAATATAACGGAAAGCTTTATTTAATCCCGTGGTATGCAACTTCTGCTGTTACAATTTATAATAAGGATTTGGTAAAACAAGCAGGGGTGAGTGTTCCGCAAACATACGAACAAATGGCACAAATAGCCCCGCAAATACGCAAAACAGGTGCGTATGTGATGCTGCCTAATATAACAGAAAACGATACAATGCTGCGTATTCTAAATAAATATGGCATAAATTCAGCAGAAAATATTAACTCTGAAAAGTCAGTACAGGTATTTGATTTTTTCAAAAAGCTTTATCAGGAGGATTTAATCCCGAAAGAATCAATCACACAGACCCATCGGGAAGCACTTGAAAAATACATGGCTGAACAAATCGTATTTTTCCAATCCGGTGCAAATTTTTTGAATATGATTAAGGAAAATGCTCCGTCGACTTATGAAAAAACAGATGTAGCCCCGCAATTTAAAGGCGAACTCGGACAGAATGACTTTTCATTGATGAATTTTATAATACCTCTTAAAGCCGCACATAAAGCAGAAGCACTAAAATTTGCACTCTTCATCACTAATGAAAAAAATCAGCTTGAACTCGGCAGATTAACCAATGTTCTGGCAACAAATGACAGAGCACTCAGGAATGATTTCTATAAGGAATATTCACAGGATGATTTAATTGCCAAAGCCCGCGTGATAAGCGCGCAACAGCTTTTGTACATCACACCTGCTCCAAAAACGAATCGTAATCAAAAAGATATAAATACACTTGTTAATACGGCAGTGCAGGAAGTTTTGCTGAACAAAGATGCGACACAGAATATTCTAAACCGTGTCGCAAAAAACTGGAAAGATTTAAATAACTAACAGCAGCAACCTCCGCCAAACATACCAAACGGTCGGTTGACGTCAAAGAATGAGCCGCCAAATACATTGCCGCCGCAGAATCCGCCGCCATAATATCCGCCGTACATCATTGGCATCGGTGCAGTATACACTGGCATCGGCGGAGGTGCAAAATATCCGCTAAATAGGGACGGTCCATAACATCCGCCATACATAAACGGATTAGTTAATACAGATGCCCCCATTAAGCCAACCATACCCTGAGCATTAGAAGTCGCATCGCCGTATCCTGCAAGGTTGTTTACTGTATAACCCAAATAACTGCCGGTATCACGCCTGATACCTTCTGCTATCGCATTTCGGGCAACACCATTCATTACATTTAAGCCAAAATTAACCTCTGCAGCGCCGCTTTTGTCGCCCTGCTGTTTGTCATAAATATAATTTACACCACTGCCAAGTACAGCATTGATGTTACTCAATATGTAATTTACTTTGCCTAAACTCATAATATATTCTCGTTGTTATATACTTGATATATATATAAACATGTTTTTTACATAAAAATTGCCATGTAATAGGAAAAATATTAAGTAATGTTACAAACATAGTATAAAATTTTAAAGAAACAGCCGCAAACAGCCGTATATAAAAACATAAGGAAAAAAGGGATTACTAAGATGGCGATAAGTGTATACAACAATCCGGAATTATTGAATGCAAAAGGCATCGACAGAAGCGTTCTAAAAGAAGTCTCTCAGGAAATTATGAAACGTGCTGCCGAAAAGAATCAGCAGTACAATGTAAATACATTTACCCGCAGCGGTCGTGAACTCGGTCTTGATTTATATAACGGTTCTGTAGACAACAATACTGCCCGTCAAATCGCCATGAACAACTCAGGTTTACAAATTCAACTTAACCAGAATGTTTTGAACTCTATTAAATACCTTAACACACAAGCCGCACAGACTGTTCAGAAAAATGTTGAAGGCAAAATGACAATCGGGGTTAATGAAGCGCCGGCAGATATTAAAGCCGCAAATCAAGCACCAAAATTCAACAGTATCATTAGTTTTGCAAGTGCCAAAGATAAAAATGGCTCTCACCCGTTCTATCACGGTGAACTTTTACAGGGCGGAAAATCAGAACAAACTCAAGACGACAAAGTCGAAAACATTTTTAATAGAGTAATCTAAGAATATTCACTCTCTTCAGTTTCTATATCAAATTCCTTATTTAAAGCCTCATCTTCGTGTTTCTTTTTATTATTATCCTCATTATTATGATGCTGATTATTCTGTTGATTTTTATCATCAAGAATTGAGCGTTTTCTGGCATTAATAACGTTAGCGACATTCATCATGGCAAGAGAATTTAGTGTGGCTCTTAATACCGCACTTCTGTCCATATATTTGTTGTCTTCTTGATTTTCGTCTTCAGCTTCTTTTTTCTTCTGAGCGAAGTATTCACCGCCCTGTCCCATTTTGTCATCCTGAGTACGGGCTGCCGTTCCTGATATATCACCGCTCTTGAAGTTAAAAGCACCGCCGATTCCGTAAAATCCCGCAGATCTGTTATCGACCATAACTTTAACCCTCGATTATGATGTTTCCATATGTTTTTGCTTTTTTAATGTGCTGTTAAAAAAGATTCCTCTTGTTTACTACTACCAGAATAACTTATGGAATATTTTTTTAACTCATCTAAATAAATTATTTTGCTACAATATTAATAAAAATTTACATTATATTAGCCGTAAAACACATATTATCGATATAATATTTAAATAAAAGGTTGTAAAAATCTATTAAACGTGTTATCATAATATATAGATAGACTTTAAAATTTATCAGGAAGGAAAATTATGAAAAAAGGCTTTACAATGTCCGAGTTGATGATAGCAATGGCAGTACTCGGGATAATACTGGCAATGGTTATACCGACACTGGTTAACACAAGACCTGATGAATTTAAGATGCTGACTAAAAAGGCTTATTATGTAACAGAACATGTTGTAAGTAGCCTGATTAATGATCCGGTGCTGTATCCTGATAATTCAATGTACTGCACAACTCCTGTAACAGGTGAAACTTGTTATTACGGCTTTGACGATGATTCTGCCATAACATATAATGGTGAAACTTATTCAGGTAATACAAAATTTGCTAAATTATTTGCAGAACAGCTTAATGTTGTAGATGGAGAGACAATTGATGAAAGCGGTAAATTTATTATAACAACATCTGACGGCATGACTTTTGATTTTTCAACGGATGCAAATTCGCCTGTAACAAACCCCTGGGCTCAAGGGGTTATACCTAGAAATAATAAACGCAACATTATCATTGATGTAAACGGTGATGAGGCGCCGAATTGTCTTGAAACAGATACAAACTGCTCAAGACCGGATCAGTTCAGAATAGTTATTTATTCAAACGGCAGAATCCATATCCACGAAGACGATGAAATTGCTATCAAAAACGTCATGCTGGATACAAAGGTTAACTAAAATTATTGAAAATTTAATAAAGCAGCCGGATAATCGCGCTTTTATAAAGTGAGGAAAGTCCGTGCATCCAAGGACAGATCGCCGGAGAAACTCCGGACGGCGTGAGCCGGTGGATAGTGCCACAGAAATGAAGACTGCCAATGGATTTTTTTAAATCACAGGCGATGGTGCAACGGTGAGTTAAGCGCTTCACCAGCGATATCGAGAGGTATCGGCTAGGTAAACCCCGATCGGATGCAAGATTGAATTGAAGGTTAAAGGTTGTCCGCCTCTTCTAAAAAAATCGCTAGCAGTTGTGAGTAATCACAACTCCAGACAGATGATTATCTAGAAACAGAACACGGCTTATGAACTGCTTTATTTTTTAAAAAGAAGGTGTTATACCTTCTTTTGTAATAGTTTATTATTTAAATGCGTGTTTGATAAAATACAACATACATTATTCAATCAGAAGTACAATATTAATATATAACATTACCTCTTCTGTTTTTGAAGAAATCTGCGAGATACTCTTCCAGCAACATATTTATGCGTGAATCCATTGCTTCATCTTTTTGAATATTTGAATTGTATGTTTTTAAAGTAGCTGTACCATATGGTGTTCTTTTTATTTTTTCATACTTATACGAATTATGCCGTTCACGCGGAATTGTTACCCGTTCTATTTCTTCTCCTCTATCAATATTCAGAAGAATTTCATTTTGTTTTCCGTAATATATCGGTTTAAGGGTAACATTTGAATCTCTTCTTATATGCTTGAATTCCGGAATGCTTTTTAGTTTTTTAGATTTGTATTCTTGCCATGTTTCATCAAACAGTACTTCGACTTTTTTCAGCAGTCGAGAACTCTTTGTCGTCAGAAATACATCTTTGCTAAAGTCTTCAATAAGCGGCTCTGCAATAGTTGTATATCCGCGAAATGCCGTTGTGTTTGTTTTGTAAGAATCAAAATTGTAATTAACAGGGGTTAGTTGCATAGTATATTTCTCCATTTTTGTTTATGGAAAAATCGTAATAAGAATTTTTTGCTACCCGTGTAATATTTATTTACAAGAATTCACCATATTCCAGTTGTCATCCCATTCGACTTTTTGTGTGAGATTGATTTTATGATACTTATACGGATTGTTTATCCAGTCAGGATTGAACATTCCGGCAGAATGCAGACGTTTAATTATCTCTGGTAAAAGAGTTGTACTGCCGGCTAGTGTTCCTTCTTTAGAGGTGGCTTTATTTCCGTCGTAATAAATTTTTTCGCCGGCAAAGTCAAATTCTGTTAAATTTGAACCGGTGCAAGGAAGACAGTCACTAACCAGCAGGATTTTATCCTGAGGTTTGGATTTAAAAAGAAGTTTTAGGGCATCATCAGACACATGAACTCCGTCTGCGATAATTTCTGTATAAATATCATCATTAATCAGGGCAGAAAGTGCTGTACTTTTTCCACGGTGAGAGATTCCTTCCATTGCGTTAAAGGTATGAGTTGCCCCTGTACATCCGCTTAAATCACCTCCAATGCAGTGTCCTGCCTGTATTTTGATATCTTTTTGAGCAAGATAAGACAAAAGTTCAGGCGCTGCAAGTTCCGGCGCAAGAGTAACTATTTTTATAAAATCGTCTTCTATCAGGCGAAAATTTTCGACTGTCGGAGTCAGAAACAATTTTTCATCATGGATGCCTTTTTTCTTCGGGTTGAGGAATATACCTTCAAGGTGGATGCCGAAAATTTTCGCCATATCGTAAGTTTGGCGTTCAGCGGCGTTTTTGATTGTAGAAATAGCTCTGCGTGTGTTTTCTATTGTATCAGTTACAATAGTTGGAAAAATTCCGCCTATACCGTATTTTTTTATTTCTTTTGCAAGAAATAAAATATCATCAGCACTTGCGGTGTTGAAGTTCACCCCGAAAGCCCCGTGAAAATGTTGTTCAATTAATGGTTTTGTATACATTATTCGTCCTTTAATTATCATTCGGTGGTGTGTTCCTAAATCAGGTTTGTTTGGCAGGAATACCCAACAAACATTCTTAGTCACTTAATCACCTAATCACTTTTTATTGTTATATCACACTGCCTTCAAAGACTTTTCTTGCCTGTTCACGGTCATCAAAATGAATAGTTCTATCTTTAAGTATCTGATAATCTTCGTGCCCCTTACCGGCTATAACAACAACGTCATTGTTATTTGCAAGGGTTTTCAATAACTCAATTGCTTTGCCTCGATCAGGTTCTACAGTAACTTTGTCCGCCGCTACTGATTTTAAGCCGGCAATAATATCCGTGATGATTTGCTGCGGGTCTTCAGAACGCGGGTTGTCGCTTGTGATAATTATTTTGTCAGCAATTTTTTCTGCAATAGCGCCCATTTTTGGACGTTTAGTTGCATCTCTGTCCCCGCCGCATCCAAACAAACAAATCAGACGACCATCTTTTGGCGTTATTTCTCTTGCAGAATTCAGTACATTTTCCAGTCCGTCAGGAGTGTGGGCGTAATCCACAATTACAAGCGGTTTTTTTACAACTACTTCAAATCTTCCTGCAACACCTTTGACATTTTGCAGGGCTTTTAACGAAATGTTTATATCAATTCCCTGCGCAATGGCTGTTGTTACAGCAGCAAGTACGTTATAGACACTGAACATTCCGTTCATATGAAGATTTACCGGATATTCCTTACCGCCGGTGACAAGTGTAAATTCAGCACCGTTCATTGAAAATTCTATGTCTTTTGCCATTACATCCGCATTTTTCTTTACACCATAGGTAAGTTTTTTAACACCTTCCGGCACAACACTCAAGAATCTATCTGCATAATTATCATCAGCATTTATTACTGCAAAATTACCTTCCTTCAATCCTTTAAAAAGTAATGCTTTAGCTTCAAAATAATTATCCATTGTAATGTGATAATCTAAATGATCCTGAGTCAGATTAGTAAGCACAGCTCCGTTAAAACGACAGCCGCCCACGCGGTTTTGATCCAGTGCGTGAGAACTCACTTCCATAACAACATTGTCTATTTTTTCAACATCTTTAATCATTCTCAATGTTGCCTGAAGTTCCGGAGCCTGCGGTGTTGTGTGTTTTGCATCTCTGTATTCGCCGTCAGATGATAATTTATACCCCAAAGTTCCGATGAGTGCACATTTTTGACCATTTTCTTCAAAGATTTTTTGAATCAAATGTGTTACTGTTGTTTTACCATTTGTGCCTGTAATTCCTATCAGATTTAGACCTTCGGAAGGACTTGAATAAAATCTGTCAGCAATGTCGGCAATTTTATGACGTGTAGAGGAGACTACAACCTGCGGCACTTTAAAATCAAGCTGACGTTCAACTAGTAGTGCTACAGCACCGTTTTCTAAGGCATTTTTAGCATATTCATGCCCGTCAGTATGTTCACCTACAAGGCAGACAAATATATCGCCTTTCTTCGTTGTTTTAGAATTGTAAGAAATTCCTGTTATATCAATATTTTTAAAGTTAATTAAGTCTTTATAATCTAAATGTTCAATTAGTTCATCGAGTTTCATTTTTATCTCTCCTTATTAATTTTTATTATTGTTTTTTTCAGAAGCTTTGTCAGGTTTGAGGTTCATAATTCTTGCAACCTGCGTTGCTACTTCGTGGAAAACAGGACCTGCAACTGTGTTCCCCCAGATAGCGCCGACTTTGGCGCTGTCCACCATAACGTATATCAATACCTGCGGGTCTGACGCCGGAAAATATCCGATTGTTGAAGTGTAATTGTATGGAGTGTAGCCGACGGAATTTTCTTTAGGTTTTCTGGAGGTACCTGTTTTTGCGGCAACATTATATCTGTCCATTTTTATTACAGAACGTCCGTTGTTAACACTTGCAGCAAGGATTTTGGTTATAGTTTTTGCCGTTTCAGGGCTGACTACTCTTGTGTAATGAACTTTCTGTTCATATTCTTCCTGCGGGTATTTTATTACGTGCGGGGTGACGCGGACACCGTTGTTTGCAAGGGCAGATACTGCTGATGCCATCTGTATTGCGGTTACAGAGGTTCCGTATCCGTAACCCATAGTACTGTGAAGCCCCAAATCCCAGTATTTCCAGTTTGTAAGAAGTCCTACAGATTCGCCGGGCAGATCAATTCCTGTTTTTTCTCCAAAGCCGAATTTTCTAAGCATTTCATAGAATTCTTGTGGATGCATCATTAATGCGACTTTTAACGACCCGATGTTACTTGAGTGTTCAAACAGGTATTCAAGGTTTATATTACCCGGATATGGGTGAACATCATAATCATAATTTTTAATAACCCATTTGCCTATCGTCATTTTACCTGTATCGAGAATTGTGGAGTTTGCATTAATTTTGCCAAGTTCCATTGCACTTGCAACTGTTACGGTTTTGAAAGTAGATCCCGGAGGAAATACATCCGTCAATGCCCAGTTTTTAATCTCCGCCATTGTGGCTTTTTTATAATTATTCGGATCATAGGTCGGATAAACCGCAAAAGCGAGGATTTCACCATTTTTAGGATTCATAACTATTACAGTGCCGCGTTCTGCTTCTTTTTCTTTAACCATTTTTTCTATTTCTTTTTCACATACGTGTTGTATTGCGGCATCAATTGTAAGTGTTACATTTTCACCTTTAGGATTTGTTGTGGTTGCAACCGGATCTGTTGCAAAATCATATATAATTTTACCATCTCTTGTTTTTTGGAATTTGACTGTATTTACAACGTGTTCAAGTTTGTCTTTAGCAGTGTATTCAACTCCGTTGGCAATATCTGCGTCAAAGTTGTAATAACCCAAAACATGTGCTGCAAGAGTTCCCTGCGGGTATTCACGTGTATTTTTTTTGCCTAAGCTGATTTCTCTCAGGTGAAGTTTCGCAACTTCTTTTGCTGTAGCTCTGTCAAGATCTTTTTTCAGGGTAATAACCGGTCCCGGTTTTTTGAGTTTTTGCAGCAGTTTGTCTTTTGGCATTTTCAAAATAGGGGCAAGCATTTTAGCCAATTCTTCTTCCGAGTGGTCATAATCTGCAGGGTGGGCATAAACATCAGAATACACTTTGTCTGTTGCAAGTTTTATACCGTTTCTGTCATAAATATCTCCGCGCATAGAAAAAATTCTTCCGACACGTTGGCTTCTGGCTTTGGCACGGTAATTTTTTACATCAACAACCTGAATAAAAAACAGATAAATAATAAGCATTGCTGCAAATGCTATGAAAAAGAAATTAAGCATTCCGAGTAAACTGTCAAATATACGAACTCGTTTTTCTTTTTCAGTCTCTTCAGCCCTGTTTCTCAATCTTCTGCTCAAAACGGTTATCCCCTATTTATTAGTGTCTTACCTATTATTGTAGCACAATGGTATAGAAAAAAATATTTTATTAAATTTGTTTAAGATTTTGTTTTATAATAGTTTTATGAAGAGAGTTTTTTTAGTTTTAATTGCTTTTATTTTAGGAATTCACTGTAATGCCTTTGAAGTTGTATATCCAAAAGCAAAGAATGTCACTATTAACTCGGGGACAACATTTTTTATAGGAAATTCTGAACGTGATTTCAAGATAAACGGGCAGCCTGTTCCGCGTAATAAAAAAGGAGCATTTGCATATGTGGTACCGCTGAATATCGGTGAAAATGTTTTTACCTTTGATGATTCTATTCAAAAAGAGATTTATAAAATTACGAGACCGACGCCAAAAATTTATTCAGGAACTGCAGCCAAACAGATTGATTTTACAGAATATAAAGTTGTTATGACAAATGCTGAAAATGTGCCTTTGCGATCAACACCGATTGATGCGGGTATAAATCGTCTGTCGCATTTACCTGTCGGGGTTAATCTCACAGTAAACGGAGAACAAAACGGATTTTACAGAGTTGTTTTGGATAATCTGGAGACTGCCTGGATTTCTAAAAATAATGTAATTACAGTCAAAGAAAATGCAGAGGCTAACCTTAAAGGGTATGATTTTATTGATACTGATAAATTTTACACATTTGTGTTTCATTTAGATAAAAAAGTTCCATTTGTTATTGCAGAAGGTTCTACAATGGAATTGAAACTATATAATGTGAAAGATTATTCCCCATATACCTTTGATTTTCCATACTCTGAGACCTCAGGCAGTAAAACATTATACGGTTATAGCGGAGAATTTATAGGTAATGATTTTATCTGGAAAATACGCAAGCCGCATGTAATTGACAAAAAATACCCGCTAAAAGGTATAAAAATAGCGGTGGATGCAGGACATGGCGGATATGAGTGCGGTGCCGTAAGCTGTTTTGGAGAAAAAGAGAAAGATATTAATCTGTTGATAGCAAAAGATCTGCATAATGAGTTAAAAAAGCGCGGTGCAGATGTTTATATGACGCGCACTCACGATACTTATCACGGTTTAAAAGAAAGAGTTGATAAAGCAAATGAGCAGGATGCTGTTATTTTAATAAGTATTCATGGCAATGCACTTCCGGACAATCTTGATCCGAATAAAAATCGCGGGACAAGCGTATTCTATTACTATAATATGTCAAAGCCGCTTGCCAATGCTATTTTAAATAAAATGACTTCACAGTTAGGTATGAACAATGATAAAGTACGTCAGGCAAGTCTGGCACTTGTTCGTAATACTAATGCCTTGAGTGTTTTGATAGAAGTCGGTTATCTGATTAATCCTGATGACAGTGTTTTGCTGCGCGAATCTGAGTTTCAAAAAGCTGCAGCTAAAGCGATAGCTGATGGTATTGAAAGTTTTTTTACAAAACAGGATAGTGAATAAGTGATTTTGCAAATTCAATAGATTGTTCATTTATATCACCGCCTGCGAGTTCTGCAAGTGCTTTAATTCTGTTTTCTCCGGTCAATACGTAAACTTCAACCTGAGTTTCATCATTCTGCGACTTTCTCACATAAAAATGTTTATCTGCTTTTGAGGCTATAATTGCCTGATGCGTAATTAAAATTATCTGGTGATATTTAGATAATTCAACAATTTCATCCGCAACACTCTGGGAGGCTTTTCCTGATATACCTGTATCTATTTCATCAAAAATAACGGTATTAATATCATCACTCTGAGCAAATATAGATTTAATTGCAAGCATTACGCGGGATATTTCGCCGCCGGATGCAACTTTGGCAAGAGGTTTCAAATCTTCGGAAACATTTGTTGAAATCATAAATTCAACATCATCTGCCCCATCCAATGACAATTCTTTCGGGCGAACTGCTATTTCAAAACGCGCTTTTGGCAATTCCAGTTTTTCAAGTTTATCTTGCACAAGTGAAGACAAAACTTTTGCATAATTATTTCTGTTTTCACTTATTTCTTTAGCCATTTCTATAAGTTGTTTTTCTGTATGTACAATTTTTTCTTCCAGTTCATCAATATTCTGGGTGGAGAATTCAATTGCAGACAGTTCTTTAGAAAGATTATCAAAAGTTTCCAGTACACTTTGCAGCGTTCCGCCGTATTTGCGTTTAAGTTTGTCCAGAATATACAGTCTTTCCTGAATATTATTCAGCCTTTCAGTGTCATTATCTAATTTCTGGCTGTAATCTCTCAAATCGCCGCCGACTTCGCGCAGATTTTCCATAGCATCAATCAAACACTGTTCAATAGGTACAAGTTTTTCATCGTAAGATGCGGCTTTTGAAACATTTTGTTTAATCTTGCCCAACGCTTCCATAATCGAGCCGTCGTCACCGTTGATTGCCCAGTATGAAGTGCCTGTTAATTCTTTTAATTTTTCGGCATTTTCTAAAACTTCCAATTCGGCTTTTAAGTCTTCATCTTCTGTTTCGCTTTGGATTTCAGCGGATTCAATTTCATTTATCTGGAATTTTAAAAATTCAAGCTGTGATTCTGTTGTATTGGCTGCAGTCTTTAAGGCTTCAAGCTGACTTTTTAAATTCTGATATTCTTTATAGGTTTCACGGTAATGCTCAAGTTTTTCACCGTAGCAGTCTTTTGCATAATTATCTAAAAGTACAATATGAGATTTTGGCTGCATAAAAGAATACGTCTGATGCTGGGAATGTATATCCAGAAAGAAATTTTTCAAATGTTTTACAAAATCCTGATTAACGAGAGTTCCATTAACTCGTGTTCTTACGGCGCTATTAGTTATTTCTTTGGATAAAACAATTTCAGTGCCGTAATAATCAACGCCGTTTTCCGCAAATAATTTTTCTACATTATGTCTGCGATTTTCAATAACAAGTTCTATTACGGCTTTATCTTTTCCCGTTTTAATAACTTCTTTTGATACTCTCGGTGCAAAAGCTAAATCTATAGCATTGATAAGAATACTTTTACCTGACCCTGTTTCACCTGTGATTACGTTTAAGCCTTCGTGAAAATTGGCTGTAAGTTCATCTATTAAAATGTAATCTTTTATTCTTAACTGCTTAATCATACTTTCAGAATATCTCAAAAAAATATTTGTAACAATATTTATTGACGTTTAAGTTCAATTATTGAAAACTCACCCGGTTTTAATTCGCCGAATTCGACGTGGTTGCCGATAAGTTTTAATTCTTTTGCCACATACTCGCCGTTAACAAGTTCATATTCGTTTTCAACTGAGTAATCACAAGGAAGTTGAACAGTTTTATTAAAAACACTCTTCCCTTCAACAATAGCCGGATGTGAGCCATTTTCATCTTCTACACAAACTTTTTCTGTTGGATATTTATAATTTGATGTTATTAAAAACGCTGTTTTCAACGGTTCTTTTGTAATAATCCATGAGACAAAACCATCATCATCCTGACAGATTATCTGCGCTTCGCCATCTGTAATAATCGGATTAGATTTTACAAATTTATCAATCGCATTAAATTTTTCAAAGAATTGATAATTTTTTTCTCGCGGCATAGACATTTCTTCTCCGATGACACTTTCTATTCCGCGTTTGGTGAAACTTTCATCTCCGTCTACATAAAGCACAGGGCGTTGTGCAAATTTTCCGCCCGGTAAAAATTTATACTTAAACCATTTGTATAAAGCACCCTGTTCGCCAAGTTGTCCCGGATACTGGTCAATACATCTGAATTCGCCGTCCTGATTGTTATAAGTTTTCAGAATAGAAAGGTAATCACTATTTTTCAATGCAGTATTGTAATTTGCGAGATGCTGATTATCTTCGACAATTGTTTCCGGTGCTTTGCTTGATTGAGAAACAATATCATTTCCCCATAAAAGGTCAAAACTCATGTCTTTATGATACTCTTTCAAAAAGTCATCCCACAACATGTATTCAGCAAGCGTCGCAAAATACGGAATTTCCTGTTTCATCATTCTATTTAGTTCACCAAGAACTTTTCGCGGTGCACGGTAACTAATCGGCACTCCGTCTTTTTCAGAAACTTTATCTACAATATGGTCGATATGGTCAACCCTGAATCCGTCAAAGTTGTAATCTTTCTGCAAAGTTTTCATTGCATTTAAGAAAAAGTCGATAACTTCTTTGTTGTAAGAGCCGTTTTCAAGGTTAACAAAATAATACGGTGTCTGACAGTCAAGATTTGCAAATTCTGTAACATCTTCTCCTTTGTAATCAAAATGTTTAAATGTCGGATATCCGCCGCATTCGCTCATTTTGTCATAAACAGGAATTCCGGCAGAACACCATGCCCCGCCCGGTGCCGGCCATAAACCGATTTTTATCAGTTCCTGAATTATATCAAGCTGTTTTGTTATATCGTCTTCTTCTAATTTTTTATTAGTACCTACCTCTTGAATTCGTGCAACAATTTCCTTTACGCGTTTGTGAATTTTTTGCTGGATAGGGAAACTAAGCATTTTATTTGAATATTCTTTCTTAAGTTCAAGCATTTTATCTTCAAAGTTATTGAACATAATCTGATAGTGTTCGCTCAAATCTCCTGCACAGCCCTGCTGTGATTGCTTGTAAATCCGTTTCATTAACTCAATGTCATCACTGTCGTATTCGCCGGACAAATCGTTTGCGATTTTTTCTACACATTCATCGATTTTTAAATTGAGTTCTGTAATGTCAAACCAGCGTGCGATATGCGGATTGGCAAGAACTGCTTTAGAAAATCTTCCAGTCTGCGGCAAAATATCATAAATAACAGGATGTCCGGCAAGCTGTGCCATTTCAATAAATGTCTGTACCTGTTGTTTTGCATCCATATCCGTCAACCCTTTTATCTCCAGATCCAGAAGATTCTCACTTACTTCTGTACTTTTCGGCAGGTATGCGCAGCCGAATTCTCTTGGATGAAACGGTATAAGATAAATTGTTGTATTAAATATATTATTTTCTAAATTTCCGGTTGGCAAAATTAATAACTGACGCAGCCAATCAAAAAATTTTCCTGTTTCTTTAGACTTATTGCCGTCGCCTAATCCGGCAAGGTTAATCAATTTTATGTCATGCCCCTCGCGTTTGAACCAGCCTGAATCTTTGACATTGTTCCTCGCCAGTACACTAATCTTATCGTCTTCAAAATCAAATTTTCCGTCTTTAAATATGCCGTTTTGACTCCACTTGATTTGCAGGGCAAAAAGGACTTCTTCATTTGTTAACTCTTCTAATGCTTTGATATGTGGATATGGCAGATATCCGTTCTTTTCAACTATTTCTGTGAGATATTTTTTCCGGTCTTCCGGAATATTATCAAAACTATATTTAGATAAAAGTTTTGCATAAATTTCGTTGAGTTTTTCACATTTGTCAAATTTATTTTTGTTTTTAGCAAATAAAAAATTCAGCATATTTAAATCCCCTGAGCAAAATAATAACTTTACTACTAATAATTATAGCATAACAAATAATAAATAGCATAAAAATAATAATTGTACCTGATACAATAATTGTACCCACGTGGGGAATGGATTAATTCTCATAGCTATCCTTTAATAGTTTTAGTTAAAACGGAGTAGATAATATTTCTAAAAAAAGGGGGCTTCTAATGGAAGATACAAACGCAAATGAAAACAAAAAGGTAATTAGAATTATCATTGTGGAGGATTTCAAACTAACCCGTGTCGGCTTAAGATGCGCATTGAATGCAAATGACGACATGGAAGTTGTTGCAGAATCTGAAAATGCAATTGAGGGGTTGAAATTTATTGAAAGATACAAACCTGATGTTGTATTAATGGATCTGGGGCTGCCGGGCATGAACGGTATTGAGGCGATGATTAAAGTAAAAGAGTTCGCACCGGAAACAAAGATTATAGCATTAACTTCACATGACAGAGCAGAAGAAGTTGTTGCGGCATTAAGTTCCGGCGCAAGCGCTTATTGTTTGAAAGACATTGATCCGCAGAAACTTGCAGATGTTGTAAGAGATGTGGCAACAGGAGTTTGTTGGATAGACCCTATGGTTGCACAGCTCGCACTAAATTCTTTCCCGAAAGTGGAAAATATCGGATTTTTGCCAAACAAATCGCAATCAGAAGGCAGAGTTCCATTAACAGAAAGAGAATATGAAGTTTTAAAACACTTAGTTTCAGGAAAAAGCAATACTGAAATAGCAAAAGAATTGATAGTAAGTGTGCACACTGCAAAGGCACATGTTTGCTCAATATTACAAAAAATGTGTGTAAATGACAGAGTGCAGGCTGCGGTGAAAGCTGTTAAAGAGGGAATGGTATAACAAAAAAAACAAAATTCTGGTTATTTAAACATATGTTCGGATATTGTATCAATGTCCGAACATTTTCATTCACATATCGTTGTCCTCTGATTGCTACTTCACTTCCAGTTCACAGCACATCTGACAGGCACCAAAAACTTTTGCGGCTTTCAAATTCTTCCTGAAACATCTGTAATGCGGCAGGTTAAACGCATCCTTTATTGACATCTCTCTAACATTGCCGATACGTTGTGAAAGACACGGATATACATCGCCGCAAGGCGTTATCATCATATTGGAATATGGATAAAGGCAAGGTTTATATATCTGATTAACAGGTTTGTCTTCAGGTGTATTGAAAAATTCCTCAATCTTTTCAAGCGGATTTTTTGCGTATTCAAACTTCGGTGAAAAACGTATCTGCACTTTTGACTTTTTACTTAATGCTTCCAGTTCTCTATAGACTTCTTTAAAATGCTCCATATCAAAGTATTTTTTTATAGGGTAATGTCCGTTGAATTCCGGTACAAAACTGTCAAAAAGCACTGAATTCTGCTTTAAGTTGTTGTTTCTTAAAAATGAAATTGACAAAAAATTAAAATGCATTTCATCACATAATTTATACAGCTTTACTAAATCATCTAAATTATTTTCCAGCACAATTGTTTTAATATCAACCATAGGGCGTTTTTTGCGTTCGTTCATTTTTTCAAGATTTTTAATAATTTTTTCAAAAATACCGGCTTTATTGCGGTTTATATCGTGATTTTTGCCATAACCGTCTAGTGAGACAGACAAAAGCATCATTTTAGACTTTATAAAAGCATCGATAATTTCGTCATTAATCAAAATACCGTTTGTCACAACATTAAGTTTGCCAAATGTCTTTTTTGCTGTATGCATCAAAATATCGATAAAATCTTTTCTGATTAAAGGTTCGCCGCCTACAAGCGTTACAAAAGAATACCACGGAATCTGGTCGATAATTTTAAACCATTCATCTGTAGTCAATTCGTTTTTTTCGCGCGCATTACCGACATAACAATACGGACACTGCAGGTTACAGCGATAAGTCAACTCAAAAAAGTATCTTAGAGGAATAAGGGCTTTTCCTGAATTGGATTTGTATGAAGGCAGCGCATAAAGATTACGCCCGAAATCAAACAGATTTGACAAGTTTTTCATTCTGTAACCCTCTTAAAATTTGCAGCACTTTACCGCTTTCTATACTTTGTCGTGCTAATTCAATACCGGATTTTATAGAATCTGTAATTCCGGCTAAATAGACCATTGCTCCTGCATTTAACAGGATAACATTAAGCCGTGCATCTTTACGTTTGTTTTCAAAAATTTCGGTTACAATACGTGCATTATCAATTCCGCTGCCGCCTTGAATTTCCGACAAGTCTACTCTGACAAATCCGAACTCTTCCGGCGAAACAGTGTATTCTGAAATTTCCCCGTTTTTCAACTCTAAAACACGAGTTTCAGAACAAATGCTTATTTCATCTATATTAGGTGACAGCCCGTTAACAACAAGTGCTCTGTCAGTGCCGAGTTTTTGCAGCGCATAAGCCATATTGTCACACATAGCGTTAGAAGAAACACCTAAAAGCTGTGCGTCAGGAAAAGACGGGTTAATCAACGGTCCTAAAAAGTTAAAAATAGTCTTAATCCCGATTTGCTGTCTGACAGGGTTATTTACTTTTGCAAAATCGTTAAAATAAGGGGAATGCACAAAAGAAATTCCGCACTGATTAAATATTTCCAGCGCCTGCTCAGGAGTTTTTGCTATTTCAATTCCAAGCGCGCTCAAAAAATCTGTACTGCCGCATTTACTTGTTATAGAAGAATTTGTCTGTTTTATAACATTTGCCCCGCACGCATTGGCAACAATTGATGCAGCAGTTGAAATGTTTATTGTTCCTGACATATCAGCGCCTGTGCCACAGCTATCAACTATATATTTATCAGTTTTTACTCTCCGTGCAAAATTGCGCATATTGTATGCTAACGCAAAGAATTCTTCTTTACTGACTCCTTTTGCCGTAATTGCAGTTAAAAAAGCAGCAATTTGCGCCTCAGAAACCTCATAATTTGCAATACTTTCTACCGCATATTTTATTTCATCAAAAGATAAATTTTCTTTTGCCATTAATTTTTTAAGTAAATTTTTCATAATTACGTTATCCGATTAAAATTAGACCGACCCATATGAACAGCATGCCGGTGAATATTCCCACCATAGAGAGATGCCAGCTTCCGTATTCACGTGCCAGCGGAAGTAATGTATCAAATGACAGATAAATCATTATACCTGCAACAGCGGCAAGCAAAATACCTATCAAAACCTGCGGCAAAAATAGTCCGAACAGCAAAACACCAATCAACGCTCCGATAGGTTCTGTAATTCCTGAAAGTGCTGCATAAAGCATTGCATAACGTTTTTTTCCGGTCACGTGATATAGAGGCAGTGCAACAGCAATTCCTTCCGGTATATTATGAATAGCAATAGCAAGCGCAACCGACAAACCTAATGTCAAATTCTGTGTTGCGGTTAAAAATGTTGCCATGCCTTCAGGAAAATTATGAACGCATATTGCAACCGCTGTAAATAAACCGGCACGTTTTATTCGGTGTCTGTGACGGCATGGTCCCTCAGGCTGTAACAATTCATCTGGATCAATATGATCCGGCAAAAAATAGTCAATAAGCATTGCAATTATTATGCCGAGAATAAAGCCTCCAAAAACTAACCATTCATGCATATTCGGAAAGTTTACAGCCAGCATCTCTCCGGCTTCCGGAATAATATCTGTAAAAGATAAAAATATCATCACTCCGGCTGAAAATCCCAGCCCAATGGAAAGTGCCTTTAAATTATCCCTTTTTACTACAAAAGCAATTCCTGCTCCTATAGCAGTTGCCAGACCTGCTAACAGGGTCATTATCATTGCTATTCCAAAGTTTTCCGGTAGTGTCATAATTGCCTCCGCATATATTTTAGCATAAAAAAATTCAGGCAATTAAATAAAAAAATAATCCTTCAAAAATGTCTGTAACAAATATTAATATTTACCCTAAAACACTAGAAAAATCTGCAAAAAAATGTTATACTACATATGTAACACTTTTGTGTATGTATGGTTCAAATGTGTTGTAAAGGATTAAAATTACAAATAAATTTGTAATACATTTTGTATTATAAATTTGTGCCGTCCAAACGACGTATTGTTTTTTGGACGGATTAGGGTAAAATTATTTTAAGGAATGTTAAACATTCCAAATTAGTAGCAAGAAAATTTTGTTTTGCGTTTTAAAGTAAAAAATGTTTGTAGGTGGAAATTTATTTTGAACAAAAATAATCAAGATATCAAAATACAAGATACTATAAAACAAAAGGCATCAAACCCGATAAGGCGTAAAAATGCCTCTAATCCTATTTCCGGCAAAACAAAAGAAATTCCAACCGGTGAAATAAATATCGCCTCAGCCATTGAACAGGAAACAAACAACATTGTTGCAAGAATTAATAACTTTAACGTAAAAAATAATCAAACAAGAACTTACAACAGCTTTATGGCAAACCCGTTGAAAGCCGTAAATAAAGCAATTGATTATGACACTCTCGTTGCGGAATTGAATCATGCACTTAAAGACAAATCCTCTGTTCATGAATTGTTTACTGTGATACATAAAGTTTTTGCTGAAAAAATAAAAAATGTTTATACCGCATTCGGTGTATACCATGAAAAATCAAAATGCATAAATTTGAAACTTTTCAGCCAGACCGGTGCATCATACTCTTCTAAAATATTTCTTTCCGATGACAAAAACCCTGTTATAGAATGTTTTAATACTGCAATGCCTGTACGTCAGGACAATAATAAGTTTTTGAACATTCCTTATTTGCAGGATTCTGAATCTTTAATCCTGCCTTTAATATCTCTTAAGCTTTGCAAAGGGGTTATGATTATCGGTAAAGATGCCATTGATAATCATATAGATTTCTTTGAATTTCTTGCAAATTACTGCGCAATGTTTATGGATAATGCAGATTTAAAAGAAAAAGCAGGCAAATTTGCAAATACTGATAATCTAACCGGATTATACAATCACCGCGGATTTCAGGAATTGTTATCTTCTGAGCTGCAAAAAGCCGAAGAAAACAAAGCCCAACTATCTATAATTATGTTTGATGTGAATAACATATCAAAGATAAACAGAGAACTCGGGCATGCCAAAGGTGATGAAGTTATAAAACTTTTAGCATCCAAGATTAAACAGAATATAAGAAGCAATGACAATGCCGGACGCTACGGCGGTGATGAAATTGCTGTGATTTTGCCGGACACAAACACTGCTGATGCAAAATATCTGGCAGAATATATTACATACACGCTTTCCTGCTGCTTTGTTGACGATGTAGGTCCTGTAAAAGTTTCAGTCGGGATTTCCACCTACCCTGACTGCACAAAAGATCAGGAAAAACTTTTGATACTGGCAGAACAGGCAATGTATATTTCTCAGGCAAAGGGTTACAAAGAAGGGATGTCTGCAATTATCAGTTCTTCTGATTTCAATTTCTGGGACGACGCAGCATTGAATTCTTTTGCAGAAGTTGTTGCCAAACGCCATGCACAGCTCGGTATTAACTTTGAAGAAGAACTTGTACACAAGTTCAACAATGAACAGATTATTTCTCAAAACCACTTAATTGAAATGGTAACTTCACTTGCCGGTGCAATTGACGCCAAAGACCCGTATACAAAAGGTCACTCAACATCTGTTTCAAGGTATTCTGAGGCACTTGCACGTGCTGTTAATCTGCCTGAAGAAGAAGTTGAACGCATTAAATTAGGTGCCCTTCTCCATGATATCGGCAAAATAGGTATTCCAGAAAATGTGTTGAAAAAGCCGTCTCATCTTTCTGATGAGGAATGGGAAATAATGAAACAGCATCCTACAATCGGTGCTGAAAAAGTTCTGGAGCCGAACGAGGCATTGCATGACTTAATCCCTATGGTTAAATATCACCATGAACACATTGACGGCAGCGGTTATCCTGACAAATTAAAAGGTGAAGAAATTCCGTTGTCCGCAAGAATCGTCGCTGTTGCAGATGCTTTCCACGCGCTGATTAGTGACAGACCTTACAGAAAGGGCATGGGCGTTGAAAAAGCCTGCGAAATTCTAAAAATGGGTGCAGGCACGCAATGGGATACCGATCTGGTCAGACATTTCATTGCAATTGCGCCGTCGCTGTCTACAAAGATTTAAATAAATTTTCCGTGTTAAGGAGGCGGGCATTTCGTAGAAATGCCCGCCTTTATTGCATATATGAAAAACAACTAATTTTCGTCTTCTGTTTCCTTAATAGATTTACTCTGACTTACATAAGCGCCGAGTTGTTTTGAGGCTGCTTTGTAGCTGTTAACTGTAGCATTACCGCCAAGACAGCCGCCCTGACAAGCCATGACCTCAATTAAGTTACCAATATCACAAATACCGTTTTTCGCATACTTTTTAAGGTCGCGGATAGATTGTTTATTGAGTCCGTCAATTATAACCGGATGTGCAGGAATTTCTTCCGGCAGCATTGACTGAACTGCCTTTGCTACCCCGCCGGTTTGTGCATAATTTCTACCTTCTGCAGAGGCTTCTGTTTTGAATGAAGATTCACCGCAGGAGTCTACCTGAATATTCAGTGCAATAAACCATGCGCCAACTTCTTCATAGTTAAGTACATAATCAACATTCGGATTTTGCAAAGCTTCACGTCGTTTTGCCACACAAGGGCTAAAGAACACTGTAACTGCATCCGGATAGTCTTTTTTAACTATTTCTGCTGTGTAATAAAGCGGTGTTTTTGTTTCTGACACAAACGGTTTAATTTCAGGCAGGTGTTTTGCAATAAGTTCGTTGTAACCCGCACAGCAAGAAGTTGTCATAAATTCTGCCCCGTTTTCCATGCGCTCAACAAATTCTTTTGCTTCGTTACGTGTAGTAACATCAGCCCCCTGTGCAACTTCATAAACATCTGCAAAGCCTAATTTCATTATGGCTTCGCGAAGTTGTGTAGGAGTGCAAGGCAACTGCCCCATAATTGCCGGAGCAAGCATTGCTATTACCTTTTTGCCTGATTTAATTGTTTTTAGAACGTCAATAATCTGGCTTTTTTCATGAACAGCACCAAACGGGCAGGCTGAAACACATTTGCCGCAGGAAATACATTTGTCAAAATCAATTTTTGCGTGTCCGTCTTCGCCTTTATTAATTGCTCCAACAGGACAGGCGCTTTCACAAGGCACAATAATTTTTGTAATTGCCTGATAAGGGCAAACCTGCACGCACATACCGCAGTTTTTACATTTTTCAGGGTCAATAACAGATTTGCCATTTTGCACACTTATTGCACCAAATTTACAAGTGTTAACACACGGTCTTGCAACGCAGCCCTGACACAAATCTGTTACATAAATTCTTGCCGGTACACAGCCTTTGCAAGCAGTTGTCAATACTGTTAAAGGATTTTCTTCAGGGACTTCCCGTTCAAGTGATTTATGTGCAAGTTCAGAAAGCAAAGTGCTGTCATCAGTCTCTTCAATTGAGCAGCCCAAACCTGCAACAGTTCTGTCTCTGAGTATTTCACGTTCTTTGTAAATACAGCATCTGTAAGGAACTTCACTGCCTTTAGGACGCATATCAAATGGGATTAAGCGTGTATTCTCTTCAAAATTGTCGCTCAAATATGCTCTTATTAATCTAACAAGAATTTCTCTTTTTAAGTGTGACGTTTGTTTCGGAGCATTAGTATTCATTGCCATATATCTTTTTACCTCTTTACTATTCCATATATTTTATATTATGGCATGAACATGAAATTTTTCAAAAAATAATTAAAAGACTGTAAATTTACAGTCTTCTAATTATTTTTATATTTTGTCTATTTTTGTACGGTCTTGTCGTTCTTATCCCCAAAGTGAGAATTGTATTTTCCGCCATCAAACACCGTTTTGTCTTCAATATTATCGTTGAAAGTATTCACTATAGCATTTTCACAATCATGTAATGTAATATCATCTCTAGCCTCACTATTCCCTTCAATAGTCAGTCCTTTGATGTTAAATCCTTCTGTAATAAATACTTTATCATCGCTCATTTTATTAAATGGACTTGCTTTTGAGTTAAGTGCAGGTGCTTTTTCTGAATTCTGCATTTCGTATTTGGCGGTTACACCGGATTTGAATTCGATTATATATGTATTATTCAATCCTTTTTCAATTCTCTTATTTTTAATTTGATTTTCATCTAATATGACACCTCCAAAGTTTATGGGTTTTCTTCCGATTGGTTCTGGCATGATTTAATCCTCCTTTAATATTCTTTTTACCTCGTATTGCAATTGCACATCTCACATTTATATAAAAGAATTTTGTATATAGAAATTGCCATAATTTTAGATATACACTATAGAAATTTTATAAAATATAGATGTAGCTTGCCGTTTCAGGTTTACAAAATTTAATATAACATGATATTCGATATCTGATTTTCATAAAAAATTGATGTAGAAGGCTTGTATGGATATTAAAAAAGTTTTCGGAGAAAAGGTAAAAAGAATAAGAAAAAAGAAAAATTTAACGCAGGAGCAACTGGCTGAGTTAATCGATATTTCGCCAAGAAATTTGAGCAAAATTGAAGTCGGTGAATGTTTTGTAAAAGCCGAAACTCTTGAAAAAATTTTGAAAGCACTGGATATTTCAACAGAAGACCTTTTTGCCACAGACCATATAAAAGAACCTGAAGAATTGATAAATCAGATTTATAATATTTTAGATAAAGTAAAGAATGATAATAAAAAGCTTGAAAAGATTTATAAAATGGCTAAGTTTTTAGCCAATGAAGACTAAAGACCATTTTATTATGTCATCCTGAACTTGTTTCAGGATCTCAATAATAAAATGGTCTTTAAAATATTAGTTTTAAAAATTATTTTAATTTTTCGTCAATAGCTTTTAAGACTTTTTCAACAGTTGCTTCTTTAACAACATCTTCGTCTACTTTTACATAAGGTGCTTTTGAAAATTCCCAGTCAATAGAGCAAAGCCCGAGACAAGGAACGCCAGAAACTTCTACTTTATCGCCGTATTTAGCAGGAACTATCTCAATAAGCTCCTGTAAATTTGCAGACCCCATTACAAAACAGGTTGTTCCCAAACATACTTTCACACTAACTTTTTTGTCCATTTTTTACCTTCCTAACTGAGGAGTATCCTCTTACATGTATTGCACATCAACTTTTTTTAGATATTTATCTTGCAAAATATTTGCTATTTTTTTGACAATAGTTTTTCTGATTTCTATTTCAATAGGCAGAGCCGGATCATAATGAGCCTGATTAAGTTTAGCCCCGACCATGAAATTTATACAGTCACTATCTAACAAAAATTGTACCAGCTTTCCGGCAGCGTTGTCAATATTACTTGTGCCGGCTTCTAAATATTCTAAAGCTTTTGTTAAGGTTAAAACGCCTTCTGTGACCAGATCAACGCCTTCCATATAAGAACATGCCGGTAATTTCCCGATACTTATAGTTTTTTCCATGGTAACCGGACGATTCAGTTCTCTTGAGATAAGGTTAGCTGTAGTGCCGCCGCAGATTGCTTTTTTCCCTTTAAAATTCGCAAACATTTGTGCATACTCAGCATCTTTGTTCTGGTGGAACGGAGGACCTGTAAATACCAAAGACTCACGTGGTTCTCTAAAATACAGAACACATGCCGAGATATCGTCTTTTGGCTGACGGTTAGTTTCTATATTAATTGCCTGATGAACTATATATTGTGCGAGTTCTGTACTCGATATATCAGGTTCCTGCGCAAGTTTATCTTTTAATAAAACAATTAGTCCATCGCGCCGCAGCCCGAGTTTAAGGCGACCGCCGCCCAGACCGGACTGGGTTACACCGTCTGAACAAAATATTAGGCGGTCGCCCAGTTTTAGTTTTAATTTTGTAACTTTCATCTGTCTGTTTTTAAAAGTTTTGGATTTTATTATTTCAAATTCAGGTTTCATTACCTCATTATTGCGAATCCAGATTACTTCCGGGTTACCTTCTTCTACAAATTTTACATCACCTTCATCGTTGCAGTCAGCGGCTGAAAATGTAGAATAGCTTATATGTCTTACTTTACATACAGGCAGAGAGTTCATAATAATACTTGCGGCTTTGCGGATGGATATTTGTTCGTTTTCTATAAAGCGCAAAAGCATTGTTGCTGTCATACAGGACAATATATTTGCCTTAATTCCGCTTCCTAACCCGTCAGACAACACGGCAATGAGACGACCTTCATCCGGATATCTTTTGGAAACAAAATAGTCGCCGTATGCATTTTGATTATATTTTTTAACCTGATAACAATCTACATCTATAAACACTATTGTTGTTCCCCATTATTATTTACACTTTGATTTTGACTTTCATTTTCGTCTTCATCTTTGTCATCATAATCATTTGCAATAGAACTCAGAAGAGTTTCTGTTTCGACCATATGTTCACCCAGAAGACAGGCTATTTCCTGAACGATAGATATATTTTTAGAAATAACTTCATGTGCTTTTTGGGCAATTTTTTCACGATTGGTTTCTGACTGAGTAACGTCGGTAATTACAGCGCCGACTATTTCATTAGGTTCAATTGTGAACGCATTTATATCATATAATTTATTATTTACAGAATATCTTTCTTTATGGAGATCTTTACCTGATTTCAGAATAGTCCTGAATATGTCTGCAAAATCGACTATTCTGTCAATTGCCGCGCCGACAAGACCGTCCGGTCTGGCTTTAAATATTTCATACATATCACCTGTGAACATTCTCATGAATGCGTCATTTGCTTCTATTATATTCATCGAATTGTCGACCATAACTATAGCAGCAGGCATGCAGCGAACCATTGCCGCGGCTTTGCGCATTGCAATTTTTCTCATATAAGAAGTACACATGGCAGTTTCGGCATCACCGTCTAATAAAGCTTTAGCCAAATCACGGCAGGTTGCATAGCCGCAGCCGCCGCAGTTAAGCTCATCATCCACTGAATGTTTACCGATTTTTTTCAGAGCCTTAAGTATTTCTTCAAGTGAATGCTGTGAAGTTACAACTTTTTTCGGCTGAATTGCATATTCTACAACAGTTGAAGATTTTTTAGGAATAACTTCACGTTCTTTAACATTTGAAAGAATATCAGACACAATACTCAAACTCGGTTTGTTAGTTGAGGTACAAGGACCTGCAATACAGCCGCCTTCACAGGACAATGCTTCTATAAAAATCGTTTTCTGAATATTTTCAGGTTTCAGTTCAGTAATTGCACGGCTAAATTCGTAAATTCCTGAAATATTTATTAATTGAACATCTTTTCTTATACCGATTTTTTTAATAGTTTCGTTCATACCGCCGTCTATCGGGTACAATGCCCCTTCGTAAGCTTGAGAAGGCACGAATTTTGCATTATAAGCGATATCAACTGCCGAAATGTCTTTTATGATATCATTTATCCAGATTTTTAATTCATCAAAGGTTAAGGCGACATCAATAAGGTTTGTATAATCAGCCTCATTTTTTTTACCGATACAAGGACCAATAAATACAATACCAATATCTTCTCCAAATTTTTCACGCAGCATTCTTGCATGAGTCATTGCAGGTGAGCCGATGTGTGTAATACAATCAACGAATTCTGGATGATAAAGCCTTATATAATCTACAATAACAGGGCAAGCGCTTGAGATAAACAAACCTTTTTCCGCATTATTTAATATTTCTGCAGTTTTAATAGAGACTTCCTGAGCGCCGAGAGCTGTTTCAGAAACTTCACTGAACCCTAATTTTTTCAAAATAGAAATCATTTTTTCCGGCGTATATTCAAATACACCGTTCCAGGAAGGCGCAAGAGAAACAAAAACTGTTTTTTTGGCATTCAGCAAATTTTTAGCGCGGTCAATATCAACCCTGACGCGTTTAGCGTTTGCCGGACAAGTTTTTACGCAATTACCGCAGGCAATACATCTTTCTGGAATGACAGATGCGTGTCCATTTTCTATTTTAATTGCTTTTACAGGGCAGCTCCTGATACATTTGTAACAGTCATGGCATTCATTTGACAAAGTATATACTGCATATTGTTTATCCATTATTCAAAACTCCTTTATCTGTGATTTGTGAACTGTGAACAGTGATCTGTTGTTACTTATATTAGGCTGCATAACACTTTAAAATAACTGATGTTTTTACGGTTCACAAATCACTCTTTAATATTCTCTCAATCTTTGTTTCATCAACATTGTTATACTCAACACCATTTACAATGATGTTAGGACCTTTGGCACACTTACCTTCACACAACGAACCCGCAAGATTTATTTCAGCCTCCAGCCCGTGCTCTTGTATATAACTCTCTATAAATGCAAGATTTCTTTCATTTCCCCTTGCAAAACAGGAACTTCCCATGCACACTGTTATGTTTAATTTTGCCATATTATCCTCACTCAATAATATTATTTTACAATATCCTAATTCCTTAAGCAAGTATTTTTTACAGAATCCTTGAATAAATTTCGTTAATATTTTTCAAGAAGTCTTCTTTATTAAAAATCTCGTCTATCTCCAGAGGTGTCAAAAGCTTTGCAACTTCCTTATCATTGGTTAAATTAACCCTGAAATTTCCGTCGTGTTCAAATGCATTCAGTGCATTTCGCTGTACGATTTTATATGCGTCTTCCCGTGTAAGTCCTTTTTCAACGAGTTTAAGCAATACTTTTTGCGAGAAAACTATCCCGCCGAATTTGTCTGTGTTTTTGAGCATGTTTTTTTCATGAACAACCAGATTTTGCACGATATTATTAAAGCGATTTAACATAAAGTCAACAAGAATCAGGCTGTCAGGGAAAATAATTCTTTCTGCCGAACTGTGTGAAATATCGCGTTCATGCCAGAGCGGAATATTTTCCAGCGCAGCAATGGAATTTGAGCGCACAACACGCGCAAGACCGCATAAATTCTCGCTCAAAACTGGATTTTTCTTGTGCGGCATAGCAGATGAGCCTTTTTGATTTTTACCAAATCCTTCTTCTACTTCCAACACTTCTGTTCTTTGCAAATGTCTTATTTCTGTTGCAAACTGTTCCAGCACACTCGCAATTAAAGCCAGTGACTGCATAAAATAAGCATGATAATCACGTGCAATTATTTGTGTAGAAATTCTTGCCGGCATAAGCCCTAAATTCTGGCAGGCAATTTGTTCAATTTCCGGCGGGATATTGCTGTAAGTGCCCACCGGACCGGATATTTGTCCAACATTAATTTCATCAAGTGCATGGATAAAGTTTGCACGCTGGCGCTCCATAATGTCTATCCAGTTGCAAATTTTAACACCAAAGGTCATAATTTCTGCATGAATCCCGTGTGAACGCCCGATACAAACTGTCTGTCTATGTTTATTGGCAAGGTCTTTTAACGATTGAATAACTTCATCAAGGTCATTCACAATTATTTTTCCGCTGTCTTTGATTTGTAGTGCAAAAGCCGTGTCTATAACATCAGAACTTGTCATTCCAACATGCATATATTTTGCATATTTGCCCAAATTTTCATTCACATTAGTCAAAAAAGCGATTACATCGTGTCTGACTTCTGCCTCTATTTCGTCAATGCGTTTAATATCAAATTTAGCGAGTTTTTTCAACTCTTCAATATCTTCTTTTGGAAATTCACCAATCTGTGCATAAGCTTCTGCCACGGCGATTTCTACATCTAAATAATACTGAAATTTGGAATTCAAATTCCAAATCTTTTTCATTTCTTCGCGTGAATATCTGTCTATCATAGTTTTATTATAACACAAAAACAGCAGGTGGGCTTCGTCCCCCGCGATTACATCTTCGGAAAACGACAAAAAAAGAATCGGCGGCAAATTTGCCGCCGATTCTTTTACTACATTAGATACCTATTTCCCAGGTTTTAATTTTGGAAATTTATTCGGAATATCTTTGATATATTCAAGTACATTTGTACCGAATTCTTTTACATTTGTCCAGCCTGCAGATAAAAGATTTTTCCCGTTTTCCCAACCATTTTTGGCAAAATCTTTACCTTTTTTAATCAAATCCTTACCTAATTCTTTAAAGTTAGTATTTTTAAAGAATTGTCCGATATTTTTACGGTAAACAACTGCAGCCGCAAGTCCTGTTACAAGTCCTGCGATGCCTAAACCTGCCGCAATTTTCTTGCCTGTGTTGTTGCTTTTGAATTCAAAAGTATCACCTTTATTGATTTTATCAGCATTTTGAACTAACTGTTTCTGAAAACTTTTTTGTGAAATAACTTTTGTTTTACCTTCGGCATCTGTAATTTTTACCTTGCCATTGGTTGTTAATTGTGCTGTATTACCGCCAACTTGTAACGGTCTGCCGATTACTTCTACTTTTGTCATAATTTAATAAACCTTTCTACTACACTTTACCGGTATATCTATTAAAATCACAAAAAAAATAAAATTGCGTTTTCTCCGTAACATGTTACAAAAATTTTACATAACAAAAGGGGACACAGATAAACTGTCCCCCCTTGATAAAATAGCATTAAATTTGTGCGTTATGAACAACCAGAATAACCGCAATTAAGACAGATAAAACATCCTTCAGCCATTTGAATTTCATTTCCGCATTCAGGACATTTCACTGTTTTAATTTCACCTGTCGGTTCATCTACAGGTTCTTCGACTTTAACTTCCTCAACCTTTACTTCTTCTTCCTTCTTTTTAGAATCCAGATTCATCGGCTGGAACTGACGGGAATTGTTTCTGTAAACAGTAATGCCTTTCAGATTATTTTCGTAAGCGAGAATGTACGCCTGTTCAATATCTTTTCTTGTTGCATTTTCTTCAAAATTAACTGTTTTAGAAACCGCATTGTCAGTGTGAAGCTGGAAAGCAGCCTGCATTTTTACGTGCCAGTAAGGAGAAACATCATGTGCTGTCACGAATATGCGTTTAACTTCTTCCGGAACACCTGCGACATGAGCAACAGAGCCGTCTTTTGCAATAGCTTTCATCAACTCTTCTGAATACAAGCCGTGTTCAATCATATAGTCTTTAAAGATAGGATTAATTTCAAGCATTTCTGTGCCATCCATAATTAATCTTGAGAATACAAGACCGAACAGAGGTTCAATACCGCCTGATGCAGCAGCAATCATTGAGATTGTGCCTGTTGGTGCAATACAGGTAGTTGTAGCGTTTCTGATGCCATGAACTTTGATTAATGCGTCTAATTCTTTCCATTGTTCATCAGAAATTTTACCTGCTGATTTACCTTTGTATTTGTTGTACAGGTAATTGTCCTGATCATAAATACTTCCTTTAAAGTTGTTGAAACGCCCTCTTTCTTTAGAAAGTTCAATAGATTCGCATTTTGATTCATAATCAATAAATTCCATAATCTGCGCACCTAATTTTGTACCTTCTTCTGAATTGTAAGGAATACCTAATTTCATCAGCAAATCAGCCCAGCCCATTACACCTAAACCGATTTTGCGGTTGTTTTGCACCATTTCAGAAATTTGCGGCAGCGGGTAGTTATTCACTGCAATTACATTGTCAAGGAAACGAATAGCTGTTCTTGTTGTTTTTGCGAGTAAATCCCAGTCAACTTCAAGTCCGTTAGCCCCGTTTTTAACCATAAGCCCTAAATTAATTGACCCTAAGTTGCAGGCTTCAAACGGTAATAAAGGAACTTCGCCGCATGGGTTAGTTGATTCAATAGCACCGATTAAAGGAGTAGGGTTATCTGAATTCATTTTGTCAATGAAAATAATACCCGGTTCGCCGTTTCTCCATGCACCGTCAATAATCATATCGAATACTTTTTTTGCGCTCAACTTACCGACAACCTGATTATTCTGCGGGTTAACCAGTTCATAATCTTCGCCTTTCATATAAGCATCCATGAATTTGTCGGTGATAGCAACAGAAATATTAAAGTTGTTTAATTTATTGTTATCAGATTTACATTCAATAAAATCAAGGATATCAGGGTGGTCAACTCTTAAAATCCCCATGTTAGCACCGCGTCTTGTGCCGCCTTGTTTAACGGCTTCAGTTGCAGCGTTGAAAACTTCCATAAATGAAACCGGTCCGGATGAAACACCCATAGTAGAGCGTACCACACTATTTTTCGGTCTCAATCTTGAGAAAGAAAATCCTGTACCGCCGCCGGATTTATGAATAAGTGCGGTATTTTTGATAGTTTCAAAAATGCTATCCAGAGAATCATCAACCGGCAGAACAAAGCATGCAGCCAGTTGTCCCAATTCACGACCAGCATTCATCAAAGTTGGTGAATTCGGCATAAAATATCTGTGAGTAATAGCATCATAAAATCTATCGGATAATTTTTTAACATCAGATTGAGCCTTGTTAAATTTCAAATCACCTTCAGCAATAGCATTAGAAACACGTCTGAACATATCAGCCGGAGTTTCAACACAATTGCCTTCTTTATCTCTTTTCAAATAACGTTTTTCCAGAACTTTCACGGCGTTTTCGGTCAAGTCCAATTTTTCTTCAGTGGTATTCACATAAACCTCCCTATCCCTGTATTTTTAAGTTTTCATAATCACTAACGTCAAATCATGCCACGCATGACTGTTCTTTAATTGTACATCAATCGATACCCTAATGGCAACATGATTATTTATATTTGTTAACAATATCTGTAAAAAAATGATTCTCTGTGAATTGTGAACGGTTGTTACATTGGGTGATTAAGTGATTAAGTGACTAGGTGATTAAGCGGGTTACATGAATCAGGCAACGCCACCATGTCATCGCGCAGCGGATTGCGAGCAGAGCGGATTTGCGGACGGACGGAGCGCGAGCCGGCAGAGGGAGAAACGGCGACGCGAAGGCGCGATGACATGAAAACATCAGGCAACATGGAATATCCTCATTGACTGAAAAATAAGGAGGGTTCGGGAACGTAGTTCCTGATGACTCGTTCATTTTAATCGCGTGTGTCTTGCTCGTTCGCGTTTAGCAGGTCTTCGGTTGACGTCGGCAATGGCATAGCCATTTTGCCGTCAAGCCTCCGCCTTCCGCTCTCTCGCGCTTTTCTTTTTCGGTTCACTTTTTCTTTTTGCATCGCAACAAAAAGAAAAAGTGAACATTACTATTTGTAATTAAAATAATTATTATGGGTAATATATAAGAGGGGCAATGCCCCTCTTATTTCTAATTGTCTAGACAAACCGCAAGTACGTAGCTGTAGCCGTTGCCATCACGGTCATTGAAACCAGTGCTGTCAAGACCAAAGACACGATAATACGCGTCGTTGTTACTGATGTTCTCCTGTCCTAACCAAACATAGAAGTAATTAGAATATTGTGAAGCTGAGAGGAACTGACTAGCTTTCGTTGTGTCCATTGCTAATCTGCTGGTTGTTCCGCTTGAACTTATGCTATCTGTGTTGTATATGTAGTTTGCAAACTGGGTTAGCTGATTATTATTTGGCATGTTGTTTATTCCGCCGCATGCTTTCACTGCGCCTGCCCAGTAGTCACTTGTATAGCCTCCACAATATAATCTATTATTTCCATAGCCTGCATCTGCTATCTGTTCACATTCCTCTTTGCTTAGAGCACTATATCCGGTATCAGGGGCAAGTATCTGACTTATGCACATACCGCCGACTAAATCTTTCTTAATCATACAGCCAAGTTTTTTAACATTCGCGTTCTGATTTATATCTTTGCCTATTGTATTCGGATTCTTGTGTCCTGATACGTCATATAGTATCGCCATGCTTGCCTCGGTTGCGCTAAACTGGTTATTAAATGGTTGTTGGTCGGTCTGTGGATTATATGCAATTAGGGCGTTTATTCCATTTGCAAATTGAACGCCTACTGTTTCTGTACCCCAATCCTCTTTTGCTAACTGGGCAGATGTCTTCAAACTCGCGGCGTCCACCTCCTGACCGTCTGCAGTTAAGATTGTTCTTTCAAAGCATTTGCTTAAATTGTTGCTATCGCAGACATTGATTATTTTTATTTTCTTCTTTAATTCGTTTACAAAATCCATTGTCGAATTGTAGCCGGCTAATTTTTCTTCTGTATTCAATTGTATTGCGGCAACTTCTAAACGTTTGGTGAACACATCTTGTGCCGTTGCCCATGCCTTTTCGTTGTAGTTCTTTACAAGGCTTGGTATTGTTATCGCCGCAACCACGCCGATTATCGCAAGGGTGATTAATACCTCTGCCAAAGTAAACGCGGCTTTAGCAGTTACAAGAGTAGTAATGCAGGCTAGCCTGCTTTCGGCTAACGTAAACGCTACTTTTGGGGAAGTGACTAAGTGAGTGAAGTGAGTATGGTGAGTACCGTTGTTTCTGGAATAAGTCTGAGCAATTGCTTCGTTTGTGTTAAATGTCATGTTTTAAATCTCCTTTTTTCTATTACAACCAATTTTATGCATATTAAAACAATCGCATCATCATATATTTAATGCATTTTTAATCGTATTACGCATAATTATTCTTTAAAATCAATCGTAATTCAATATTTCTAAAAATCCAATTGCGTACTATCCTTTTATAAAGGAGAAGTGTATGACATCTTGTAAAAACCTACTCGGCAAAAGAATTAAGGAACTACGCAAAAGTAATCATTTTACGCAGGAAAAACTGTCTGAACTCATCGGACTTGAACCTAATCATATCTCTAAAATCGAGGCAGGTATCCATTTCCCTCAACCTGAAAAACTCGATAAAATAGCTCAGGTCTTTGATGTTCAAGTCAAAGATTTGTTTAATTATGAGCATAAATTGCCTAACAATATCCTGAAAAATAAAATAATCAACTGGCTTGATGAGGCATCTGGCACAGATATCGAATTTATATATAAATTTATTACCAGCTTTAAAGAATTCAAAATAAAAATGAACAAATAATAATTTTTGCGTCTGGTTGTCAATAATATTAAAGTTTTTTCTAATTTTTCGTTGACAATTTCGCGCCGGCTTAATATAATAGTTTTATGAGTAAATTTATACACGTAGTAAAAGGCACAAAAGATATTTTGCCTCAAGAAGTGGAAAAATGGCATAATCTTGAGCAAAAAGCACTTGAAATATTTACAAAATACGGTTACAAAGAAATACGTACCCCGATTTTTGAGGTTACAGAACTCTTTGCCAGAGGTGTTGGTGACACTACTGATATTGTAAATAAAGAAATGTATACATTTGAAAAGAATGACCGCTCATTGACCTTGCGTCCGGAAAATACCGCAGGTGTTGTGCGTTCTTTTATAGAAAACGGTATGTCAAGACTATCTGCTCCTGTCAAACTCTGGTACAAAGGACCTATGTTTAGATACGAACGCCCGCAGGCAGGTCGCCAGAGACAGTTTCATCAGGTTGGCGTTGAATTGTTCGGGATAAAACAGCCGGCGGCTGATGCCGAAGTCATTTTACTCGCTGTTAATTACCTAAAATCTCTCGGGTTGAATGACCTTGAAGTAGAAATTAATTCCCTCGGCTGTCCTCAATGCCGCGAAGAATACAAAAAAAGAATTAAAGAAGTCTTAAAGCCTGAATTTGACAACCTTTGTGAAGATTGTCAAAACAGGTATGAAAAAAATCCGCTGCGTCTTTTGGATTGTAAAGTCGAATCCTGCAAGGCAATTTTTGAAAAGCCGGAGATTAAAAAAGTTATTCAGTCTGATTTTATTTGTGATGAATGTGCTCAGCATTTTAACGATGTAAAATCCTATTTAGACAAAATGAATATTAAATACGTTGTGAATAAACTGCTTGTCAGAGGGCTGGATTATTACAACAGAACAGTATTCGAGATTAAATCAAATAATTTAGGCTCACAAAACGCTGTATGCGGCGGCGGTCGATATGACAGTCTCGTACGCAACCTCGGCGGTGAAGACACTCCTGCTGTAGGCTGGGCAATGGGAATGGAAAGGCTTAACTCACTTATTCCGGATATTGAAGAAAAAAGACTGGATGCTTATATTGTCTCAAATTCTTCTATTGACGCTTTTGAACTGGCAGAAGAATTGAGAGCAGAAGGTTTTAATGTGGAATTTGATTTGAGTAATAAAAAATTCACAAAACAGCTTGAAAAAGCTTCAAAAGTAGCAAAATATGCATTAATCTTAGGAGAAGAAGAGATAGATAAAGGTCAGGTGTCTGTCAAAAATCTTGACACATCAGTGCAGGAAACAATAGACAGAAAAAATTTAAGGAGTAAATTACAGAATGACAAAAACAGTTGATGAAGTTATTATGATACTTTCAAAAACTTTTAGAAAACGGTTTGAAGACTTCAAGGGTATGTATTTGTTCGGCACATTTCTTGACGGCAAACAGCATGAGGGTGAAGATATAGAACTGGTGGCGCTTTTTGAGATAGAAGACCAGTCTAAACGAGAAGAGATATGGCCTTTAATCGGTAAAATTGAAACAGATCTGGATGTTTGCATAGATTTGTATCCATATACAGAAAAACAGTTCAAAGAAGATAAAGAACTGTATGATGAAGTTATGGAAACAGGTGTATTCTATAATATAGCAGGCTTTAAAGATAGTAAAAAATAGATTTTAACCGGTGGTATAAAAATTATTAGACAGAGGTAAAAAAATGGATAAAGTTACAATACGTTCTGACAGAAAAGACGATTACAAATTTCACTATAAAGGTGAAGAAGTGGTACTTGGTGCCGGTAAAATTATAAGCATTGCAACCGGATTAAATGATGTTGTTTTGCCTACTTGTGCAATGAAAATCATTAATAATCTTATTGTCATAAAAGACGATGTAAAATAGTGAGTCTTAAAGCAGTATTTGAGTGCCCATAATAAGCCTGTGGCTGTCTTCGGCATTATCATTGTCACAGAACACATAGTTAAAAATAAGCCGCAGCGCCTGACCTTTTATAAAATAGTTAAGCCCGATAGAATATTCACGGCGGTTATTGTTTGCGATATCTCTGTTCGGATCGAACTGGTCATAGCGCGCTACAAGTTGCAATTTTGGTGTAATTTTATAGCCTAAAGTTGTATAAAAACCGGATGCTTTATCAGTGCTTAAATAAACGCCATTATAGCCGTCTGCAATTGAGTATTCGGCATTTGCCATAAAATTTTTGTGCTTGTACCCGATATAGGCGCCTGCAACGGTATAATCTGTGTTGTTATGTCCGGAATTTATGCCGCCGCCAACTACAAGATTACCATATTTTTCCTGAACCTTTGTAAGCGGTTTGAAGTTAACCCAGCCGGTGAATTCAGCCCCCGGGAAAAATTCTCTGAAAAATCTGTCAGAACTGTTTACAGCTAAACTGTAATCAATGTAAGGGTAATCCCCGACAACACGCACCCCTAAAGCCCTCGTGTTACCGAAATTCCGCGCGATTTGTGAACGCAGTGCAAAAGGTTGTGTATAAGAAGATGCCCCGCCATCTACACCAACCTGATTTCTGGAATTACCAACAATAATTTTGTGGTGCGGAATACTTGTATTCATAAAATAGACATCGGTGAATAAGTTCTGCATAAAACTTCTTTCACTTGTCGGTTTAAAATTCATCAGAATTTTAAAATCAGTGTTTGTATTTCGTATTTTACCGATAACGCCGGCTTCCATAATATTGTAATCATATGTTGTATCGTAATCGCCTTCTGCAAACAGTCCGTTCAAGTTGCCTTGATATGCCCCAAAGAATTCTAACTGTTCAACAGGACCTTTATCTATTTTAAAGTTTAATTCATCCTTCAACAAAAATGTTGGTATAGATGTTCTTTCGACTTCCATTTTATAAATTTTGCCCCAGAGTGATTCTTCTTCTATCTTGAACGGATGATCAGAAGATTTATCTTTATCAATTAAGTTATCAAATATTGAAAACTCGACATCAGTATTATCAATCGCTTCCGGAACAAAGGTATGCGGATTATCTTGCTGCGGCTTATTCTTCCCTTTTGACAAAATATTATTTTTTTCAACTTTGCTTTCAACTTTTTCAGACAGGTCAAGCACAACCTCTTCTTCAGCAATTGCTGAATTTAGCGGGGTTAGAGCAAATATTAACATTAAGAGAAAAAAAATCCTGTTCATAAATATTAATCATAACACAAAAATTATTGCAAAAAATGATTTTTTTATAGTATATTAATAATTATGACAAACGTAACAAAAAATGACAAAACAATAAAAATAAAAGCCCCTATTGTAGAAGCCCTGAAAAAAGCATATGAAAACCCCACATACCAGTTTCATATTCCCGGACATACAAAGGGAAACGGAACTTTGCCTGAATTTAAAAAACTGATTGGCGCAAAGGCATTGACTGTGGACACAACCGACGAATTTGACAATCTCGGAACACTTCATCCTGCAACCGGTCCTATTAAAGAAGCGCAGGAACTTGCTGCAAAAGCTTTCGGGGCTAAAAAAACTTTCTTTTTGTTGAATGGGTCTACTGCCGGCAATCTTGCTATTGCAATGAGTTTAACCCAAAAAGGACAAAAAATTATCACCAATAGAAACTGCCACCGTTCAGTTTTGACCGGCATGATAATTTCCGGTGCAGAACCTCTATGGCTTATTCCAAACCGTTTTGTGGAATGGGGTATCTGGGGAAATGTAACTCCGGAAAGCGTTGAACAAATGCTAAAAATGCATGATGATGCAAGTATGGTGTGGATTACTAATCCGACTTACGAAGGTGTTGTTTCTGACATCAAATCAATTTCTATAATCTGTAAAAAATACAAAGTCCCGCTTATTGTAGACGAAGCGCACGCCTGTCTTTGGAATTTTAACAGTCATCTGCCAACTCCTGCATTACAGTTAGGCGCAGATGCGGTTGTTCATTCTCTACATAAAACCGGCGGCAGTATGAGCCAGAGTTCAATGCTGCACATTGCAGAAAATTCAATGATTGATGTTGATGCTGTTGAAAAAGCTTTAAAATTGCTGCATACAACCAGTCCTTCCTTAATGCTTTTAGGCAGTCTTGATGCGGCACGCGCAAATCTCGAAAGTCCGCGCGGAAAAAAACAGCTTGAACGCGCAATTGCAAACGCTAAATTCTTGCGCCGCGAAATTGATAAAATGGAGCATATACATCATCTTAAACCTGATTTTGGATATAAGACTGATATTACAAAAGTCTTTATACGTGCAGACGGGCTGTCTGGCAAACGTCTTGAATCAATTCTTGAAATTGATTTTAACATAGAAGTTGAAAGCGCATCTGATGCCGGTCTGTTAATCCTTTCCAATCTCGGCAACACACGCGCTGATATGCAATATCTTGTAAAATGTCTGCAAACTATTGACAAATCGCATTACTCAGACATTTGTCATCTTGAAAACAAAAAGCATATGCCTATGTTAACTCCAATTATAAAAATGAGTTTGCGTGATGCGTTTTACTCCCCAAAAGAAACTATCCCGAAATCTCAGGCAATAGGCAGAATCTCAGGTGAAGTTATTGCAGAATGCCCTCCTGGCATAGCAGTTCTCCTCCCGGGTGAATTGATTACTAAAGAACATATGCCATACCTTGTAGATTATGATTTTATAGAAGTAATCAAGTAGTCAGGGCGCGTGCGATCTTATAAAAATCCTGCAGTTTGTCAGGATTAGTTTTAAGTATGTTTGTAATTTCTGCTATCAGGTCATCCGGCGTATTATGATGCTCAAAATTAAATACTTCAAGATAATTAGTTCCCAAAATTTCTAACAACTTGTCAAGTGTTTTGAATGACGGGTAATTGTAGCCATTTTCAATATTACTGAGAGAAGTCGGTTCAATTTGAGCCAGTTCAGCAAGTTTTTCCTGACTATAACCTTTCTTTTTGCGTATTTCTTTAATGCGTAACCCTAGCATTTCTTTGTTAGTTTTCATAACGTCCTCTTTTTTACAGGATAGCAGATGCTGTCAGCCACAAACATAATGTATAAATGTATATTTGACAAAAACTACAGTTGTATTTATAATAATCTTAAGTAAAACTGTAATTTTATATAAAAATACATACATATTGGAGGTAATAATGAAAAACAAATTTGCTTTCACATTGACAGAGGACAAATCAGTCTGTACCAACGATCTGGTGCCAGCCTTCACTTTGGCAGAAGTACTGATAACACTTGCCATAATCGGAATAGTTGCGGCATTAACAATACCAAATCTTGTTCAATCTTATAAAAAAAGAGTCGTAGAAACGCGGCTTGCTAGATTCCACTCTATGATGAATCAGGCTATAAAACTGTCCGAAGTGGATAATGGTCCTAAAGAATACTGGATAACAATGAAAAACGGTTTCAGCGATATATATGATGCATCTGATGCTTTAGACCCGAAAGACTGGTATGATAAATATTTAAAAGGATATATAAAAGTTTTAAAAGTAGAAACTAATGGAGAAAATGCACACGATAAAAAAGTCGATTTATATTTCCCTGATGGCAGTATGGCAACTATATCCGGGTCAAGCTGGGTTTTATACCCGAATGCAAATGACTACAAGTTGACAACCTTTACCAATGAAGCCGGAGAAGAAGAGTCCGATAGAAACCGTGAAGATTCCGGAACAAAAAATTTCACTTTTAATTTTTATCCGGATACTGGTATAATGCCATATTGCAGAACAAGAACCGCTTATTATACCGATGAAGACATAAAAAATAATACGAGTGTCGGCTGTACAAAGGAAATGCCATCTAATGAGCGGGCACTCTGTGCTCTCTGGATAATGAAAAACGGCTGGGAAATCCCTGATGATTATCCGTTAAAGTTTTAAGCCGTCCACAGCAAAATAGAATAGTATATCGGGCAAAGCTTACGCTTTGCCCGATGTTTATAAACTACATTGCAACCACATCGACATTATCAAGGTTTACATATTGTCTGGCTTGCCACAAATCATATGCGACTTGTTCTCTTAACCAAATTTCTGCTGATGTACCAAAACATTTTGCAAGTTTCAGTGCAACTTCTGTCGTTACAGGCACCTTACAATTGATTATATTTGATAGATGTTTACGACTAATGCCAAGTTTTAATGCCAATGCAGATATCGATAATTTATAATCCGGCAGATATATATTTTTTAACATTTCGCCAGGATGCGGCGGGTTATACATTTCCATTTTTTTACCTCCTTTTAGTGATAGTCAATATAGTCAACAATATAAACATTCTCATTCTCAAATTTAAATGTTATACGCCAATTGCCACTAATCTTTATTGACCATAAATCCTTCAAGTTACCTTTTAATCTGTGTAAATTAGCTGATGGGAAATTTACATCTTCAATTCTTGCCATTAAATTGAGACGGTTTAATATTAAACGTAACCTTTGTTCATGTTTTTCTTGTATACCACTTTTGTCTCCGTTTAGAAAATATCTTTCTAAACCTTTGTGTTTAAAAGATTTAATCATATTCTTATTATAACCTAATTGGTTACATTTGTCAAGCATTTATATACTTTACATATAGAACATAATTTCTATTCACGTAAACAACAAATCGGGCAAAGCTTACGCTTTGCCCGATTTACATAAATATTCACAACATTAATTAGTCAAAAACGTAATTAATAATTGCGGCTTCTCTTGCGCGTTTAATAGCTTTTGCTACCATTCTCTGGTGTTTTGCGCAATTGCCTGTGATACGACGCGGAATAATTTTGCCGGCTTCGGTTAAGTATCTTCTTAATTTTGCACCGTCTTTATAATCAATTGATTCCACTTTATCAGCGCAGAGTGTGCAGCTTTTACGTTTTTTCTTATCTAAGTCTTGTTTTGCCATTTTAGTATTTAATACCTTTCTAGTTTTTTATTCGACCTTGTTGTGTACTTATAATTTTTATCATGACTTTTTTCTATTGTCAAATTAGAACGGAATTTCATCCTCGCCGATAAGTTCATTTGAAAAATCATCTGATTCAAATTTAACGATTTCTTCTGTTCCGAATTTATCAGAAGATGCAGACATTGCGCCGGCACCCATTTTTTCGATAGTATTGGCGTCTATTTCATAAATTCTTCTTTCGCCGCCGTCATCTGTTTTAACGACTGCGGTTTGAAGTTTGCCTTCGACCAGAACTCTGTCGCCTTTGTTTAGTGAAGAAACCACTTCATCAAGGCTGTTTCTTTTTACAACAACTCTCAAAAGTATTTCTTCTCTTTCGCCAATATTGAGTACAAATGCTGATACAGCCACATTATTCTGCGTAAAACGCTTTTCCGGTGCTCTGTATACTATACCCGTTACTACTGATTTTGCTAATGACATTTTTTTCATCTCAGCTTACAATTGCTTGTGAAACTGCCTTTCATAAATTGTTATGTACGTTTGCCGATTTATTGCGATACCGGCTTTGTTTTGTCAACGCGCTCGAGGTGGTTTGAAAAGATTTTTAGACCTTTGCAAGACTTATCCTCTCGCATCTCTTTTTTTCATCTCAGCTTACAATTGCTTGTATAGCCGCCTTTCATAAATTGTTATTGTACGTTTGCCGATTTATTGCGATACCGGCTTTGTTTTGTCAACGCGCTCGAGGTGGTTTGAAAAGATTTTTAGACCTTTGCAAGACTTATCCTCTCGCATCTCTTTTTTTCATCTCAGCTTACAATTGCTTGTATAGCCGCCTTTCCTTTTAAAGTAATTAGGTGATTAAGTGATTGAGTGATTAAGATTTTTTTCTTAATTGATTCACTTTGTCAGGTAATCCACTATTCTTTTTACTATTAAATTTTTGAATGTGCTTAACATCTTTTTAACTGTTCACAGAACAAGTTATACACTTGCTTTTACTGATGTTTCCATGAACATTGTTCTCAAAATGTTGTCATTCAATCTCAATTGTCTTCTGAATTCTGCAACATTTTCTGCCGGCAAAGAAAGTACCATAGAAATGAAAAATCCGTCTCTGAAATTCTGGATTTCATATGCTAATTTTTTTCTGCCAATTTTGTCAGTTGAGCTTACATTTCCGCCAAATTCTACTATTGATGCGCTGATTCTTTCTACTGCTTTGTCAATTTCTTCTGCATCTAAATTTGGTTTGAATATAGTCAATAATTCATAAGTTTTCATAATCTTTATTCTCCTTTTCTGATATAGTTTAAGTTTATCATGAAAAATACAATTTTTACAATATATAATCTGCAAAAAAGCTGTATTCGGCAGGACCGATTAAGAAAATATCTTTTGCAGTATCAGCCGCAGAGCCTTGCCATTCAACCAATACAGCCCCTCCAAGCAGATTAACTTTTACCCTTTGTTCTGTTAAGTTATTTAAAACACATGCCACAACACTGGCACATGCTCCGGTTCCGCAGGCGAGGGTTATGCCGCAGCCGCGTTCGTAAACACGCATATCTATTTCTGTTTTTGATTTAACTTTTACAAATTCGGTATTAGTTTTTTCAGGGAAAAACTCATGTTTTTCAATTACCGGACCATAGTTTTGAGCAAGTGTCATCGGGTCTTCTTCCGTAATAATTACGCAATGAGGGTTCCCCATGGATACAGGCATAATTTCAAATTCTTTATCGAGTGCATGCAATTTTCTTTCGCCTTTAAACGGGATTTTTTCATCTTCTAAAATAGGCGTCCCCATATTTACCTTAACCATGCCATTGTCAAGCAATTCCGGTTTGATAATGCCGGCGAGTGTTTCGACACTAAACTGTTTTTTGTTGACGAGTTTTTTATCATAAACATATCTGGCAAAACATCTCATGCCATTGCCGCACATCTGGGCTATTGAGCCGTCGGAATTGTAAAAATACCAGCCAATATCAGCATTATCAACATCTGTTTTTGGAATAATCATTCCGTCAGCCCCGATGCCAAAATTTCTGTCACAAATTTTTTTCGCAAGTTCCGGCATGTCAATATTTGTCTTTTTATATTCATCATAATCCAGTATGACAAAATCATTTCCGCATCCTTGCATTTTGGTAACTTTTATTGTGTTCATAAACTTATCCTCATTAATAATTTCTTTAAACTTCATTATATGTTTTAAAGTGTGTTTTGCAGACCTCTTTCAGTCTGTCTTTACCGTATTTAGAGATAAATTCTGCCGCGGCTGTTTTAACCAGTCCAGAACAGCCCTTAGGAAATTTTAAACCGTAAGTGTTTTCCATGGCTTCCATTTTTTGCACAAAAGCAGCGCGTGCAAGAATTGATGCTGCCGCAACCGCAATATCGCTTTCTGCCCTTACCATTTGTTCAAGTCTTATGGAACGTCCGTTTTTCATCAGAGCGTTTTTTATCAAACTTTCATCACCGAACTGGTCAGACAGCGCATATTCACATGTATTCTTCTCAAGAATATTTTCGATTGCCCGTGCATGTCCCCATGCCAGTAATTTGTTTAAATTTTTGATATTTGAATACAATTCGTTATAGCGTCCGTTGGAAATAGCAATAACGGAATGCGGCGCAAGTTTTTTAATTTCTTGAGCGTAATAAAGTATTTTTTTATCGGAAAGTTTTTTACTGTCTTTCATTCCGAGTTCAGTAAAGTATTTAGCGTTTTGTTCATCGGTGAGAACACCAGCTATTACAAGCGGTCCGAAAAAATCCCCCTTACCTGATTCATCAACGCCTATATGAGTTTTAATTTCTGCTTCCATTTTTATGCTCCGATTTTTAAAGCTTTCTGCTGGACTGAACCCCCAAGCATACTTATTTATTTTGTAATGTACTTAACGTCTTAACGTCTTAGCGTCCTAACGTCTTTTAAGATTTCTGTTCACTGTTCACAGTTTCACGGCTGTCTGAGCGTTTCCGGTACAGCCATTGGTACAGGCGTAGGAGCCTTTACAGGTTCTTTTGCCGGTGCGGCTGTATTTTGTTGTCTGAAATTTTTAATCACATCTGCAGGAGTCATATTGTTATTATTTGTTGTACCGACAGGAGCAAGTGTGTTTGAAGGATTTTCTTCAGCAGTGCCTTCTTCCTCTTCTTTTTGTGCACGCGGATCTTCTTCAGGATTTTTGATTATACCTGTTGAAAGACTGAACGGCAGGAGTTTAACTTCCGGATAATTAAAGTCAAGTTTGCCGTAGCGTTCTGTTCCGGCTTTCATAACATCATGCCAGATGATAGCTGGTGCTGTACCGCCGTATATGTTGCCGCGTGTTGTGCCGTTTTCGTCGTTACCAACCCATACACCTGTTACGATGTTTGGTGTGTAACCTACAAAATATGCATCACGGTTGTCATCGGTGGTACCTGTTTTGCCGGCGGCAGGAACGCCGATATTGGCAGCGCGACCGGTACCGTTTGTGATAACTGTTTTCATCATAGCCGTCATCTGCGCGGCAGTTTTCAGACTTATTTGATGTGAAACTTTTGCTTTTGGCGCACGATAAACGACCTTGCCGCGGGAAGTTTCTACGCGTTCGACCGCATATGGTTGAACTATATATCCGCCGTTTGCAAAGGCACCGAATGCACGGGTAAATTCAAACAATTTAACACCATTTGAGCCAAGTGCAATAGTGTAGTCATATTCAAGTGGAGTTTCTATGCCTAATACCCTTGCGGTCTGGATTACAGAACGAATACCAACTTCTTGAATAAGTCTTACAGCGGCAACATTTGAGGATATCATAAGCGCTGTATAAACAGGGATTTTACCTCTGTATTTGTTGCCGGCATTTTTAGGTGCCCAGTCACCGATTTTAATCGGAGTATCTTCAATCAAATCATTCGGGTCAACTCCGCGCTCCATAGCCGCGGCATAGACAATCGGTTTGAATGCTGAACCCGGAGGTCTTATTGCAAGCGATACTCTGTCATACTGGCTTTTTACATAATCTTTTCCGCCGGAATATGCAAGAATTCTGCCGTCTATCGGGCTGAATGAGAATAATGCAGCCTGCTGTTTTTCACCTGTTAAGCCCCAGTTTCTCATTACGCGCGGAATAGATTCATTTGCGGCTTTTTGCATCTTATAATCAAGTGTTGTTATAACTTTATAGCCGCCTTGTGATATTTCTGTTTCGTCAAACCCGAGTTTTTCCAGTTCTTTTAACACATAGTCGCAAAAATACGGAGCTTTGTTAGTGGTGTAGAATTGCGGCATAGTACTTAAGTGAACTTTTTCTTCTTTTGCGGATTCAAACTGTTCTTTTGTAATGTATCTCATTTTGTACATACGGTTAAGAACCTGATTACGTCTTTGTACAGCGAGATCCATATTGTTGAACGGAGAGTAAACAGAAGGAGCCTGCGGCAGACCTGCGATTAATGCCAATTCTGCAAGGTCTAATTCTTTCAGGTGTTTATTAAAGTAAATTTGTGCCGCGCCTTCAACCCCGTATGCGCCGCTTCCTAAGTATACATTGTTTGCATACATTTCTAGGATTTGATTTTTAGAAATAGTTTTTTCTATTCTTGCGGCAATAAATAATTCTTTTATTTTTCTGTCAAAAGTTCTTTCGTTAGACAAAAAGAGGATTCTTGCAAGTTGTTGTGTAATAGTACTTGCCCCCTGAACAACGTGTCCTGCAAGGATATTTTGTACGGTTGATCTTGCAAGCCCTGTGAGGTCATATCCGTGATGTTTATAGAAATTTTTGTCTTCTGTTGCGATAAGTGCATGAATAAAGTCTTCCGGAATATCGTCAAAATTCACTTTTTCAAATGTGTAGGCAGTGAATGTTTTAATAATTTCACCGTCAGCAGAATAGAATTTAGTGACGATATTTGGCTTAAAGCCGTCGAGATTTTGAATAGGCGGCAGTGAAGACAGATACAACTGCAAAGAGGCAACGCCTGCGAGTGCGCATGCACAGCCGGTTATAAACAGAAATTTAATGGTTGATAAAAAGCCGTTTTCTTTTTTCTTTTTTCTTACATTTGATTTTGCAGAGTCTTTGTAATATCTGTTTTGTCTTCTGTTTGTCATACTTGTAAAAACCTCATTAGTATTTTAGTATAAAAATATATATTGGCAAATATGTTATGATAGTGATATGAAGGATTTTATACTCTCTGTAATAAACGAAATAAAATCAAATTTTGTACCGGAACGGATAACTTATGAGGTGACAGGGCACTGTCTCAAATGCGGCAAATGCTGCAATTATATGTACAGCTATGACACTTACACTGAAAAAGAGTTTAAATTTATGCAGTTTTTATTCCCGACATACAGAAGATTTTATATAAAAGGGAAGGATAAAGAGGGAAATTTGATTTTTGCATGCAAACTTGTGACAGAAGACGGCTTGTGTTCGGATTACAAAAACCGTCCCGCAATGTGCAGAAAATACCCTGCCAGAAAAATTCTTTATCCCGCAAAATTACACGAAGGCTGCGGCTACAGGGTAAACATAAAAACCTTTGAAGACTATTTAATTTCGGCTGACAACTCCTTAAAAAATTAACAAAAATTTACAAAAATGCCGGTATTTTTAAAGAAGTCCCCCTGATATTCCGACAATATAAACAAATAGAAAGGGAAATATCATGGGACTTGCGGCATCACAGGCAAGATTGTTAAGTTTAACCACCAGGATTAACCATAACGAAATGGAATCCATGGTAACTACTAATGCCAAATTGCGCCTTGCCTCTAAAACTGATGAAGCACAGGATAAATACCTTTCTGTTCTGGACTCTACAAAGCTTGAATACGCTTTATTTGACAATTCCGGACTCCAGCAGTCTTCAGCATTGACATTCAATGCTGTCAATAAGTATGACCCGCTTAAAAACCAGTATATCTTTAAAAACGCATCCAATCAGGTCTATGTTAATTCAACTGACGCAAAGAATTTTGAGGCATCTAATGATTTATATGAATTTCTTGATAAATACGGGTTGTTTGACCAGGGTGAACTTGAATTTCAGGACAAATTAGACGCATATAACAAAGAAAAAGCCGAATATGATAAAGAAATGGCAGATTATCAGGCGCAATTAGATAAATTTAACAAAGAATTTGCCGATTACAGTCAAAAATTAGAAGATTACAATAATGCATTAGACTTGTACAATAGAGAACTTGAGCAGTATGAGAAGGATTATCAGGAATGGCTGGCAGCACAAAATCAAACTGATTTGTATAAGATATTCAGTGACGCAGTTGGTACAAGTGATATGAAAGACGGTCCGGAACCTTCTGATCCGAGTAAGCAATGTTACTGGCATGCTTTGCAGGCGCGTGATACAAACGATTGTTCTTGTTATACACACGTTTTGCAGCACATCATAGACTATGATGCCTCTACTGATATGTGCGGTAACAACGGCAATAATGGTATTTATACAACCAGTTATGGTGATGATATTACAATCAGAGTTGACCCGGGCGGATACATGAATGATACCGTTAACGAAGAAATGGAACAAGTATCTAACGGTATTAATGAAAAAGACAGCAATGGCGAATATCTGAGAAAATGTGATGGTACAGATGATTATCAAGGGGTATCAGGTATATCTAACAGGCTTGAAAAAGCACGCGCTGATTATCAAGCCGGTACAATAAATGAAACACAATATAAACTTCAAGTTTTATTGAGTGACTATGTTTATAACAACGGAAATTATGAATTGAAATCATTAAAACAGAAAGCAATTGACCTGTATTATGTTTCAATGAACTGGCAATGTTATAACGGCAGCGGTGAATTTTCAGAAGCTGATTTGAGCCGTGAAACAATGATTGACATGTTAATCAACTTTACTGACGGTGATATGCAGAAATTGACAGTAGATGAACCGGAAATGCCTACACCTCCGGAACCGTTTGACATGGAAAAACCGACATTCGATTTGCAAATGCCAATGGAACCGAAAAAGCCGGAATACACTGAAAGAATTTACGACAAACCGCTTGCGCAATGGTACATCAACCTCTGGTATGCAATGGATGCCAGTGATGAATCTGATGTATTATATTCTGTTCAAGAAGAAGGTGAAGACATTTATTACACAGTACCTGATGTCATGAAAGAAACTACGCAGGAAGCAAACCGCTACATAGTTATTGACGATGAACAATTAAACGACGAAAATTGGCTGCAAAATGCCCTGACTAACGGTCAAATAACTATGTCACAGGCAGTTTATGGTTTGAATGCTGACGGCAACATCGTATGGACAAGCATTCAATCTAATAATGTGTCTGAAATTACCGAAGTTCAGGATACTGAAAAAATCGCGAAAGCAGAAGCTGAATATCAATACACGGTCAGCGAATTGCAGATACAAGATAATCAATTTGACATTGAACTTAAAAAACTCGACACCGAACACAATGCACTCCAGCAGCAATTCGATGCAATTAAAAGCGTCATAGATAAAAATACAGAACGTACTTTCAAAATGTTCTCTTAATATCTTGCCGTAATAGATTAAAATATTTTGCTAACTAACAGTTATTTATTTGCATTCATTAATTTGACGTGCTAATATAATTCTATGAATGCATTATTACATAATATAAAAATCCGTAGAATGAAAACGGCTGACGTTGATGCGGTCATAGAAATTGAAAAAGCGGCTTATGGAGATCATCACTGGTCTAAAGACTCTTTTTTAAGCGAAATAAGCAACGAATTAGCCAGATACTATTGCGCGCTGGATGAAAATGAAAAAATTATCGGATATGCCGGAAGCTGGCAAATTCTTGAAGAAGCCCATATTACCAACATCGCCGTAGATCCAGCTTTGCGCAGAAATCATATCGGCGAAGCACTTTTGACTGCTATCATTGACGACTGCTATACCAATATGGTTAAATACATTACTCTGGAAGTCCGCGTCAGCAATACCGCAGCAATTTCCCTCTATGAAAAATACGGATTTAAATCATTCGGAACACGCGTCGGCTATTATCAAAATAATAATGAAGATGCTTTAATAATGTGGACAGAAAATATATTTTACGATAAATTTAAGTTACGATACAACGAAACTGTTGAACAACTAAAAAGGAAGATTAATATTCTATGAGCGAAAGCGAAGCTGAAAAAAGATTAAGATACCGCCAGATTTTCGGGATAAGACTTTCTTTAGGCAGTATAATGCTTATGATATTCTGTGCATTTCTGCTTGTGCTTTCTACTTTTATCAAATTTAACCTGACTCATTATATTCTGCCGTTAGACATTTTTGACGAAACTGTTCATCATAATCCGTCAGACTTTCTAAAAACAGTTGCAATAATTCCGCAAATTCCGGTTGTAATGTTCATCGGTGCAATGCTCGGACGTAAGTACGGTATCACAAGTATACTAATGTATATTTTAGCCGGTCTTTTTATTTTGCCGGTGTTTGCGCTCGGAGGTGGACCTGGGTATATTTTTGAATACAGTTTCGGCTATATTATCGGCTATATTCCGGCTGTATTTTTTGCAGGCTCTATTCTTAAAAGCGGATTTACTTACAGAAATATTGCTCAAGCAGTTTTGGTCGGAGTGCTTACAATACATATTATCGGAATATTTTATATGCTGTTTTTAGCCGGATTAAAACACGAAGGCACTGAATTTATTCAGGGCTGGATTATTGCACAAAGCGGCTGGAAAATAGTTTATGATTTTATTTTAAGCTTTCTGTTAGTTCTTGTCGCAAAGTATGCAAGACTTTTGCTCTGGATTTTTATGTAATACGTGTCTTGTTTCTGATTTGCCGGCATGGTATATTGTGTTTATGAATTTTATTGATATTGACGCAAATAATTTTATAAATATATACAAAGACCTGTGCAAACAGTTTCCGCCGGAAGAATTAAAATCTTACGAGCGTTTTATTGAACTTATAAATTCCGGCGCGGACAGAGTTAAAATTGTTACTGAAAACAGCACTAATGTAGGATATGTGATTTTTGCAGAAATATCAGACAGTTTGTGGCTTGATTATATAGCTATATTTAAAGAATACCATTCAAAAGGCTATGGCAGCCGGATATTGACCTCGCTGTCAGATGAATTTAAAAAGGGAATTTATTTAGAAGTCGAAAAGCCTGATGAAAATGAGCCTAATACTCTGAGAAGAATAAAATTTTATACAAATTTAGGGGCTAAAAAGTTGGATTACGACTATTTTTATCCGGCAAAAGATAAACCGTTTCCAATGGATTTGTACTATTTGCCGTATAATGGGAAATTACCGGTTAATGTTGAAAAAGATGTCAAAAAGCTCTATTCTCTTCTACACAGTGATATTGAATATCTAAATAATTACATCAAGTGAATTTTGATTTTCAGATTCAGTTTTATCAGCTTTATCTGGTGCGTTTTTATAATATTTTTTCAAAAACCTTTGAAATTTAACTTTGTCAGTATGGCTTATTTCATTTTTATTGTTATGCGGGGCAACTATCATCATATTTTCAGTATCGGAAATCTTAAATGTCATATGTGAACCGCGTTTTTTATTACGTTCAAACCCCAGAGATTCACAAATTCTCTCAACATCGGATGATAAAATTTTTATCTTCTTAATATTGTCAGCCTGTAATATTTTTTGTATAAATTTATCTTTTGATCCGTTAAAATTCGGGCTGTACTGATAGTTTTGTATGCCGGTTATTTTCATATATTTATACTAACTCCGTAAAATTATACTTGCAATAGTACTCTTGATTGTTTTTAACATACAGCTTTGTAAATCTGATATATCAGCCGGAGTCGTTCATCACCGCTGTCTATTGCGGCAATCAATTCTTTTTTAATCTCAGTTATATCCTGTTGATGACTAAAGTCAAATAAATCTTTTGGTTCAACTTTTAACGCTTCTGCGAGTTTACCGATTTTTTCCGCACGGATAAAATTTATTCCGCATTCAATTTTACTTAAATTGCGTTCCGCAATATCAATTTTTTCAGCAAGCTCTTCCTGAGATAGTTTATTTTTTATACGTAATTCTTTAATTCTTCTACCGAGTAGTTTTTTTATATCGTCCATAAATTACTCCGATTTTGTAATTTTAGCAATGTGAGATAAATTATTTAACGATATAATAAATCTTTTGCTATATTGACAAAGTATTTAAAAAATAGTATAACATGATTTAATAGATGTAATAAATATATAAGTTACTATTTTTTAGATAGGAGAATATTATGTTTAATCGTACAAAAACAGCATTTACACTTGCAGAAACTCTAATTGCGTTAGCAATTATCGGGATTGTAGCAGCATTAACAATTCCTTCTTTTATTCAGAAATATCAGGAAAAAGTACTGATTACAAAATTAAAAAAATTCTATGCTGAATTATCTTACGCATATAATATGAATATAGCAAACGGTGATGTCGATTATAAAACAGAAGATATTTTAAAAATTTTTAAAGTTCATAAAACATGTGAGCACACATATCTTGGCTGTGCCGACAATAAGTATATAACACTAAAAAATTATAGTGCAGATTGGGGAAAAACAGACAATTTTGCTTCTACATCAAAATATGCAGTATTAGAAAATGGCATGATTCTGCGTTACTTTTCAAGATATTCTTCTGAAGTATGTCAATCAGAGGCTGGGACAGGTGCTTTAAAAAATACCTGCGGAGAATTTAGTGTGGATATAAATGGAAGTAATAAACCCAATCAACTAGGCAAAGATGTTTTTTATTTCTATATTACACAAAAAGGAGTTGTGCCATTTGGCTCTAAGGAAGAAACAAAATATCCATTTGAAACACACTGTAAATTTGAAAGCTCCACATCTTGCGCTGCATGGGTACTTGAAAACGAAAATATGAACTACACTAAATGTGATGATTTAAGCTGGGACGGCAAAAGAACCTGTGACTGAGTTTCGTCTTTATGTTATATTTTAATGTGAGATGATAAACGCTTACACTGAAAACATAAAAGTTAAATATTCCGAAATGGATTACGGGTTGAGACTAAAGCCTTCTGCAATTTTGAATTATCTTCAGGATATGGCAAGTTATAATGCTGAAAGTCTTGGATTTGGCTACTCTTATGTTTCAAGTCATAATCTGGCATGGTTTCTTTTGAAATATCATATGGAATTCTATGACTATCCGCAGGGACACTATAATTTGACTTTGAAAACTGAGCCGCGCGGCTGTCATAAACTGTTTGCATATCGTGATTTTGAGATTTGTACAGCAGAAAAAACGCTTGCGCGAATCGCAAGCATCTGGGCTGTTGCAGATATTGACACAAGGGCGCTTGTGCCGGCGCAAAAAGCCTTAAACAATGAGAAGATGGCGGCTTTTGAAAAACGTGAGGATGACCTTGCGTTTTCTAAAATCCAGCCGCTTTCTAAAGTTGATTTAGAAAAAACTTTTGAAGTCCGGTATGATGACATAGATGTTAATATGCACGCCAACAACTGCAATTATATTGTCTGGGCGTTTGAACCGCTGCCTCTGGAGTTTCGCAAAGAGCGTAAACTAAAAACTCTTGATATGCAGTTCAAAAAAGAGATTAAATACGGCGAAAAAGTAGTTTCACAAATAGAAATGGCATCAGCCGATACAACATTGCATCTGTTGAAAAATGCTGAAACAGGTGAAGATTTATGCATTGTGCAGGCAAAGTGGCAGTAAATTTATTCTGAACACCTGTGTTTGCCGCCCCAGCTTAAGTCATCACAGTGCAAATAAGTTCTATTATTCAGTCTTACAACTAAAAAGCAGATTATAACTGCAACTTTGCGCAGGCGCAAAAAAAAGCCGTCTTTGGAAAAGAACGGCTACCAGACTTGGGGAGGATTATGAAAAAACATTTTCATAATTATAAATTACCCTACGTCTGAACATTTTCGAAACTTTATTACATTATAAAAATCTCCTCTATTTAGAGGAGATTTTGTCTTTTTCATACTTCATTCTTTAATTATACCTGAATATCTTTTTCAAATCCAAACAGTGAACTTACGGATTCATCATCATGGATTCTTGAAATTGCCTGTCCTAAAAGCGGTGCCACAGAAAGCTGTTTGATTTTGGCAGGCATGTTATCCATTTTCAGAGGAATTGTGTTTGTAACAATGCATTCCTTGATTGGTGCTTCTGTCAGGCGTTCTATAGCCGGACCTGAAAATACAGGGTGAACAGCGCATACATAAACATCTTTTGCCCCTTCTTTTTTCAAAAGTTTTGAGGCTTCACATATTGTGCCTGCTGTGTCAATCAAATCGTCAAAAAGAATACAAACTTTATCTTTTACATCACCGATTACATGGCTTGCAATAGCTTCATTGTGTTTGTCGCGGCGTTTGTCGATAATAGCAAGTGTTGTACCTATTTCTTTTGCAAGATGTCTTGTTCGTTGTACGCCGCCTGTATCAGGGCTTACCGCAACCATATCATCAGGGTTGATGCCAAGTTTTTTAATGTAATTTACAAGAATCGGCATTGCAAAAATATGGTCAACCAGAATATTAAAGAACCCTTGAATTTGACCTGTATGCAAATCCATTGCAAGCACTCTGTCAGTACCTGCTGTTGTCAGCAAATCTGCAACGAGTTTAGCTGTGATTGCCTCACGACCGGAAGTTTTTCTATCCTGTCTTGCATATCCATAATAAGGAATTACCGCAGTAATTGTTTTGGCGCTGGCTCTTTTGAATGCGTCGATTATAATTAACAATTCCATCAAATTTTCATTAACAGGGTTGCAAAGCGGCTGGATAATGAATACATCATCTCCGCGTACACTTTCTTTTACCTGAACATAAATTTCGCCGTCAGCAAAATTTTTCACTACCATAGGTCCGATTGTTGTGCCCAGATAATCAGCTATTTCCTGAGCGAGTTTAGGATTGGAGCGTCCGGCAAAGAGTTTTATGTCATGGGTCGGATTAATTGTACGTTCCAATTGTTCAAGAGGCATTTCCAAAACCATTTAATACTTTTCCTTCTTTCTGAATCGCTTTTATATTATAAAACTTAGAGTTGATAACCTCAAGTTTTTTTTAAGTAATATTACAGTCAATTTGAAAACAAGAAAAAATATTTTTTTGCGCATCGGGCAATAATTTGTTAATAATTTGTAAAACGCATTATATTTTAGTATACTGGAGATATGAAAATAGGATTTGTACCGATAGATAACCGACCTGTCTGCTATAGTCTTCCTGAGATGTGTGCCGGAATTGATAAAAGCATTGAGTTTTTCATGCCGGAACGCGCATGGCTCGGTGATTTGGTGAAGTGTGCTGACAGAGAAAAAATTTTGGGCTGGCTTGAGAGTCTGCCGGAATTGGATGCAATTATTGTGGCGCTGGACACAGTTGCATATGGCGGATTGATACCGTCCAGACGCTGTTCGGACAGCTTTGAAGAAATTGAAAAGCGTGTGGAAAAGCTATGTCAGATTCTAAAAAATAACGGGGCAAAAGTTTATGCTTTTTCCAGTATAATGCGTATTTCAAACAACAATATTAATGAAGAAGAAAAAGAATACTGGTCAAAATACGGAAAAAAGATTTTTGATTACTCCTACCAGACGCACAAGTTAGGTGCAGAAAGCTGTATTGCAAATGTGATACCGTCAGAAATTCTTGATGATTATCTTGCGGGACGCAAACGAAATTTTGAGATTAATAAACTTTATCTTGAAAAGCAAAAACAGGGGATTTTTAACACACTTGTATTTTCAAAGGATGATTGTGCAGAATACGGGTTTAATGTACAGGAGGCAAGGGCGCTGGAAAAACTCGGCGGGTTTATCAAAACAGGTGCGGACGAGATTCCTTTAACATTGCTCGCCCGTGCTGTGAGTGATTTTCACACGCAAAAGCTGAATGTAGCGCCGATTTTTCTTGAACCTTCTCAGAAAAATTTAATCTCAAATTACGAAGATGTATCAATAGAAAAGTCAGTAAACGGACAATTAGAACTTGCCGGATGTAAGATTGTCAGCACAGACAATGCGGATATTCTTCTCTATATAAATAATTTTGAAGAGCATCAGGGTGAAATTGTCATGAAAGTGGCGACAAAACCTTTTTCCGGAGACTGGAGTCTGCCTGAAAGATCTTATATGATAGCGGATGTAAGATTTGCCAACGGAGCAGACAACGCATTTGTACATAAACTGTTTGAGAAAGGATTAGGGAAGGCATTTTACGGTTATTCAGCGTGGAATACCTCTGCAAATTCGCTTGGCAGTCTGATCTGTGCCGGTGTTATCAAATATTTTGCAAAAGAATATGATGACCGTGCATTTAAAAAATTGCAGGCAGTCAGATTTTTGGATGATTGGGCATATCAGGCAAATGTTCGTCAGCAGCTTGAGGAGCCTGACGTAGAAAAAATTAAAGCAAAAATGCGACCGTTTGAAACGATTATATCGCAGCAGCTTGAGATAAAAGTTGATGCAAAATATACTTTTCCATGGCACAGGCTTTTTGAGGTTGAAGTAAATGAGTATAATTGAGATATTTTTACTTGCAATAGCCCTTGGAATTGACTGTTGCGTTGTATCATTTTCGCAGGGGTTAATTTTTAAATCTCAGCGTGTGAAAAATTCACTATTCCTTGCGCTTACAATGGGAATATTTCAGGGACTGATGCCCTGTATCGGTTATACAGGGGCGGATGTAATCCACAAATATGTAGCGACATTCAGTGATATTATTGTTTTTGCAATTTTTTTAATTCTAGGGATAAAATTTATTGCAGAGGCATTTCAGCCAAAAGAGGATGAAATATGCTGTATCGGCTTTAAATGTCTTGTGGGAATGGGGATTGCGACCAGTATAGATGCGCTTGTTGCAGGCGGCAGTCTGAATTTCAGCCATACACCGCTTGTTGAACCTGCAACGATAATCGGCTTTGCGTCATTTATAATGTCATTAGCCGGATTTTGGAGCGGGAATTTGATTAAGAATTTTCCGTCAAAATATCTTGAGATATCCGGCGGAGTAATCCTGATACTGCTTGCGCTCAAGGCTGTTTTGTAAAATAATTCTTTTTAGTATCAAGCCAGATGTAGAGTGATAAATAACAGAACCACACTCCGCCGCCAAATAAAAAGTTTAAAACAATACTATCTATTATGTCACGGCTATTTGAATCGTTAAATAATAGATAAGTAATTATACCATTTAGTAAGGCATCCATTAACAAAATTATAATGGTGAACTTGTATTTGAAAGAACGCTGCTGTGTTAGTTTTACAAAAAAATTATGTATATTCGGTAAATACTTCTGTAAACGAAAGAGAAATGGGAATAAGCAACTCTTAAATAATATACAAGGAATCCATAATAAAATAAAACAAATAATGAAAGGGAAAATATCTACAGTAGCAGGATTAAGATGATGACTGTCGATAATAACCCAATCACTAGCTCTGTTAATACAATCTAAAAGCGGAAATACACTGATAAATATGTTAACAATTATAAAAAACGATAATTCAACTATTTTTTTAATATTTGGCATAGAATAATCATAACAGTCTTGTTATAATATTACAATTTTTTATTAATATTTATTAAATATATTTCCTTATTCTTTAATTCTTCGACCGTTGCAGCATAAAAATAAACAACAGCTTGTTCAGGTGTTAGTCTATTTAACACTAAAAATTTTTATAAAAATAAAAGATAGTATTATTTTGCTTTGTAAAAACAATACCTGTAGTATAATGTTCTAATTCTGTTTTTTTATGAAGAATACAAACATCATCTTCATCATCATTAATTTCATTTATATAAATACTTTCGAAATTATTTATTAGTTTACGGTTTGTTGTAACAATCTGACATGACCACTCATACTCCTGTTTAATATTATCCAAATACTGTTTATCAGTTGAAAATCTTAAATAGTTGACATTATATCCGTCAAATGCATGTTCCTGGACAAAACGATAATCTTTTATATTAAAGGGTAAGAATGTTGGAAAATGAGAATATTCTTCATGGTAATGTTTTAAACGAATAATTTCAGGAGTGTAAAACCATTTTGGTACTAATTTTTCTGATGGCATAAATGAAATCATCAAACTCAGTACAAAAAAATAACCTGATGCCACAATACCGGATAAAGCTGTCAAAAACATTGTTTTCCTGATGCCAATATTAAATCTTTTTATAATTAATTTAATAACTGCTGCCCATAACACCGGTAAAAATATAAACGGAAGTATAAATATCACATAGCTTCCATACCTTTCAAAACTCTGAAAAATCAAAATTAAAATTAATATAAAATATGCATTTAAAGATAGATTTATTTTGTTACATCTGTCATTAGTCAAACTGTCAATCATTAAAATAAAACAGTATAAAAAATATAATACTGCTGCAGATATAGCTAAAAATAAATAGTTATTTTCAATTATTAATATTATCAATAGCAAATAAAAAACTTTAACCATATATTTTTTATAACATAAAATTAAAATAATATCCATTTTTAAAGTTTTTTATCTGTATTTAAAAAAAATGCAAACAGTGATAAATAACAGAACCCGACTCCGCCGCCGAATAAAAAGTTTCCCACAATATTAATTATCAAGTCATAAATATCAACATCTTTGAAAAGTAAGAAATAACTAATTCCATTTAACAAAATATCGGCAAGTAAAACATACAGTATTAATTTACCTGTCAATTTTCTGTTTTCTATAAACTTTATAAAAAAAATATGTGTATAAGGCAAAAATTTCTTTAATTTAAATAAAAACGGGAAAAAAGTAACTTTCAGAACAATAATAACCACCCAGAAAATCAAAAAACAAAATAAATAAGGAAGTTCGGTAGTCGCAGGATTAAACTGCTGTGTATTTGAAACAAACAGGTTGCTTAAATTATAAATCACATATAATACCGGCATGGCACTGATAAATATGTTAACAATTATAAAAAACGATAATTCAACTATTTTTCGAATATTTGGCATAAACCAATTATAACAGTCCTGTTATAATATTACAATTTTTTATTAATATTTATTAAATATAATTCCCTATTCTTTAATTCTCCGTCTGTTGCACAGTAAAAATACAAAATAGCACGGCAGTACTCCGCCGCCAAATATAATGAATGTAGATGTAGCATCCTTTAAACTGCCGGAAAATATAGGATTTAATATAAATCCATCCAGCAAATAAAAAATTAAATCTATTAAAAAAGCAAAAAACAGTATTTTATGTCGAAAAATTTTGTTATCCAGAATATGTTTTAAAAAACAATTTATATTAGGTAAAATATTTTTTAGTATAAATAAGATTTGAAATATAAATAGTTTCACCGGAATATAAAATAAGTAAATTAAAAATGCTCCTAATGCATATGCCAAAAGAACATCATCCGTCAGCTCCGCTTTATGCGGCAAAAATGCTTGAAACGGCGGAGAAAATAATAAAAGTAAAAATAAAGAAAACCCTAATACACTAAAGCTGAAAATAATATTTAAAAATATAAAAATTATATATTCCAAGTATTTTAAAAGTTTTTTCATTTATATATTTTTATAAAAAATAAATATCAGTGTCAATAACAGTATTTATTATTTTTTGATTTCTATTAAAACAATAATATAAAAATTTATTAATTTCCCTTCATTTTGTAAACGTTCACCAATTCGCCCTCGCGCACTTGTGCGATTAGGGTTGAAATTGTACAAATCTTCTATTCTCATAGTAATACTACCATTGTCATGTAATTGTATGTTTTTGATAAGTGCTCCATGAAAAAATAGAGGGCGCGAATAAATTCGCGCCCTCTACACTCATTATTAATATTCTTATTTACTTGTCATCAAGAGCTGCAACACCCGGAAGAACTTTGCCTTCAATAAATTCAAGTGATGCACCGCCGCCGGTTGACACGTGAGTGAAATCTTCTGCTTTGAAGAATTTTTTAGCAGCAGAAACTGAATCACCGCCGCCGATTACAGAAGTTGCACCGTTTTTAGTAGCTTCTACAATAGCTTCTAATACAGCCTTTGTACCTTCTGCAAATGCTGGATTTTCAAAAGCGCCTACAGGTCCGTTCATCAAAATTGTTTTTGAATTTTTAAGAACTTCTGCAAATGCTTTTCTTGATTCAGGACCGGCATCAACCCCTTCAAATCCGTCAGGAATTTCATCAATTTTAACGAATTTGTTAGTGCCGTTGCCTGAAAAATCATCTGTTGCAAGAACATCTGTTGCCATAACAAGTTTAACGCCTTTGTCTGCAGCTTTCTTTTCAATAGCTTTTGCAACTTCTAACTGGTCGTCTTCGCAAATTGAATTACCGATTTTGCCGCCATTGGCTTTTACAAATGTGTAAGCCATACCGCCGCCGATAATCATGTTGTCAACTTTGTCTAATAAGTTTTCTAAAACACCGATTTTAGAAGAAACTTTAGCACCGCCTACAACTGCTGTGAACGGACGTGTAGGGTTGTCAAGCGCTTGAGATAAACATCTCAGTTCTTTTTCCATTAACAAGCCTGATACAGCCGGTTTTAAAACTTTTGCAAGTTTTGCAGTAGAAGTGTGGTTTCTGTGAGCTGCACCAAAGGCATCGTTCACATAGAAATCACCGAGTTTAGCCAGTTCATTAGCAAAAGTCATGTCATCATCTTTTGCCTCTTCTGCTTTGTAATAACGGATGTTTTCCAGCAAAGCAACCTGACCGTCTTTCAATGCATCTAATTCTTTTTCAGCACCTTCACCAACCGGTGTTGCAACAAATAATACATCTTCGCCTAAAACTTTTGATAAATATTTTGCAACCGGAGCAAGTGAAAATTCAGGGTTTCTTTCACCTTTTGGTCTGCCTAAGTGAGCCATTAAAATAATTTTTGCTCCTTTATCTTTCAAGAATTTTACGGTAGGTAAAATTGCCTGAATTCTTGTGTCGTCTGTAACATTTTTGTCTGCATCAAGAGGTACATTGATGTCAACTCTGACTAATGCTCTTTTACCTTTGATGTCTCCTAAGTCTTTAATTGATTTTTTCATAAGTTTTCTCCTTATTTAAAACTTCGCAAATAAATTCTACACAAAACAAAAATTTTACGCAATGCTGTTTTAATATTCTAAAATTACACATTAAGGCAATTTAAAAATCTGCTTTTTGATTTAAGTTAAGTTGTCAAAGGAGGCAGATATATGAAAAAACATGTTATAACAGTATTGATAGCAGTAATGGCGTTTACCTGCGGATATTCGATGAATAATAAGGCAATATCAGGTGATACGGATTATAAAATAGCTGTTGTGGATGTGCAGCAGCTTGTCGCTAATTCAAATGAGGTTAAGAAATTAAAATCAGAACAGGAAAAGAAGATGCAGACAATGCAGGCGACACTTGATAAAGCGCGTGCAGAAATGGCAAAGGAAACAGATTCCGCGAAGTTAAAAGTTTTAGAAGAAAAATATCGTAACGATATTAATAATCAAAAATTAGCAATGGAACAGGAGTATAATACAAAATTCAACGCAATAGACCGGAATATACGAAATGCCGTAATAGAAAAGGCGCGTTCAATGAATTATAACCTTGTTTTGCCAAAGAATATTGTTTTGCTCGGCGGAGATGACATAACAAATCAGGTGGCACCTGCCGTGAAATAATGTTTAATTTTGTTGTCCGGCATGAATATTCATGCCGGATGTTTGTATTGGATACACATAAAATACCTGTTTACCTGTTGCAGCGTGAAAATATTTTTGCTACACTTTTTTAAAAAGTGAAAGGGGTATTATGTTTTTCTACGCTGATTTACACATCCATTCAAAGTATTCCCGCGCAACCAGTAAAAACTGTAATCTTGAAGAATTAGCGCTATGGGCAAAGAAAAAAGGGCTGAGTGTTATTTCTACAGGGGATTTTACTCATCCGGCATGGTTTAATGAAATAAAAGAAAAACTTGTGCCTGCTCAAGAAGGCGTTTTCAGACTTAAACCCGAAATTGAAAAACAAATATTCCCTGCTGGCTGCCCTGTCAGATTTTTATTGTCTGTAGAGATATCTACAATTTACAAAAAATGGGATAAGACAAGAAAAGTCCACCATGTTGTTTTTGTGCCGGATTTACAGACCGCAGAGAATTTTCGCAATAAACTTGACGCCATTGGTAATATAAAATCCGACGGACGCCCTATTCTGGGGTTAGACTCCAGAAATTTACTTGAGACGACTTTAGAATCCGGCGAAGGTGCTTATATTATTCCGGCACATATTTGGACCCCGTGGTTTTCTGTTCTCGGCTCAAAATCAGGTTTTGACTCTATAGAAGACTGTTACGGAGATCTGGCAGAACATATTTTTGCTGTAGAAACAGGGCTTTCTTCTGATCCTGAAATGAACTGGAGAGTTTCAAAACTGGATAAATATAGACTTGTATCTAATTCCGATGCTCATTCGCCTGCAAAACTTGCGCGTGAAGCAACTGTTTTTGATACGGAAATGGATTACTACAGTATTATGAACGCCCTGAAAACAGGAAATGGTTATGTTGGAACAGTGGAATTTTTTCCAGAAGAGGGCAAATACCATGAAGACGGACACAGAAAATGCAATGTCTGTATGACACCTGAAGAGACACGCAAACATAACGGTATCTGTCCTGTTTGCGGCAAACCGATGACTATAGGCGTTTTGAACCGCGTTTGTGAACTTGCTGACCGCGATTGCCACAATACCTTTAAACCCGCTACTGCCGGAAAAGTGTTCAGCCTCGTGCCGCTGCCTGAAATTCTGTCAGAGATTATGCAGGTCGGTACCTCCAGCAAATCCGTTGCGCTTGAATATGAACGGCTGATAAATAAATTCGGGTCTGAGTTCTCTATTTTACAGAATGTTCCTGTAGAGGAACTTTCCAAAGATTCGCCGCTTTTAGGAGAAGGTATCTCGCGTCTGCGGCAGGGAAAAGTTATAAAACATGCCGGATTTGACGGAGAATATGGTGTTATAAAATTGTTTGAAGACAGCGAAGTTGTTAAAAAAAATTTTATTAACCTGAAACTGAATATCGATATTCCAAAAACCACGAAAACAGAACAACATAATCCGGAATTTAAACAGGCTGCATTTGAAGCAGAAAAGCCGGAACAACATGAAAAAACACACAGGGTAAATGAACTGGATGAATTCCAGAAGGCTGCCGTAGAAAATCAACACAACCAACTGCTTATTGTTGCAGGACCGGGTTCCGGCAAAACAACTGTTTTAACAAGACGTATTGCATACCTTATAAAAGAAAAAAATATTCCAGCAAACAACTGTCTTGCTATAACATTTACCCGCAAAGCCGCTCAGGAAATGCGCGAAAGGCTCGCCCTGCTTTTACCTGATGCCGCCAACCGGATTAATATTCACACATTCCATTCGCTCTGTCTTTCTATATTAAAAAAACATTATACAGAAGCAGGAATCAGTGAAAATTTTAAACTGATAAGTGAACAGGAAAAATCTCTTTATAACGGAGAATTGCCGCCGGATACTCTGGAATTTGACGACTTAATCAGACTGACTGTAAAACTGTTTAAAGATTATCCGGAAATTATCCGCTCTTATCAGGAAAATCTCAAATACATTTCAGTAGATGAATATCAGGATATAGACGAAAATCAGTACGAATTAATAAAACTGCTGGTGCCGCAAAATGGAAACATTTGTGTAATAGGTGACCAAAATCAGGCTATTTACGGGTTCCGCGGCGGCAGTGCAAAATTTTTCAACAACTTTAAAAACGACTATCCTGACGCACAGATTATTAACCTGAAAAACAATTATCGTTCTACAGAAAGTATTGTAAATGCATCAAATCAAATGATTGACTGTTTTAACATAATCTCTCAATATGATAGACCGCATGAAAAAATCACAATCCACACTGCCCCGACAGATAAAGCAGAAGCGGAATTTGTAGTAAGTACAATAGAAAAACTCATAGGCGGTCACAGCTTTTTCTCCATAGATTCCAACCGTTCAACAGGTGAAGAAGATGATTTATCATTCGGAGATTTTGCAATTCTTTACAGAACTTCAGCACAGGTACAGCCGCTTATAGAGGCGTTGAACAGATCCGGCATGCCTTATGTCAAGCTATCTGATGACCTTTTGTGTGACAAAACACCTGTGAGAAAACTGCTTAAGAATTTAACCGATAATATACCGGTAACTGAACAGTTGGAAAATATTCCGGCAGAAATTAAAGAGGGTATTGAAGACTATATTTTCAAATACCTGAAAGAATTTGCCCAAACTTACAATACGAGGGAAGAATTTATACATGAAGTTTCTATAATCAAAGAATCCGACACACTTGATGAAAGGGCTGACAGAATTTCTCTTATGACTCTACATTCGTCCAAAGGTCTGGAATTCAAATGTGTATTTGTTGTCGGATTAGAAAACGGGATTCTGCCCCTGTATCGTGCGCAGACACCGGAAGAAATTGAGGAAGAAAGGCGGCTTTTATATGTTGGTATGACCCGCGCTAAACAGAGATTGTTTTTAAGCCGCGCACAAAAACGCTATATGTACGGCAAACAGGAGCATTTTGATATTTCACCATTTCTGGCAAAAATCGAAAACGATTTGTTAACTCTGTCAAAATACCAGCGCGAACATACAGAAAAAGAAAACGCTAATCAGTTAAGTTTGTTCTGAGTTTTAACGTAAAATATTGGACATCTGTGCTAAAAAAATAACCATTCCGGACTTGAATATTTCTCTTATACATGCTAAAAATATATTCTGGAGAAATTAAAAGTGAGAAAAAACGTACTTAATATTTTTTTAGATAAATTATACAGCTTCCCGTTGTGGGTAAAGCAGGTTATTTTTGTTAAACTAAAACGGGATCTTGAAAAGCATAATTTTAACACTATATGCGAAAACAGTTTTTCTATGTATTGTCCGACATTGACTTTTAGCGGCAAAAATGAATTAACCGATAAAAAATGCGGGTTTGACAGTAATATTTATAACTTTTTGCAGTGCTGTGAAAATGATTTTTCTATGCTGGATATAGCCCTCACAAATTTCTGGTCTATGGAAGAAGTTGCAAAATATTTCGAATTCTGTGCGGATCAAAAACTGATAACAATGCCGGATTCTAAAGAAATTTCTGCAATGTGCGGGTTTATTGCCGGCAAATACAGAATTGGCGAATACTTCCTGCACAGAGGCTGTGTTACGCAGGAACAGCTTGATAAAGCCATCTCTTCGGCAGAAAACTCAGACAAAAAATTTGCACAAATTCTCGCGGATTTGGGATTTATCTCATACAATGATGCAATTTCTGCACTGATGTTAAAACAGGAGGCGCAAACACGTTTCGTTCTGGATTACAACATAACTCCAAAATGCGAACATGAATTATCCGCAACACAAAAAACAGACAGTGAAATAGAAAAATTGCAAAAAGAAAATTTGCATCTCAAAAAGAAACTTACACAGTTATTGGAGCTTTTGAAAAATGACAGCGGAGATATTGATTAAATATATACGTGACGGACTTGTTGAACAGGAACATTACGGATACCTTATGGTTAGTGACAAAACACGTGTTATAGACAGCCACGGAGATTCTAAAGATGCCCCGTTTTATCTGCGTTCCTGCGCAAAACCCCTGCAGGCGAGTTTGATTATAGACTATGGTGTGGATAAGTATTTTGATTTGACCTCCGAAGAAATTGCCTTGTGCTGCGCCTCTCATGCCGGTGAAGAGTTACACGTAAACACTGCAAAAAAATTTCTTGAAAAAATCGGGCTGGATGAAAGTTATCTGAAATGCGGATATCACAAACCAATCTCTCAAAAAGAACAGGAAAAATTACTTCTTGCTAATAAACGAGAAACGATTTTCCACAACAACTGTGTCGGCAAACATATAATGATGCTTGCGATATGCAAAGTAAAAAACTGGGGTCTGCAAACTTATGACCATCCGGAGCATCCGCTTCAACTTGCAATAAAGGAAAAAATTTATGAGTTATGCAAAGTCAACAAAGAATACCCTGTGACAAAAGACGGCTGTGGTGTTCCTATTATGTCTATGCCATTAAAAAATATGCTTGCCGGATATTTAAATCTGTTTACTGATCCAAAATATGCAAAAATAAAAAATGCATTCTTAAATCATCCGTACATAATTGGCGGCGAAAACAGACTTGACACAAAAATAATGGAGAATTCCGAAAATTTAGTTGCAAAAGTCGGGGCGGGCGGCTTGTGTATTGTCGTTAATCTTGAAAAAGAAGAGGCAATGATTGTAAAAATTTCTGACTGCGACATGAAAGCACGGGAAATAGTTACCCTTGACGCATTGAAAAATCTGCACTGGGCTGATATTGATGTTTCACATGACATACAGACTCTGCACGGAGAAGTCGTCGGCAGAATTGAAAGTGTATTTTAAAGTTCGCCGTCAAACCAGTTTTGGACATCGCGTTTGTAAGCTGCAATAGTTCCGTCATTCAGTTTTTCTTTTTTAGCAGCACGGAGTCCTTCTTCAAACAAATCACGCGCAGCATCAAGAACTTCATCAGATTTGTTGTTACCGGCAAACATAGCCATTTCATACAACCGCCGTTTTGTAAGCCCGTTCATAACCTGACCTGTTTTTATGGAACGATTGTAGGTAAGATTTGCCGCTGCCTGATCAAAATCCCCATCGATAAGTCCTTCTCTGAGTGCATCACAGGTTTCACTGTTGAATGTACCTGACCCGCGGCTGAATACAAAATCTACAACCGCCTGTTTCTGACTGCTTGAAAGTCGTTCATAATTATCTGATCCTATGGACATACGGACAGCATTTTCAGCTTCAAGTAAGTCTTTTGCAAGAAGGGTATAAACTTCAACATCACTTAATTTTCTGTTTTTATAATACTTTTTCTCAAATGCCGTATCAAGCAAATGTCCGTAACCAATAGTGGCATTACCGGCATTATCATAAAACACTCTGTGAACATCTTTTTTGCCCTCAAAAGTCATCAAGTCATCTATGAAATCAGAACTGAATCCAAGAAGTTTTGCAACATCATTTTTGTTCTTTGGACTGCCGACATTATATCGTTCCGGAATTTTAATTTTCTGTCCGATTTTCAAACTGCCTGCATCAATATTATTAAGATAAGCGAGTTCACCCGCGCGCATACCGTATTTTTTTTCAATTGAATAGAGAGTTTCTCCTTTTTTTACAGTATGAGTCTGCGGAGCTATGGTGTGAGGATTCTTCTCATAATTTTGTTTCTTACCGGAAGTTTTTTTTGCCGCATCTGCTCTTTTATTATCTTCTGGAGAACCTTTGAAATAATCTGCAATACCTGTTGCAAGATTTACGGCAAAAGTATACTGGAACCCTTCATCCTGAAGTTTTTCTATGTCATCTTCATTTGACAAAAATCCGGCTTCTATCAGTACCGACGGGATAGAGGCAGAGGCTTTTAAAACACCGAGTCCGCGGTCATCTTCTTTTGCCTTACAGTTTTCAGCATCAATGTCAGGGACTTTATCAAGATGTTTTTCTATAGTTTGCGCAAGACGTGAATTATTTTTGTTGTTGTCACGATAAATAATAGATTGTCCGCTGGCATCAGAATTTTGCGCACTGTCGCAGTGAATACTTACAAACATGTCCGCATCATATTTTTCTTTTGCATCCATAATATTTATGGCTGAACCGTTCATATAAATAACTTTTGCCCCGCCTAGTGAAAGCAGCGGTATAAGTTTTTTTACAATAGCATCATTAGTGCTCCATTCTTCAACCATATTGCCGTCATTGTCTTTATTTGCACTGCCGGCATCAAAGAATCCGTTATTTGGATTGTAGCCTCCGTGTCCTGCATTAACAATTATTGTTTTGCCGCTAAGATTACCATGCCCGATAGGATTATTGTAAACCTTGACATTTGCGGTAATATTTCCATTTTTGTCCAAAACAGGATCAGGACGACCTTTCGGACGGTCTTCTCTCACTGCTGTTGAATCAGCATCAAGTCTTAAGCGTCCGCTGGTAATTTTTTTGTTTCCTATACGAACAATTCGTTTATCTTTTGCTGCCTGAATTTTTTTTGCTACCAGATTGTCATAATCTGATATCATTGTATTCATAATTTTATCAAGTTTTTTTGTAGAAACCCAGCCCCATGAATCAAATTGGTCATTTAATTCAGTAGTAAATTCATTGCGGACTTCATCAGTTGCGATAGTTTTGCCGACTTTTGCGGACAGAGTATCCATAACATGATTTACTGCGGCTTTACGGTCTTTTTCGCTGCTGCCCCATTCATCGCAAATCATTTCTATCAAAGATTCATTTTTAGAAATTTTGTTGTAACTTGTTATGACATCAATAACATTATTTTTGTTAATCTGCATCAAAGCTTCTGTAAAATCATCATCGCCGACAGCGGCAATATGATTAGAAAGTTTTTTTAGAGTTTTAGCAATTTCCAAAGGAGATTGTGTACTTTGAGAAGACGGCGGCGGAACCTCTTCATCTTTTGGAATAAAAGAAAATCCCTCATCTTTTTCAGTTTTTCGTTCCGGCATGACAGAAGTGCCTTTAGATGCGCTTTTGGGTGGAATTTTAAGTGACTGACCGGCATTGATAGCATTATCTTTCCCTATCCCGTTATATTCGCGCAAGGCATCAACTGACACTCCATATTTTTTCGCAATGGAATACAGTGTTTCTTTGGGCTGCACATTGTGAATATTTTTTTGCCCTGCTGTTTTTTTGTTATTCGAATTACCTTCAATGCCTGATACAGCCATAAATAATTCTCCACTATACTACACAGAATAAACAACGGCAATTTTCTAAAATACTTTAGAAAATTGCCGGAAATGTTAAGAATGTTGAAGAAATAAGTGACCGGTGATTTAGCAGACTAGTCCGCTTTTATACATTGGGCGCAGTGACCGGTGAACGGTGACCAGTGAACTGTTGTTACAAAAGTGATTAAGTGACTGGGTGATTAAGTGATTAAGCGGGTTACATTAATCAGCCAACGCCACATGTCATCGCGCAGCGGCATAGTCGCAATTCTAGCAAGTCGTAGATAATGCGCGATCTCAAATTGAAAGGGAATAGGGGAATAAGTTCGATACAAAAAGTAAGACCGTCATTGCGAGCGGATTTGCGTACGGACGGAGCAAAGCGAGTCCGGATAGCGAGGAAATTGAGCGGAGTTGAACCGCAGGTTCAAAAGCGAAACTTTCCGAGCGCGGAGCAAATCCAAGACAGCGAATGCGAAACAATCCAGCCAATTGTTTCATAACAGCCACAGCTAATCTAAATACGCCTATGACCAACCCCCACCCACAACACTAAACTCACATACGTTCGTTAAGTGTTGTGACCTCCCCCTCGGAGAGGTAAATCAGGCAACATGGAATATCCACATTGACTCATAAAAGGCACTAAGTTACTAAGGCACTGAGGGGCTAAGTATTTACTAAAAATAAGGCAACGCTCTATTCTTGCATTGCCTTATTCTTGTAATTCCTTAGTGCCTTAGCATCCTAGTGCCTTAGTGCCTCCAGTAAGAGGCAGAGCCTCTTAATGGGCAAGACAAACCGCGAGTACGTTGCTGGAGTCGCGAACGTAGCCGAGGTCATTGCGATACTCTGTACTTGAAGGTTTGAAGGTGCGACCGTACGCGTAGTCTCGGCTGCGCTCATAACCTTCCCAAACATAGAACCAGGAATAAGGTGATTGTGTGAAGAGTGAAATTCGATCCACATCCCAGTTTAGACCGCTTGTGTTGTATGAGTCGCTTATTGAATCTGCATATATATACTCTGCTAGTGCAGTCAGCTGTCTTTGGGTTGGCATATTCTTTGTACCATTGCATACCGCTACTGCACCTGCCCAATAATCTGTATTCTGATTGCATTCTTTTATCCCTAAATCCCCCTTTTGTGCTTCACATTCTGCTTTGGTTAAGGATTTGTAACCACTAGTAGGTGCCAATATTTGTGTTATGCACACTGTGTCTGCGAGTTCAGGTATCATGCACCCTGTTACGCCGGCGAGATTCTCTACGTTAATCTTTCCGATGTCTTTGCCATTCATATTCGGGTTCTTATTGCCGGAGACATCATATAATATCGCCATTGAATTACTCGTTGCGCTAAACTGGTTATTAAATGGTTCCTGTGTTGTGTTTGGATTGTAGGCGATTACTGCATTCACGCCGTTTGCAAATTGTACTGCAACTGTGTCTGTATCCCAGTCATCCTGACCTAAGCTTGCGGCGTTTTTGATTGTGGACATATCAATTGGGTCTTCGCCTTCGTTCCAGATTACTTCTTTGTTGAAGCACTTGGTAATGTTGTTATTGTCGCAGACTCTTGTTATTTTTATGTACTTCTTCAATTCGTTCACAAAGTCCATGGTATTTGAGTAGCCCGCAAGTTTTTCTTCTGTGTTCATTTGGCGAGTTGCGACTTCTAAACGTTCTGTGAATACTTTTTGTGCGGTGCTCCATGCCTTTTCGTTGTAGTTCTTAACGAGGCTTGGTATCGTTATCGCCGCCACCACGCCGATGATGGCGAGGGTGATGAGGACTTCCGCCAAAGTAAATGCGGCTTTTGGAAAAGTAATTAAGTGATTAGCGAATTTGCGCACGGACGGAGTGAAACGAGTCCGGTTAGCGAACGGAACGAGCCGACTGGAGCAGAGCTCCTTAGGCGAGTCTCCGTGAGCGTGAAACAAATTCAAGACAGGTGATTGAGTGACTAAGTGGTTTCTATAATTAGGCTTAGTACTTGCTTCTTTGTTGTTCTGCATCTTGAGTTGCTCCTTTCTTGTTAATTATTTACGACTAACTATCCTTTTTTATCAAATTTTAATAAGTCTGAAATTATTGCTATTCATGCTTATAACATGATTTTTCACGATTGTCAATCGTGGTAATTGCTCAAGTTATTGCGAAAATTATTCTATGACAAAGGATATAAAAAAGATTCTCGCTAAAAATATCAAAAAACTCAGAAAACGGAAAAGACTTACTCAAGAAAATCTGTCCCTCGAACTTGAGCTTGACGGGTCTTACATCGGTAAAATCGAAAATGCTAAAATGAATATAACTATCGAAAAACTGGATTTAATAGCCAAATACTTCGGCGTAGAAACTTTTGAACTTCTTAAATAAATCTGCATAATATATGCTTTCACCTGTCGGCAAAAAATCACAAAGCATTGCACTATTCGTACAGTTTTCTCTTTTTGTGTTAATATATTCTTGTAAATAGTGGTACTTAAAATAAAGGAAGAGAAAATGAAAAAACTTTCACCATTACAAATCGAAAGATTGAAGTATCAGCCGAAATTACCAGCCAGCCTCGCTAAAGGCATCAACTCTCTGGAACTGGTTGAAGGCGATGCAACTCAATCCGTTAGAGATCAGGAACAAATTAAAGCACTTTTCAAAAATACGTATGGCAAACCTGTTGTTACTTTTAACTCATCTTCCGCTTCAACACCGTCTTCTGTTAGAAATGTCGGTGTTATACTCTCAGGCGGTCAGGCTCCGGGCGGTCATAACGTTATCGCGGGGCTGTATGATGCATTAAAACAGGCTAATCCTGCTAATAAATTATACGGGTTCTTAGGCGGACCGTCAGGTATTATCGACGGAAAATACGTTGAATTTAATGACGAATTTATCGATGCCTACAGAAATACCGGCGGTTTTGATATTATCGGCTCAGGCAGAACTAAACTTGAAACTGAAGAACAATTCCAAAAATCACTTGAAGTCTGCAAAAAATTAAACATCTCTGCTGTTGTAATCATCGGCGGCGATGATTCCAATACCAACGCCGCACTTCTGGCTGAATGGTTTGTAAAAAACAACGCAGGTATTCAAGTTATAGGCTGCCCGAAAACTATCGACGGCGATTTGAAAAATGAACAAATCGAAATTTCTTTTGGATTTGACACTGCAACCAAAACTTACGCAGAATTAATCGGCAACATCCAACGCGATGCAAATTCTGCTAAAAAATACTGGCACTTCATTAAAATCATGGGCAGAAGTGCATCCCACGTTGCTCTGGAAGCCGCTTTACAAACTCAGCCTAACATCACTCTGATATCCGAAGAAGTTGAAGAAAAGAAAATGTCTTTAGAAAGCATTATCAACTACATGACAGATATCATTGTTAAACGCGCTGATATGGGTAAAAACTTCGGTATCGCAATCATTCCGGAAGGTCTGATAGAATTCATCCCTGAAATGAAATCTATGATAGCAAATCTGAACGATATCATGGCTGCTTTAGAAAACGATCCGGATTTTGTTAACGCAACTACTATCAGAGAAAAATTTGATATTGTAGAAAACAGACTTGACCCTGAAAATGCTAAAGTATACAATTCATTACCGGCATTGATTAAAGGGCAGTTGCTGGCAGACCGCGATCCGCACGGCAATGTTCAGGTTTCTAAAATCGAAACTGAAAAACTGTTAATCGAAATGATTACAACAAGACTGGATGAACTGAAATCTCAAGGTGAATATATCGGTAAATTCTCTGCACAATCTCACTTCTTCGGTTATGAAGGAAGATGTGCATTCCCGTCAAACTTTGATGCAGATTACTGTTATTCACTCGGATTTAACGCATTTGCGTTAATCAATTTCGGACTGACCGGTTATTTATCATCAATAAGAAACTTAACAAAACCTGCTACAGAATGGGTTGCAGGCGGTGTTCCTCTTACTATGATGATGAATATGGAAAAACGCCACGGTGAATTTAAACCTGTTATCCAAAAAGCACTTGTAAGACTTGATGGACCGGTGTTCAAAGCTCTGGAAGAATGCAGAGAAGACTGGGCACTTAATGACAGATATTTATTCCCGGGGGCTGTTCAGTACTTCGGTCCTTGCGAAGTTTGTGATATCACAACATGCACTTTACAGCTTGAAAGAGCAAAAGAACTCGCAAGTGTATAAAAATAATTATTTTAATCACCTCAAAATCCTCTCTAAAATTTTAGAGAGGATTTTTTAATGCATTATTTTTTGTGAATTATTGTTAATTTTTTTAAACTCTATTTATAAGATATATTTTTAATTTTTATCTATCTATTAGCCAGTTAAGTAATTTACTAATTACTGATATTTTAGTTAATTAGGAGGCAGGAGGTAATATGAATTTAAAAGAAAAATTAGGCAAACAAATACAAGTCATCCGCAAAAAACAACGTATTACGCAAGAACAGCTTGGCAAAAAGATAGGTTTAGATCCTAAAAGCATAAGCAAAATAGAAAAAGGTCGTAATTATCCGACCCCTGATAATCTTGATGCTATTGCAAAAGCACTTGGCGTCTCTGTATATGAATTTTTCCTATTTGAAGAGACAAAATCTGTTGAACTTATGAAAAGTGAAATAGTTAAAGCTATAAATAAAGATCACAAGACATTGATGTACTTATATCATATGCTCAAGACTATGTAAGACTTCCAGAGATCTTTGCGACATTTTTTCAGCCTTTAATTTCTTATTTTTACGTTCTTTCTTTGGTAATTCGACACTGTCAAGAATACCCCAATTGGAATTAACAGGCTGAAAATTGTTGTGATTTTCATCAGAAATATAGTTTGTTAATGCACCGAGTACAGTTGTTTTAGGCAAAACAAGCAATTCTTCGTTATTTATGAGTTTAGCCATATTAATTCCTGCCAGAAGACCGGAGGCAATAGATTCAGTGTAGCCTTCTGTTCCGGTGATTTGTCCGGCGAAGAAAAGATTCTGACGCTTGCGCGTTTGTAATGTAGAATTCAAAATAGCCGGTGAATTTATAAATGTATTTCTGTGCATGACTCCATAACGCATTATATTAGCATTTTCAAGCCCCGGGATTGAATGTATAAGTTCCTTTTGACTTCCCCATTTTAGATTGGTCTGAAATCCTACAAGATTGTAGAGTGTTTTGGCGGAATTATCCTGACGTAGTTGCACAACAGCATAGTTTTCTATGCCTGTGCGTTTGTCAACCAGTCCTACCGGCTTCATCGGACCAAAACGCAGAGTATCAATCCCGCGGGAGGCTAAAACTTCAACCGGAAGACAGCTTTCGAAAAACTTTGCATCTTTTTCAAATTCTTTTAGTTCTATTTTGGGAGCATGGATTAGAATGTCATAAAATTTTTCGTACTCATCTTTATTCATCGGGCAATTAATGTAAGAAGGTTCACCTTTGTCGTAACGGCTTGCATAAAATGCTTTGTCAAAATCGATACTGTCTTTTTCGACGATTGGTGCTATCGCATCAAAAAAGTGCAGGTGCTCACTTTGAGTAAATTCTTTTATAGATTCAGCGAGTTTGTCACTTGTTAAAGGACCTGATGCAACAATTACATTGCCGTCAGGTATAGCGGTTACTTCTTCACGTATTATATTAATTTGAGGGGTTTGTTCTATTTTTTCTGTTACAGTTTGAGAGAACAATTCTCTGTCAATAGCCAGTGCGCTGCCTGCTGGAACAGCACAATCAAATGCGATTTTAATAAGTTCGCCGCCTAAAATTTCCATTTCTTTTTTAAGCAAACCGGATGCGTTTAAAACGTCAAATGAGCCGAGACTATTTGAACAAACGAATTCTGCAAATTTGTCAGTGGTATGCGCTCCGGTTGTTTTAAGTGGTCGCATTTCATATAAATCTACTTCAATATTACGTTTTGCAAGCTGCAAGGCAGCTTCTGAACCGGCAAGTCCGGCACCAAGAATTTTAACTTTCATATGTAAACTTTAGCAAATATAAAAAAACGAGTCAAGAATAACAGGGAGTTTTAAATTTAGCGAGACGGTATCAGCAGAATTTTTCCACAGCTTTGACAAATCCATCATTTGCGACTGTATCTGTCACGTAGTCTGCATATGATTTTAATTCTTCGGTGGCATTTCCCATAGCCACCTTAACCCCGCCGGCTTTTAATAATTCTATATCATTGTTCTGATCACCTATAGTTAAAACTTCTTTCTTATTTATGTCCCATAGTTTGCACAAATACTCGACAGCAGTCGATTTTTTTGCATCCGGATGCGATATTTCACAAAAATTAGGGGTTGAAGTTACAATATATAAATCCGGATATTTTTCGCTTAAATATTTAACCCAGCCATTTACTCTGTCAGGATTTTCGTAATCTATTGCCAGAATTTTGTTGATTTTTTCAAACTTTAATTCACTAAATGGTGACACTTTGAATGTAATGTACCTGGCTTCTGTATAACGACGAATAGTTTCGTCGTCTTTTTCGACATACAAAACATCGTCCATATAAAGATTAATATGAATGTTGTTTTCCTTTGCCCATTCAATAATTTCCTTTGCATAATCCGGATTAAGGTATTTGTTATAAAATACCTTGCCTTCAGGGGTATTTTCTTTTATCATTCCGCCTTGATAAGAAACAATGGGGGTCTTTAATCCCAGTTCATCAGCCAGAAAACAGGTTGCACAATGCATTCTGCCGGTTACAAGCACAACTTTAATCCCGCGGCAAGATAAATCATTTATGCATTTTTTTACTGCCGGACTGAACCCGGAATCTCCGCGCAATATTGTCCCGTCAATGTCAGTTGCAACCATTTTTATCATAATTCTACTCCGCTAAAAGCTCTGTGTAACGCGCAAATTGTCTTAGCATCGTTAATTTTGCCATTTAGTATCATGTCTTCAACTTCAGACAATTTATATTCGTACGCTTTGATAATTTCACCTTCATCAGGATGTTCGCCGACAAACTCAAGGTTTGTTGCAAGATAAAGGTAAAGACGCTCATCGCAAAATCCGGGGGAGGTGTTTATGTAGCCAAGTGAACGCCAATTTTTTGCCCGATAGCCGGTTTCTTCTTCCAGTTCTCTTTTGCAGGCATCATCAGGGTTTTCACCTTTTTCAAGTTTACCTGCAGGCAGTTCAAATACGACTTCTTTTATAGGATACCGGAATTGCTTAACCAGCAAAATTACAGGCTCATGTAATCCGGCATCATGTTTAACCGCCACAATAACAACCCCGCCTGAATGTTTAACTACTTCCCTGAAGGATTGTCTGCCGGTTGCAATTTGCACTTCATCGCGCAGAACATCTATTACTTTACCTTTATAAATACATTCTGATGTTAATGTTTTTTCTCCAAATTCCATAAATATATCCTAATTTTCCAGTGTTCTAATAACTTTACAAGGGTTGCCGACAGCAACAGAGTTTGGCGGAATATCTTTTGTGACAACGCTTCCGGCGCCGATAACACAGTTGTCGCCAATCGTTACATCCGGCAGAATAACAACACTGCCGCCAATCCAACAGTTGTTACCGATAGTGATAGGTTCAGCCCATTCTACAGCCTTGTTACGGGTTTGGGCGTCTAATGGGTGGCATGGTGTGTAAATCTGGCAGTTAGGTCCGAAAAAAGTGTTATCACCGATTTTGACCTTTGCACAGTCGAGTATTACACAATTGAAATTCATATAAACGTTTTTGCCGAATTCAATATTACAGCCATAATCACAAAAAAATGGCGCTTCTATATATAAATTTTCAGGTTCACAGCCTAATAAGTCCTTTAAAACAGCCTTATCGCAGGTTTGGTTATATTTACGGGCAAGTTGGTGTGCCCTGTCACGCAACGCCTGTAAATCTTTATCCCAGGGTTGATACACCTCGCAGTCAACCATTTTTTGATACTCAGTCTTCATAAATTGATAATATCATATATTTGACAAATTGACAAGTCTGTTGTATAAATTATAAAGTAAGTATACATAAGATACTAATGTAGAAATGAGAGGGATATATGGAGTTAAAAGATTTGCCGCCGTGTCCGGTTGAAACTACTCTAAAGCTTATTGGTGATAAGTGGAAAGCATTAATAATACGGGATTTATTGACTGGTACAAAAAGATTTGGTGAGTTGAAAAAATCTGTAACCGGTATTTCACAAAAGGTTTTGACGAGTAACTTACGTTCGCTGGAAAATGACGGACTTGTTGAACGAAAGATTTATCCGCAGGTGCCGCCGCGTGTTGAATACACTCTGACAGATGTAGGATACAGTTTGATGCCGGTATTGAATTCTATGGCGAGTTGGGGAACTGATTACAAAGATTATCTTAAACTTATCAATAAATTAAATAAGTAATCACTATATAATGACTATATTACACTATTGATTAATTAAAATATTGCCCTAATGTCTTATATATTCGTTTTTTTGCCCTTGCTATAATTCTTCCAAAATGAAAATAGAGCATAAGAGGAGAATTATCATGAATGCACTTATTTTAGCGGAAAAGTTACCTGTAAAACTTGTGAATAAAGGCAAAGCAGACAATAATATTGCACCGGTAGATATCGAAAAACTGCCAATGCCTGACATCAGAAAAGAGATAATTTACAGACGTAACAAACTCTCTATTGACAGGATAATCGAGTATGATGCCAGTACAGGAGACAAATTGCGGGTAGTGCATTATGACTATTTTAACAATGAAAAAATCCGTGCTATAGATGAATTTGTACCGCATACAGGACAAAAATTCAGGACAATTAATTATATTTTATATAAATCAATTGACGAATTCGATGTAGACAGCGGCAAAAGAATACGTACAATCAACTATGATATTCGCAATGAAAACAGAGTTACATCCATTCAGGAATACGATTTGGAGACCGGAAAAATCAAGAAAGTTACCCTGTATCGCCGTGACGGTCAGACAATAAGTACAATAAAGGAAATAAATCCAAAAACAGAGGCTGTAATCCGCTGGACAAGTTTTAGAGAGAGTCAGACTGTGAGTTCAGTATCTGAGTACAACTCAAAAAACGGCAAACCGGCTAAAACAACGTATTTTTACAGAGACGGCAAGACCGTAAGGGAAATCCATGACTACAATCCTAAAAATGGAGAGTGGAAACAATTCACACGGTTTGACAAACATGACAAAATAATAGAGACTAAAGTTGCTCCCAAATACCAGTCAGAACAGGAAAAAGAAAACATCGCGCAGTTGATAGACAGTTTGTACAACAGGAATTTGCGATTTGAGTAATTGCAAACACAAATTAAGATAATATTAAACTAAATGTCATTATATAATGAATGCAAATTCTAATGTTTGGTTAATTAATCGAATTTTAATTGTAAAAATAGTCACTATATAATGAATATATGTTTGATATTATGTTAATGTATTGTGAAATTTTATTAAATATGCTATAATTATAGTATGACTATTAATGATGATAAAAACGATTTTATTTCTACTGTTAGTCACGAATTGCGAACTCCGCTGACTTCTATAAGAGGCTTTGCTCAGACAATGCTCGCCTCATGGGATAAACTTGATGATGACAGCAAAAAAAAGTTCGTGAAAATTATTGAAGAGCAGTCTAACAGGTTGATTAATCTCGTTGAAAATATGCTTTCTGTAACCAGACTACAATCGGCAAAAGATGACCTTATTTTAACCGGTGTCGCAATAAAACCTGTTATAGAAACGGTTGTTTCTATTGTCAAAAATCAGTATCATAATCGTAATTTTTCCATAAATATTAATGATAAAAATTCTAAAATTCTAGCTGATAAAGATAAATTTTTTCAGGTAATGACAAATTTAATAGAGAATGCCGCAAAATACTCCGATGAGAATTCCACTATCACTATTGAAACAGGATTTTGCGATAATTGCGACTATATACCTATCCGTGTAATTGATAAAGGGATAGGCATAAAGCAAGAAGATTACGATAAGATATTTACGAAATTTTCGCGTCTTGACAACCCTTTGACCCGTAAGGTTCAGGGAAGCGGGCTTGGACTTTTTATCACAAAAACACTGGTTGAAAAAATGGACGGAAAAATTTCTGTATCTTCAAATGACGGTATGACAACTTTTGAGGTGCTTTTGCCCTCTGCAGATATTGAAAGGCAGGCGAGAGCAAAATGCAGGCAGTAACACTTATTATTGACAGACGCAGAGAGCTGTCGACTAAATATAAAAAATTATTGAACAGTAAAAGCAACACCTGTTATGTGTCAAAAAATCTTATATCCGCAATGAAAACCATCCAGGAGCTCGAACCGGATTTGATTATAATTTCTGACAGTAATGAAGGTGAACTTGCTGATTACTGCAGGAAAATTCGCGCTTTGACCTACAACATGCGTCCGGTGATTGTTGCGACTTCAAAATCCGCCGAGCTTGCAGACAGAATAAAAGTTTTGGAAAGCGGTGCTGACGATTTTATTAGTGAGCCTGTTAATCCGGAAGAGTTTTCCATACGAATGAAGGCGCATCTTCGCAGAGAATACGAGTCAAATCTTGATGCAAAACGTTTTATCCCGGGCAGAAATTATTCACTGCGCGCAATAAAACGTATATTAAACCAGAATAATCTGTGGGCAAGCCTTTTGATTAGTGTGGAAAATTTTCAAAATTACAAAGAAACTTATACAGAACTGGCATCTGATAAGCTTTTGCAGACATATTGTGCAATAATCAATTCATCATTGAGTGAAAACGATTATCTGGGGGCTGTTTCGGAAAATCAGTTTCTGGTGATTACAGACCCGTTAAAGGCGGAAAAAATAGCTAATTTTCTGGTATTTGCGTTTGATTCGGTTGCGTCAAAGTTTTATTCTTCTCAGGACAATAGACGCGGATATATGTTGATGAGAGGGGACGAGTATGCCGGCAGACGTTCAAATTTTGTACACACAACAATAGGCATTGTCACAAATGAATTTGTTCAATATAAAGATGCCAATCAGCTTACAAATGCGTTGTATCAAATTAATAAAATGGCTGATTTGCCGGACAAATCTAATTATTTGATTGAGCGCCCGCAAATAAGTGCAGAAGATTCTGTTGACATAAACACATACAATAAACATGTACTTGTTGCAGAGCCTGATGAGGCAATGAAACTTTTGCTTACAACAATTTTGAAACTTCAGGGATATGATGTTGAGATTTTAGAAAAAGAAGATGATTTGTCGGATTTGGAATATGAACCGGCAATAATCATAATGGATGCAGGCAGAGTGGAGGATTTAAAGGGGCTGGAATTGTGCCGGAGAATAAAACAAGAGCAAAAATTTAGCCGGACAAAGCTGATTGTAACATCAATTATCCATGACAAGGAGTTAATACTCAATTCCGGTGCAGATTTATACCTGCCAAAACCTTATGATGTTTCGGGCTTAATAAAGTGGGTTGATATGTTTATAAAAGAGAATAATGCCTAATCCATCATTTGTTCAAGGATTTTGGCGTTATTTTCAGCCCTTTGCGGGTTAAGTACAGTGTTGCGTCTGATGTAAGTGCGCAGAGCTTCTCTGATAAGTTCGCTTCTGGTGCGTTGCTCATTGCTTGCAACACTATCAATTTTATTTAGAAAGTCATCTGACATTGAAACTAAAACCTTCGCCATTTTACCTACTCCTTTTTTTAACAGTATAACATACAAAAGAGCTATAGACAAGTCTAATTTATTGCATAATATAAAAATGTAGAAAATAAGAAAGGAGTTTTTAACTATGGATGAAAACAACAATTACGAAAACCGCGAGCAGCATCATCATTACGACGACTGCTGGCTGTGCCATCACCCTGTGTTAAAGCATATTTTGACGGCTTTAATGGTATTTTTGGGGGCTTATTTAGCTTTTTATACTGTTACGGATTGGCATTTCAAACGGATGATGGATCCTGCTGTACAGATGCGCAGATTTGAAAAGAATATGATGCGTGAACACCGCCAAATGGAGAGAATGTATAGAAAGAACATTGAAAGAGGCATGCGTCTTGGTGAAGAGAGCGAAAATTATATTCATCTGGAAAAGAAGGGCGATGCTTACGAGATTATTGTAAATTTGAGACCATTTGACAACAATGAGAAGAATGTTGAAGTCTCAACAGACGGAGATACGCTGACAGTGACCGCCGCAGGTGAATCTTCAACAAAGCATCACGATAAGATGATAAAAGTCATGCAACAGTACGATTTTGATGACAATGTTGATTTTGATGCTATAAGCAAAAACAAAAAAGGTGATATGTATATTATTACTGTACCGATTATAAAATAAGTTGTTTTTAGGAGGCGCCCGAAACTTGAGTTTCGGGCGCCTTTGTGTTATCTAATATTTATGAAAATTTTAATTGTTGATGACTCACAAAACTGGATAAATTATCACACATTTGCAGTCAAAGAACTGTTTGCAGATTGTGTGATTGATACGGCGAATTCTGCACAGGAAGGCATAGCAAGGATTACGGCGAATATTGATGAACCTTACGATATAATTTTGACAGATTTGCAGATGGAAACGGATTTTTTACCGCTTTATGCAGGTGAGTGGTTTGTGCGCGAAGTGCAGATGTTTAAGGAATATAAGAACAGCAGGATTGTAATTATTTCAGCTACGAGTAATATAAAACGAATTGCCGAAAAATATAATGTAGAATGTATTCCGAAATATATGTGCAAAACGCTTGATGCATATAATATTCTTAAAATTTAACAGGATAATCCTTTGAGATTTTCCAGCCGTCATACTGGATTAATTTTGTACAAAATACGCCTGGTTGATTTATTTCCGCTGATTTTGCACATCCGTATAAACTATTATTAAATAAGTCCTCTCTTGTACCATCCCAAAGGCTATCATATGGCACCATGCCCTGCCCTTTATCTATATGATTTGCATCTGTGTAGAATATAAAACTGTATTTGCCAAGCACCTCGTCTCTAAGGTTTTCATCTGCCCAATATTCCTTGTATCTATTGTCTGTTAAGTACCATATGTGTATAAAGTTTGATTGCGGTATTGCATTAATAAAAAACATACTGCCATCTAATAAGTCGACTCTTATAAGTGATTTAAAATCAGAAGTTGAATCTACCTTCGCGATTTTATCATATTTCATGTATTTGAGAATATATTTTTCTATAAATCTGATTACCTGTTCTTGTGAAGAAAATCCTGTAGGGTTGTCTTCACTGGGCTCAACAACTTCCATATTTTTCAGAAAATTCCCGTTTTCTATATATGACAATTTTATTGCATTGTTCATTACATAATTAAATTTTTGAAGTTTTGTCAGGACGACCCGTTTTTTATAGCTTGATATTACGGATGGTAGCGTAATTGCGGCTATAATGCCTATTATTGAAAGAGTAATAAGCACTTCGGCTAATGTAAAAGCGAAATGTTTACTGTTAAGTTTTAGTTTTAACATAAGTTACCTCCAGTGTTATGTTTCATGCTTACAAGTAACATAATAACATACTTATGTTATATGTCAAATTACTTTTATATATTAAAAGTTACATTTTAGTACATTTAAATTTTTATGCATTGCAATTAAATTAATATTGAAACGGAGATGTTATATGGATTCAATGAAGATATTACTTGGCAAAAAAATAAGACAGTTGAGAAAGAGTAATAATTGGACTCAGGAACAGCTGTCAGAAAAACTAGGGATAAATGCCAAGTCAATACTTCGAATAGAAAGTGGTAAGACATTTCCAACTGTGCAGAATCTTGAGAAACTTGCAGAAATTTTTAATATTGAAATAGCAGAGTTGTTTACAAATCATTATTTAAGGGATATTAAGAGTTTGAAGGAATACATATATAATAGTCTTGAGAATATGTCAGATAGAGAGATTCGCAATGTTTACAATTTTATATATGCCAGCAGATTTAATTAGGGAAAAGTAGATATAAATATCATTATATAATGAATTTAGTCACTATATAATGATTACTTGTCAATATTAATGCACTGTTGACTTTATCTTGATTATGTTTTACTATTGGTTTTAAAGAGAGGAATATATGCCGGCACAAATAAAAATTGACAAAGATGAACTTCTTAAATTATACAATATGGAATTGGATGAACTTTTAAGCATTTCAGCCGGTTATATAAATAATTCTGTTGAATTTTGCTCACTTGTTAATGCGCGTAATGGCAAATGCTCTCAAAATTGCAAATACTGTGCGCAAAGCTCCCATTATCGTACAAATATTGAATCTTACCCGCTTGTCAGCCTTGAAACAGTTAGAGATGCAGCACTGGACGCTAAAGAACACTACGCAAGCCGCTTTGCAATAGTTACTTCCGGTAAAACGCCTGACGAAAGTGACTTTGATACAATCCTTAAAATGATTGAAGAAGTTAATAATATTGACGGATTAAAAAGCTGCGCATCTATTGGTATTTTGAATGAAGAACAGGCTGAAAGACTTGCCGGAACAGGATTAAAGCGTTTTCACCATAATATCAATACCAGCCGTTCATACTATCCTGAAGTGTGCACAACTCATACTTTTGAAGACAGAGTTAATACCTGTAAACTTGTTAAAAAATACGGTATGGAATTGTGCTGCGGCGTTATTTTAGGTATGGGCGAGAGTGTGGAACAGCGCGTGGAAATGGCACTTAATCTTGCGGAAATTCAGCCGGATTCTATACCTATTAATATTTTGATGCCGATACCTGAAACTCCTTTTGCAAACTTTCTTAACAAAATTGATGAAGAAAATGTTCTGAGAACGCTTGCAATTTTCAAAATTGCTAACCCGAAATCTGTTTTACGTTTTTGTGGCGGCAGAATGAGATTGTCTAAAAAAAATCAGGAAAAAGCTTTAAAATCCTGCGTTGAAGGCATTATGACAGGTAACTACCTGACCACAACAGGCAGTGCTCCGGAAGATGATATCCAAATGGTAAAAAATTTAAATAAAAAAATTGTTTTTTAATTCATATAACCTATTGCCTTTTAAAATATTTCTTTATATAATTTAAATAGGAATTATAATTATAATTAAAAAAACTGGAGAGCTTTATATGAGAAAGTTATTGCTAAGTGCAACGGTGGTGGCGTTATCAGTGAATCTGGCAACGAATATTTCGTATGCACAAACTATTATTACAGAAGGGGCGAATGTTGCTATAGAAACAGATGTAACCGGTGTGACCGGTACAGAGTATGGTGGTGCTTATCAAAACTCGGGAACGATGACTGTCGGAACAGAGCAAGGTGATGCCATTACGATTTCAGGCAATAGTGTTACTACGGCAAGCGAATATGGTTATGGTGGTTTTGTACAAAGCGGTGGGGATAAAAGTCAATTAACTATTTTTGATAATGTAACTTTCAATGGTAATACTGCAAGTTTAGCAGGTGGTGCACTTAGTTTAAATGGCGGACTCAAAACAGCTATCCATGATGCCGTAACATTTACCGGTAACAAAGCTGAGGGGGTAACCGGTACGACTTATGGCGGTGCTATATATATAACAACCGCACGTGATGAACTTAATCTTGAGATGGGTCACGGTACGCAATTTACCTCAAACGAAGCAGGTTCAGGTGGTGCGATATATTCTAATGATGCTCAGATTAAAATCGGTAATCAGGCAAATTTCAGCAGCAACAAGGCTACAGCAGAATCCGGCGGTGCGATTTACAGCTGGGATTCAGATGTGCAAGCCAGCAAAGGTGTAGTCACTGTCGGAGAAGAGGCAACATTTGACCAGAACGAAGCTGCATGGAGCGGCGGCGCTATCGCTAATTTTGACGGAAAAGTGGATATTGCACAGGGTGCACAGTTTACTACCAACAAGGCTCTTGACGGTAATGGCGGTGCTATCGCAAATAATGTTTCTGTCGGAACGGTTAAAGACACTCAACTTAATATAGCGGGCAATACAACCTTCAGCGGTAACAGCGTAGCAAGCACGAGTGAAGGTTACGGTCGCGGCGGTGCAATTTACAATGCGGGTACTGTTAATTTAGATAGTAAAAAAGGTAATATTACATTCTCACAAAACACTGCATCAGATACAGGTAAAGATGTTTACCTCGCAGATAATTCTGTAATGAATGTAACCGGTTCAAACACAGTATCTTTCCAGTCAGGTGAAGGCGCAATTGCCGGTACAGGTGCTATTAACAAGACCGGTGACGGTACTTTTGAACTTGTAAATAGCGACATTTCAAATAGCTATACCGGAACTTACACTCAAGAGTCCGGAACTTTGTTGCTTGACGGCTCAACAATGTCAAATAATTTCCAGATTAATGACGGTGCGCTTGTTTTGCATAACGGTTCAAAATTATTCTTGAGTGAAAACGGCAAAATTGCAAACGGCACAATTACAGTTGGTGACAGCGTTTCAAGAGCTGCAGGTGATGCAAGTGTTCTGACACTGAAAAATGGTGGTCAGGTTGGAAGTGTTGTTGACCTTATTTTACACGCGAATAATGAAATAGTAATTGAAACCGGGGCTGAAGCTACTTATGGTGGTCAGGGCGGTGACCTCTGGGCTGGTAAAGTTACTTTAAGCGGTGGTAAATTGACCTATGAAGGTCTTGATACTAATGGACAACTTGTTGCAACAAGCGGTACATTAGATATAAATAATGGTACATTATCTGTCGCCGGTGCTGATGCTACAACAGGTGCGTCATCCATTAGTGATGCTGTTACGGTAAATGTAAATTCCGGTACAACACTTGCTATTGGTGAAAACGGTACAGTTGCAATTAACAACGGTGATACTTGGACAGGTGATATTACTGTCGACGGCTCAAATGCAAGCTTGACAATCAATGACATGACATCAAACGGCGGCTTAACCGCTACAACAGGTAGTGTAAATCTTGCAGGCGGCAGTTTGACCCTTGCAAACGGAAGTTCTATTGCAGATGCTGTAAATACAACAATAACCGGTGATGTTAATATAGCAGACGGTTCACTTGCACTTAATAGCGGAGATAGCTGGACGGGTAATATAACAGTTGATAACGCAAACGCTAGTTTGACAATCAATGACATGACATCAAACGGCGGTTTGACCGCTACAACAGGTAGTGTTAACCTTGCAGGTGGTAGTTTGACCCTTGCAAACGGAAGTTCTATTGCAGACGCTGTAAATACAACAATAACCGGTGATGTTAATATAGCAGA